>NZ_JAQYWQ010000005.1 GCF_029379315.1 Nostoc sp. S13
CAGCTATGTAAGGGTTTCAGCTATTTTGAGGTTTATTTGTGGATAAGTCTATTAGACCAATAGGGTTCAGTTAAGGCTAAAACTCTTTGTCAAAGTCAATTTTTTTAACGAACCGCAAAGGAGAGGCAGCGCGTTGCGGTGAATCCAGCGCTGTAGGCGGGTTTCCCGCCGTAGGCGACTGGTGAACCCGAAGGGGGGTTCCAAGAGTTGTAGCGACTGCCGTCGCAAAGCAAGAGAAGGAAGAGAAGCAAGAGAAGGAAGAGAAGCAAGAGAAGGAAGAGAAGCAAGAAATGCTTAACTGAACTGTATTGGTTTTCAGAACCGGTGAAAAGTCCGCTTAGGGATGCATATCTGTGCGCCAGTACAAATAAGATGTATTCCAACCAATTGAAAACCTTTAGAAAATACGAAATTACTTAAGCTAGTCGCAAACCATATTCATCCTGAAAAAAATTAACAAGCCAATCTTTCACTCTGCGAGTAGCGCGGCAATCATCTTCGTTGTAGCTTTGGATAATTTCTAGTAAGGTGCGATCGCCTGTTTCTAGCCACTGATCATACCAATAAATACACTTGGCACCACTAGCTTCTTTTTCCCGCCACTCAAATCCTAACCAACGAGCGATCGCTTTCAGGGCATAACTTTCTACGGGCAATGCTACACTTTGGGTTAATTGTTCATACACATCTACAAAACGGCTCAGTACAGGGCGCACTGAGGCGTAGGGAGTGCCGTAAAGCTTTGCCAACCGTTTGACTGTATCAAACTCGTAGACACAAAAATGATAAATTGGTGCTTCGGGATATTGCCAAACTAAATCTAAAAATTGCTGCCAAACTAATTCTTCATCTTCTGGTTTGTCTGCTAAAAAGGAATAAAATCGTTCTGTGTTGGCAAGTCTATCAACGACCAAAACCCCCAAAAGATAATCTAAATCTAAGTCTGGCTGTGCCTCAATATCGAAGTAAAGCTCTATGGGTGCTGTGAATGTAATATCTTTTATTGGTAGCGGGTAGGGTAAAATAAGCGGTCGTTTTTCCAGTGCAGATTGAGCTTGCACTACTAGCTTGGGCGCTACTTCACTATCAAAACCAAGCAGGTTTTCTAGGGCGCTGGGACTGGTGTTAGCGAGAGATTCAAGTGTGGTAATGGCTAAGGCTTGCAGTTGAGTGTATCGAATGGGTGTTACCCCTGGTAACAGTGAGAGATGTTTTTCAGATTGAGCGATCGCATAACATTGACTATACCAATGGCAAAGATTGCACTTTTGACGGGCAATGAATACCTCTGGCGGATTCGGTAACTCTAAAACTTGAATAAACTCCTCTAGAATCTGCTGCATCCGTGGTGTCCATTTGAGCAAATCCACAGGATAATTTCTATCTTTGGTACGCAATATCAGCCAAGCTATTTCTGGTGTCAAATCCTGTACTGTTGCCAACACTTGGGTGTGAAATGCAGCAACAACTTGATATTCTTGCTTAGGGCGCTTACCCAGTTCAATACTAGCCGGAATGTAGATCCAATCTCCAAAGCAGGATTTTCCTGGCCGTTTCACCAGTAAATCTGGACGACTTAGTAAGGTGTATCCTTCAGAATAAGGTGCTGACAGTACTCCTTTATATATGTACTCAACCCCACGCTGCATCAATTCTAAAGTTGCCTTCTCTCCCCTTTCCCAGTTTCCGTATGAATAATCTGGTTGGTGATAAGTCATTTGTGCCAAAGCACTCATCTGATGGGCGATTTTGTCCTGTTGCAGTTTCTTTAGCAACTCATTGGGAGCATTGCGCTGACTTTTGTCACCGTGGATATCTAGAAAAGGCCGGCGTTTACAGCGTTGGTATTGCAGTAGGAGTTCAGCATTAATTAGCATTTCTTTAAGTTAACAAGAATTAGCACACTCTGGGAGTAACTCAGACAATAGACTTATCCGGAAATGAGAACTTTATTTGGCTGAAACCTAGCTCTGGAGAGGGTTTTAGAGGTTCCTGTTTTATATAAGCTAAAAAGCCAGCTATGTAAGGGTTTCAGCTATTTTGAGGTTTATTTGTGGATAAGTCTAATTAATAATGGAGTGAGAGAATAAGGGAGATGAGAAACTAATTACTAATCCAAAATCCGAAATCTAAAATTGGTATGACCAGTACTTCTGTCGCACAAACCAGGTTGCATAGCCATCGAGAGCAATTTCCCGCTTTAGCAAATAAGACTTATTTCAATTATGGCGGACAAGGGCCGATGCCCCAAAGGGCAATGGATGCTATGACCGAAACTCAAGCTCATGTTCAGCAGATAGGCCCCTTTGGCAATGAGGCGTATCGCTGGATAGCACCTCAGACTCAAGCTGCAAGAGAAGCGATCGCTTCGGAGTTACATGCACCAGTTGAAACAATTACTCTTACCCAGAATGTCACTATTGGCTGTAATATCGCCATGTGGGGCATTGAGTGGCGGGCTGGCGACCATATGCTGCTCTCAGACTGCGAACACCCAGGCGTGATTGCCACAGCGCAGGAAATCGCGCGGAGATTCACTGTGCAAGTTACCACCTGTCCCCTAAAAGCGACTTTAAATGAGGGCGACCCCGTAAAAGTTATTGCCCAGCACCTGCGCCCCAATACTCGTCTTGTGATATTGAGTCATGTTTTGTGGAATACTGGTCAAGTTTTACCTATTGACAAAATTGCCGAAGTATGCGTAAATAATCATTCTTTACTATTGATAGATGCTGCCCAATCTGCTGGTTTGTTGCCTTTAAACTTGACTGAATTGGGAGTAGATTTTTATGCTTTCACTGGTCATAAATGGTTATGTGGCCCTGCGGGTGCAGGTGGTTTGTATGTTCGACCAGAAGCACGAGAAAGCCTGAAACCTACATTTATTGGCTTGAATGGCATTGTTGTAGATAGTCAATCTCAGCCTGTGGATTGGCTTCCAGATGGGCGACGATACGAAGTGTCTACATTAGCTTATCCGTTGTATGTTGGGTTACGGGAGGCGATCGCAATTCATCACCAATGGGGAACGTCACAGGAACGTTACGAGCAAATTTGTCATAACAGTGAGTATCTCTGGCGGCGGTTAGTGGCGTTATCCGATATTAAATGTTTGCGAACTTCTCCACCCGAAAGCGGTATAGTTTCTTTTCAACTAATAAATAATCAGCCCCAAGCTCATCTCAAGTTGGTGCAATTTTTAGACTTACAAAAGATATTAACTCGCACAATTGCCGATCCTGGCTGTATACGCGCCAGCGTCCACTACTTTACTTTAGAATCGGAAATTGACTTATTAGTTGAGACGATTCACAGTTTTTGCCAAATCTAGGATAAGTAGCAATACGGTTTAGTTAAGTATAAAACTCTTTGTTAAAGTAAATTTTTTTAACGAACCGCAAAGGAGAGGCAGCGCGGTCTTGGGGGTCTCCCCCATGAGCGACTGCCGTCGCAAAGGGCGCAAAGAGAAAAAATAAATGCTTAACTGAACTTGTATTCGGATAAGTAGGGTGTGCTGTAACGCACTTTTACAAGTGCATTATACTATCTCAAGCTAAGAAGCTATACTTAACTCTGCTGAACTAAATGAAAACCCTTTATTTACTTTGTGGCTTGGCATTTTCGGGTAAAAGTACCTTGGCTAAAGCAATAGTCAATTACCTAAACTGTGCATATGTAAGTTTGGATGATATCAATAAAGAGCGAGGACTTGGTTTTGGTGGAGATGGTATTTCAGTTGAAGAGTGGGAAAATACTCACCAGATTGCAATTGGGCTTTTAGACAATTTAATGCAGCTAGAACAAGACATCATTCTTGATGATACAAACTGTTTTCGTTGGTTGCGTGACAGATTTAGAGAGGTAGCAAAACGACATAATTACAAAACCAAAGTAATTTACCTTGATGTTCCGCTAGAGGAAATTTATATAAGAATGCAAATGAATGAACAGACTAAAAAACGTCAAGGAATCAAAAAGGAGATTTTTGCACAACTAATACAAAATTTTCAGCTTCCTGAAGTAGATGAAAATATTTTGCTGTTCAATAATGAATACACCATCCAAGACTGGCTAGAAACTCAATTACATTCTACATTTAATCATTTATAATTCCTAACGTTAAAATGGAACGTCCAATTTTATACTTAGCCATAACTAACCACGGCTTTGGTCATGCTGCCCGCACGGCTTCTGTCGCTGCAACAATTCAAAAATTATGTCCAGAAGTTCTGTTAATTCTAGCGACTACTGCCCCACGCTGGTTATTAGAGTGCTATATAGAAGGCGATTTTATCTATCGTCCCCGTGCATTTGATTTAGGTGTGGTGCAAACAGATGGTTTGACAATGGATAAAGTAGCGACTTTAGAAAAGTTGCTCGATATTAAGAAGCAACAAAATTCGCTGATTGCCTCAGAAGTCAATTTTATCCGCCAAAATCGCGTTAATCTCATCTTGGCAGATATTCCTTTCCTCGCTTCTGGGTTTGCCAAAGCTGCAAATATCCCCTGCTGGATGATGAGTAACTTTGGCTGGGACTTGATCTACCGGGATTGGGGAGGCGAATTTACTGCAATTGCTGATTGGATTAGTGATTGGTATTCAAAGTGCGATCGCCTGTTTCGTCTTCCCTTCCATGAATCGATGCAAGCTTTTAATAATATCACAGATGTCGGCTTAACAGGCGGTTCCCCCCGTTACTCTGCTGATGATTTACGTTCTCTTTGGGGAATTACTACACCAGTTGAAAAAACTATTTTGTTGACCTTTGGCGGCTTGGGTTTACAGCAAATACCCTATGATAACCTGCGGCGATTTCCAGATTGGCAATTCATCGTCTTTGATCAATCTGCCCCTGATTTACCTAATTTAGTGAAAATTAATGACCGTAAATATCGCCCTGTAGATTTTATGCTTATTTGTGGGCGAGTCGTTTCTAAACCCGGTTACAGCACTTTTGCTGAAGCCACACTACTAGGAGTACCAATTGTTACGATGCCGCGTGAGGACTTTGCCGAAGCAACTTTTATACTACAAGGCATAACTAATTATAACCAGCATCAAATTATCACCTCATCTGAGTTTTTCCAGGGGACTTGGGATTTTCTACATGAGTTACCCCAACCACCAAAGCAATCTCAACCAATTGCTAAGGATGGTAATGAAGCGATCGCTCATGCCGTTATTAACTATTTCCAGTCTAATTAAAGTTATTCAAAACAACGTAAATTAATAATGGAAAATCCAACAAGATGATTTTCAGAATAAATATTTGAAATTTTCACCTCAAGAATACCACTCAGAGATGTTAGTTAACTTGAGATAGACTTATAATGAAAACCAGAAGCAAGTAAAAGATATTTCTCAATCCTTGACCAGAAATAAAAAGGTACAAGCCCCTCTCTTACAAAGTTATCATCGGACGAAACCTCCGCTCAGACTTGGCGCTAAATTTATTTATGGAAAATCAAAAATTTATTTCGAGACACGTAGTGCAAGAAATACTACGTCAGTTGACTCAGAGCAACTAAATTTATTTATGGTTACTGAGCTTGTCGAAGTATGGGGTTCAAAATTTTTGACTTTTGGCTTTTGACTTTTGACTTCCCCAAAGGGGCTGACATATACTAGTTTTGTGACTGCCGGAATAAGCTTTGTTGCCTTGTTACATCAAGTAACAGTTTATTTCATTCTTGAATTACAAAAACTATGAATACCAACCAAGACGATACAACATCTCTAAAAATAGTAGACATCTCCGAAAAAGAATGTAGAGATGCGAAATTTCGCGTCTCTACAAGGGTTCTAGATAACGCATATTTAATTTCTGGAGATGTCTAGTTTGCACCTGCCAGAGCCACATCAGGCTAACATTACAGCTTTGTCTCACAATCTGCCTAACACACGTATCATCCCTGACATCCTAAAAAATTCTGTAAATGCGGTGTTAAAGCTCTTTAGGAGAAGACATACTCAGTCTAGTGATTAACCAACGGCAGAACAACAACCAAATCAATCAGATTGAACTGCTAATTAGCTTTTACTGTCATCAATAATTACTGTTTTAAATGAGTCACTACCAAAAGTTACTAAAAATTTCCACCACTGGCAAATCTTTTTACAATATCACTGCAAAAGTTGAAGCCATAGTTACAGAATCGGGAGTTGAAACTGGTCTTTGTACTTTATTTTTACGTCACACTTCAGCCAGTTTAGTTATCCAAGAAAATGCCGATCCCGATGTTCTTGTGGATCTAGCTAATTTTATGGCGAAACTTGTGCCAGAATCAGGCAAATACATCCACGATGCAGAAGGCCCCGATGATATGCCGGCACACATTCGTACCGCACTCACCCACACTTCTGAACATATCCCGATTAATCGTGGTCATTTGGTGCTGGGAACTTGGCAGGGAATTTATATTTGGGAACACCGGCAGCGCAGCCATTCAAGAGAATTAGTTGTTCATATTTCGGGATAGATAGTTCTTAATTGTAGTTTATTTAAAGTGTAGCTTTGTAGAGTTTAAATACTCTGTTTATACTGCATACTCGTTGGGTATAATATTGTAACCTGCTGGGTCATATGCATTAAATACATTTCGCCGTGATAACTTGAGCATAAAGATTATTCATGCCAAGTTACCAGATAAAGATTTCCAGAATTCGTATCAATTTGTAAATGGGAAAGTTAAGTTTATTTGTGGTTATTTAATAACCTACTTTTTCCGATATACACTAATATTTAGTGTAAGCTGCCTGGGCTATTTAAATTACTATGAAGCAAGAACTGACACCAACTCATACTTTTAAATTTATTGATGAAATTTTTGCCCAGCAGTCTGTAAACCTATTGTCACTTAATCCCCACAAGACATTAATTACCAGTTTTGCAGAATTAGGAAATTTGATTACTAAACAAAACACCGATATAAAATTCCTCACAACCCTTCATAAAACTCTCGAATCCATAGTGTATACTCAGTTCAAAAGTTTTCCAGAAAACATTTTCTGGGATTTTGATTTTCTGGTAAGTAGTATGCTTAGGCAAGCTTCAATCGCAGATGAGGGCGCTGTTCCTTTCTTAACAGCTTTTGGTGAAAAGATGGTTTCTCTGACAGAGATGTTCGGAAATAAAACAGAAATGCGCTTTCGTTACGTTCATGATTTTATGTATGGATTTGAGTGGGCCAGATGGGTACAAAAAGAACCACAAAAACGCGCACATATAGAGCCTTTTAGTCTAGTTTTTTTAGATTATTTGCTCGTCAAAGGTAAAGAACTTTTACAACGTATTAATCACGGTCAGGTCACATCTTATAAACTGTGTGATACTGGCTACCGCAATCCCTTTACTTTTTCTCGTGAACCAGAAGATGAATACCGTCTGCTAACTTATCTTGCTGAAGAACAACTTATCCCGGTGGCAGTGTGGAACTGGAATGCTAGCCCTGTATGGAACAAACCTTTCCAAGAAATGCGCCAGCAATTAGCATTAAAATTAGATATTCAACCACAGAGACACTAATTAGCAATTAAAAATTAAAAATTGCTGAAGAAAATAATTATGAAAATTGCTGATTTAATTACTTGGTTTGAAGCATGGGCAAATCCCGCTTGGTGTGAAAGCTGGGATAATTGTGGCTGGCAGATTGAACCAGGAGTTTTGCAGGAAAAAACACGGGTTTTGGTGTGTTTGACACCGACTTTGGCAGTAATCGAAGAAGCGATCGCTCTGAATGCTAATCTGATATTTGCCCATCATCCCTTAATTTTTACTCCTCTCAAATCTTTACGCACTGGTGAAGCGATCGCCGAAATGGTACGGTTAGCTTTTACTCACAATATTGGTATTTACACTGCTCACACCAATTTCGACCAAGTGCAGGATGGTACTGCTGACGTTTTGGCTCAGATTTTAGAACTGAAAGAAGTTAGTCCCATAGTACCTACACAAGCAGGATTAGGATATGGTCGTGTTGGTTTGCTAGAGCCATTTCTAACATTACAGGAATTACTCACAGCCATTAAAACCCGACTTGCTCCCCCTAATTTGATTTTTTCCCCAACTGCTGATTTACAGCAAACAATTTCACGAGTTGCCGTTTTGGGCGGTTCGGGGGCTAGTTACATTTCAGACGTAGCCAAAACTGGCGCTCAAGTTTATCTGACTTCTGACTGTAAGTTTCATCAGTTTCAAGAAAGCCGCGATCGCAATCTCATTTTAATCGATGCCGGACATTATGCTACCGAACGTCCAGCTTGCGATCGCTTAGTGCAAAAATTCCAGTCCTTAAACCTAAACTGGGTACAATTAAGTCAAAAAGACGAAGATTTCCGCCAGTTTTTTGCTTGATTGCTGATGTTTCCCTATGTTCGCGTAGCGTCTCCAAGAGTTGGGGCTGACCCATTATTGTGATGCAAATCACAAATTACGTGTAATTATAATCACACAATACTTATGTTTCATATCAATTAGTAGCAGAAAAAAATGTTCCACACTTGACGTAACAAATTGCTCACTCTGCCCTAATCAAGATGATTCGCACACTCGTTGAATCTGCCTTCCAAACTGGATGTCTTAGTGTTGAATCTGAGGGTTTACTCCAGCAAGTGCTGGCCACTAAATGCTGGCAGGAACAGGATTTGTCAGCCCTGGCAACGCTATACAATGCAGTTCGCGCAGGTCAAAT
Source organism: Nostoc sp. S13 (assembly GCF_029379315.1). Classification (GTDB taxonomy): domain Bacteria; phylum Cyanobacteriota; class Cyanobacteriia; order Cyanobacteriales; family Nostocaceae; genus Nostoc. Next base: position 8,693 of record NZ_JAQYWQ010000005.1, read on the forward strand.
TAAACGAGAAGCATCCTCGTCGAATGTGCTTATGGAATTTCCCCTACCATATAAATCTTGCTGATACTCCTACAAAACATGGGGGACAGAGGAGAATTTTCTCATGGTCTTTCTCCTTTGCCCCCATTTTCTTTGCCCCTCTACCTCTTCCCCATACTTCGTTGCTTTTTTCTTAGTTATGATCAGGCAAAAACCTTAAAAATTCAAAACTCTTTGGTTCTTGTTCTTGAAAACCATCAAGGTCAGCAAGAGAATGCGTTAAGATCAGATACAAGTGGGTAAAAGTAAAATCAAGTCCCCGGACTTCCCAGTAATGCCAATGATTAAAAGTAGGCAAGTTAAACAACCGCAATCAACGATTGTTTTGGAGTATTCTTTATTACATAATGGTAATAATGGCTCACCAACAAATATAAACCTGGTTAGGACAGGTATCCAATTGTTTGACTTTTATGAAGCAGACATTCCCTAGAACCAGCCGGAGGGAGATTGAGTTCATTGCCAGAGCAACCATTGATTGATGATCCAACATTTCTCGATATTTTGACAACTCCAAGCAAATCTTGGGATTTGTTCATCAACCATACTTGTTCTGAACGGTGAAATTAACCTCTTAAAGGTGTAATGTAATGGGGTAGAACCCAGATTTTGACAGGTTTAACTACGTTGTTTAAAAAGGCAGAAACAGTACATGCTACACCGCAAGATTTATCAACTCTGTTGCGATGGGCGCGAGGTATGTGTTTTCTTGCGGGACCAGCAACGCTGGATTGAACGCGCCCGCATCATCGACATAGAGGGGGATTTAGTGACCCTACGCTATGAAACAGAAGAAGAAGACGAAGTTTGTTCTTGGGAAGAAATGGTTCGCCTCGAGAGCATTGGTGCTGTAACGCAAAAATTGGCTTCAGTACCACGCGGTAATGTGGAACCTCTGATGACAGAAGATTGTCCCGAAGCTGAACGCATCCACAACCGTTACACTGACTCGAATCCAGAATAATCAGTGCTGAGTCACCATTCGCCCTTGGCATCTCCTAAGGGGAGAAGTTCAGAAGCCGGCGGCGGGCTGTACCAACGGCAAAAGCCGCCGCTCTCTTGGAAAATTGCTCTTTTTGGGGAGACCCTAAGACCGGATTTTCCGCTCTGACTTCTGGCCGAGTGCTGAGTAATAAATCCTCACTCAGCACTCAGGACTCAGGACTAGATAAACCTTCAAAAGCAGGACAGTAACCTTCTAGAGTTACCTTAAAGTTATACAACGGGGAGGCTGGGTTCCAACACCTCTGCCCCCTTTGATGTCGGCAAGTACCACAACAGTCTACATCTGTCCATGTATAGCGATCGCTATTTTGGTTGAGCAGTTCTCGTTGGGACAATCCCCTTAATACTAATTCTTCCCCTTGCCAACGAGCTTCGATTAAACCAGTATCGGCAAATTGTCGCCAACGCGGATCGGCAGTAATCACGTTGGGTATGGTGATCGTGATTACTGTTTCCAACTCTGTCAGTTCGCCTTCATAGTTAGTTTCTGGTGCTGCTGGTTGTAAAAATGTATCGCCGATGGGCAGTTCTACTAAGGTGTCAGCTGCTGGAGAATGTACATGGTAGCGGTTTTGTAACTCTTCTAAGCTAGTCAGGTCTGCCAAGTAGGCAGGAGAACCGTGGACAAAAACGACGTGTTGGGGTCGCAAATTATGAATTAGCTGCGTAGTGCCAGGGCCATCACTATGTTGAGCCAAAAGATAGGTTTCGACATTGGTAGGTGCTAAATATTCTTTGTTAACTTTTATATCAATCTTTTCTGGTAGGAGAATCAGCCAAGGGCCTGTGTCTAGTTGGCAGTGCTTACCCAAATCATCTTTAGAGTCGGTAAGGACTATACAAGGTGACTTGCCCACAGTGGGACGATGTTCTGGTTGTAAACGACGCACGCGGGGACGCACCCGTTCATCCCAAAACAAGGGTTGATGGCGGGCAAAGTTCTGTACTGATGGGGGGAGGTGGGGTAGCAATTCTAGGTACGCATCACAACCAGTGGCGACAGCACCATCTACCCAGATATCTAAATCTCGTCCGGTAAAGTAGTGATGTGACCTTAAAAGCATTAGCAGTTCTTGACCCAATCCTAAAGCCGGGGTGGGAAGGATGACAGAACAATGGTCAGCGATCGCCCGATTAATTCGCTCTGCTAGTTGATTTTCTTGGTTGCGGCGGTGAGGATGACGAGATGTACCATAACTACCTTCAATAATTAGTACATCTAAGTCTAAGCCCCGCAATTCCTCTAAACGCAAACCTTCTACTAGGCGGGAGTTTGACAGGAAAAAGTCCCCTGTATACAGTAGCTTGTAAGTACGCTGTTGGGTGGTGTAGGTAAGTAGAATTGCCACTGCCCCGGGTAGATGCCCTGCGGGAAATAATTCTGCCACCAGACCGTCTTGAAATTCCACAGGCGATCGCAACGGCAAGGCATGACAAAATTGGGGAATTTTCTCTCTTTCTTCGTCTAGCCAATTTAGCGGCAGTAACTTGCTGGTTACTTCACTGCCATAAATAGGTAACTTTGGAAAAGCTTTATGCAGTGCCAGTAAGCCTCTGGCGTGATCTGGGTGAGCGTGACTAATCAAAACTAAATCTGCTGGTAGGGGCGAACTACCACCACCTACCGACTTAGTAAGCCCCTTTGCCAGCGATGAAATATCCTCTAAACCACAGTCCAACAAAATGCGGTGTGGCCCCATCTTCACCAATAAGCACACACCCTCATTGTCATGCTGGACACTATAGGGCAAACATTCTAATTCACTACCCGCTTCCGCAGCATCTACGCGAGAGGATGCCGACAGATTATCCCTCATGCTCTCCTCCCCTCAAACCTGATCATCATGGACATATCCCAAAAGCCAAAAGTTACGCAAGTTTTGGTTTTGTGACTTAGGGGTAAGTTTTATCATGCGCCCCTACACCCTGAGAATACGGATTTTTGATTGGGGAGGACGCCTCCACCGAACCCGCACTGGTTCGGAAAGGTGGGCTAACAACAAAGCCATCAAACTAGGAGCTAAAGCAGTTTGCCTGCTGTTTATCGAAGAAGGCAGCAGGCAGAGCGCAGTTCGAGCTTGCGGAAAACTGCTCTGGAGGCGGAGTGGCTCCGGCTTTACTCTGTCTCCTGCCGCGACCTCTGGTGAGCAAGGGTTTAAGACAATAGCACCAAATTTTTAATTTGGTGGCTCTCCCTATTGTCGGGTTCCAATCCCCAACTGAGGTAAAACATAAGTGCCTCCTGCAAGAACTGCCTTCTGCCTCCTTCAATTTCCCTTTAGAAGTTCTGAGCGCTCTTAGCCAACTCACCCTATGGGAAGTCGTTCAAGTGTCTACAGAGTTATCTCAATGTGCAGAGCCATTGCCGTGATAGTTATCTGAATCATAAAATCCATTTTTCGTACCAAAAAATAAGCACGAAAGCGTAAATATAACTGTTAATCCAGCTAAAATCAGCTTTACATCCATTAGTTTGCTGTCCTTTATTCAAGACTTTCTTATATTAATGTAGTGCTTCCGCAATCAAACGCAATCACTAGAAAATCTTTACTATGCTTATGTGGATTGGACAATAGGTAAATTTACCGCAATCAGTCAGATTGTAGAACTTTTCGGTCAACCTGTCCATCGATCTAGATGTAAACAAATATTAGAGCGATCGCAATCCTCTATAGGATTTTTGTTGCCGGCAATCGGTCGTCTGCTGATCGCCCAATTACGCGGCTTAGAAGACGATGTAGTGGCGTTGACCCGTTTTCTAGAAAAAGCACAAACTTTCGCTGAACAAGGCGTGGAATCTGCGATCGCAGATGTGTTCGATCCAGAGCGGCGTTCAGCCGAAAGTAGTGATTGAACAACTAACTTCCCTACCCAAAAGCTACACTAGCGAGTCGATCGACCCTTAGCGGTGCGCTAGTGGCTTTCTGCTTATGCCCAATGGCTCGTTAAACCGAAAATATACGGGTACACTATTGATTCTTCCCATACCAAAAGCTGGAATTTATCTTGATACGCTAGACAACTACAAGCAGCTACTATTATTTTGTAAATTGGACAGGATGCTTAATCTACAATATATAGTGCTATATCTTTGTAGTTGAAAATTTTAATAAACCACAAAGGCTTAAAAAAATCACAAAGCCAACTTTTGCAACACAACCGTATTTGATGGCTAAATCAATTGTTTCAACAAAACGCCTCAGCAGGCAGTTAATCCACTGGTTGCTTGAAGAAGACCGACGAGAGAAGGAAAGACCTTACCGCAAGCAACAACCACATCGCCAGCATCCTTGGTGGCAGGTGATGTGCTTGACTGGTGTAGATTATTTCTCGACTCTTGGCTATCAACCTGGGATTGCAGCACTGGCAGCTGGCGCTCTTTCTCCTCTGGCTACCCTGATTCTGGTTTTGCTGACGCTGTTTGGAGCATTGCCAATCTATCGGCGCATTGCTGCGGAAAGCCCTCATGGTGAAGGGTCGATCGCAATGTTAGAGCGTTTGCTCCCTTGGTGGCAAGGCAAATTACTGGTGCTGTGTCTACTCGGCTTTGTGGCAACCGACTTTATTATTACCATTACCCTGTCGGCTGCTGATGCTACAGCCCATATCATCGAAAATCCACTGGCTCCAAATTGGCTGCACAATCAGACGATCGCTATCACTCTCATATTAGTTGCATTACTAGGTGCAGTTTTCCTCAAAGGTTTCCGAGAAGCGATTGGGATTGCAGTAGTTTTGGTAGGAGTTTATCTGGTGTTAAACTCCATTGTCGTTAGCGTCGGTCTGTATCAGATCCTAATTCACCCAGAAGTGATCGCTAATTGGCACACTGCACTTTTTGCACACCATTCCAACCCTTTGATACTAATCGGCATCGCTCTCCTCATATTCCCCAAGCTAGCGCTGGGATTGTCAGGCTTTGAGACTGGCGTCACCGTTATGGGCCTGGTAAAAGGTAGTAGCAGCGACACTCAAGAGGATTCCAAAGGGCGGCTTCGCAATACACGCAAGCTGCTCACCACTGCTGCTCTGATTATGAGCTTCTTTTTGCTCACCACCAGCTTTATAACCACTCTCCTGATTCCAACCGCAGAATTTGCATCTGGGGGCAAAGCCAACGGACGGGCCCTTGCTTATTTAGCACATATGCATCTAGGCAATGCCTTTGGCACAATTTACGATCTAAGTACTATTTCCATTTTGTGGTTTGCAGGTGCATCTGCAATGGCAGGGCTGCTGAATATTGTGCCTCGCTACCTACCACGCTATGGCATGGCACCGAATTGGGCACGAGTCACGCGACCTTTAGTATTAGTCTACACAGCGATCGCTTTTGTTGTCACAATTATCTTCCGGGCAAATGTCGAAGCTCAAGGTGGGGCTTATGCAACTGGTGTGCTTGTATTGATTACCTCAGCTGCCTTTGCCGTCACCCTATCAGCCCATCGTCACAGAGAGAAGCGGGCAAAACTCCTCTTTGGAATCATCACACTGTTGTTTATATATACTACTGTTGTCAATATCATCGAAAGACCAGAAGGTATTAGGATCGCTGGGTTCTTCATCGGTACAATCATTTTTACCTCGCTGGTTTCTCGTGTTTGGCGTTCAACGGAACTGCGAACAGAGCGGATCGAAGTTGACGAACTTGCTGATCAATTCCTTGCCGAAGAGAGCCAGGGAGCAATACGGCTGATTGCAAATCGGTTGAATAAGGGCGATGTACTAGAGTATTTTATGAAAGAGAAAGAGGTGCGCGAGGACAACCATATTCCACCCAACGATCCAATTCTTTTTCTAGAGATTCATGTATCAGATGCTTCGGAGTTTGCGGATGTGATCAAAGTAACAGGGGTGCAAGTTGGTGATTACCGCATCCTACGGGCTGAGAGTGCAGCAGTACCGAATGCGATCGCGGCTTTACTGCTCTATATTCGTGACCAAACAGGTAAGATTCCCCATGCCTACTTCGGTTGGGTTGAAGGCAATCCCATACAATACCTACTGCGTTTTATTTTATTTGGGGAGGGTGATATTGCTGTAGTTACCCGTGAAGTACTCCGTCGGGCTGAAAAGAATTCCCACAGGCGTCCTGGCGTTCATGTCGGGGGTTAAGTAAGCATCATGGTTGATTGAAGTGTTAACAAATTAATCTTCTTAAGATGGGTTACTTTTCTGTTCGCCGATTAACTAAAGTAGCGCTAGCTTGGTCAACAGGCATCAGCACAACTTCATTAATATTGACATGGGGCGATCGCGTCACGCAGAAAAATATGACATCAGCCACATCATCTGCTGTTAGAGGTGTAACTCCCTGGTAGACTTTCTTGGCGCGTTCACTATCTCCGTGAAAGCGCACCTCGCTAAATTCCGTTTCTACCATACCAGGGTCAACGGAAGTTACACGTACCCGCGTTCCCAACAGGTCTTGTTTTAAACCTTCAGAAATTGCTCTCACAGCAGCTTTGGTAGCACAGTAGACATTGCCACCAGGATAGGTTTGATGTCCAGCAATGGAACCTAAATTTACCACATGACCGTGATCGCGACTCACCATTCCAGGAACAACATAGCGGGAAAGATAAAGTAAACCCTTAATGTTAGTATCAATCATGTCTTCCCAGTCTTGAAAGCTGCCTTCGTGCAACTTGTCTAAACCACTACTTAAACCAGCATTGTTAATGAGAATGTCGATGTCAGACCAGGCGGTGGGTAAAGTGGAAATGGCTTTTTCTACAGCCTGGCGATCGCGCACATCTAGCTGTAACAAATGAATTTCAGTACTAAACTCTTTATTAAGAGTATCTGCTAGCTGCTGCAAACGTTCTAACCGTCGTGCTGCTAAGATCAGTTTTGCACCTGCACCAGCGAAGATTCTTGCACAAGCAGTACCAATACCACTACTTGCACCAGTGATCAAAATAATTTGATTTTGTAGGGAAGTCATTGTTAGTAAAAAATTAAGAGTCCAGTGTTAATTTAAATACACAATTCAGCAATTTAGCAAGTTAGCTTAATCGGGGAGAAGCTTTCCGCTCATCGACTTTACTAAAACTGACAAATAATTATTTAATGGACATGGAGAATAACGGATTTGAACCGATGGCCTCTGCGGTGCGATCGCAGCACTCTACCAACTGAGCTAATTCCCCTTAATCTGTGCCAAGTCAAGAGTAATATCACTCATTAACTCAAGACATTATCACCAGAGACTATTCTAACATTCAGTTACCGATGGCTGAGGTTGTTTTTGAGAATAAACTTTCTGCACGCGTTCGAGTTCCAAATCACTGAGATAATCAACAGTCCAGTTACAGCAGCGCTGGAGCATGTGGAATGGGTATGTATTCGCTACCCCAACAACTTGCATTTGCGATCGCTTCGCCGCTTCGATACCTGCTGGGGTATCTTCAATTGCCAAACACTCGTATGGTTGAAGATTCAATTCCGGATATTCTTGATTCAGGTGTTTTACTGCCAGTAGATAACCATCGGGTTCTGGTTTACTGGTGGTGATGTCGTCACCCGCGACGATAATTTTAAAATGTTCGGCTAGTTTGGCGCGATGGAGTACCAATTCTATCTCTTTGCGAATCGCGCCACTAACTAATCCTAGTTTCAGATTCTGCGATCGTACCTGAAATATTAAATCTTCTACACCTGGATATAAAGGTAGTTTCTCTATTTTCTCTAGTTCCACCGTATAGGCTTGGGCTTTGCGGTACAGTAACTGAGTTAAATAGTTTTCGTTACCGACTCTACCACGATTAACGAGTAGTTGCTGAAAACAAGCGCGATCGCTGCGTCCAAGAGAAGCTTGACGCTCATCAACGCGTTGGGGTTGAAGATTTTCTTCAATGAGAATCTCATCTATCAATTGCAGGTGGATTGGCTCATCGTTAATGATCACACCATTAAAATCAAAGAGAACTGCCTTTAAACTCATGCCATTATGCCAAATACTGGAGATCCAAGTCCCTCCAAATCATTATTATCTATTGTGGTATCTGATTGATGTCGGAGTGTACTGGCGGGCATTTTCGGTTGCGATTGGTTTGATGCCGCTAGTTACCTGATTTATCCATCATACATCCTGCGATCGCCCAGCTTCAAATCCGACTGCACCCATATTTTACCAGTAGCATACTCTCTTTATGCGAGCTTAGGCAACGACACCCTAATTGGTAGTTCTGGTAATGATACCTGATTGTCGTGGCGATCGGCTTGACGCTTGTAACTTATTTTGTTACATTTGTAGTACATAAATATAACTTCTAAAAGTAGTTCTTCAGCTTTACGAAAATTAAGTGAGCCAAAGGAAAGACAGTACAACATTTAAATTGCTACAACTAACTAGGTAATGGGTTATAAACCATAGCGATAATTATCAATGCCCTATACCCAATCTAAAATCTAAAATAGAAGAAATTATGCCTTACGAGAAGTTAGAAATTACCACACCAATACCCGTCTTATCTTGGGCAAATCACTCTTTAGGCCCAGAAGAAACTAAGATGGCAAAGAATGTGGCATCGCTACCATTTGTGTTTAAGCACGTAGCCTTGATGCCAGATGTTCACTTAGGAAAAGGTGCCTTAGTGGGTTCTGTAATTGCGACGAAAGAGGCAATTATACCGGCTGCTGTCGGTGTGGATATTGGTTGTGGGATGAGCGCTATCAAAACAGTATTTACTGCCGAACAACTAGAAGGTAAATTGAAGAAAATTCGCCTGGATATTGAAGCAGCAATTCCTACTGGATTTAACGAAAATAAAGACGTTGAAAAATTTGTTACCAACTGGCAACGCTGGGATGATTTTAAAAACTTGCATCGCGGGGTGCAAGACCTGCAAAGTAAAGCGATGAAACAGATGGGTTCTCTCGGTGGAGGAAACCACTTTATTGAAGTATGCCTTGATACAGAGAATCAAGTTTGGCTAATGCTGCATTCTGGTTCACGCAACATCGGCAATAAACTAGCCCAGTGTCATATTCACACAGCCAGAGAATTAGCTCATATGGCAGGTAATAAATTGCCTGACCTGGATTTGGCTCACTTTGTCGTTGGAACGCCAGAATTCCAAGCATACTGGCACGATTTGCAATAGACTTATCCGGAAATGAGAACTTTATTTGGCTGAAACCTAGCTCTGGAGAGGGTTTTAGAGGTTCCTGTTTTATATAAGCTAAAAAGTCAGCTATGTAAGGGTTTCAGCTATTTTGAGGTTTATTTGTGGATAGGTCTAATGGTCACAAAACTATGCGCGTGTCAACCGCGATGTGATGATGGCGCGTTTTAAGCACATAGTTGAGAAGCATCTGGCAGGTGGGAAGGCAACTAAACCTTTATTGCAGGTTAATTGTCATCACAATTACGCCGAAAAAGAAGTGCATTTTGACGAGGATGTATATGTTACCCGTAAGGGTGCAGTCCGCGCCCAGACTGAAGATTATGGGATTATTCCTGGTTCGATGGGGGCAAAGTCTTTCATTGTTAAGGGTAAAGGGAATGCTCATAGTTTTTGTTCTTGCTCTCACGGGGCAGGGCGGTTAATGTCAAGAAATAAGGCAAAAAATGTCTATACACTTGATGATTTGATTGAGCAAACAAATGGTGTAGAATGCCGTAAAGATGAGGGTGTATTGGATGAAATTCCTGGTGCTTACAAGTCGATAGATGAGGTGATTAATCAACAAATAGACCTGGTTGAAATAGTTGCTACCTTGAAACAAGTTGTGTGTGTAAAAGGTTAAATCATTTGGGTGGGCAATTGCTCACTTTTTTATTTTTTTAAACGCAGAGGGACGCTAAGGTACGCTGAGGAAGAAATGATTGTTTTAAGTGAATCGACTCAACAAATAGAGTCATTTGTCAGCTTTAGCGAAAATAAATTAATGGGGTAATTTTGTCACGTATTAGCTTATTATCTTTTTTGTAGTAGTTTACAAGTAAGTAGATAAGATGAAATCTGAACAACTCTCAGCCATTCATGTGGCAAACGGAAATCTTGTGCCCATGAGCAACAAACCTCCTATTTTGTCCAGCATTAATCACTGGAACGGGATTGTGCTTGAACAGCATCATTTACCCGCCTTTGAATGTCCAGAGCTTTGCTTGCAGCAGCACAGCATTAATATTTGGCTTGGTAATTCATGTCAAATAGACTGGCGATTAGCAGGTGGAAGGTTACACAGTACGCAGATGAGGAGAGGTTGGGTTAATGTTACTCCAAAGGGAATTCCGACTCAAGCCCGTTGGCATCAGGAAATAAAATTTCTCCTAGTCTCTTTTGATTCCAGTCTATTTAACAGAGTCGCAGATGAGCTAATCATTGGAAGCAATCCCACTATTGAAATTATCCCACAGCGCGGAGTCTGCGATCGGCAAATTCTTCATCTGGGAATGGCACTCAAAGCAGAGCTTGAAGCCGGATGTCCATGTGGTAAACTATATGGTGAATCAGTTGCTATTGCTCTAGCAGCCCATCTCCTCAAAACTTATTCTGGAATACGGCAACTAATTACAGAGTTTGAGGTCAATCTTTCTAAGCGTCAATTACGGCAGGTAATTGATTATATTTATGACAACTTAGCACTAGAATTAACGCTAGTAAAACTGGCTAGTCTAGTGAATATGAGTTCCTATTCATTCTGTCGTTGGTTTAAACGTTTAATCGGTCTTTCTCCACATCAATACGTCATTCAATGTCGGATTGAGCGAGCTAAGTTTTTACTCACTTATACTCAATTACCTATTATCGAAATTGCACTTCAAGTTGGCTGTTCTAGCCAAAGTAATTTTACTACCATTTTTCATAAGCATATTGGAATCACACCCAAAGCATATAGAGACATGATATAAATGTTGAAATTTTGCAAGATTTCAACATTTTGAAAGCAAGTTTTTAGAAGACAGGAGTGTCACTCGCAATTTATTCTGATAATTGACCAGTGAAAATTGAAAATCTCATGCAAAATAGCCAATACGAGCAACAGTATAAGAAAAAAGTAATTGATTTCTTTGATAGCAGAAATAGCTACGACAACGATTACACAATTCATCGTGCTCTGCCTCTACTAGATTTAGTTCAACTGCAAAAGGGACAAAAAGTATTAGATATGGCAACTGGCACAGGTATCATTGCCATAGCTATTGCACAAATTGTTGGCTTTGAAGGAAAAGTAACTGGAGTAGATTTTTCTTCAGGGATGCTAGCCCAAGCCCAACAGAAAATTGAAGAATTAGGCTTGCAAAATATCGAACTCATTGAAGCCGATGCTGAATATATCGACTTCAATGATGAGAGTTTCGATGTAATTCTTTGCTCTACAGCTATAGTATATTTTAAAGATATTCCTGCTGCTCTGAGTAAATGGTATCGTTTTCTAAAACCAGAGGGAGTTGTAGGTTTTTCTTGTTGCTCTGAGCAATCTTGTGGAGCGCCACTCATAATTAATATTTGTGACAAACATGATATTTTGCTGACAAATATCAATGAACCAACAGGAACTCCTGAAAAGTGCGATTATCTGCTTGCAGAAGCTGGTTTTAAAGATATTCAAGTGAAGATCCAACAACTAGGTTTCTACCGTAATCTAGAGCAAGCTAGAGAATGGAATGGAGGATGGTTTCATCCCAGAGAAAATCCCTTGTTACAAGTTTCATCAGACCAAATGGCACAATTAAAAGCAGAGTATCGTCAAAAAATTGAAGCAGAAGCAACCGAGGAAGGAGCTTGGTATGAAAATCTGACTTTTTTTGTAACTGGTCGAAAGGTTTAGAGTAAACTCTAACTTTCTATTGTATTTAGCCAATTCATTAAATCAGCTTCACTGACAAAATCTAGTAATACTTCACCTAAGTCCTCTAACTGAGCCAGGGATAACTCTTGCAACCGAGATTGTAACTGAGAATTAATTGAACCAAGCCGACGAGTTAATAGACGCATCACTAGCCTCAGTTCTGATTGTCTTCCTTGTTCAATACCTTGTTCAATACCTTGTTCAATACCTTGTTCTCTCCCTTTTTGAAGTCCTTCTGGGAGAATTTCTTGATAAATGGCAGATTCTCTCATATCTTCTCTCCTCAAAAACTGACGAATGAGTTCCGGCTCAAATACCAACCCTGCTAGAAGTTGGGTACATACCGAGATACTTTGCTTGGTAGCTGCTTCTTCAATCATACTCACCTGAACTGCTACCTGTTGAAGTAAGCTTTGAGGAGAATCTGTTCGCGCCAAAGTTGCCAGAGGTAATAAACCAGGAGATAACAGTAAGGGTTCTGGATCTTGTTCCCAAATTCGGATGACGCGGTAACGGTGGGTAGTATTGCGGGCAGTAAATTGATCTACAAATACAGCTTCTGAAGTTTTGGGTTTAAGGAAAATCACTACCTGCTCGATATCGCAATTGTATTGTCGATATAGCTGCACCCAATAGTCCAGCATCCGCAGTGGTAAGGGTGGTGTCGATGCTGGTAAGGTTTGAAACTTCTAAATGCAGTATTTGATTGGCAGTTTGCAAAAAGGTTACTGAGTCGGCACGAATTGGTTCTTGATTTAATTCTGTTTTGAGAATCTGGATATTCGTTGCCTCTGATGCGAGTAAGTAGCGGAGAAAATCTTCTGGATACTGCTCAACCAGATATTTTAGGGTGTTGTCGTATGTCACTTTGATGTCAGTTTGAACATAAAAAATTTCAGCTTATACCAATTAAAAAAATATGAGAGATACAAGCCTGGAAACTCATATGAAATCAGGCTTTTTAAATTTTCAATTTTGAATTGGTAAGTAACTGGACAAAAATATTTACAGTCATTGAGAAGGTCGTGAAGCAATCCCAAACCCTTGCGATTGCTTCTCTACGAGACGCTCCGCGAACATTCCGCTTTGCTTCATTCGCAATGACATTGTGTAATTAATTCTGTCCGACTACTTATTAAGGATTGTTTATTGTTAGCGCTACTCTACGACAAACTACTGCTCGCTAATAGCGCTAACATTTAAATTTGGTGTCTTTTCAAAATTACATTGTCAAAGATTGAGGATTCGTCTCAATCAATTTCGCTAAATCTTGCAAGAACGCCGCAGCATGGGCACCGTAAATAATCCGGTGGTCGGAAGTAATATTGACTTGCATTTGTTGGCGCACACCAAATAAACCGTCGGGTGTTGCTACCACTTGCGGACGGGATGCCCCGATCGCTAAAATTGAACCTTGTCCAGGCGGTAAAATCGCATCAAATTTGTCTACGCCAAACATCCCCAAATTGGACAGGGTAAAAGTACCACTGTTGTATTCTTGGGGCTGTAATTGTTTTGCCCTCGCACGTTCTACCAAAGACTTCCAAGTACGCGATAGAGAATATATATCCACTGCGTCTGCATTTTGTAGCACAGGCGTAATCAATCCGCCATCATCCATCGCTACTGCTACGGAAATGTTGATATCAGAATGATAAACAATACCCTGGTCTGAGTAGCTAGCATTTAACAACGGGTGTTTTTGCAATGTCACCGCTACAGCTTTCGCCAGTAGCGCTGTCATTGTCACGCCTTTGGATTTAATTTGTTTATAAAGTTTGTCTAATCCATCGGTGGTGATTGTATAACCGACACGGAAGACGGGCACGGATATGGTGGCTACCATGTTCCGCACTACGGCATTTTGGAAGGTAGTTAAAGGCACAATTTGACCAGGAACAGCCGCTACTACTGGTGTGGCTGCTGGTGTCCGAGGTGCTGGGGGTGCAACTGGGGCGCTGGTTGGTACGGGTGCTGGTGGCGCAGATGGGGCAGGGGCGGGTTGTTTGCCTTGATTGGACAATGCTTCTACATCTTCGGCAACAATGCGACCGTGGGGACCACTGCCTTGGAGAGTAGTTAAATCAACTTTGAGTTCTTTGGCTAATTTGCGGGCACGGGGTGAAATTACAAGCCTTCCTTCTTTGTGGTTAGACCCGTTTTGAGACACTAAGGCAGGTGTTGCGGCTGAGGCTCTGGCGGCGGGGATTGCTTCGGGAGATGAGGTAGCACTTGCAGCCACACCGCCGGAATTGGCAAGAGATTTCGCCTGTTCAATTTCAGCTTCCGTTTCGGCTATAAAGGCGATCGCAGATCCTACCGGGGCAGTTTCACCAGCTTCAACTATGATATGGGCAAGAAATCCCTCATAAAAGGTTTCTACATCCATATCTGCCTTATCTGACTCTACAACCACCACTGTTTCGCCTTTTTCCACTTTGTCCCCTGGCGATTTCACCCAGGAAACGATTTTGCCTTCCGTCATGGTAGAACTCAGCGCCGGCATAAATACTTCGTGAATGCTCATAGGGTGGTTTGGGAATCAATGGTTTATGGACTTTAACAGCTTTTGTCAGATCGAATTGTATCTTGATGGGAGAGTTTTGGACTGGAGATTTTATATTTTAGGTTGGGCATTGGGCATTGGGCATTGGGTATTGGGCATTGGGCATTGGGCATTGGGCATTGGGCATTGGGCATTGGGCATTGGGCATTCGAGGAGATGAGGAGATGAGGGGGCAGGGGAAAGTTGCTAACTCCAAACTCCTAACTCCTAACTCCAAACTCCAAACTCCTAACTCCTAACTCCTAACTCCTAACTCTTGACTTTAGGAACCTAAATATAACTTAGAGGTCTATAATACAGAGCCATCCTCAATGGTTAGCCAATATCTGGTTTTAGTTGTTGATTTGCAAAAACCACCACGAGTTTCTCACAGATTAAATGGGATTGGTATTTATATTCCTCATAACCACTGCTTAAGATACAGGAACTTCTCACAGGTAGAGGATATGGGATACAGTTCAATCTAGAATTCAAAATTGGTAATAAACCTATTTGAAATTCCTGTTTACTTTTATGTCGGCAAAGTTGAAATTCTTTTTGATTATGATACTAGGTATTTTTGCCAGTGCTGGCGCTGGAGTTTATATTATCCAGGAACAGCCACCTGCACCGATTATTGAGACTAGTGATGGGCAAACGCAGCAGGTGGCAGCAATGCATCAGTCTCAAGAGGTTGTGGCATACTTAGAGCGTTCCGATTATAAAACTATACCTCTAGAAAAGATTAACTCATCTCTCCAAGGTAGTGATCCTGCTACCCTCGCCCTGAATGCCTTTGACGACATAGGATCAGTGGGAGGAACGCGAAAGGTAGAGGTAGCTTATCCGCAACGGAATCAGGCTTTTGTGACGATTACGGAAATTAAGCGGGGTGATGATTCAGTTAGTACAGTTAAATATCGAGTTGAGATGACCACCTTTGGGCGATCGCTTTTTATTAGCTCACCTCCAGTATGGCAAATTGTTTGGGCTGGAGTTAGGAGTTAGAAGTAGAGACGCGATTAATCGCGTCTCTACAGGAGTTAGTTAGGAATTTACACTCATAACTCATAACTCATAACTCATAACTCCTAACTTTTTAAATGTCGCCGCGAATTTCTTCGACAACGCCATCACGCAGAACGATTTCGACCTGCATTTTGCTAATCAGGTTATCACCGATTTCTGCCCGGAAAAAGCCTTCCATTTGAAATTGGTTAACTTCCTGATCTTGCTGGAGAAACTGCACTTGCTGAAGGTTTTGCAGCAACTGATTTTTCTGCTCTAGGAGTTCACTTTTCTTTTGATTGACTTGGAGTTGGATATTGTCAATTTGTTGGAGGGTCTGGGGGCCAGGTGGTTGCAGACTCTGCTTTTGAATTGCCGCGACCGCTCTTTGTCCTTCGACTTCTAGCTGTTGCAGTTGCTGGTCGATTTGATTGATCTGCGTTTGTAGCTGCTGTTGTACTTCCTCTTTCCAGAGGGGAGTAACAATGACTTTAACGTTAACGACGCGTTTCAGGAGCAAATTAGATTTCGAGGCATCCATAAATATTTCACGTTCACTCTTTACAGTTAGCGGGTGGAATCATCAGGCAAACATGCCGTCAATAATATCGCGATAGCGTTCCGTGACGACGTGTCGTCGAACTTTCAGTGTTTGTGTCATCAAGCCGTTTTCGATGGAAAACTGTTCCAGAATCAGTTTGAACGTTCCGATGCGGTCATCCGGTCGAAAGCCTGGACGATTTTGCACTTCCCGATTCAATTCTTGCCGAAATAAATCCTGGATCATTTTACTCTCCAAGTCAATTTTTTGACTAGGTGAGGAAATCACCTGATCATTGTGCGTGTCCAGTGTAAGATTCTGACTTGCTGCCCATTTTTCTATGGCTTCGAGATTAGGGATAATTAAGGCTCCCAGGCTGCGCTGATCTTGGCCGACGAGCATAATTTGATCGATGTATGGCGATCGCAAACAGGCATCTTCAATTGGCTGTGGCTCGATGTTTTCCCCGTTAGTCAATACAATCGTATCCTTCGCCCTGCCAGTCAGCACTAAGTCGTCTTCTGGTGTCAACCAACCCAAATCGCCGCTATCAAACCAACCTTCAGCATCAATTGCTTTCGCTGTCGCTTCGGGATTTTGGTAATAGCCTTGCATAATCTGCGGCCCCCTCAACAATAGCAAGCCTCGCTTCTCTACTGGTAGAGGCGCTTTTGTCTCAGGATCTACAATTTTAGCTTCTGTAGCCGGAAGTGGTTCCCCTGATGCACCAATCAAATTTCGCCAAGGACGCCGCACATGGGTAACAGGAGAAGTTTCTGTCAAGCCATAACCTTGCAAAATCTGCACACCAATAATTTCAAAGAAATTATCTATGTGTCTGGGAAGCGCACCACCGCCGCTAATCATCTGCTTAACTTGTCCTCCTGTGGCTTCTCGCACCTTGGCATAAACCAGTCGTTCTCCCAAGGCATGGAGGGGTAATAAAGCCGATGCTTGTATCCTAGCTGCTAATCGTTCGACGGGTGAAGCATGAAGATTATTTAAACTCAACCCTTGAGCAACTCGCCACGCTTTCATATATTTTTCGCTAGTGCCCCATAAAAAGTTAATTAGGCGTTGCTTATTCGCTGGTTGTTCGCGGAACTGCTTTTGAACTCCTTCATAAATCGATTCCCACAGGCGGGGTACACCCACCATATAGTTGGGTTTAAATTGTCTCAAATCTCCTTTCACAGAGCGCAAGTTGGTATAAACTTGTGTGCAACCTTGAGATAGTAGGTAATATTCAACAGTTCGTTCGTAGCTGTGCCAGGAAGGTAGAATACTGAGAACGATATCGCCCACGTTTGGTTGCAATACTGTCCCAAATGTTGTTACTTGGTGCATCAAATTGTTATAAGACAGCATTACACCCTTGGGTTTGCCCGTTGTGCCAGAGGTGTAAATTAGGGTTGCTAGAGCGTCACGATTTTGCTTGACTGCCACAAAATTATGATTTACCCCAATTTCGATCAACTGGGCAAAGTTCAGCACCTTTAGGGTGTCGTCTGTTGGTGGTGCTTCATCAGAAAGTAAGATGACTACCTGAATTGGTAAATCTTTGAGGCGATCTTGCAGTTTTTTAAGTGTTTTTAAATCCTCAACTACTATTGCCGTACTGCCACTATTAGCGATGATAAATAGCAGTTCTTCTTTTTCCGCTTGGGAGCTACGCACCGCATTAACTGCTCCAGCGCTCATTATCCCTTGATCGGCAATAAACCAGCGAGGACTGTTGTCAGCAATTAGGGAAATGCGATCGCCTACCTTTACTCCCAAGGCCTGTAACCCAGCAGCAAATAGTCGTATTTGCTCTGCCAACTGGGTATAAGTAATCGCTACTTCTGGTTTACTGTGAGGGTTGCGGAGGGCGACAACATCACCAAATCCTTGAGCTGCCAAAGGCCAAATTTCTGGCAGCGATTCTACATTTGTGTAATCTACTAACCGCTTTAATGCCTCGCGTTCTCGCTCACTGATATTAGATAAAAAAGAAGACGCGGTTTGGGTTTTTGACATAACACCTTACCTAAATATTGTAAACTGATCGTTTTCCAGTTTATTTTGTTATTACGCTACAATAACCGTCCTGATTATCCACATTCTCTTCTGTATATGAAAATTCCAGGAATTCCACGTTTATATTTACAAAAATTTATGTTAAAGTTAATTAACATAGACTGCAACCAATAGATTGACTGAACATCAATGCTATACATACATTATGCTTGCATCTAAAAACAGCGATTGCCTATTTTTCACAGGAGATGATTACCTATGAATTTGATAGATACTATATTGCTAACGCTGCTCAATATTGCTGCTTGCATGGCGTTACCTAAGCTTTTAGCTATCCTTCTGGCTGATAAAACTAAAGTTACTGAAGCGTTGTCGAATGGTTCCAAATTACAAACAGCCAGAGTTGAACTTACCAGTTTTCCTTATTGTACAGCTTACGGACTGACAGGTAGCCAATTTTGTAAATTCAGCCCTAATTTCTGTTCTAGCTGTTCTCCAAATTGATGGACTGTTTGCCAGTAAATTATTTAAAAATTTAGGTAAGATAGTTTATCTACCTCACCTAAATTTTGGCAAAACAACCAACTTTAACGCAGCCTAATGTCTACCTATGAATAGCGCAAAACTCCATTATTATTGTATATTCCCTTAATCAGAATTGATGTTGAGTTGTATGTGCCATTAATTCTGCGACAACTTGCCGTTAAGGTCGCTCCAGTAACACCAATATTCCGACAAGAATTTTGATAACTACTAGCGGATCTGGGATTACTACTATAAAGCAAAACTCCATTACCATTGAATATTCCCCGAATCAGAATTGATGTTGAGTTGTATGTGCCATTGACTCTGCGACAACTTGCCGTTAAGGTCGCTCCAGTAACACGAATGTTTTGACAGGAAGCTGCATAACTACTAGGATCGGTGGGTGCTGCAAAAGCAGGATTAATAGGAATTGTAGCCATGATTGCACCACAAACAGTAAGAGTCATTAAACGTGGTGACTGACTTAGCTTTGCCAGATAAGACATGAGTGTTCTCCTTTGATAAATTAAGTTTTATTGCCCTTGTTTTACGTGAAAAAGGACAATATAAATATTATCAGCTTTTGTGTTAAGTATGTGAGTGGGAAAATTTCTAACTAGATCATTGCGAGTGAAACGTTCACGTCTGGTACAGAAGCAATCACAAAGACTTTGACAATTTTACATTTTGTTACGAGGTTAGCTTACAAGTTTGCTGATGCTTGAAGTGAAATGCCCTAGCCCTCTTTTATCTCTGTGCTCTGAATTTTGACTCCTAAATTCTGTTTCGATAAATATTTATACAGGGAAAAACTGGTCTACAGTACAGCTAAAAGCAGGCAATAGGGCAGAAATTATATTATCACTACTAAATAGGGTTTCTACCAATTTCAGTTGATTGTCTTCGCGCCCATAGACCTCTAGTTTACGCGATCGCCAATCAGCAATCCAATATTCTTTTACTACTCTGGAAGAATAAAGTTTAAGTTTAGCTTCATTATCGCGTCTTAAGTCTTCGTTGCTAGAAGACAAAACTTCTACTACTAAATCTGGTGCGCCAGTTAAATGTCCCGCTTCATCCAATGTTAGCGCCAAGGTTTCTTTGGTAGCCCAAACTATATCAGGAATCACGTTATCTGATTCTGAAAACAAAATACCAGGGCTAGGAATAGCTTCTCCTAAACCAGTAGACTCTGACCAAACATCAAGCTGTCCGAAAATCTTACCACAAGTTTGCTGATGCTTGAAATGAGATGCCCTAGTCACAAATAATTCTCCATCAACTATCTCGTAGCGCGTCCCTTCATTTTCTGCGAAGAGTTCCACATCGTGAATTGTCCAGCGTACTCCTGTATTAAGCATCTGACTCATCGGTTAACTCCTTATTGATTCTGAATTCTGTATTCTGAATTCTGTATTCTTCTTCAATTATCACTTGCGATTTTGGCGCCGCCACTTACCCCGTACTAAGCGAATTTCATCAAAACTATAGCTTTCACCTAGTTGTTCTTTAATAGGAGTGAGGGAAATGTCACCGAGTACTTCTAAAACTTGCCAAATTTTTTGTTGATGTTCTAGAGGTACTAATTGACTTAAATCAACTGACTGATTTTTCTCAATTAGTTTTTCTAGATGATTTCTGACTGTTGCCGGACTAAGGTTGCGTTTTTGGGCAATTTGAGCGATATTTAAACCTTGTTGATGTAATTGTAATGTCTGTAGTTCAGTATAAGAAGCTGAGTTGGGAGAGGATACAAAATTAACAGATTTATCTTGCAAACCTTTTTCTTGGCGGTAGGCGCGAATTTCTGTAATAAACTTTTCGCCATATTGGGCAAGTTTGTGACTACCTACACCAGAAAGTTTGGCAAATTCAACTAAGGTTTGGGGTTGTACCTGTACCATCAATTTTAAAGTGGAATCGTGGAAGATGACGTAAGGTGGTACAGATTGTTCATCAGCTAATTGTTTACGTAGCGATCGCAACTTCTGTAATAATACTTCTGCTGCTTCTGCTTTTTCACTCCCCTGTTCCCAGGTAATCTTTTGGACTGTGGTTACAGCTAGCGAAACTGTACGTTGTTTTCGCATTACTTGCCAACTTAAGGCATTTAGTTTTAAAACTGAGTAACCATCGCTAGTTTGTTCTATTAACCCTTGATGTAAAAGCGATCGCCCCAACATTCGCCATTCATCTACACTCTTATCTTTGCCAATACCGTAGGTAGAAAGTTTATCGTGTTCATACTGGATAATTTTGTCTTTTTTTGCCCCCCGTAACACATCAATTATGTGTAGCATCCCAAACCTTTCTTTGCAACGTGCCACACAAGATAAAAACTTCATGGCTTCAATTGTCCAATCTTGTATTGGTTTGGGATAACGACAATTGTCACAGTTAGCGCAATTTCCAGGAAACCTTTCTCCAAAATAACCCAGTTGAATCGTTCGCCGACAATCAGTGCCTTCAGCGTAATCGATCATCTGCCGCAGTTGTTGTTTGGCAATCAACTGTTCTTGAGGGTCAGTTTTTTGATCAATACTCCATTCAATTGTTTTAACATCACCAAAGCTGAAAAATATTGTACACCGAGATAGTTCTCCGTCTCTACCTGCCCGACCCGATTCTTGATAATAACTTTCTATATTTCTGGGCATATCAAAGTGAACTACCAACCGCACATCGGGTTTATTAATTCCCATCCCAAAGGCGACTGTTGCCACCATAACCCGAACATCATCTCGAATAAATCGCGTTTGATTACTACTACGTTCCTCATCAGTTAATCCGGCGTGATAAGGCAAAACAACAACTTGATCATTTTGTAGTTTAAAAGTGAGTTCATCAACTTTTTTACGAGTTAAAGAATAAATAATTGTCGAACCTTCAGTTTCTCGAATTAGTTCTAACAATTCAGCGTAAGCATATTTAGTTTTAGGGCGAACTTCGTAATAAAGATTATCACGATTAAAACTGGCAAGATGAATTTTAGGTTGCTTTAGTCCTAATTGTTGAATGATATCACTACGGACGCGATCAGTTGCTGTGGCGGTGAGGGCGACGGTAGGGACATCAGGATAGCGTTTTCTCAGAGATTTTAACTGGCGATATTCTGGACGAAAATCGTGTCCCCATTCAGAAACGCAGTGCGCTTCATCAATAGCAAAGCTAGAAATACCGATTTTTTCTTTAACTAAATCGAGAAACGGTAGAAACCTTTCACTCAAGAGACGTTCAGGGGCGACGTATAGTAATTTTACTTTACCGTTGAGAATGGCTTCTTCCCGCGATCGCACCTTGTAAGTATTCAAACTGCTATTGAGAAATGTGGCATTAATATTATTATTTCGCAATGCTTCTACTTGGTCTTGCATCAAAGCAATTAACGGCGACACCACCACCGTTAGTCCATTTTTTAACAACGCTGGTAGCTGAAAACACAGAGATTTTCCCCCACCAGTCGGCATCACAACCATTAAATCTCGATTTTCCAGCGCATCTTCGATAATTTGCCGTTGTCCGGGGCGGAATTGGTCGTAACCGAAGTGATATTTTAGCGCTTGTTCGAGATGGGGATACTGAAGCATAGCGATACCTACGGTGGGCTTTGCCAACGCTTTTTCGGGGGCGTTCTGCGTGAGTAGTTATTGAAGATATCAGGATTTTAACTCACATCATCGATAGCTTTGGTCAGACCTGCGTTTCTGTTGGCGATGTCTACGATGGGCATTCGGTGACGCACGCTGATCAATGATCATAATACATGAGCGATGTCTACGACGGGCTATGACGCTCGTTCGCCTTTGGCGTCTCCCCTTGGGAGAAGACTCGCTCTAAGCGAATCTATGCCGTTCGCGCAGCGTCTCGTAGAGAAGGCTTTACGCTACGCTATCGGTAACGCTTGACTTTAATCGGCGATCGCCTTATTCCTTTGGCATTCTTCTCAAATCAATGCTACAATCACACTTGGAAGCTCAGGCGAGCGCACTATTGTTCATCCCAAACACTCAAAAATTCTACTTGATTTTGCATTTCTTGTGCTGATTTAGTGGCAATTATTCGTAGAATTCGACGCATTTGCTCACCAATCGAATAATTTTGAAACCCTAAAATGATACCTGCGTGTCGTTGTCCTTGTTCCATTAAATTAGTATGAATTCTATAAAAATCTCGAACATTAAAGCTATAAATTACACGCTGATTATCTAATGCCCATTTTAATTGTTCTTCATCGCTACGGGAAGACATTTGAGATTCATTACTCGATAAAACATCAACATTCCGAAGGCGTAACGCATCTAGAAGATCACTGTCCATTGTATCTTCATCCAGATACAGGCGAATCTTGGTCATTTTGTCGATGAAGCTGGCTGGTAATGTTGTTTTGCTAATTGTTCATAGGCGGTTTTTTCTGCTGCTATATCTTCATCGATTTCATCTCTATTGGCATGATAATAGGTTAGAGCCGCATAAACTTGAGTGATTGTCAAGTGATTTAAGCGTCTTGCTATTTCTTCGGCGTTGTTACCTTGATTATATAAGCCAGCAATTCGGCGAACAGATGTTCCTGTTCCTGTGATCACCGGACGACCACCATGAAGGTTAGGATCAGTTGTGATTAATGTACTGATGTCAGTAAGGATTGCCAAAATTTGCTCCTTGGGACTTTTTTAGGGTTGTTTCTTTCACCATATTAAGACAATGGTGAGTTTGTCGGGTTTGGTTCCTCAACCCAACGTACAAGATCAGCGATACCTACGGTGGGTTTTGCCAACGCTTTTTCGGGGGCGTTCTGCGTGAGTAGTTATTGAAGATATCAGGATTTTAACTCACATCATCGACAGCTTTAGTCAGACCTGCGTTTCTGTTGGCGATCGCAATTGTATTAACAGAACTTCTCTTACCCCAGCTTTCACTTAGCTGGTACTGGCGGTAATCGTGAAAGAATGGAATAATAATCTTGGGCAGCTAATCATGAAGCGAGAATTTAATGTGATATCGAGCGGGATACAGATGGCTACTTTCTCGCTTCGGTTCCTAATCTTGCTGGGTGTCATAGGCAAGCTAAATCTTTAGATGAGTTGATAGAACGTATTCGAGAAGCGATCGCACTCTGTTTGCAATTTGAGGATGAACAGGATTCATTGGATTTTGTAGACGCGATAAATCGCGTCTACATGAGGCTTTTGGGCTTATCTGAACTGTATTGAATTGTGATAAATATATAATGGAGGTACAACTAGGGTTGTACCTCCAGAGGTTGACAACATAAAACGGACACTTTATCTTCCTAAAAATCTAAAATTTAAAATTCACTCAACATCTACCTAAGCGAGAATTTGCAGTTATTACTTTGTGGTGATGCCCTACCTGGGTACATTTTAGCTGTGATTCTAAAGCATCAATCTTTCGTAAAAGCGACACTCCCCACACTATAGAAATCACCAACTTGATAGTCATCCCTGCGAGCAAAAGTGTGACTATTATGGCAGCTTTCTTTTGTTGAGCCAGCCTTTTTTGGTGTTCTGCAAGTCGTGCTTCGACTTCTTTAGTACGTTCAGCCTCTAATGCTTGCTGCATTTCTCGCCGATCTAATTCTTCACTGGTAGCTAAAAATCGATAATCCAAATTGCTTAAGCTTTTACCATTTGCCCAAGTTTGGGCATCAATCAAAGCTTGTCCACGTAATAAGCGAGATTCATCCTTTTCCTTTGAGGCTACCCAGGCATTGAAGCTTTCATAGTAGGGGCGCAAGTCAGCTAATTTTTTTCCAACCCATTCTAAATTGAAAACTTCTTGATAAATTCGGTTTTTGATTTTGAGAAAACCTTGCTTTTTGATCACCAAACCAGACAGCAATAGTTCTACCTGTTCTCGACTATCGTCGGCTGGTACTTTCACTCCTTGGAGAATTTGCTGATAAATTCCCAGCAATCTGGCGGCAGATTGTTCATTTCTGAGGATGCGATCGCGAATTGTCCGTAAATGCTCCGGTTCATCTTGTGATTCCCATTTTTCGATCATGTACGATCGCACCACATTTTCTATCCAAAATTCTTCTGTGCCAGAGGGAATTTTTAGCTTTCTACCCAAATGATCTTGAGATAAACTAACAAGTAGGCGACAGAGCTTTTGAGTCAGAAATGGCTGCCCTTCTGTCCAAGCTAATACTTCTTTCAAAACTTTCTGGGGATGATTGTCTTTAATATCCAGTCCCAAAGCTAGTGGTTGAGCTTCTTCAAAGGTGAAACCATTTACTTGTATGGCTTTACCAAGATTAAACGAGGTAGTATGATTTCGATATACAATTAAGTCTGAAGGTGTCGCAACACCGAAAATTGCAAATGTAATCCGATGATACTCTGGATCAATTGCTCGTTGATTATAACAGAACCGAATCAAATTAAAAAAGTCATCAACAGAGAAATCGAGGCTGAGAATACTATCAATTTCATCAATAAAAATAAATAGTCTTTCGTTAGGAAACTGAGCTAACAGATTTTCCGAAATAAACCGACTCAGTTTCTGAACCAAAGAAATATCATTTTGTTCTTGCCACCAGGTTTTTAAATTGACTTTTCCTAACAGTTTAAAACTCAACCATAGGTCGCCTACAATTCCTTTATACCACTGCTCTGGAGTTATATCTTCACAACCAATATTAGTCATATCAACGGTGGCACATCTAAAGCCCTCTTCTTGCAAGCGATGCTTTGTTTTTACCATAAGTGAAGATTTGCCCATTTGCCTACAGCTCAGGATGTAGCAAAATTCACCCTGCTTTAAGGCTTCGTAAAGTTCTACATCCGCTCTGCGCTCAACATAGCTAGGAGCGTCACTGGTAAGGGTACCACCAACTTGGTATCGATAATTGTTCATTTGATAGATTTTAAATTATTTCTATATCTAAATCAAGAAATTTGTCTCGGAATAGTTGAGATAATTCAGATAATATCGATGGGTAAGCAAGTTACCAATAAGAACTTTAGTGCTTATTTTCTAAGTACTAAAGTCCTGACTACAAACCCTCAAAAGTTGCTTGAAAAATTACTAGAACTATTAGCACTATTTTGTTTTCCAAGCTGTTGGCTAAAATAAAGACGATATAACTCACACATAGCGTGAGCTTGATTACCGTTTAATTGAACCAAACCCATACTTTCTAATTTGTAAGCAGCGATCGCATTTAGCTCAACTTTTTCATCTGTTGCAATTATCTGTTGCATAGCTGACATTAATTCTGGTTCTTTTTGGAGTAGGGTCAACAATTCTCGTAAATGCTGATTGTAAATTCCCACTGGTGTAGAAGCGGTTTCTAATAACATCTCTAATGTCATTTCCTTCTGACATAGATGATAAAGCCCGAGGCTCACCAAATAGGGATGCCCTCCTACCATTGCTTGTAGATGGGCAAGGTGTTTTGTCCCTTCGGAGTCTGCTGCACAATGTAGTCCGTAACGTAAAGCTAAATTCTCTACCTGCTTGAGAGTAAACGGTGGCAGCGTAATTGTTATCCCGACATTAAAAGGCGATTGGTTGAGGTTGAGCGGAATATAAATTTCTGTTGTGTGAACTACCACCATCCGCAGTTTTTGCCAGATTTGATCTTGCTTTGCTTGTTCATGCCAAAATCGCAGCATTGGCAGAAAGTCTTGGGCAATATTGGGATATTCAAAAACTCGATGGACTTCATTCAAAGCCAAAACTACAGGACTACAATCAATGTATTGCAGCAGATATGCTTCAAAATAGATTTTGCAGCTTACCTTGCTGCCCATTTCCGTATCCCAAAAATCATCTAGACAGGGAAAGAGATTTAACTGCCTGCTGACATTCACACAAAACCAACGCAAAAATTTATCAAGGGAACCAAAAACGTCTTGGTCAGCTTCTTGAAAGTCCAAATAGACAATTTGATAACTTTGTTCTCTAGCATAAGCAATCATCCGGTTGAGCAGTGAACTTTTTCCCATCTTTCTGGGTGCTTTGATCCTGATTAAGCAACCAGGATGTAAAATCTCGTTACAAACAAGTTCTTCCAGGGGAGGGCGATTGATGTAAAGAGGAGAACCCAGTGGTACAGGGCCGCTAGGAAATTCTATCTTGCTGGCTGAAAAAAAGTCTGGAGAAACCATTTCTAAACTAGATTCTTCACCCGACTTTTGTTGGATCTGATTCTGCCGATCGCCTATGTTGTCTTGTAGGTATTTGTTCAAGGCTAAATGCAAATTTTTTTTCGTTACCCTTTTTCCAAGCGCAACGGAGAGGTCTTGCCACAACTCAGAGCCAACTTCCTTTATATAATTGTTGCCGTAGCCTGATGCCTCTGCCATTTCACTGTAAGTTTTGCCCAACCAAGATTGAGAGAGCACAAACCACTGAATCGAAGCAAGAGGCTTGTCTTGCAGAATTTTTTCTACTGCTTGCAGAATATCTTCCACGGATATTAAAGGTTAAATAGTTAACAGTTAGTAAATACATTTATCCACTTTAGTCTAGTAATAATATACAACCGAATAAATGCTTAAAAGAGAAAAATAAATTTGTACGCATACAATTTTTTACAGAATAATTAATTTTTAAATAAAGAAAATTATTTGTGTGATACTTCAGAGTAGCAAAAGTCGATTTTAGGATGAAAAGTCAACTGCTACAAATAGTCTTGTTCTCCAGGGTTACAGATAAAAGTAACTTATGAAACCACTATTTTTTGTAAAAATGACAGTACGACCCCTTGTGCGTTTGTAACAAATAGACATCTGGCAAAATTAAACCAATTCGCAATTCTTCTCTACGAGAGGCTGCGCCAACGGCGGCGCTCAGTACAAGTTCGCAATTACCTTTTGTGACGGGGATTTTAATTAGGCATCAAAACAGAAGTGCCTGTCTTGCTGGGGAATTAAACTGAACATACTTTGTTAAATATGTATTATCCACAACCCTTGTAGAGACGTAGCACTGCGACTTCTCTACATTCTATTTAACCAGATATCTAATGGATAAATGAGGATTCAAAGACATTACTTCTTGAGTGCTAGAGTTAAGCCATCTGCGATCGCAATTAAACTCAGACTAACTCGCTGGTCTTGATGCAGCTTCTGATTAAAGGCACGAATCCTTTTAGTTCTATTATCTTGCACTTGGGGGTCGGCAACCTTCCCTGACCAGAGGACATTATCGATCGCAATCAGTCCCCCCGATCGCACTAATTGCAGCGATCGCTCATAATAGCCATCATAGTTGCTCTTATCTGCATCGATGAAGGCAAAATCAAAAGTTTCCGCTTCTCCTGTTGCCAGCAGCCGATCCAAAGTCTCCAAAGCTGGGGCAATGTGCAGTTGAATTTTATCCGCCACTCCTGCTTGCTGCCAATAACGCCGAGCGATCGTTGTAAATTCCTCACTAATATCACAGGCTACCACTTTACCATCCCTCGGTAACGCTAATGCCACCACCAGGGAACTATAACCTGTAAATACCCCAACTTCCAAAGTTTTCTTAGCTCCCAGCAATTGCACCAGTAACGCCAAAAACTGCCCCTGTTCGGGAGCAATCTGCATTCTCCCGATTGGAAACTGGGCTGTTTCCTGTCTCAGTTGGGCCAAAATTTCCGGTTCTCGGAGAGAGACTGATAATAAATAGTCATAGAGGTTTTGTTCGAGTCCTAGTGTTTGAGTTGTCATAATGTGCCTTCCTCTTTTGCCTAAACCCTATCCACTAATTCTCTGTTTTGATCACAAATATGCAGAAAAACTCAAAACTTTTGAGGATTGAATGTCTTTTAAGTGGGCGATGAAAACCAATAGCAGGAAATATTAAGACCTTGAACTTACTAAATTTACCAGCAAAATCCTCAATCCACTGCCTAATATTGACAGTTTAAAGAAATTCAACCTATCGTCTGGAATAATACTCGGCTGTTGTGTAAGAACTCATAACTCAACTTTCATTACCCAGAGGTTTTTATAATGCCTATCGATCTATTGAGCCGCAAAAAAACTCATTTTGTTTTGTGGCGTCCCAGTGCTTCAGAACTAGCTCCCACTCTCTATATTGGCAATACTGCTCCCGAAAGCCCAGACAGATTAGCTCAATTCAGAGAAATTCCGCTTCGTCAATCAACAGAATTCCCAGAATTGTGGGAAGTTTCGGCTCAAGAATCTGGTCTGACTGAAAAAGAGGTCTACTTTTACTGGTTTAAAGTCCGCAACGCAGACCCTTACGACTCTGCCAATGCTAACCAAATTCTCTACTGCACAGATCCAACAGCGACGACTGTGGATCGACGCTTACTTGCACCAAAGCCGTCAGAATCGGGAGGTGTTACTAGCTTAGATCCGGCAAGCGTTGTGCTTTATCAAAATGGCACGCTGATTCCCTGTGATCCCGAAGGGCAAACTGTAAATTGGGAAGGCGATGCTCCTTTAGAGACCCTGCCAACCAATAATCAACTGGTGATTTACGAATTACCAACGCGCTGGACAAAGATTAGCTCAAATGGATTGATTGAAGAAGGAACCGGCACATTTCGTGACATACTGGCACTGTTAATACCAGAAGCGATCGCTCCGACTTTTCCCATACTCAGCGCCTTGAATAACCGCGCTCATCTTGTGGAACTGGGAATCAACGCCCTAGAACTTTTGCCACCAGAAGACAGTGATGATAATCTCAATTGGGGCTATGGTACAGCAAATTATTTTGCCGCAGATTTTGACTTAGGACGCCCAGATAGCCAATCAGCACCGACTGCTTCGACTGATTTAGCTAATCTGATCAAAGTCTGCCATCAACAAGGGTTGCGCTTTTTTCTAGATGTGGTAATGGCATTCTCACGGAATAATCCTTACCATAACGTTAATTTTTTGGAATTTTACATCAAATGGGCTAGTGGTGATCCAGAACAAGGCTCAAGAGATGGCTTTGGTGGGGATTTATTTAAGTACAACTATTTGGTAGAGGGCTATAACCCGATTAGTGGGCAAAAGTCATGGCTTGTCCCAGCCCGTGAATACTTAAAAGCCCATATTGCCCACTGGTTGGAATACTATCGGGTTGATGGTCTGCGGTTGGATAGCGTCAACAATATTGCCAACGATGACTTTTTGCAGGAATTCAAGGATTTTGCCCGCAACCTTTGGGACAAAAGAGGCGGAACCGGGAATCGCTTCCTTGTAGTTGGCGAAGAGTTGAGTGTACCCGTATCTCTCATCCAACAAAATCGTCTGGATGGACTTTGGAATGAAAAGTTCAAGCAAATCATCCGACAGGTGATTTTAGGTAAGAATGCCTGGGATGAACCCAGCTTTGAGTGGAGTATCCGCAAACTAATTGATTGCCGAAACTTAGGCTTTACGGATGGTTCTCAGGCGGTAAACTATATAACTTCCCATGATGTTGGCGGTTATGGTAACGAGCGTTTCTTCAGCTACCTTGTTAGTAATGGAATTGATCATACTGAACCGCGCATTAAGTTGGCATTTGTCTCCCTACTTACCTCTGTAGGAATTCCCATGATCCTTGCTGGAGAGGAATTTGCCGATCAGCAAGATTTGCTTCCAACAGATGATCATAAGCAGATTGACCCAGTTAACTACAGCCGTGTGAAAGATGATTGGCGGCAACGCATTTTCCAATATGTTGCCAGGTTGGTTCACTTGCGTAAGACTTCCGATGCTTTAGCTGTAAATGATACTCAATTTCTTCATGTTGACTTTAATGATGGTAAACGAGTTCTAGTCTGGCAGCGTGGTAATAAAGCCGATCAATTAGTAGTTGTAGTGGCGAATTTCTCTGACTACGGCACTTCTGTTGGTTCTGAGTACAGAGTCCCGAATTGGCCTGCAACCCCTGTTGGTAAGCAGTGGAAAGAAATTACTCAAGAGCGGATAGTTCCATCTGAATGGGTAAGCAGAGAAGGTATCTTCCCGTGGGAAGCAAAAGTATACGCTCTAGTTTAATCTTGATGCCGCTCAGTCAAAATACCACAAAATTCGGATGCTTATTCTGAAACTCGGCGGCTACATCCATGATTATGGGTACAGACGACTATAAACGCGATGTAGATTGTAATTATTGTACAATAAACCAGCGCACAAACATGTAGAGATATTGCATCCCAAGCCTTTCCTTGAGTTAGTTGCCTAAACCCTTCTAGAATTAAAACTATAGTGGGGAAATTTTATTAATAAACTTGCTTTTATTCTGGGAGGTATGATGAGCCGTCCAATAATTCTTGGTATTGTCGGCGACAGCGCTGCTGGGAAAACAACACTAACGCGAGGAATCGCTCAGGTACTCGGCCCAGAAAATGTTACGATCATTTGTACAGATGATTATCACCGTTACGATCGCAAAGAACGTGCAGATATTGGGATCACCGCTCTCCACCCGGACTGCAACCATTTAGATATTATGCAGCAACACCTGTCGTTGCTACGCACAGGACAGCCAATTCTCAAACCAGTTTACAGCCATAAAACCGGCACATTCGAGCCACCGCAGTATATCAAGCCCAGTAAATTCGTGATTATTGAGGGATTACTCGGTTATTCTACCCGTGCTGCCCGTGATTCTTACGACGTGAAAGTTTACCTTGCACCCCCTGAAGAACTACGTACTAAATGGAAAGTCAAGCGGGATACCCAAAAGCGCAGCTACACTGCTGAACAAGTGCTGGCGGAACTAGAAAAGCGCGAACCAGACTCAGCACAATTTATTCGTCCGCAACGGCAATGGTCTGATATAGTCATTAGTTTCTACCCGCCCACCGGAGAAGATGATGAAACCAATGGACATTTAAATGTGCGTTTGGTACTACGTCCGACAATTCCCCACCCAGATTTTACCCAGATTATCAGCTCTGGCTATGGTAATTCCTCTTCAGCGATTCGCCTGGGGCTAGACAGGGATATGAGTAAACCCGTAGATGTTTTAGAAGTTGATGGTCATGCCACTTTAGAACAAGTGAATAAGCTAGAGCATATTATTTGTTCCGATATGCCCCATTTACGAAATATTTGCGATCGCGAAAGTAATCCAGAACTGGGTAAAATTGCTGGTACAACTGGGGAAACAATCCAAAGTTATCCCCTGGCTCTGACTCAGTTAATCATTACCTACCACATGCTGAAAGCAACGCAAATGCACCAATAACTATATTCAGACCAAAATCAGGGTAGCACTGCCGATTTCATAGTTGGTCATAAACGA
This sequence comes from Nostoc sp. S13, assembly GCF_029379315.1. Classification (GTDB taxonomy): domain Bacteria; phylum Cyanobacteriota; class Cyanobacteriia; order Cyanobacteriales; family Nostocaceae; genus Nostoc. The sequence continues at coordinate 40,390 of NZ_JAQYWQ010000005.1, forward strand.
AAACAAAATCCTGTAATACGGGAAAAAAAGCAGGCAGACTTAGATATGCTGCAATTATCTGCTGCTACCGGAGAAATAGACCTAAAGTATCTAGATGAATCAAGGTTTTGTCTGTGGAGTGAACCAGGCTACACCTATTACTTTAGAGGTGAGCAAAAATGTTTGGAACAAACAAAACGCCGTGGTCGCAGACTAAGCATTATTGGGTTCCTTCAACCTTTGATCAGTTTTGTTTATGGTTTGGTGATCGGAGGCGTTAACCGCAAGTCTTATATCCAAATAATGGAGCAAGAAGCAGCTGATGCCCAAAGAACGGGACGTACTAGGGTAATTGTGCAGGATAACGGACCCATACACCGATGCAAAAAAGTACAAAAGCTATGGTCAAAATGGGAACACATGGGTTTGTACATCTTCTTTTTACCCGAATATTGCTCCGAAATGTAGCTTGCTTGCGGAAGGGTACCCCATTGAATTGGAGTGGCAACACCTTAAAAAAAATGAACTATGTGGGCAAATATTCGATGATGAACTAGACCTTGCTTACGCTGTAATTGATGGTATTTAAGCTAGGGGAGAAAGAGGAAACTACAGTACGGATCGTGTCAAATTTAACTCCAATTCTTCAAGTTAAATTTTTGTTACATACTTGTAAATTTTCCCACTCACCTACTTAGCGTCGTAGAATATATCAGATGACGCAAAAGCGTATCCGCTCAATAAATCGGGGCGAACTACCAGTTCAGGAACGAGTTTACGCCATTTGAGCCTTGTCACTGAGCGATTTACCCTGGATTATTGAGCGATTACGAAACCAGTCTAAGTAGATGTTGCATTAGACTTCTTGCATAAATCAAAAATAAGAACCCCACCCCGCCTTTGACTTACGTCAAAGTCTCCCCTCCCCGATGGTTTGGGGAGGGGCTGGGGGTGAAGTGTTAGGGACTTTTGCAAGAGGTCTATTGATTTGAACTACCTATCTAAGGTTTCTCCCTGCTGGCAGGGCCACTCATAGATGACATCTCTGCTCTGCCAGCGAATATCTCTGAATCAAACTTATAATCCAAGGGATTGATATGGCAGACATTATTGGAGACAACAAGAATAACACTCTAATTGGCACGTTTGAGAATGACGCTATCCTTGGTCAGGGCGGTGATGATAACCTCTTTGGTCGGGGCGGCAATGATGACCTCTTGGGTGGGCCCGGCAATGACTCGCTTAATGGCGAGGACGGCAATGACCTTCTTAATGGTGAGGACGGCGAGAATACCCTGCTTGGTGGGTTGGGCGATGATATTCTCCTTGGTGGACCTAGCAATGACCTTCTCGATGGCCAGGAGGGGAACGATCAACTCCTTGGCAGAGGCGGTGACGACACCCTGCTTGGTGGGTTCGGTAATGATGCTTTCCTTGCTGGCTCTGGCAATGACCTTCTCGAAGGCGGGTACGGAAATGACCGACTCTCTGGAGAAGACGGTGAAGACCAACTCTTTGGCGGGGAAGGGTTTGACACGCTCAATGGCGGGGCTGGCGATGACCAGCTTGATGGTGAGGCTGGCGATGACACCCTCCTTGGCGGGGGTGGCGATGATATCCTCCTTGGTGCGGCTGGCAATGACCGACTCGAAGCAGGGGACGGGGATGACAAAATCTTTGGTGGGACTGGCATTGATACTGCTGACTATTCAAATAGCACTGCTGGTGTGACCGTTAACCTAGCGACTGGAACTGCTAGTGGAGGGGCTGGGAATGATCTCCTATTTAATATCGAACAAGTCTTTGGTTCTGGTTTCAACGATTCCCTAACTGGCGGGCGTGGTAATGACACCCTCTTTGGTAGAGGTGGCAATGACGAGCTTGATGGTGGACTTGGCAATGACCTGCTTGATGGCGAGGAAGGCAACGATATTGTCCGTGGTGGGGCTGGCGATGACACCTTGCGTGGTGGGACTGGCAATAACCAACTCTTGGGTGGAGATGGTGTTGATACTGCTGATTATTTCAGTGCCACTGCCGCAGTCACTATTAACCTTGCCACTGGAACCGCTACAGGGCAGGACAGGAATGATGTCCTGTTGGAGATTGAAAAATTCGTTAGACTTATCCACAAATAAACCTCAAAATAGCTGAAACCCTTACATAGCTGGCTTTTTAGCTTATATAAAACAGGAACCTCTAAAACCCTCTCCAGAGCTAGGTTTCAGCCAAATAAAGTTCTCATTTCCGGATAAGTCTGTTGGTTCTAGGTTCAATGACACGCTCCTTGGCGGAGCTGGCAATGACTTCTTCCTCAGTGGTGGGGATGGGAATGACTCTATCAATGGTGGGGCTGGTAATGACCGCCTCTTTGGCGATAACGGCAATGACACCCTCCTTGGCGGGACTAACGACGACTTTATCAATGGCGGGAACGGCAATGACTCCCTGCTTGGCGGTAGCGGCACTGACATCCTGCTTGGTGGGCTTGGCAATGACCAACTCTTTGGTGAGGACGGGAGTGACACTCTCATTAGTAGAGAAGGCAATGATACCCTGCTAGGCGGCAGCGGCAATGACATTCTGCTTGGTGGAAGTGACAATGACCAACTCCAAGGTGGAGGCGGGGATGACCAACTCTTTGGTGGAGATGGCGTTGATACTGCTGATTATTTAAATGCCACTGCCGGAGTCACCGTAGACCTGGGCAGTGGAACTGCCTATGGGGGAGATGGGAATGATGTCCTGTTCAATATCGAGCAAGTCTTTGGTTCTAGTTTTAGGGACTCCCTGATTGGAGGAAGTAGCAGTGATACCCTCTTTGGCAGAGGAAACAATGACAGCTTGTTTGGTGGGGATGGGGATGACTTTCTTGATGGTCAGGAAGGTAATGACCTCGTCTTGGGCGAGGATGGGAATGACAGCCTGTTTGGCGGGGCTGGCAATGACCAAATCGAAGGAGGAGAAGGCGATGACACCCTCCGTGGCGGGGTCGGCAATGACACTCTCCTTGGAGGGCCTGGAAATGATCTCCTCATAGGCGTTGATACTAACGGTTCTGATTCTCCTGGATTAGGGGAGGTTGATATCTTAACTGGAGGGCCTGGGGAAGATCAGTTCTTACTTGGAGATGCTACTAATGTCTTTTATGACGATAACAACAGTGGAAGTAGTGGTTTGGCAGACTACGCTACCATCAGTGGCTTCAACTCCAACGAAGATACAATCCAGCTCAAAGGAACACTGGGAGACTATCGCTTGGAGACTGTGGGAGCCGATACAAGGGTATTTCTGGACAACTCAGGGGGAGAGGTAGATGAACTCGTTGGTGTTGTGCAAGCGTCGTCTCTGAAGCTTGATAGTGACGACTTCCTGTTCTACGAGAAAGAAGATGCTGGACAAGGGACAAACAACATACTAGCCACTGCTGAGAAGCTAGGTACTTTAACATCAGGTTCAGAAGTTAATACCTCTGCTCAACTGGCAACACTTCCAGGGAACAATCCTGATTTCGACTTTTTCACATTTTCTTTAGGTAACCCAGGAACTGTGACTATCAGCACGTCGAATTATAACGGTCTCTATCCAGTTCTCGGCCTATTTAATAGTGCCGGGAACTTACAGAAGTCTAGTACTTCTCAATCAATCACCGCTTCACTAGGGGCAGGTACTTACTCCATTTCAGTAAGTGATTATAATTATTTCCCGCAAAATGGCGGGACTTTCAATTCTGGCTCTTTTGATCCTGGTTCTTATACGCTAGGAGTCACTGTAGCCTAAAGACAAATGGTACTAAGAAAAGCGGAAACAGTTGCCAATTAAGAAGTTTGCAGCTGTTTACGTAATTTTAGTGGAGGTTTTGTTATGAAGGGGTAAGCTTTGGGGCGGCGTTTTTGAACTCGTGGTTCCCTGCGTGCGGGACGGTCAGTAACGACTTTGTGAACGATAATTTTGATTGTTCTGCTCATCCATCATTACTATCCGCTCAATAAATCGGGGCAACTACCAGTTCAGGAACGAGTTTACGCCATTTGAGCCTTGTCACTGAGCGATTTACCCCAGATTATTGAGCGATTACCTCTGCAACTTTATCCTGTACCTCAATAGATAAAGACTCAATCATCTTCACTACAGTAGCGATCGCTGCGGATGACATGGGTGCTACTCTCATATAAAATTCTTTTATTAAAGCTAGCACCAATTGCAACAGTATTGCATCAATCCAGACTTCGGCAAACTCCCAGTCATTCTTCATTGAGTCGGGTGCGGGGAGTGACGTGGTATCGATTTTCTGCATCAATTTTCCCCTCTGTATAAAATAACAGGATGCTTGACCCTTTTGGACTAATTCTGTAACCAGGGGATTACTAAAGTATCTGGTAGCCTACGCCCCATAGACGTAAAATATCACGACAACCATCTTCAAAAGTTTCTTGAAAATTGACCATTTGAAAGCTGGATAACACCCAAGAAAGCTGCTCATAATCACAATGTTGATAGACAATTGGAATAATCTTATTTTCAAAACGATTCTGTTGGAGGGCGAATATTAACTCCCGCTTAACCCACATTGAATCTACTGAGTTTGGAGAGAGCACTACAAGGAACCAATCACATCTTTTTAGTGCATTTCCAATCTCATCATGCCATTGCTGTGCGCCTAAGATGTTTGTTTTGCTGTACCAAACTGGAATGCCATGATGACGCAGAACCTCTGCCAATTTAGAAACAAATTCTTGATCTCGGCTTGAATGGGAAAGGAAAGCTTCACTTGGGATCATTTTTGGGAACTCCACTGCTGTTAAGCGGCAGCTTTTTTGAGAGCTTGGGTAATATTTCTCAAACCTTCCTCATCGTGCTCAAGATTTGATATGTAAATCATCCCAAATTTCTTCAGAATCCAGGGAATTTTCAGTTCTAATTGAGAAAGTTGCTCAGAAGGAGCAGCAAGGACAGGAATTACCCGGCCTTTATAGCCCTGTTCGCCTAGAGCATAACCTACTTCCGCATTTATGTAGGGAGAATCAACCGAGTTAGGTGTCAGTAAAACAACCATTGCATCAGACTCTCGAAGCTCATTAGCAATAAGTTCTGCCCAGTTATCGCCCGGAAAGATTTGAGTATCGTTCCAAACTTGGAAATCTGCATTTCGCAGAGCATCAGCAATTTGCCAAGCTAACTTTCTATCAGTGGAGTTGTAGCTGATAAATACCTTCATCTCATCTCCTAATTCCTACATCAAGTTTGATTCCTGATCTGAAGCTAGTTTTAGCCTAACATTCAACACCCACAGACAACCTCGCAACTGTGCCCCCACAGAGAAACTAAGGTCTAACTATTGACCTTTATTCAATTGAGAGTAAGACGTACAGAAATAGAGAAAATTTCCCAAAATTAAAGATTTTCTCAAATAAAGATGATTTTGAGAGCAAACAAGGGATAACTAAGGATAGTTACATCTTTAGTGACGATTTTCTTAGTTTTCTATGACCTATTGCCTCAGAATTGCCGACTTACCTACAAATGAGCGTCCGCGTGAGCGATTAATGACGCATGGTGCCAAAATTTTAGCCACAGCAGAGTTAATTGCAATTCTTTTAGGTACTGGACAAGGGCCAGGGAAACTGTCTGCTGTAGGTTTGGGACAATATATTTTGAGCGAATTAGGCAAACACCAACGTGATCCTTTGGCAGTTATCCGAGAAGTTAGCGCGGCGGAGTTGATGCAAATTTCTGGTGTTGGCCCAGCGAAGGCGACAAGTATCTTAGCAGCAATTGAATTGGGCAAACGCGCTTTTCAGTCTCGTCCCAATGACGGCACATTAATTGATAGCCCACTTGCTGCTGCTGCTACCCTTAGCCAAGATTTGATGTGGCAGATACAAGAACGTTTTGCAGTGGTGCTGTTAGATGTCAAGAATCGCTTATTGGGTACGCAAGTAATTACCATTGGTACTGCAACCGAAACCTTAGCCTCTCCCCGTGATATTTTTCGAGAAGTTATTCGTCAAGGTGCAACGCGGGTAATAGTTGCCCACAACCATCCTTCTGGGAACCTTGAACCCAGCCAAGAAGATATAGAATTGACGCGTCAGTTATTAGCAGGGGCGCAGCTTTTGGGCATTCCGGTACTAGATCATCTGATTTTGGGTAATGGCAATCATCAAAGTTTACGAGAACTGACAACCTTGTGGGATGAGCATCCACAGGGGGATTAAATGGGAGCATCTCAATGAGTGCAAATACACCATAGGAGAAACAAGATTCCTGCTCCCTCTCCTTAGTAACGAGAGCGCTGGGGTGAGGTTTAGGCTTTCTACACTCATTGAGATGCCCGCGATTAAATGAACAGGACGCGGGGATGCAGAGAGTTTTAACAATTTAATATTTTTGAATTGTTAAGCTTCATCTACCCAATAAAGATAATATCGTTCACTATCCACCCAGTCTCTCTGAAAATCTTTGATCGGAACAATCTTCAAATCATTGCGGTTGACATTCAGTTTTTTATTTAAAATCAGCAAAATTTTCTTTTGCTGATCTTGATTTTTGAGTAAAGAATTAATTTGGCTTAATATCTCAGGTTGTTCGACATCTTGACGACCTTTTTTAAATAGGGTAAAGCTTCCCATTTTTTGAAGCTCAGGATAGTAAAACTTTCGATTTAGATAACCCGATAAAGGAGCCATATTTGCATCTCGACTGGCAACAATAAACTCATTAGCTAACCGAGCTTTTTGAATATATTCAGATGTTTCTCGACTAGCAGAAAATGGTACAACTAAATCTCTTGAAAAACTATAAATTCCTCCCCCAAACTGGATATAAAGAATTAGCATCAACGCGATATTATGCCATTTGTTAACAAATGTAATTGAATTTGGACGAATAGAAAACTTGTTGAGTAAAACTGTAGACTCTTGATAATAACTTCCTAGCCATAAAGCCGCTATCATAACTAAATAGAAATGCCCAAAATGCCGAGGCAGACCGATAAATCTCAAGTATGTAAAGGCAAATATTACACAATTACCTATAATGTAGAAAAAGAGAGCAACTGGCTTTTTAGATAATTTAATCAAGGTTAAAATTACAATAAATAGAGCAATTACCGCACAAATAATTAAATCAAGCATTTTTTTGTGTGCAGGAATAATTAAGAAATAACTACCAAATATTCTACCTATGCTTCTCAAAAAATGACGGAGATCTAATTGTGTTAGCCAACCATTATTTAACCCACCATAAAGATAACTATCTATCGGAGGCGTAAGAATATAAATGGATAAAAGAAAAGAAAATGTGATAAGTACAATACTTAAAAATAAGTCGTATTTTTGGCTTTGACTAAAATACTGATGGCGATGTTCGCTATCAAAACAAAATTCAGATAGCAAAGTCAATGATAAAGAAAATGATACGAATAAACCATAAGCACTACTATTTGCTAATAAACCCAATAAAATTGCCAAATAAATATAAGTTATTTTTCTCGAGGAAAAAATCGTACAAAATGCAAAAATAAACAACATACTAAAGGCATAATTTCGAGAAACTAAAAGATATTCATAAAAAGGAAAGAAACCAAAGGAAAAAAGAAATTTTTGTTGATAATTAAAAGGGCTATATAGGCAAAAAAGAGTAACTGAAACAACTGTAATTGCTAAATGAAAAATTTGCATAATCATCGGATTATCTACTATTTTCCTCAGAAGTGCCAGAGAAAAATACCAGAGAACAGGATGACCTTCATAATGAATATTTGCAATTAAATCGCCGAAAGATTCACTATCTCTGACAATCAGCCAGGGATTTAGTTCATCTCGCCACATCGAATGGTTGAGAATACCTATTAAACCAAGAAAAGAAAAAATAATGATAATAAACCAAGGAGAATGAAGAGGAAATTTTGAAGTATGTTTAATGATTTTTTTGTTTAACATTGTTAGCTCAAAATGAAATTTATTTGGCTCAAATTTAAATTTGTATATGTACGGTCGATTGTCCAGCTATAGAGTCATACACCCCTCTGCTTCGAGAAATAGATAGATTACCACATTCTCGTATTAGTGGGATAGATTATTGAACGAGTTTGTAAAATCAGAGGGGAGGCATCTCAATGAGTGTAAAAAGCCTTGTAAAACCTCACCCCAGCCCTCTCCGTGGGTTCGGAGAGGGAGCAAGAATCTTGTTTTTCCTATGGTATATTTGCTTTCACTGAGATGCTCGCAATCTGAGTGGGTTACACAAGGGGATAATTGTTGTAGAAGTTGGTACACTGTTAGCGGTAGCGATCGCCTTGACTGTGGGGTTGCCCAGCTACGGTAGCAATGATATGTATATTGTTGAAAGTTTTGGTTGATATCGCCAGGATGCGATCGCATCCAAAATGTGCAAAATACCCTTCAGATTGGAAGTCTAGTAACGTTAAGTTGACTATTTGGTATTACTCATCACATATTTTTTGGCAAATATTATGTATAAATGTTACCGAATTTTTTCGCTTCAGAGTAGAAACAAGCAGTGTTTTTCAAATGCCTTCATAAATTAAGATTTATTTGCTACTTTCGACGATCAACTGCTCACTCAATAAAAAAAATTGAAGTCAGATGATAAATATTATTCTATATACCCTATAATTTTCTTAATTACGGTATCAGCTTAGAAATACCGTAGATTTAGGGGTAAATTCTGATGAGCAAGTCGCAACAACCAACACAATTGGGTAAATTTCTAATTGAAGGAATGCAAGTTTATGCTGTGAAAGCTTTGCAGTTCATGGAGCTTTCGTATCAACACACAATTAGAAGTTGGTTGAATGGACGCAGTGTGCGAAGCTTTGTGAGTCTGTTTCTCATCGGTACTTTTTTGAGTATAGCAGTTACCTCCTGCTCTGGAAGCAGTTCAGCTACCAAGGGTGATGTCAAGCTCAAACTCGTTTCTTTCTCTGTCACCAAAGCGGCTCATGACCAGATAATTCCTAAATTTGTGGAAAAATGGAAGCAAGAACACAACCAAAACGTCACATTTGAGCAAAGCTATGGAGGTTCTGGCGCTCAAGCGGCTACTGTTATTGCCGGTTCGCAAGAAGCAGACATTGTACATTTGGCACTTCCCTTGGATGTCAACAAAATTCAACAAGCAGGTTTAATTAAAACAGGTTGGGAAATAAAATCACCGAGAAGTGGTATTGTAAGTAGATCGGTTGCTGCGATCGTAACGCGTGAAGGTAATCCAAAAGGCATCAATACTTGGGCAGACTTGGCAAAAGATGGCGTGACATTGATTGCGGCTAACCCAAAAACTTCTGGTATTGCTATTTGGGAATTCTTGGCTTTTTGGGGTTCGGTGAGTCTAACAGGCGGTGATGAGGCGACAGCACTAGATTATATCACCAAAGTTTATAAAAATACCCCTATTCTAACGAAAGATGCCCGTGAAGCCAGCGATTTATTCTTCCAAAAAGGTCAGGGAGATGTCTTAATCAACTACGAAAATGAGGTTATTTTGGCGGGTAAAAATGGGAAGAAGTTGCCTTACGTTGTACCACAAGTCAATATTTCCATTGATAATCCTGTAGCAGTAGTCGATAAAAACGTCGATAAACACGGTACCAGAGAAGTTGCACAAGCATTTATTGATTTTCTTTACTCAACAGAAGCTCAACGGGAATTTGCCAAATTACAATATCGTCCTGTTAACCCCACCGTTACCCAAGAAGTAGCATCACAATATCCGCCAATTAAAACTTTATTCACATCTCAAGATTTAGGTGGTTGGGATATTATTCAGAAAAAGTTTTTTGGAGATGGGGCAATCTTTGACAAAGTGCAAGCTGCAAACAAAGCATGATATCTATTTAATCATGCAGCATTCTCTACTTGCAGATAGCCAAGCATAAGGAATTCGCAGTAACTTTATCTGAATTGATAATTTATGAGCTTTAATAGCCGATTTAAGGATAGCCTTTTCCTGACATTTTTAATGATTATTGCCAACAGTATCACTGCTTGTAGCAGTAATGAGGAAAAGAAAAGTCAGGTGAGTATTGATGGTGCAGCTGTAGGTTTTCCTATTTCTTTAGCAGTTGCAGAAGAATACGGTAAAGTCAAACCTGAAGCTAAAGTAAGTGTTGCCTCAAGTGGTACTGGTGGTGGGATAAGTAAATTTTGTGCTGGAGATATTGATATTGTTGGTGCTTCTCGCACCATTAGAGATGAAGAAATCAAAAAATGTCAAAGTAAGAATATTAAATTTGTCGAGTTGCCTATAGCTTTAGATGGCATCGCCGTGATTGCCAACCGCCAAAATAACTTTGCCAAATGTCTAACTATTAAGGAACTGGGTAAAATTTGGGGTGGTAAATCAGACGGCAAAATATTGACATGGAATCAAGTTAATCCCAAGTTTCCTAATCAAAAACTGAAGCTGTATGCTCCATCTTCTGATACAGGAACATTCGATTATATGACTCAAGCTGTGACTGGCAAAGCCAAGAATGGCCGTACAGACTACACTGCCACTCAGAATCAAAACCTTCTCGTACAAGGAGTGTCAGGTGATGTATCAGCGTTGGGTTATGTGGGGATATCTTACTACATTCAAAATCAAGATAAACTGAATCTAGTTGCTGTAGAAAGTCTTACAGGAAAGTGTGAAAAACCAGTTCCAGTGGATAATGTAATTAAAAATATCTATACACCTTTGTCTCGTCCTCTCTTCATCTATGTCAGTAAAAAATCTTTAGATACTAAGCCAGCAGTAAAAGAATTTGTAGATTTTTATCTAGAAAATTCTTGGAAGTGGGTAGATAGTGTTGGTTATGTAGCATTACCTGATGAAGCTTACCTGAAAGTCAAACAAAAATTTGCTACTGGTGAAACTGGGACAAAATTCAAAAAAGCAAAACCAGGTGAACCAATCACAAACTTTATTTAAATAAAGTCTCAGTCATTGTAGTCTGAGTGTAGTTAAAACTTAACTGTTTATGCAAAATACCAATTCTCAAGACGATTCTTATCTACAATCCAGACAATCGCTGGAGAAAAATGCATCTGAAGATATCTCAGAAAAGATTGTTGCGGCAATTTTATTTGCTTGCGCTTTAGTTTCGGTTTTGACTACCTTTGGGATTGTCGTAATTATCTTTCAGGAGACGTTTGGTTTTTTCCAAGAAGTCTCGTTTGCCCAATTCTTTCTTGATACTAAATGGACACCTTTATTTGCCGATAGACATTTTGGTGTTTGGCCATTGATTAATGGTACTTTTTTGACTACAGCTATTGCGATGGCAGTTGCTATTCCTTTGGGTTTATCTTCTGCTATTTATTTAAGTGAATATGCTCAACCCAAAGTAGCAGCAATTTTACGTCCAGCAGTAGAACTTTTAGCAGGAATACCTACTGTAGTATATGGTTACTTTGCGCTGTTGTTCCTTACACCATTGCTACAGAATTTTATCCCTCTGGAAATATTCAACGCTTTGAGTGCGGGGTTAATGATGGGCGTAATGATTACTCCTACTGTTGGTTCTATCAGCTTAGATGCTATCCGAGCAGTTCCACGTTCTTTACGAGAAGGAGCTTATGCTTTAGGTATCACTAAACTGGAAACGATTTTTAAAGTAGTTCTACCAGCCGCGCTTTCTGGAATCATAGCCTCGATTATTTTGGGTATTTCTCGAGCTGTGGGTGAAACAATGACTGTCCTTATTGCCGCCGGACAACAACCAAGACTAACTGTTAATTTTGCGGAATCAATAGAAACAATGACAGCTTACATGGCACAAATTTCTGGTGGAGATAGTCCACGGGGTAGTCTCAATTTCAAGACATTATATGCTGTAGGTGCTGTTCTGTTTCTACTTACCCTTGCTTTGAATATTGTTAGTTACTGGATTGCTAATCGCTTTAAAGAAAAATACGACTAAATAGATATGGCTATAAGTTATCAACGAGATGATTCTCTAGATTCTGCGGCAGAATTTACCGATAATGTTGAGAGTAGGGAGACATTAGGGAAAGTATTTGAAGTACTTTTTCTGTTAGGATTGCTGATTGGTTTATTTATCCTAGCTTTGCTACTTTTTGATATTTTTAAAGACGGATTAGCCAGATTTTTGTCACCGGGCTTTCTCACCGAAAACCCTTCTCGTTTTCCTGACCAAGGTGGTATTCGTCCTGCGATTATCAGCAGTGTTCTTTTAGGAAGTGTTGTGATTTTAGTGACTGTCCCAATTGGTATAGGAGCAGCTTTATATCTAGAAGAGTATGCACCTAAAGCTTGGTGGACAGCGATTATTGAGATTAATATCAGTAATCTAGCGGGTGTGCCTTCTATTGTCTATGGATTGCTGGGTTTAGGAGTTTTCAATTATTTGCTTGGGTTTGGGCCCGCTTTGATTTCCGGTGCATTGACTTTATCTTTGTTGTCTTTACCAGTAATTATTGTGACAGCTAGAGAAGCAATTCGCGCTGTCCCAGATTCCCTGAGAAATGCTTCTTACGGATTAGGTGTCACGAAATGGCGAACTATCAGCAATCATGTCATACCCTATGCTATTCCCGGTATTCTCACGGGGGTGATTATCTCTGTATCCCGCGCTATTGGTGATGCAGCCTCTCTGATTGTTGTCGGTGCTGTGGGTTTTCTCACCTTTAACCCTGGTTTGTTTCAGAGATTTATGGCATTACCCATTCAAATTTACAGTTACATAACTCGTCCTGAACCGGGTTTTGCTAATGCAGCAGCAGCCACAATTATTGCGTTGTTACTCTTGATTTTAGTTTTAAATGGTGTAGCAATTTATATTCGACAACGCTTCTCAATAAATTAGGGAATTAAATATCTAATTCGATACATTCACAAATATTAGGAGTTCAGCCAAATGACTTACAGCAATAGTAGAAGTAAATCAGATAGTGCCACAATCGACCAAGACAACGGCGTATTCAATGTTGAAGGTGTGAAAGTCTTTTATGGGGGATTTCTGGCACTTTTAGATGTGTACCTAAAGATTCCTGAAAAACAAATTATTGCTTTTATTGGGCCTTCAGGATGTGGTAAAAGTACCTTACTACGTTGCTTCAATCGGATGAATGATTTAATTCCTGGAGCTAAGGTTGAAGGTAGACTGAATTACCGCGATCGCAATATTTACGATCCCAAGATAAATTCTGTAAAATTAAGACGACAAGTCGGAATGGTTTTTCAAAGACCGAATCCTTTCCCTAAGTCAATATACGAAAATATTTCCTTTGGCCCGCGTGCTAACGGTTATAAAGGTAACGTTGATGAATTGGTGGAAGATTCCCTCAGACGCGCTGCTATCTGGGATGAAGTCAAGGATAAACTCAAAGAGAAGGGTACTGCATTATCTGGCGGACAACAACAACGGCTTTGCATTGCGCGTGCGATCGCCATGAAGCCAGATGTATTATTGATGGATGAACCATGTTCTGCTCTCGACCCAATTTCTAGCCGCCAAGTCGAAGAACTCTGCTTAGAACTCAAGGAGCAATACACCATCATCATGGTGACACACAATATGCAGCAAGCTTCTAGAGTCGCAGATTTCACGGCTTTCTTCAATACAGAAATTGACGAGCATGGCAAACGTCGTGGCAAATTAGTTGAGTTTAATCCTACAGCTCAAATATTCAGTTCTCCTCAAACCAAAGAAGCAGAAGATTATATTAGTGGACGGTTTGGTTAGGGACTTACAGTTAAAAAACATCCCTAGGGGATGCTCCGCGAACGTAGGGGCGCAAGACCTTGCACCCCTACAAATATACAAATAATTTAATTGCGATCGCCAAAATTGGAGCCGCATAGTAGATGCGAGCAAACAAAATATTATCTACTTTCATGAAAGACATGCAGAATGTAGGATGTATAGTGGCTGCAATCCCGATTAGGGCAAGTCTGCGATGGATAGCTGTGATAGATGCTCTCAATTTGCTAATGTTCTAAGCTGCTATATTATATGGTAGTGGCTGGTTTTAGTCTTTGAACTGAATTTTATTATCCTGGTTTTCTGTTCTATTGATACTCATACCCCTCTTAGTAGTGAAACTTTTCAACGGTTCATCAATGCATTTTCGCAACAGCTTGCAGGCGATATAGACTAAGCATCAGATCACCATATCACTTACAATCAAAAAGACCTACAACCCGCCAAATTTTTTGGCATTCAAGTTCACGGGTTATGAAAGACTTTTTTATTAGCTACACGGGCAAAGATCGCACCTGGGCAGAGTGGATAGCCTGGGTTTTGGAAGAGGCGGGATACTCCGTGGTAATCCAAGCATGGGACTTTAGACCTGGTGGCAATTTTGTCCTGGATATGCAGAAAGCAACAGAGGCAAACCGAACCATAGCAGTTTTTTCATGGCTCTACCTGCAAAAGCCATTTCCGCAGTCTGAGTGGGCTGCTGCTTTTGCCCAAGACCCAACTAGTGCAAACCGTAAGCTTATCCCAGTTCGGGTGGAAGACTGCAATTCTCAAGGACTACTGAGCCAGATTATCTATGTCGATGTATTTAATTGTGATGAAACAGAAGCGCATCAACGGCTGCTAGCAGCCCTAAAAGACGGACGTATGAAGCCTGAACAGCGACCAATATTTCCTGGGAAAGCGTTTGAGCATCAAGTACTGGAGCCTGTTATATTTCCAGGAATGTCTGAAGTAGCAGTTCAAAATCCTCAACCTGCGATTCAAGTGCCAACACCATCACAGAAATACCGATTGGAGCAAAAACAGGCTACTTTGGAGGAGGAGCGACAAATAAGAGAGGACAAGCTGAAACAACTACGGAAAAGTGAGGCCTTTGAGGCAGCCACAGCTATCAAATTCCAGTTGAAGAAGCAAATCGAGGAAGAGGAAGTTCAACTAGTAAAACTGGATAAAGAGTTGGATGAGATCGAGAGGCAGCTCGGTCAATAATTCAAGTTGCTAGTTACAGCAGATTTCAAGGAAGGTGAGGTAGACAAGCTAAGTCTGTTACCCAGATATACAGCGTGTTTTACTCCTGAATTATGGATTCTGAATACTACTGTATATATTGGTATTAGATATTGAATTTTAGATAATTTATTTTTGGAAGTCCTTTAAAAACATCAAAGTTTTAATTATGGAAAATATGCTGAGGCTTAATATGACTAGATTAAAGTAATATTTAGCTTAAGTACTTATACTGTGTGTTATGTTTAAGCCTCTGCCATTTACTTTAATTGCAGTTACCATTCTAGTTGCATCAATCAATAATCCCAGTACTACCTTAGCTCGAACTTGTGCTTCTAAGTGTGGTTCGCACCCAATTCAGTTTACACCTGGGCAACACATCCGAGTTGAAGTCGTAAATAGCACACCTAACCTGATCAAAATCCAAAAACCCTCCGGGACTGATGCAATATCCTTAAGTCCAGGACAGAAATTAAATCTAGAACAAATAGAGGGTACTGAGCCAAATACATCTCTAATATTTTGGAGCGAAACGGGTTTGTCACTACAAGCAATTGTCTCGAAACCTAACTTTGGCACTTTGCGGCTGGAACTCCGTCCGACTTTGCGTTCTCCGGGCGATCGCTCGTTGTATATTATGGATGATGGTAGGATAAACGTGTTTTAGATCGTAAATAATGTTATTAGTTATGAGTTAAGAAACAACTTTCAATTCAACACAGACGCGATTAATCGCGTCTCTACTTCTAACTCCTGTACAGACGCGATTAATCGCGTCTGTACTCCTAACTCCTAACTTTTATTGTGCTAGACCGAGCTGTATCTGAACTCTCAAAGCCTCGCAGGCGCTTACCTAATCAGCGCTGGCAGATTTATCCACAAAAACCAGAATTTGCCCAAAATCTGGCGGTTTTGACAAATCTTTCACCCATTATCAGCCAGTTGTTGATTAATCGGGGTATGGAAACACCAGAACAGGCACAAGCATTTTTAAATCCAGAGTCTTTAGTTTTGCCTTCGCCGTTGGAGGATTTCCCAGATTTGGCGATTAGTTTAGAGTTGTTGCAAAATGCGATCGCTTCTCAAACTAAAATTGCTATTTGTGGTGACTACGATGCTGATGGGATGACCAGCACTGCTCTACTTTTGCGTAGTCTCCGCACTTTAGGCGCACAAGTAGATTATGCTATTCCCAGTCGGATGCACGAAGGCTACGGTATTAATAAACGCATAGTTGAAGAATTTCACAGCGAAGGTGTAGGATTAATTCTGACTGTAGATAATGGCATCTCTGCGTTTGAACCAGTTGCTAGAGCTAGAGAACTTGGTCTTGCAGTTATTATCACTGATCACCACGATATCCCCCAAAAATTACCGCCAGCTAACGCTATCCTCAACCCTAAACTTATAGCTGAATCTTCACCTTATCGGGGTGTTGCTGGTGTTGGTGTTGCCTACATTTTGGCAGTGTCTCTAGCACAACAGCTAGGGGAAACTAAGGGCTTGATCCAGCCAATGCTAGCACTATTTACACTGGGAACGATCGCAGATTTAGCTCCCTTAACTGGCGTAAATCGCCGTTGGGTGAAACGTGGTTTACAGCATTTACCAAAATCCAACTTGGCTGGGGTGCGGGCATTAATTCAGGTAGGTGGCGTGCAACTGAGGGGAGAGGAAGCAGAGGAAGCAGGAACAGATGAAGAGAAACTTGAATCTCAAATTCAAAATCCAAAATCCAAAATCCAAAATCCAAAATCGTTAAAGCCTGAAGATATCGGTTTTCGCTTGGGGCCGCGAATTAATGCTATTGGGCGAATTGGTAATCCCCAAACTGTGATTGAATTGCTGACTACAGATGATATGGGGGTGGCGCTGGAACTGGCGAAGCAGTGCGAACAAACAAATACTAGTCGCCAGTTAATGTGTGAGCAAATTGAACAAGAAGCGATCGCTTATGTAGAGACAGAATTTGTTGCATCTCTACAACAAGACCGTGTATTAGTTGTTGTTCAACCCAATTGGCATCACGGCGTTATTGGGATTGTCGCCTCCCGCTTGGTGGAACGTTACGGCGTTCCCGTGTTCATCGGTACTTATGAGGATGAAGAACATATACGCGGTTCAGCACGAGGAATTCCAGAGTTTCATGTATTTGAAGCTTTGGAATATTGTCACGATTTACTAGGGAAATTTGGCGGACATAAAGCAGCCGGGGGATTCTCTCTACCAGCAGAGAATTTACAGATGTTGCGATCGCGTTTGATTGAGTTTGCTAACCAGTGTCTTGAACCCCAGCATCTCAAGCCTCTGCTTAAAATTGATGCCGAAGTCAACCTCAATCACATCAATCAGCAGCTTTATCAACAGCTTAATACTCTACACCCCTGCGGTATGGACAACCCCGATCCAATTTTCTGGACACCTAATGTCCAAGTGGTTGAGCAAAAAATCGTTGGTAAGGGTCACATTAAACTAACAATTGCCCAAACTGTTGATAATCAGCAGTATAAAATCAAAGCGATCGCCTGGCGTTGGGGCGACTATTTCCAGCTACCACCACGAGTGGATGTCGCTTACAAACTGCGAGAAAATTACTTTAACGGTAACACCACCATCGAGCTAGAGTTAATCGGTGTCAGACTGCCAATTCAGCCTCAACAATTTTTTGCTTCGCCACCTATCCCGTCAAGCACCACCTTTGAGTACAACCAGCGACATTATACTTGTGGTTTCTATAAAAACGGTATTGAAGCAGAATTAAGAATTAAAAATTCTGAAGGCAAAGTCTTAGCCATGCAGCCAGGACATATAATTGGTTTGCTGGGTACTAATCGTCAAAACGCCAAAAAGGTTGATATTTCTCAACCACAGTATGACAATATTATCCAAGCTGCACTTCAGGCATTATCAGTATTGAGTGCTGAGTTATGAGTTATGAGTTATAAGTTCTTAACTTTTCACTCCTAACTCTGAACTATTAATTCTTCAGTCAGCACTCAGCACTCTTATAAGTTGCCGTTGCGAAATGCCAGCACAAAGATTACTGCTGGGCCAGCAATCACAATTAGCGCCACGGACAGCAATTGGAAGATAACTTCCCAATTGATACTGGTAAAAGCGTTAAACAAGTCACCTACAGCGTCAAACATTTTTCCTTTTCTCCTCTCAATTGTCTTAAAAAATTCAATAACTTAATTACAAAACCCGCAATCGATCATATCTGGCTATGGTCTATTAGATTTAATTTACTTAACAAAATTATAAGAAAAGATATAAAAACGTAAAATTAGGAGGATTGGGTATTGGGCATTGGGCATTCGTTATTTTCTCCTTGTCTCCCTCATCTCCCTCATCTCCCCCACTCCCGACTCCCGACTCCCGACTCCCGACTCCCCACCCCCACTCCCTAATCCAAAATGTCAACTTGGCAATGTGTAAAGCAATGTGGAGCCTGCTGTAATCTTGATCCAGCAGAGCGTCCAGATTTGGAAGAATATCTCTCACCACCAGAACTAGAACTCTACCTCAGCATGGTAGGTGAAGGGGGATGGTGTGTTAATTTCGACCATACGACGCGAGAATGTCGCATCTACTCAAATCGTCCGCGCTTCTGCCGTGTGGAATCAGAAGTGTTTCAAGACATGTATGGGATTGAACCAGAAGAAGTTAACGATTTTGCTATTGACTGCTGTCGCCAGCAAATAGAAGGAGTATATGGCGATCGCAGTTTGAAAATACTACGCTTCGACAAAGCTGTTGGGCTTTGACACTCCATCGCTTTTTTTTCTATAGAGTTGCAATTTATTAACAATCTGAGAATATGATAGAAATATGAAAACAATCTAGCAACAAAACTACTGCTTGTGAAACTTGACTCTGCACCTTTGGGCATTTCTGGCATATCTCAGACTGAGATCGAGCTAGAACTGGAAGACAGCACTGATTTGAGCTTAACTCCTGCGATCGCCGTTGAGCCAGTTCAACCTGTAGTTGTCGATAGTCCTCAAAAGCAGCAATCAGTGCTAGTAGTTTTTGGTACAACTTTTGTAACTATTTTTCTAGCAGAAATTGGAGATAAGACTCAGCTATCTACCCTGTTAATGAGTGCAGAATCTCATTCGCCGTGGGTGGTATTTATCGGATCTGCGGCTGCGCTGATAACCACCAGCTTATTAGGTGTGCTTTTAGGTAGTTGGATAGCCAGCCGACTCAGCCCGAAAACTGTAGAAAAATCAGCAGGAATAATGTTGTTGGTGATTTCCCTAATGCTGTTTTGGGATATATTCCAAGGTTAGAGACGCGATTAATCGCGTTTGTACAGGAGTTAGACGCGATTAATCGCGTCTGTACAGTAGTTATTCTCCCTCATCTCCCCCTGCTCCCCCTGCTCTTCGGTCACTGAGCGTAGCCGAAGTGCTGCTTACCCATCTCCCCCACTCTCCCCCTTAATAATTATGGATTGGCATCTTTTAGGACTGAGCTTTATTACAGTTTTTTTATCAGAATTGGGTGACAAAAGTCAGCTAGCAGCGATCGCACTTTCAGGGCGTTGTAATTCTGGGCGTGCAGTATTTTTTGGCGCAGCAGGCGCATTGCTGTTGACAAGCTTGTTGGGATCATTAGCAGGGGGTGCAGTAGCAGAATTATTACCTACACGCGTCCTAAAAGCGATCGCTGCTGTGGGATTTGCCATCCTCGCTGCACGCCTGCTGTTATTTAACAATGAACCATTGACAGATTCTGAACAAACACCTTAAACAAGAATTCAGAATCCAGGAATCAGAATTACTCTTGGTAGGGGATTGAAACCTGCCAAGGTTTTAAACCGATATCACTCAGTACTTCTCTACGAGAGGCTGCGCCAACGGTAAGCTCAGTAACCATCGGACTGGAATTCATCAGCAATTCTGACTCCTGAGTTCTGAATTCTTCTTCACAAAGGTTCCCAACCGGTTCCTTTGTAGCCGTATTCAAAAATTTCTGGATGCAAAATTTCTGCTAAAATTTCTAGAGAATCTACCAGTCGCGGCCCTGGACGATTGAAGTAAGAATTGCCATCAGTGATGTAGACTCTACCAACTTGCGTAGCGTGCAGTTTTTCCCACTCTGGACGTTTAGTGAACAAATTGGCTTCTTGACGAGTCCGATTTAAATCAAAGCCACAAAGCATAAAAACAATTACATCTGGATTAGTTGTTAATAGTGTTTCCCACGGCAAGATAGAAGAAGGCTGACCTATAGCGCAAAATAGAGAATGTCCGCCTGCTAAGTTAACTAATTCTGGAATCCAATTGGCGGCCACCATCAAAGGATCAGTCCACTCGATACAGACGACAGTAGGCACTTCATTTAAAGCAAGTCCTTGGATTTTTTGCTGACAAATTTTGACGCGAGCTTCTAAGTTTTCTAAGATTTTTACCGAGTCTACGCCAAAGGTATTGCCGACTCGCTCAATATCAGCCCAAACATCCTTGACACTATTGGGTTGTAAAGAAATAATCTCAGGTTTACTGTCAATGAGTTTGGCAACTGCCTTTTCAACTTCGTCTAAGCTGACAGCACAAACATCGCACTGGTCTTGAGTAAGAATGTGCGTAGGCTGCAACTGCTCTAAAACATCTGTTTTGATTTGATAAATACTGAGAGCAGATTGCAATAAATTGTTCACATCATCGTGAATTTGGCTACTGGAGGCATTGGAGTTTAAACGTGCTTGGGTACAAATGGGGCGATTTTGGATTTCTGGAGGGTAATCGCATTCATGCGATCGCCCCACAATAGCATCAACCAACCCTAGTGCCGCTAAAATCTCTGTTCCACTGGGAATTAAAGAAACAATTCTCACACTACTATCCGTCATCGTTCCACCTCCACAACAGCTGCCGTTACGTTGATTTTGGCAAATTTTAAGTCTTTAAGCATCTTTCTCTAGGGGAATCAACGGTATTTTGCAAGTCAGTACTAAAAAATAGTTTTTTAATAAAATTATACTCTCCGGTTAGGGAAACACTTATGACGTAATTGTAGTTATACAAAGATGGTTCTACTTTCCCCGTAGAACTGTAAGGCAAAATTATTTCTTCTTGAGGGTAACTAATGCAGGTGGTGTCGGCTAGAGAGATTACAGAGCAGAACCAAGCTCAAGAGGCTTTACAATTCCGGGCGATTTTTGAGCGTTGCCCTATCGGCATTGGACTTATAGATATGAAAGCCCAGATAGTCAATACTAACCTGGCACTGTGCAAGATTTTTGGATACAGCCGAGAAGAATTATATGGCAAGCGCTTTACAGATTACATTCCCAGAGAAAGGGGGGACTTAAAACTTTACAAACAACTGATGTCAGGAATTCGCACAGACTTAAACAGAACTGCGAGGGTTGAAAGCCAACCATTTGAACATCAGGAGCAGATTGTCGAAAGACATTGCATTAAGATAGAAAGACGCTGCCTGCATCAAGATGGTAGCTTAGTTTGGACTGACATCTCTATTTCTGTTATACCAGGCAGTAATGGTAAACCTGATTTTTTTCTAGCGATGATTGAGGACATTACTGAACGCAAGCAAACAGAGTTGAAACTGTGTGCCTCTCAAGAAGCAGCAGAAGCAGCCAGTCTGGCAAAAAGTGAATTTTTAGCAACCATGAGCCATGAGTTGCGGACACCTCTCAATGTGATTATGGGTTTCTCGCAGTTGCTGCAACAAGAAATAGTTGGCTCACTTAATAAAAAGCAGAACGAATATGTAAATTCTATATATAGTAATGGTGAACATCTGCTGGCAATGATTAACGATATCCTTGATTTATCTAAGGTAGAAGCAGGCAAAGACGAACTGTTACTCTCACCTTTGCTAGTATCAGATTTATGTAATTATGCCATGTGGACAGTGCGCGATCGCGCCTTAGAAAAGGGATTGCAACTCACACATGAAATTGACATAGGAGCAGATATTTGTATTGCTGATGAGCGGCGTATCAAGCAAATGCTACTCAACTTGCTCACCAATGCCATTAAATTCACCCCAACCGGTCAGGTATCGCTGGTAGTCAAAAAAGTACCGCAAGGGATAACGTTTACAGTTTCAGATACTGGAATTGGTATAGACTCAAATCAGTTTCAATTTCTATTTGAACCATTTAAACAGCTTGACAGTCGGTTAAATCGGCAGTATGAAGGCACTGGTTTGGGTTTAGCTTTAACACGCAAATTAGCGCGTTTGCATGGTGGAGATGTTACCTTTACATCGATTTTGGGAAAAAGTAGTCAGTTCACTCTGTTTCTACCAAATCTAGTGTATTCGGGAGATGGGGCAGAAATCAATTCAAAATTCAAAATTGAATAAAAAATTCGGATAATTAAGCTAGAGTCAGTAATGATGCGATATTTGAGTGAATTGGTCATCAAACAGGAGTCAGAATTCAGAATTCAGAATTCAGAATACTCTACCCATAAAGGGATAGAGTTTTAAGGCGAGAATATTTTAATTTTTTTCGCTTAACTTCGGGCGAGGTTTTAACCAATATTCGTCACCCACTCGTACAGAATTCATACTGAATTCTGAGTTCTGAATTCTTCTTATAAAAATACATTTTTTCATGACCAATTAGTGAAAAAATATCTAGGATATTTTACTTTGATGGTAAGAAACTTTTCCTCATTTTCACATGGGGAATACTGGCTTCTTCAAAGATTTCTCCGTCTTCGACAAAATCCAATTTTTTGTATAAATCTTTCACATATTCTTGAGCATGAATCACTACTTCTGGAATATTTTTATTAGCTATAACCTCTAGTGCTTTTATCATAATTTTCTTACCAATACCTTGTCCTCTAGATGTAGACAAAACAGCAAGTCTTTCTATTTTGGCAGTTCTCTCATCTAAATATCTAATTCTGGTAGTACCCACAACTTCCTCATTTAAATAAGCAATTAGATGATCAGATAGTTCATCTTTGCCATCAAATTCTAAAGCGGGATCTACACCTTGTTCTTCTTGAAATACCGCTATCCTAATTGCTTGAATTGCCGGAAAATCTTGAGGTAATTCAGCAACTTTTATAACTAAATTACTCATTAAACTGCTCCAAAATACTTGACATTTACTTACTTAAAGTTAAGAATAGTGATTTCTTCCCCCTTCCATCAAGGATGTCGGCATCTTCTTGTCCAGGGGCGTTTAGTTTCGGTTAAGCCATAAGGGATGTGATTGAAATATGCTTGCAAAGCAAAGATAAACTTTAGAGAGATTTAGGGAAGAATTTGTTGATTTAGTTTTACTCTGCGGTTACTACATACAATAAGTAGGGCATATGCCCTACCTACTCTTGTAGTTTAATCTGCGCCTTCTATTGGTGCAAAACCTTGGCGCTGAATATTTTCTGTCACGGCGCGTGGTTCCAAAAATTGTAGGAGGTAATCAGGGCCGCCTGCTTTAGAACCTACTCCCGAAAGTTTGAATCCACCAAAGGGTTGCCGTCCAACGATCGCTCCTGTGATGTTACGGTTAATGTACAAATTCCCAACTTCAAACTCTGTCTGCGCCTGCTGAATGTGCGAAGGTGTTCTAGAGTAAAGTCCGCCAGTTAAGGCGTAGTTTGTACCATTGGCGACTGCTAAGGCTTCCTGGAAATCTTGTACCCGAATTACTGCCAGCACAGGCCCAAAAATTTCTTGCTGGGAAATTACCGCATTTGGCGAGACTTCACTAAAGATGACTGGCCCGATAAAATATCCTTGTTCGGGTGCTGGTAACTCCAACGCCACTTCTGCTTCTGCCTTACCTTTCTCAATATACTCGCGGATGCGATCGCGGGCATTAGCATCAATCACCGGCCCAACTTGTGTACTCGGTAACTCTGCTTCCCCAATGTTCAAGGATTTTGTCGCTTCCACCAACCGTTGCACAAAGATATCATAAATTGGTTGCAGCACGATCACCCTTGAGGCAGCAGAACATTTTTGCCCACTGTAACCAAATGCCGACTGCACTACCCCCACAACTGCTTGGTCTAAATCAGCACTTTCATCGACAATAATGGCATTCTTGCCGCCCATTTCAGCAATCACCCGCTTCATATGCTTTTGTCCAGGTTTCAAAATTGCTGCCTCTGCGTAAATTCGACAGCCGACTTCCTGGGAACCCGTAAAAGCAATTACATGAGTATCTGGATGATTTACCAAATAAGCGCCGACTTGCGAACCCTTACCAGGTACGTATTGAAATACACCTTTAGGAAAACCAGCATCTACCAAAATTTCTGTGAGTTTTGCGGCAATTACAGAAGATGTCTCCGCCGGTTTGAGGAGAGTGCAATTGCCTGAAACCAAAGCTGCAACAGTCATCCCACAAGCGATCGCTAACGGGAAATTCCAGGGAGAAATAACTACAACAATGCCTCGTGGCTGGTAAATATAACGGTTATTTTCACCAGGTATGTCGTAATTAACACCTTCATCTAACCGTTCTATCTCGTCAGCATAGTACCGACAAAAGTCTATCGCCTCAGAAACCTCTCCATCAGCTTCCTTAACTGGTTTCCCAACTTCTAAAACCATCCAAGCTGAAAGTTCGGCGCGGCGGAGTTTCATCAAATCTCCCGCTTTGCGCAAAATATCAGCGCGTTGTTTAGCTGGTGTTTTCTTCCAACCAGGAAACGCCGCTTTCGCAGCTTGCATCGCCTGTTCTGCTTGTTCAACGCTAATCAACCCAACTTTACCAACTACCTCACTGAAATTAGAAGGATTCAGAGAATCGACAAATTCCGGCGTATTAATATACTCGCCATTAATCAGGGGTAAATAAGTTTTACCCAACTGTTGACGAACGTTTTGGAAAGCTTGTGTAGATTTTCTTGTCATTTCTTCTTTAGCGTAATCGGTATCAGCAGCACCGAGGAAATGAGAGTTAGGAGTTTGGAGAGACGCGACGCCAGTCGCTACAACGGGGGGAACCCCCGCAACGCGCTGGCTCATTAATCGCGTCTGTACGTTAGGAGTTAAAGAGTTCTCTTCTTTGACAATCGGCGGTGCTAATAATTCTTCAATCGGTCGATTTTCGAGATTTTGCCGTAAAAAAGAACTATTAGCTGTATTTTCCAACAACCGGCGAATTAAATACGCCATTCCAGGTAATAATTCACCGTAGGGACAGTAAACTCTGACTCGATAACCCCTGTCAACTAAAGCCTTTGCAACTTTATCACCCATACCGTAGAGGACTTGTAATTCAAAGCGACGGCGGGGGATATTTAAACTTTCAGCGATGGCAATGGCGCGAGAGTGCGATCGCACATTATGGCTACCAATGGCAGAATACACATATTGATGATTTTCTAGCAATAATTGAGTGATGGTTTCAAAGTTAGCATCACTTGCCGCTTTATCGTTGTAAACTGGCTGTGGCCAATGCTTCTGCGCTGCTTTGATAGTTTCCTGATCCCAATATGCGCCTTTCACCAAGCGGATTGTCAGGGGATAATCACGCTGTTTCAACCAAGAAATTAAATCTTTAGTATCTTGCTCACTATCACGCAGATATGCTTGAACTGTTATGCCAATATCTGTGCGTTGTCGGAACTCTTCTTCCAATAACAGTTTTTTCAGGATGCTGAGAGTGATGTCCTTATAGGCATACTGTTCCATATCAAAATGCACAGCCGCGCCTAATTCTTTAGCACGACGTAAGAGAATACGAATGCGATCGCTAACTCGCTCCTCACTACCTTTAGCATCTAATGGGTCAAATTGGGAATAAAACGCCGTTAACTTCACAGAAACCTGAACTTTTGGGATGAGTTCGCCATCAGCCTCATCAATAGCCGGGATAGCTGTCCAACTCTTCGATGCTTCCACCAATTGTTGCATTAATTCTAGATAGCGTTCTAGATAAGACTGCGCTTCAGCTTCCGTAATCACCGCTTCACCAAGTAAGTCGATGGTGAAAGCCATTTTTTCTTTTCGCAGTCGTTCAACTGTTTTGATGACTTGTTTAATATTTTCCCCAGAAATATATTTATGAGCAAGAGTCTCAACCGCAGTACCAACGGTTGTAGCAGCAACTTGTCCTGGCATAGAGTCGGGGTTAGCAAAGTTGAGCATTCCCTTCAAAGCTGCCGGTAATTCTACAGATTCATCTCCAAGATATTCTTGTAAATGTGAGGCAATTTCTGATTTACTATGCAAAGCAGGTAGCGTATCTATAAAGCGAAATAGTTGCACCCGCAACCCAGGATTACTCATTGCCCAAGCTAGTAATTTATCATCCCAGCGCATTTGATCCCGCAGGGAAGAAAAAAACGAACGATTTTCCTGCGTCGCGGCAAGAAGTTGTTTAGCAATTTCTTGGGTTTTAGCTTCGTAGGTGCTTGTTTGTACTTGTAATACCACAGATAATAAACTCCGTTAATCAAGGCAAGGCTTTTTGTACAAAGCCTATGTCTTCTATTTTGACGCTTTCATATATCTAGTGGAGAGTGGGGAGTGGGGAGTAGGGAGTGCAGAGAATGAGGGAGATGAGGGAGATGAGGAGGACAAGTGAAGCAGGAGGGACAAGAATTAATAACCAATGCCCAATGCCCAATGCCCAATGCCCAATTCAATCACAAGTGTTATCCTTTTGTTGATCTATTTCTAACGTCATATTAAGAGTGTGAATACTATTGTGAATACTATGTTTATGCATACAGAAAACCTCACGCATATCTTATTTTCTAAGTGGCAACACACACTCCAACCCTTTGGTGTTGAACAGGTAGCGGCTGAGAAAGCCTTTAATTCCTTGGTTGTAGCTTACTCTACCCCTGGTCGGTACTACCATACATTGAAACACATTGATCACGTCCTCAGCACAATTCAGATTTTGCAAGGCTACACCAACAACCTAGCTGCTGTTCAACTAGCTGCCTGGTTTCATGATGTAGTGTATAACTCTCAAGCTGAAGATAATGAAGAACGAAGCGCAGACTATGCTTTTGAATTGCTAAGTAATTTGGGTATTCCAGAAAGTACCATAACTACTGTCACCCGTCTGATTCTGAACACTAAAAACCACCAAGCTGCGGTGGATGACTATGATTGCCAAGTTCTACTTGATGCAGATTTAGCAATCTTGGCTACTAACCTAGTGGAATATCCAGAATATGCCCATGCCATTCGCCAGGAATATGGCTGGGTGGCAGAGGCAGAGTATATCACAGGTCGTCGGCAGGTTTTAGAGGAATTTTTACAGCGATCGCATATCTACTTTACGCCTTTAATGTCAGAGTTCGCCGAACCATCTGCCCGTGGTAATATCCAGGGAGAAATTCGGTCTTTGGCTTCAGGATGGAGTTTTTGATAAAGACTGGGTAATCACCTGGCAAATTGTTCATCATCTTGTAAGTGCGATGGTCGCGAAGCGAACCGCCTTCTCTACGAGACGCTTTGCGAACGGCATCGCAATCCATCTCTTGAATTAAGACTTGCTTTCTCAGGATACCGCCATTGTTGGTAAAAATTGATTAAACTGTTAAATTGATTACATTTCAATACTTGCTTCAGTGATAATTTTAACTATTATTAGTTAGTCTGGCAACGCCATGAGCAGAGAGTTAGCTATAATCTTTTGAAACAAAAGATTTTTAGTTAATTTGTGATTGGATAAATTTTAGTCCGACAAAATCAAATTTAATTAATCAATATGGTTTTTTGATTTTTACTTTATTAAGACAGATATAGCAGTCCTAAATCATTTGTGAAAATTATATATTTCTTTCTTTTTTCTTCCCTTTGCGTCCTTTGCGTTCTTCTCTACGAGACGCTGCGCGAACGCAGTTCGTTTCCTTATCTATATTTTTCACAACTCGTTTAGGATTGCTATAGATCCACCAATATTACCAGATAAACTGAATAAAAAGAACATTTTTTTATGGCAATCACTCATTGCTACTAAAAAGATGTTATTCAGCTAAAAAATAATTATAAATTCTAGTGTCATTCCTATCAAAAAGGTTTATCTAATTTTGATATTCAACAATTTAGTACAGCCATCAACAATTCTAAAATATAAATAACAATAACATCTCAAAACTTTACAAAGTTACTATTACTATGACACTTATCCTTTCACAATTAGATTATTTAAAACTACTATACCAAGCAGACATAATTCAGAATAATATTTTAGATAGTTTTGATATTACCAGAAAATATCAATTTGGCGAAGGGTATTGGCAACAGATTCAGCTACGAGATGGCATATCTTTAGACATTTCCAATTATCAGCAGCCCAAATCATTAATTTTAAAATGTCATGAGCGAAAACATCCATTAGAATTTCGATTTTTTATTTTGGTAGAGAGCGAATTTAAAGACCTTGAGTTCAAGACCGGAGAATACTTTTTGAGTGGTAGTGGGATGGCATCTGAGTGTGATGTATTCGAGGCTAAATCACAGCGAATAGTAGAAGTAGCTGTTCACATACATCCAAATGCATTTCGCTACTTTACAGAAAATACATCTGGTAAACTTCCAACAGAATTAGAACATCTTATTAGACGTTGGGATCAACCGACTTATGAACGCTATGGAACTCAAACTCCCGCAATGCAAATAGCAGTGCAGCAAATTCTTCAATGTCCTTACCAAGGCTTTACTAAACAAATTTATCTTGAAGGTAAGATTTGGGAACTAGTTGCAATGGTAGTTGATCAAGAAGTACAAATCAACCAAGGTTGCTTGCAGATTAATCCACTCAAACCATCAGATATTGACTGCATCTATGATGTTAGGGAAATTTTGTTGAAACATTTAGACAACCCACCCTCTCTTATCGAACTAGCACGACAAGTTGGTTTAAATGATTGCACAATGAAGCAAGGCTTTAAGCAGGTTTTTGGGACTACGGTATTTGGCTATCTGCATCACTGCCGAATGGAACTAGCTTATAAGCTGCTTATTGAAAGAAATATGAATGTCACAGAAGTAGCCAGAACAGTAGGTTATGCTAGCTTACCTTCATTTAGTAATGCTTTTCGTAAGAAGTTTGGGGTAAGTCCTAAGTCCTGTCAGAGATAAAAATTCCCGATGGAATAAAAAAAATTCCGGCTCGAATAAGACGCAAACACTGAAAAGTTATATATTTTTACAATAATTGGGTTGGTATAAATACATTTTTTCACCAACTTAGTTAGTAATAGTAATTGCGAGCTATGGACTGAAAGGAAAATTATACTTAATTCTCAATTTAGATACTTAGTATT
Source organism: Nostoc sp. S13 (assembly GCF_029379315.1). Classification (GTDB taxonomy): domain Bacteria; phylum Cyanobacteriota; class Cyanobacteriia; order Cyanobacteriales; family Nostocaceae; genus Nostoc. The sequence goes on from NZ_JAQYWQ010000005.1 coordinate 69,571, forward strand.
CCCTAAATAGTGTGTGTAAAAATGTTTATCAGACTACCATATCCTGCTGTTTGCTGGTTAATATCTGTTGTTTTTCTAACTTTAGCCAATCCAGCATATTCTGAACAACCGTTAGTCAAAAAAACTTTAGTACGCTCAGGTGAAGCTTTCAAAGAAATTCCAAGATTGAATCAGCTACAGCTTCCTAAAACTAATGCTTCATATTTATGGAGAGTACCCAGACAGAACAAATTTCCCGAACTTAGTCAAGCAACTACAGATGTAGTATTAGTTACGGATGTGAAGGTTAACTCTACTGATAAAGGGATAGAGTTAATTTTAGTCACAGCTAATTCTCTCAAATTACAAGTTTTACCGAAAATTGAGGGTAATTCCTATATTGCAGATATCCCTAATGCTAAGTTGCAACTAAGAAGTGGGGATTTTAGACAAGAAAAGCCAGTAGGCGGAATTGCAGAAGTAACAGTTGCAAATTTAGATGCGAACACATTGCGAGTAACGGTGACTGGGGAAGCTTTTGCGCCTGTGGTGGAGTTGTTTGATAGTACAAAAGAAGGTTTAGTTTTTGGAGTGACCCCTAGTACTTCTACTGCTCAACAGCCAACAACAACGCCAGAACAAAAACCATCTACAATAGAGCCAGAAAAGCCCATTGAGTTAATTGTGACTGCTCCACCAGATACAAGTTATCGGATACCAGATGCTACTACTGCAACGAAAACAGATACACCATTGCGTGATATTCCTGCTTCGGTTCAGGTGATTCCTCAGCAGGTTATCGAAGACCAACAACCGCGTAACTTAATTGGGATACTCAGAAATGCTGGCGTTGTCCAAAATAATTTTTCATCTCGAATTGAAGATACTTTTTTGATTCGAGGTTTTACAGCCAGAAACGTTTATAGAAACGGTGTCAAAGACCGCTTTGCAGATGTTGCTGCTTTTTCAAGTTCGCTGACAAATATAGATAGAGTAGAACTTGTTAGAGGGCCAAACTCTGTAATTTATGGTCAAGTCAATCCAGGTGGGATCATTAATATAGTTACTAAAAAGCCTTTGAGTCAACCTTACTATGCCTTAGAGGTAAGGCGTGGTGGTTATGAACTTTTTGAACCTTCACTTGACCTTTCTAGTCCTCTAACAAAAGATGGCAGTCTGTCGTATCGTTTAAACACTTCTTACAGAACCGCAGAAGATTTTACTGATTTTTATAATGAAAAGCGTTTTTTCGTTTCGCCTGTTATTAATTGGCGAATAGGGAAAAATACAAATCTAACTTTTGATTCAGAATATGAAGACATACATCAGTCGCCAGGTCCTGATTCTGAGCAGATTGCTAGTGCAACTATACTTCCTAACCCAAATGGCAAAATCCCTATTAACCGTTATTTAGGGGAACCGACTGATTTCTTTAACCGCCAGCTTAATAGATATAATTACAATCTAGAACATCGCTTTAACGATAACTGGTCTATTAGTAATTCATTTCAAGCTGCATTTTTAACCCTTGATTTACGTAATACAGATGTTTCTAGTCTACTGGAAGCAGACAACCGCACTGTCGAAAGAACACAGTTTACTTATTCAAAGCCAACAGAGTATGAAGCTTATACTTTAGATACTCATGTTGTTGGTGATTTTAACACTGGTAGTATTAAACATAAACTTTTGGTGGGGTTTGACTTATTCAGACAAACTCGAAGGAGTGGTATAGTTAGAACAGCTGCGGCCCCTCTTGATGTCTTTAACCCAGTGTATGGTCAACCACTAGGTGATACTCTTGGAAGAATTGATATCTACTATAGAGATGATGCTTTAGGCTTTTATCTTCAAGACCAAGTGACACTTGCCAATAACCTCAAACTACTTGTGGGTGGACGTTATGACTTGGTAGAGAATGAGTCTGCTGATCGGATTGCTTCAACGACGAGTATCCAGTCTGATTCTGCCTTTAGTCCAAGGGTAGGCATAGTTTATCAACCCATAACGCCTGTCTCACTCTACGCCAGCTACAGCCGCTCTTTTGAACAAGTAACGGGTGCAGGTCGAGATAACAGCCTTTTTAAACCACAGCTGGGTACTCAGTATGAAGTGGGCGTTAAGACTGATTTATTTAATAATAAACTCTCAGCAACACTTGCTTTATATCAACTGACACTAACTAACATTTTGACTACCGATCCTATCGATCCCGATTTTGATGTGCAAACAGGAGAACAAAGAAGTCGGGGAGTAGAACTGAGTGTGACTGGAGAGATTCTTCCTGGTTGGAATGTAATTGGCTTCTACGGTTATACAAATGCACGCGTTACCAAAGACAATAACATTCCAGTCGGGAATCGAGTAGAAGGAGTACCAGCTCATGTCGCTAGTTTGTGGACAACTTACACCTTTGGTACTGGCTCTCTCAAAGGTTTTGGAGGTGGAATTGGCTTTAACTACGTTGGAGATAATAAGCCAGATAGTTCAAATACATTTACGATCCCAAGCTACTTTCTCACCGATGCAGCTCTGTACTATCGGAATAATAACTTTAGCGTTGGACTCAACTTGAATAACATATTTAATGTTCGATATTATGAAGCAAGCTTTGACTATCTCCAAAGAATTATTCCTGGTCGTCCGTATACAGCTGAGTTGTCAGTGAAGTGGGAACTTTAATGAGAACAACTCATTGGTTAACCAAGTGTTTTGTCCGATGCCTGCCCCTTTTAGGATTGCTTGCTGTGGTAGTGTGGCTAAACGGCTGTTTCTTTTTTAATTACCCAAAAGTTAGCCATTCTAAGAGTGTTTCTTCTTTAAGTCAGGTTCGAGTAGTTCAGCACTTTATGGGTAAGACAATAGTTCCTGCTCATCCTCAACGAGTTGTTGTGCTTAGTGGTCGTTGTTTAGAAAATGCTTTGGCGTTGGGGATCAAACCTATAGCTGCCTCAAAGTTATTTGTCTCACAATTGCAGCGATTAGTAGGCCCGCTATCAGGTATTGAAGATGTAGATTGGCTCTCTCCTAGTATCGAAAAGATATTGGCTCTTAAGCCAGACCTAATTCTTGGTATGCATTTTCATCAAGATATTTATCCACTTTTATCACACATTGCACCCACTGTTTTGGCTCCTCCTGGAGCCAGTGGAGCTTGGAAAGAATCTTTTGCTTTCACAGCCAGTGTTCTGGGTAAAACTAAAACAGCCCAACAGGTAATGGATAATTATTATGCACGTTTGACACACTTTAAAGCAAAAATGGGCGATCGCCTGAACACAACTTTAGTCTCGGTTGCCGAATTGCGTACTGATGCACTTTGGCTGTGGGCGAAGGCAAGTTTTTCAGGAGTTATTCTTAAAGATGCGGGTGTTGCACGTCCTTACTCTCAAACTTTGGATAGTCAAGCAACCCTAAGTCTAGGGGGTGGCCCTGCTGCCTATGCTTTATCAAACGAACTCCTGAGTGAGTTAGATGGGGATATTTTATTTCTAGTATCAGAAGACGCACTGGGCACAAGGGATTTACACTCAATACTTGAGCAACTCAAAGCAGAACCGTTGTGGTCAAAGTTGAAAGTTGTCCAACAGGAAAAAGTTCATGAGGTGGGGTTTTACTGGGTTCAGTTTGGCCCCCTTGCAGCCAATCGGATGATAGACGATTTTGAGCGATATTTAGTTAAACAGCAATAAACTATTTGAAAGTTTTTTAAGAAGGATCATGTTGAACTTGAGTGCAATTAGTAATGCAACTATGCAGTCAATTCCTTATAAATGGATTGTGTTTGAAAACTTGCTTGACACTTCAGTACAATCTGAACTAACAAATAGTTTTCCGACTACAAACTATAAAGAATATCATGCTATAGACTTTGAGCCAGATGAATACCCGGAATATACATATAATGACTACAGGTTTTTTGCACGCTGCATTCTGGATGAAAGTAAGTACAAAGGTCTACAAGATATCAAGGATCTGAGTTTTAGTTGGCAAAAATTGATTGAACAACTTCTCACTCCTAATTATCGAGAGGCGATGGAGCATCTTACTAATTTGGATTTGAAAAACCATTCACTAACAATTTATTTAACACGACATGATTTAGGGTTCTGGAACCGTCCTCATACAGATATCCCCCGTAAACATGTAACTCATCTTTTCTATTTAAATGAGGGATGGAATATAGATTGGGGAGGGTGTTTCCGAATTCTTAAAGATAATCAGACTACATCTGTAGTTAAAGAAGTTCCACCCTTGCCGCAATATTCAGCTGTTATTGTACGTTGCGATCGCTCCTGGCACATGGTTTCCCCTATTTCCCTTAATGCAACTCAACACCGTCTGCATCTACAGACTTGCTTTTGGCTGCCAGAGTCTTAGGTTTTTGTTTAGCAAACTCTGAGGAGAATTTTGCTTAAATTGAGAGCGTTCCAACTCAAAGCCACCTGCCTTGTCATCCAAAAAGTTTTCCTCAATATCGAATCGCTGGCTCTATTTCCGAAACGTCTGGGGGGTGGGAGTTTTTATCACGCTTTGATGTACCACAGTTCTCCACTGATCGGATCAGGGGTGAAGGCATTGGTGTCAACTTAACGTGAAAGCCTGTCTAGATCACGACAAGCTGTATTCTATGCAATTGGAATCGGCAATAAACGAATTGCTTAACGTCTGCCACCACCACGATAAGGCACTTCCGGCACTTCAGTCTCTTGTAGCTTTTTTTTCGGTGCAAACACTTCTTGATGTTGTTGCGGCTGAATTTTCTCCTGTGCAAATCTTACACGGGTGCGAACTCCCAGATCAACATCTGTATCGAGCATTTTCTGAAGTTGATTTGTAATCCGCGAGGCTTGATCGGGTAAAGTAACTGCTATAGCAATGGCTAGTGTTTCTAAACTCGTCACTGCTGCATAGCGTACTACCCACTCTGGATCTTGACAAATTAGTAATAGCGCCTCTAATACCTGAGTCTGAACAGATTCCAGCTTCTCAGGCGGTACTTGATGCCAGAGCAAAGTGCCTAATCCCCTGGCAGCTGCCCGCCGCACACTTAAGGAAAAATCGGTTTTTGCTGCCTCTAATAAGGTATCCAGCGCTCGGACATCGCCAATTCCCGCTAAGGCACGAATAGCCCAGGCTCTAGCACCGTAGTTGTAGTGATCAATTAGTTCCAATAATGGCGGTACTGCGGCTTCTCCGATCGCAATTAGTCCATCTACCGCCGCCACTGCCGCCCCTGGATTGTTGTAGCCCAAGGCTGCAATCAGAGTGGGAATAGATTCCTCTATACCAGCTGCTGCTAACTCTTGAACTGCGTCTAATAAGCGCTCTGAGGAGTCTGCTTCTTGCACAGCACGGATTAATATTTGGGCAAGATCACTGTTATTCATAAGAATTTTTCATGAGTCATTAGTCGTCAGCCAATTGTAGCTTAAGTTATCCGTAGTTGGCATCATACATAAAACCCCTAGCCCTATTTTGCATTTGGGTTCGGGGTTTATGTGTAATAGACATTTAGTTTAAACGTATTAATTAGAACTGATTATTGGAAAATTATGACTACAACAAGGAATCCATCAAATTCATGACTTTAATCGCACCTGCTGAGAAAGTGCTTGTTGCTGTATGGTTAACTTGATATTCTAATAGTCCTTTAAGAGAAATTAGCTTCAGACTATTCTCGGCGAGAGTCTGGGCGATCGCATCTGCCGCGGGTAAATATCCAATCGCTGCCAAATCTGCCAACACTGCTCGACGCAATTGTAATTTCTCACCCCCTAAAGCCTTTACCAACCGTTCTCCATAAACAGGTTCTTGAGTTAATTGATACATAGCTCGTGCGGCAGCATATTGCACCAATTCGATTGGATGCTCTAAGAATGGCTTTACCAAAGGGATAAACTCAGTCGCCTTCAAAGTTCCCAAGGCTTCTAAGATGGCATCATAAGGTTGAGATAAATCAGGCTGGTTTGATCTGAGTTGCTCTCCCTGCAAACCTACTACTAATAGTTTAATCAGGGCAGGAATACAAAGCGGCTCACCCAACATTTCTAAAGATTGTGCCGCCGCTTCCCGGACATAAAAATCTGAGCAGTCTAAACACCGAATTAAAGGTGATACTGCCTGGCGATCGCCTAGTTTCCCTAAAGCCCTAGCTGCGTTCCGTCGCAGAGGATATCCGCCTTCTGGTGTGCGATCGGCCTCATCCTCTAACGCTTTAATCAGTCCTGTAACCGCAGCTGGTTCACCTATGCGAAACCTGCCTAACCACCAAGCAGCATAAAAGCGCAGACCTAAATCTGCACTCTCAAGATTAGCTAGAGCTTGCTCTACTGTTAAAGATTCACCGTTGGCAAAATCATCTGTCGGTGATAAATCTTCAAATTTCTGCGGACTTGAATTCATTAGAAGAAGGAGGATTGCTCTGTTCGCTATCTGTTTTAGCCTCAGCGTTCAATGGCTGAATGCTGACTATTTTGCCACCTAAGCGAGTAATCCTCTGCATTTCTTTATTCATCCGGTTCTCAGGCACTGTGAAAAACACAGTGGCACTAGAACGAATGGGATAGTTAGTTTTTTCGGTTTCTTCGCTTTGGCGCAGACCCACTACTTCATACCGAAAGTAGCGACTACTCGTTCTATTACTAATTGGTCCAACCATAAAATTAATTCCTAATTCTAAATTGTCATTAGTCCTTTGTCCTTAATAATGACTATTGACTAATGACTATTGACTATTGACTATTGACTATTGACACTAAAGTGGCTTCACACTGGCGATTTTACCACCTTGTTTTACCACTCTCTGGAAGTAACTAGATAGTTCTTCATATGGTATAATCACCGCTTGATTGACACGGCGGGTGCTAGGATAGCCAGCTCCAAAAACGCCTGCCACTTCAATACGGTAGAGTCTACCTTCTTTACCAAAAGTTCCCGCACCACCGAAAGTACTGTTAGGGGTAACGCCTTTTTCAGAAGCAACGTATGAAAAGCCTGAAGGGCCACCGGAGGGAGGAACAACGATGGATGCACTATTGCGACCTAGTTCGCTAGCAAGGCGTGAGGACTTGCCTTTGAGTTGGGAGGTATCGCTACTGGCATAGCCACGATAAAGTTGGAATATTCGGCTAAATCCGACAGTTTTCTGTCCTGTTTGCGTTTTAAAGCCGCGATAGTAAGGCACAATATTTTCACCAAAGTTAGATTGATACTCTGGCGAATCAATATAAGAATCAATGTCGGCTTCATATCCCTTGTTTTGGTACAAGTCTAAGTGATAGACCACATCAGACTCATCATAGGGGGCACGACCCAACAAATGTTTATAGTTCAGTTCGATGACGCGAGTTTGGAAATTGTCGTAGAAAAACTTGGATTTGTACAGTTCAGATTTAGCTATTTGACGCACAAACTCTTGCACTGTATTTTTTCCATCACGCAGGATAGATTCAGCACTTGTAAGGCGGTCAGATGCCAATATGTAATTGTTGCCTAACACCTGACGATAGACGGCAGCAATTACTCTCTCAATGTCTTCTTTGGTTGCATTTGGACGCAATTCTACAGGAGCCTGATCACTAAAAGGCTCTGTCCCCAGACGGGACGCTGCTGTTGTAATAGCCATTGGTAATTTCCCTTTTGTAATTGGTAATTGGTAAGGGGAGTCGGGAATGAAGAGTCGGGAGTGGTAAAATTCCCTACTCCCTACTCCCTACTCCCTACTCCCCACCCCAGCCCCTATTTATACGGCTGTAATGCTAATCACTTTACTGCCCTTGCGATTCAACTGCTGCAATTTACTAGAAAGTTGCTCGTAGGGTACGATCAATTCCGCAGTACCCCGCCGCACTACAGTCGAGTTTGGGGAAGCTGCTTGTAGCACTCTGATACGGTATGTTTCCCCGCGACCACCTGTAGAGAGTCCTGTTAAGGCTCCGGCGGAGACTGGATAAATGGGTGAAGCCAGATTCTTAGCCACTTCCCAGGTTAGCCGTCCTTGTTTTTGTCCTTGAGCGCGATCGCTATTGGCATAACCCCGATACAGTTGGAACAGTCGGCTAAATCCAACGTTTTTCTGTCCTACTTGACTTTTAAAGCCTCGATAGTAGGGCACAATATTTTCGCCAAAACTTTCTTGATATTCTAATGAGTCAATGTAGGAATCAATCTCAGCTTCATAACCTTGTGAGTTGTAAAGCTCAACATGGTACGAAATCTCTGACTCATCTTCCGGGGCACGCCCCAATAAATGTTTATAATTCAACTCGATAAACCGAGTTTGGGAGTTAGAGTGGAAAAACTTATCCCGATAGAGTTCCGATTGAGCAATGGCTAGCACAAATCCCCGAACTGAGATTGTACCTTGCTGCAACAGTGATTCTGCATTGACAAGACGCTCTCCTTCCAGTAGGTATGCATTACCCAATACCTGACGGTAAGCCGCCCGGATAACCACTGCTACATCCGCTTCTGTTCTATCGGGACGTAGTTCTACCAGTGCTGAGTTTTCAAATGCTCCAATCCCTAATCTTGCTGCTTGTCCCAAAGCCGCCATCTTTAACCTCCTCAGTTTTAACTGCAAAACTGAAAACTTTTTAGAAAATTTTTTTCTAGTCTTTTAACAGTTTTTTGAAAATAAAACTGCCCGGAGAGGTAAACAACTCATAGAACTTACTTGTCAGTCATAAGAGCTGATTTCCTCTCCGGGCTAAAGAAACACTCTAGCTTAGAGTATTGATTACATAGTCGATGTAAGAATTTGCTTCAACACCTGGATCACCACTTAGGCCGTGGTTAGCTTTGATGTACTTGAGAGCTTCAATGTACCAGCTAGGAGAAAGATCAAAAGTCCGGTTGATTTCAGCCAAGCCAGAAATCAAGAAATCATCCAATGGACCTGTGCCACCTACAACTAAAGCGTATGTGATAATCCGCAAGTAGTAGCCGACATCACGTACGCACTTGCCTTTGCCGCGTGAATCAGACGCGAAGTTTGGACCTTGTTGTTGAGTGGTGTAAGGGTATTTGTTATACACCGCTTGAGCTGCACCTTCGCTCAACCGTTGAGCATTGGCGCTCAAGGCTTTTGCTGCTTGTAAGCTAGCTGGCGCTTGGCGGAAGCGACCAAAAGCAACTTGAATCTCGGTGCTGCTGAGATAGCGCCCTTGAGAATCAGCCGATGCAATTGCTTCAGTTAGAGGTGTTTTTGTCATTTTGGTATTTCCCTTTCACAAACTTTATGGTTGAAATTTTGTTTTGTCCTATGGACAATTATTTAGTCAACATCAGCAATGCTTGGCTTAAGCCACAGCAGCAGCAGCGCGATCAAAATAGCTAGCTATTTCAGATGACAGAGCGCTGCAATCTCCTCTGGTGATGTTGTTTGTATCATTGACAATGGCCAGGGAAGCTTGTTTCAGCTTCTGAATACCAACAGCAACTGACCCTCCTGGAGTTCCCAATGCTAAATAGGTTTCCCGCAATCCATTCAGGGCACGGTCATCTAGCACGCTGGAATCGCCAGCAAAGATAGCATAGGTGATATAGCGAAGAATGATGTCCAAATCTCTAATGCAAGCAGCAGCGCGACGGCTGGTGTAAGCATTACCACCGGGAGTGATCAATTGGGGTTGTTCTGCCCACAAATCACGAGCCGCAGCAGCAACAAGAGCAGACGCATTGCTGGTAATACGGTTAACAGCATCTGTACGCTTGTTACCATCTTTGACTAGTTCGCTCAATGCATCCAATTGTGCATCGGAGAGATATTCCCCACGTGTATCAGCTTGGGAAACTACTTTTGCAAATGCATCTAAAACCATTGCGTTAAATCTCCTAATTTGCTTGGTTAAGAATTATTGGACTCTAAACTGAATGGTTCAGTTTTTTTTGATGCCAGCACTGCCTGACGAGTTACGAAAGGTTTAAAACAGACACCCAAGAAATAAGTTTACGATCTCCAGGCTTTCAGATTAAAACTTTTGTTAGAAAACTTCAAACTTCCACGAACTACTGAAAAACCTGATTAAGATGTTGTTTTTTACTTCCAAGTTCTCTTTATACAATGCTGCCGCATCATTATTTATTACAAATTATTGTTATGTTTGTTAATTTCATTTACATAACTTTACATTATGTTCTCTGTTATAAAAAGCCTCTGGCACTAAGTATCTACGCTGTTAGGGGGATCTTCGAGTGCTGAACAAGCTAACCGAACCCTATTGAGTTCTCTCCACCGCCAAAGATGGGATAATTTATTTTTGGTTTCTGGGAAATCCCTTAAAGAATGCGATGCCTGGGGCGGGCGTAGCTGCGGCATCTTTGATTTTTGTAACATTAGCTACTTCCTAGCTGCCGCCAAGGGCACGCGCCCTAATTTGCGATCGCGCGCCCTAATCTAAGTATAATCAAGTAGCCCCAGCTACAGAATCTATTAGCTAAAAGTAATTTTCATTAAGCGCTACGAACCAGAAGATAATGTTTCCAGGGTGCCGCAGGCATCGCACCCTGGAAAATCTAGCATTTACTACCGACTAATTTCTGCCAAACACACTGCCAAGAGCACGCGCCATATTTTGCGGCTGCATTGCATCGATTGCGGCAGTGGGTTCATAGCCGCAGTGAACCATACAATCAGCACACTTGGGATTACCACTCTTCTGGCCGTATTGACTCCAGTCAGTTTCTGCCAGTAATTGCTTGAAGGTAGAGTAATAACCTTCGTTCAGTAGATAGCAAGGTTTTTGCCAACCGAGAACGCTATAACTAGGGCTACCCCAAGGCGTGCATTCGTAGTCCTTTTCACCAGTGAGAAAATCTAAGAATAGCGGATTGTGATTGAAGTTCCAGCTTTTTTCACCAGCTTTATATGGAGCGAGAATTTCCCGGAAGAGGGCGCGTGTTTGTTCACGGTGGAGAAAATGATCTTGATCTGGTGCCCACTCGTAACTGTAACCGGGAGAAATCATCATCCCGTCAGTATTTAGTGTTTCCAGAAAGTCGAAGAACTCTTGCATATCTTTGGGTTGAGTACCTTCAAATATAGTGGTGTTAGTAGTAACTCGAAAGCCTTTAGCTTTAGCAGCGCGAATAGCTTTGACAGCAATATCAAAAACACCTTGCCGATCGACGCAATGATCGTGCAACTCCCGCATCCCATCTAAATGCACACTAAAAGTTAGGTAAGGGGAAGGTTGAAACTTATCCAGACTCTTTTCTAACAATAAACCATTGGTACACAAGTAGATGTACTTCTTGCGCTCAATTAATCCCTGGACAATTTGATCAATTTGTGGATGTAGCAGAGGTTCTCCCCCAGGAATTGAGACAACCGGTGCGCCGCACTCTTCCACTGCGGCAAAACACTGTTCTGGAGTGAGATTTTGCTTTAAAATTTCCTTTGGATGTTGGATTTTACCACAACCAGTACAAGCTAGATTACACCGAAAAAGAGGTTCCAACATTAATACTAAAGGGAAGCGTTTACGTCCTTTCAAACGCTGCGTAATAAGATACTTCCCAATATCCATAGCTTGTTGTATATTAACTGCCATTCGATTACTCCTCTGTAGATCAAAACACCCCTTTCTCAACCCCAAGATTTATCTGTGGGGTCTTTAATTTTGAATTTTGAATTTTGAATTTTGCGGAAAGTCTGAGCGGAAGTTTCCTTTGCTCAGAACTTTCCAAGACGAATTTTGAATTCCCCTCTGGGGTTGACGTAACCTTGAGCAACAAACCAATCGACAGCATCCTTGAGTGCCGCCTTCAGTGAAGATTGAGGTAGACCCAATTCTCGTACAGCCTTTGTGGCATCGTAATACATAGGTTGTTTCGCCATCCGAACGCCATCCAATGGCACTGAGGGCAATTTTCCCAATGGTGCGAGAATCTTTTCATCAACCCAGGCAACACTAAGGGGCAACCAAGCGGGTACAGTTCGTTGAGGTGCGCTTAAATCGGTGATCTCGGCGAGTTGTTCAAGCAGTTGCTTTAAACTGAGGTTTTGGTGTCCTAAGATATAGCGATCGCCTGATTTACCCCGTTGCAAAGCCAGTAAATGCCCCCATGCCACATCACGAACATCGATAAAATTTAGACCAGTATCTAAGTAAAAGGGCATTTGTCGTCGTAAAAACCGCAAGATTATATCACCCGTGGGGGTAGGTTTGATATCTAACGAGCCAATCGGGCTGCTGGGATTGACAATAACTACCTCCTGACCTGTAGCAACGGCTTGCATGGCTTCTTGTTCAGCCAGAAACTTAGACTTTTTGTAGTCACCTACCAACTTTTCTAAGGGACTCTGATGTGTTTCATCGACGACTTGACCAGATGATCCTACCCCAATTGCTGCCACTGAACTCGTGTAGACGGTGCGTTCAATGTTAGCGTTGCGAGCTGCTGCCAACACATTACGCGTACCCAGAACATTGTGACGATAGAGTAACTCTCGGTCTGTTTGCCACAGGGAATAATGGGCTGCCACATGAAATAGGTATTGACAACCTCCCATCTGTTGCCAGAGATTTGGTGAATTCAAATCGCCTTTGACAATTTCCACCTCCAAACCGCGTAGATTCTCCAAATTGCTGCTATGCCGTACCAGTGCTTTGACTGTGTAACCCTGTTGCAGTAACAACCGTACCAAATGGGCACCAATAAAACCCGTACCCCCCGTGACAAAAACTTGCATCAATCTATCGCCCTCTTCTGAAATCGGGGAAACCAATCATCCAAAATGGTGTAAACTACTGGCACAACAATCAAGCTGAGGATAGTTGAAGTTACTAGTCCACCAGCGATCGCTACAGCCATAGGCGATCGCAATTCGGAACCAGCACCCAAACCTAAGGCGATCGGTAGCATCCCTAAAATAGTGGAGGCCGTGGTCATCATAATTGGTCTGAGGCGCACTAATCCGGTATTGAGGATTGCCTCCGTGCGGTCTAAACCAGCGTTGCGTAACTGGTTGATAAAATCTACAAGCAAAATCGCATTTTTATTTGCCAGCCCCAGCAAAAAGACGAAACCGATCAGTGAGATCATGCCAAAATCGCTCTTGGTGATTAGTAGCGCCAACATTGCCCCCACTAGTGCCAAAGGCAAAGAGACACCAATAACCAGAGGGTCTACCCAGCTTTTGAACAGCAAAATTAATACCACAACAATGCACAGGGCAGATAAAGCCAGAGTAGTGCCGAAACTGCCAAAAACTTCATCTTGACGGGCAGAGTCTCCCCCTAAATTTAAGGAAACATCAGAGGGTAGCACCGCCTTTGCTTCAGCTACCACTTTGTCAGTGGCATCACCCAAGGACAGATCCTTGCCTAGATTAGCACTGATGTAGGCTACGCGCTGATTATTCAGACGCTCGATCTGAAAAACTGTGCCCTGCGGATTTGTTTCACCTGTAATTGTGACATCAGCGAATCCCGGTAACCTCTGAATCTTCTCTTTTATCGCTTTGACTGCTTTGCTCAGAGCTTGGAGATTATTACTTTGTAATGCTATTTGCAGGGGTTTTTGACCGCCGGAATCGACAAATTGAATATCTTCAACACTAGTAGTTACCCCAGCAAGAGCAGGTAAGGAGGAGCGCAATTGGTCTTGTAGTTCCGCAGTTGTGATTGTCCGGTTTTCCTTTAACTTTACATATAGTATGCCTTTGTTCGGCTCACCCTCGCGAGAACCAACAGTGGTAAATACTGTTTCAACTGCCGGTGATTTTCTCACAATCTCTTCTAGTTTCTTCGCAACCTCAAGAGAATCATTTAAAGGATTGGGAATGGGGAATTGGGCATTGGGGATATCGCTGCCTTGTCCCCCTCTGCCCAAATCAGGGATATTTGGCAAAGGAGCCGTATAAGCAATATTAAATTCGCCGCGATCGAGTTTGGGAATAAACCCTTTAGGAATTAGTGGAATCAGTGCTATACCTGCGATGAAGCTGAGGACAGCTAACCCGATAACTATCTTCCGGTGATTCAAAGACCAACTGAGCAAATTTCTGTAAGATTGGGTAAAGGCCACCCAGATTTTTGCTTCCCGACGCGGGGAGAGCGAGGATTTAGGTTTCAGCCAGTAGATAGCCAGAACTGGAGATAAAGTCCGAGCAACTAGCATAGAAGCAAGCATTGCGGCTGAAACAGTGATGCCAAAGGGCTTGAAAAACTGACCGATTACCCCACCCATCAAACCTATGGGCAGAAAAACCGCTACTGCTGTCAAAGTGGCTGCGGTGACTGTCAACCCAATCTCATTTGTAGCTAAAAGCGCCGCTTGGCGAGGAGTTTCTCCATCTTCAACGTGTCGCATGATGTTTTCTACATCCACGATCGCATCATCAACAATACTACCAATCACCAAAGCTAAAGCCAGCAGGGTGATTGTCTCCAGGTTAAAGCCGAAAATCGCCATGACGATAAACGTCGCCAACAAAGATGTGGGAATCGCCAAGGCAGAGATGAGAGTTGCCCGCCAATTCCATAAAAAAGGAAAAATTACTACGATAGACAACAAGACTGCTTCCAGCAAAGCATCGATTGTTGACTGGGTGGCGTGGCGGATATATTCTGCTTGGGTGGCAGCTAAAGTAAGGTTGACATCCTTAAGGGTAGAGCGTAGCCTTTGAACTTCTTTCTCAACCTGACTCACTACTTCCAAGGTGTTAGCGCTACCGCGTTTGATTACCTGAAATGCGAGTGCATCTTCACCGTTAAACCGCACTAATGTCGCCCCACCTTGGGGGATTGCACTCCCCGCTGGATTTAGCTCAGGGGTTGCAGTAGCAGTTCCTAGTAGTGAGACTTTCAGGACTCCTGGTAGTTTAGCGATCGCACTGACAATCTCATCTTGCGCCAACTTTGTCAAATCTTTGAGATTCCGCGTCTGACTCTCTATGGCATAGCTAATGGCGGCTGACTCGTTTAGATTCAGGGGAATAATTTTGTCAGTTGCTCCCGGAGGTAGAGTCAACTGCTTGAGGGCAGTTTCAACCTTTTTGGTCGATGTTTCTAAATTCGTCCCAACAGCAAAAGAAAGGCTAACAGCAGTTTGCCCAGGATAGGTTGATGAGCGGATATTCTCCAGTCCTTTTAGGGAACGGAGGCGTTCTTCCAGGGGTTGGGTGAGCTTCGCCTCGGTATCCAGGGCAGTTGTCAGGGGGGCTGTAGCATTCACAACCACCACTGGAAAGGTAATATCTGGAAACAAGGCATACTTAAGGGAACTGAAAGCCAGAATACCAGCTACCGTTACGGCAATCCAAAAACTCACCGTCAGCCACGAAAATTGAATTGCCAATTTGGAAATATTGAAGAGTTCTCGTGCGGATTTGGAGTTATGAAGCTTTACCATCTTGGAAAATTATCGTGTGGGTGACACAATTATTTAGTCATGCTACAGCAATCACCTTGGGTTTAGGAGTTTTGGTTATTACTAAACGGCAATACTACTTATTCTCACTCACATATAGCCAAATTTTTAATCCAAAAGGAAACTTCAAAACTGTGGAGAGGGCTAATGCCTAATTTTTTGCCCATCAACACAATTCTGGTACCTCAGGGAGCAGAATATAAAGCTGTGTGTCGCGGATTAAGCGGCGTTACTGGCTCTATCCCGACGGTAGTAGCCATACCTGTTGGGATGAAGCCTTTACTCAAATATCTGCATGCATCCCTAGTAAATGGACAATTTCTGGCTCCAAAATCCAGAGTGCTGATTATGGGTATATGTGGCAGCTTGAGCGATCGCTACAAAGTTGGTGATATTGTGCTGTATCAAGATTGTGTTTATCAGGGGAAGCAGCAAGAATGCGATCGCACTTTTACAGCACAATTGCACTCTTCTTTATCACAAAAAGTATCCTTAGTAAAGTCACTGACAAGCGATCGCGTCATCTGGTCTGCTGCTGAAAAACGCCGTTTAGGTGAGACTTTGGCGGCTGATGTTGTTGATATGGAAGGATTTACCGCCCTAGAGTTTTTCAATACGGCTGGGGTGTCCGTGGCAATGTTGCGAGTAGTCAGCGACGATTGTCAGCATAATATCCCTGATCTCACATCAGCGATTAACTCTGATGGCTCCCTAAACCCTTTGCCTTTAGCAATGCGAATGCTTCGACAACCCCTTGCTGCTACTCGGCTGATTCGAGGTTCATTAACAGCATTAAAGGTGTTAGAGCAAGTTACGCGAAATTTGACCGGATATTGCCGGACAAAGTAATAATAACGCTGTTACCTTCATAGGCAATAGTGGCGGTATTCCGCCAAGCTTTTAAGTAAATATCCGTACTTATTTATAATTAGTGTTGCTCTTGGATCACGTCATTTCCCACTGTTCAATCCTAATAGGGTAATAATCAACACAATTCCCTATTAATTGTGAAATTCGTTGTGGAATAAGTTTTACAGAAACTTTATCGTTAGGTAGATCAAGTAGAAACATATATTGGGAAGCATAAAATATAACCTTATCAGGGTTGGGTTCCATGAGAGCTGATTACACTGGATTGTGAATCAAAAATATTCTTTAGCCAGGATAGCTCGGAACTAATTCGCCAACTATGAGCAGAATTTATGAACCTCAATCACAACCTCTACTTGTACTCGTTCCTAGCTAATTTCCGATGGCTCAAGAAAAGTTACACAGCTAAAATCATGTTGGTGGCATTTTTGGGCACTCACATACCACTTCTGACCTTACTTTTGAGTTTCGTGATCTCAAACTCTTATTCCTTGGAGATGGTGGCGCGAGTTATGAGCGTTGCTCTATTAGCTACGTTAGCGGGTACGGCCGCTACCCTCTACGCCCTAAACCACCTGCTCAAACCGGTTATTTTGACATCTGCTGCATTGGAAAATTATCTGAACACCAAAACCCTGCCTGAATTGCCCACAGAATTTGCTGATGAAGCGGGTACATTGATGGCGGATACCTCACAAACTCTTCACAAATTAGATGAGTTAATTCACTACATCACTAATTATGATGATTTAACTGGATTACCTAATCGTGATTTATTCCGCGATCGCCTCCATCAAACTATATCTCAACCTGAAAACAACCAGCGCCTTGTAGCTGTCTTTTTGCTAGCTATTGATGATTTCACTGATATGAGTCATGCATTGGAGCATCAGACAACAAATTTGTTGTTAAGAGCAGTTGCCCAGAGGTTATCAGCCTGTATGGCGCAAACAGATATTCTTGGTCATTTGAGTGGAGATGAATTTGTCCTTGCCCGCATGGACATTATTTCTATTGAAAGTGTGATTAAGCTATCTCAACTACTGTTTAGTACGCTGAGAAAACCCTTTTTTTTAAAGGGTAAATCAATTCATATCACCGCCAGTATCGGCATTACAATTAATGAACTAAATAATCTTAATAGCATAGATCAACTCTTGCAACAGGCTCACATTGCACTGTATCAGGCGAAGCAGCAAGGGCGTAGCCAATATCAATACTATTCGCCGGAAATTAATGCTCAGTTGCAGGAGCGACTGACCTTAGAAAATGAATTACATGGAGCGCTGAAGCGCAACGAAATGCTGGTTTATTATCAACCTCTGATTGATTTACAGAACGGACAAGTTACAGGTATGGAAGCGTTGGTTCGCTGGCAGCATCCTACTTTAGGTTTAATTTCTCCAGCAAAGTTTATTCCCATTGCCGAAGCCAATGGTTTGATTGTACCAATTGATCAATGGGTCTTGCGAACTGCTTGTGCTCAAAACCGTGCTTGGCAGCTTGCTGGATTTACCCCAATTCGGATATCTGTAAATCTGTCAGCTCGACAGTTTGAACAACCGAATCTGGTTGATGTCGTCAGCCAAATTCTTCAGGAGACTGGACTCAAAGCATCTTATCTGGAACTGGAAGTGACGGAAAGCTTCTTGATGGGTGACATTGAGCGATCAATTAAAATCTTAAAACAATTACGAGAACTGGGTATATGGTTGGCTCTAGACGACTTTGGCACCGGTTATTCCTCCCTGAATTACTTGAAACGCTTTCCTGTGAACATGCTCAAGATTGATCAGTCATTTGTGCAGGATGTCATCTCCAATCCTGATAGCGCCGCCATCACCGATACCATCATTGCTCTGGCAAAGAACCTGCGGTTGAAAATCACAGCAGAGGGTGTGGAAACCAAAGAACAGTTTGACTACCTGCATTTGCAGGGATGTGACGAAGGTCAGGGTTACTACTTCAGTCGTCCTGCCCCTGCTGAGATAATTGCCCCGATGTTGCAGAAAAGTTCTCACCAGATGGAGATAATTCCAGTATAGGTGGATGCCTAAGCAGAGCATCACCTCTTGAGCTGTTTCACTTTAATTTACGTCTGTCCCTCTCCGACTCGGAAAGGGACGGTTTTGGCCATTTATTTTGAAACTGTGGAAAGCTTTGCAACCATCTGAGTACGAGATGAAACCTCAAGTTTGCGAAACATCTTTTTTAAGGCTTGCTTGACAGAGTTTTCAGTAATCCAAAGTTCAGCACTAATTTCTGCATTGGTTTGTCTTTGAGCCACTAAGGAAGCAATTTAAAAGCTCGAAGTTGCGGAACCTTCTCCAGCGCAGTCTGTAAACATCCTGCTCCCAATATTCCCAATAACCGCACCTTTACGGACGGACACCACTACCGTCACGAAGATTAAAACCTCTTAACATTTCGTTACACTAAAGACATCGAGAAGGACGAAACTAAACCTCTCGAAGCTGAAATCAAAGGTGAGCGACATGAATGGCACAATTCGCGTTGGTAATCTCTTCGGAATTCCCTTCTATATCCATCCGTCATGGTTTTTAGTTCTGGGTTTGGTAACTTGGAGCTATAGCAGTGGACTGGCGGCGCAATTTCCTCAATTGTCTGCGGGATTAGCTTTGCTACTAGGATTGATGACAGCGCTAATGTTATTTGCCTCTGTCGTCGCCCATGAATTAGGCCATAGTTTCGTTGCGATTGGCCAGGGGATTGATGTCAAATCGATCACACTGTTTATATTTGGCGGTTTGGCTAGTTTAGAAAAAGAGTCGAAAACCCCAGGTGAAGCTTTCTGGGTAGCGATCGCAGGCCCGTTAGTTAGCTTATTACTATGCGGTATCGTTACAGCTATTGGTGTTACTACTGCTGCATCAGGGCCGTTAGCTGCAATTCTTGGTGTTCTGGCTTCTGTTAACTTGGCATTAGCCCTGTTCAATCTTATTCCTGGCTTGCCCTTAGATGGCGGAAATATACTGAAAGCTATCGTTTGGAAAATTACAGGTAATCCTTATAAAGGTGTCACCTTCGCTAGTCGAGTTGGGCAAATCTTTGGTTGGGTAGCAATTCTCTCTGGTGTACTTCCCCTACTATTATTTGGCAGTTTCGGTAACTTCTGGAATTTGTTAGTTGGCTTCTTCTTGTTGCAAAATGCTAGTAATGCGGCTCAATTTGCCAGAGTGCAAGAAAAGCTCACAGGTTTGACAGCCGAGGATGCTGTAACTCATGATAGCCCGATTGTATCTGCTAATCTTAGCTTGAGAGAGTTTGCCGATGAGCGAGTCATAAGTGGGCAAAACTGGCATCGGTTTTTAGTGACTGATGATCATGGACAATTAGTAGGTGCGATCGCTGTTGATAATTTACGAAGCATCCCAACAGCACTGTGGTCAGAAACTCAAGTCAAAGAAGTCATGCGACCAATTACCGAATCCACCACAGTCCAATCCGATCAACCTCTGCTGGAAGCCATGCAGTTACTCGAACAACAAAAGCTATCTGTGCTTCCCGTAATTCGTGAGAATGGCGTTCTAGTTGGAATCTTAGAAAAAGCTGCAATTATCCAACTACTTCAAAGCCGAACTCAACCTAGCCCTGCATAGTTTATTGACAGTCTCCCACCACAGCGTAGCTTGGTGGGAGATTCTTGTTCCACAGAAACAGAAGTAATATCATGTTCGCTTGATTGCTTATTAAACCCGAAGAACCCCACCCCGCCAAAGCTGTACTTTGTCTCCCCTCCCCGCAAGCCGGGAGGGGTTCTTTTTTTATGAGTAATTTAGTGGACATGATATAACAGACGCAAAAGCCAGTGGCTTAAAGGATTTTAAACAAGATTACCCCGTTAATAAACGATGGTGCGATCTCTAAAGTTCAATAATTTAAATCAAGTATCATGTTCTTATATTGTTAGTCAACGCTTGATCTCTCAGTCACACTAGACATAGGAGCATGATATATGAATTCGACAAATCCCCCTGAAAACGTGATTAATTGTTTGCAGACTATTTTGGATGCCACTGCTGCGGTAAATTACGAACTTTTTCTCACGGTAGGTGATTTAGAGTACAGAAGAGATATTACCAAAGAAATATTTGACCAAGTTAGCTCCCCGCTAATTCCACGCATGTCTGAGGGTTATACAACTACTTATTTCGGTCATCTCAAACAAGGAGAAACTCAGACCTATTTGTGGAAGCTGAGTTTTGCTAATGATGGACATGAATTTATAGTACGTGTGGGGATGAAGGGAGATAAAGTTAATCTAATATGGATTACTTAAAAGGCGTTGCTGATTGCGGTATGAAAAATGTGTATGTCATGCTGAATGGAGCAGAGCAAAATGAAGCATCTATCGGGATTCTTCGCTGCACTTCGTTGCGCTCAGAATGACAAATCATACTTGATTCAGCAACGCCACTTAAAGTATACCCATATCTGCGGTGATAACACGTTTCCAAGTTAATTCTTTTGTAGTCTCATCCCAATGCCAGCGTAATAAATTAGCAGGTTGACTCTTGGCAATTCCTGGTAAACCAATCGCTTGTCTGGGTGCATTAGTAGCTAAAGCGATCGCACTTTCTACCTCACAAATTCCCCACTTCATCAAATTCTGCACTCCCACCAATAAGGGTAAAGTCGTCCCCGACAAAGTGCCATCCGCCAGTTGTGCTGTACCGTTTTTAACTTCAATTTGCCGACTATCCCAAGGATACACGCCATCGGCTAGCCCCAAAGGTGCAAGAGCATCGCTGACAAGAAATAGCCCTTTTTCTTCATAGCTAGCGCGAAGTAAAATTTGCAGCATCGTGGGTGAAACGTGTTTACCATCAGCAATAAAACTACACATTACATCAGGATGGGTAATTGCTGCCCCTAATAATCCTGGTTCGCGGTGATGTAATGCTGGCATGGTGTTGAAAGCATGGGTTACCATCGTTGCACCTTGTTCAAAGGCACGTTGCGCTTGGGCAGCTGTTGCTTGAGAATGCCCTAAACTGACAGTAATTCCCAGAGAACGCAAATATGGAATGACTTTACCAGTGGGATCTAACTCCGGTGCTAAGGTGATCACTTTCACAATATGAGCATAATTATTCAAAACCCGCTTTACCTCGTCAATTGTTAAGGGTAACAGGTACTCTGCTGGGTGTGCGCCGCGCTTTTGGAAATTCAAAAATGGGCCTTCTAGATGTACTCCCAGAATCTTGGCACCTGCTTGTTGACTAGGGAGAACCTCAGCAATAATAGCAAGCGATCGCTGAATGTTTTCTACCGAAGTTGTCACAAGTGTCGGTAAAAATCCATCTACTCCGACATCCCACAAAAATTGCCTTATTTTCTGGAAGATATGAGCATTTTCAGCCGTCAAATCAGGAAATGCCAATCCCAACGCGCCGTTAATTTGCAAATCAACGCCACCCAATGAAATCCAGTCGCCTGCTACATCTACTACGGATGCACGGCTGTGTACTCCTACTGTAACCATTGGCAAGATTTGCTCAATTATGCCCTCATGATTAACCAAGAGCATCTGCAAATCTTTGTATCCTGGTACTCTAGCATTGATAATGTCTACAGGATTTTGTGTTGCTTGGGTCATCACATCGGGGAGAAGAGAGCTAAATCTCATCCGATTTTAGATGAAATAATCGGCGATTAATCCAAAATCCAAAATCGTTCGACTGAACGCTCACGACAAGTCCAAAATCCAAAATTCTATGACTCCCCTAGTTGGTATTATTATGGGCAGCGATTCTGATTTGCCCACTATGAAAGACGCAATCGCAGTTTGTGAAGAATTTGGCGTTGAGAGCGAAGTGGCGATCCTTTCTGCTCATCGTACCCCAGAACGCATGGTGCAATATGCTAAAGTTGCACACCAACGTGGTATTAAGGTGATTATTGCTGGTGCAGGTGGTGCTGCCCATCTGCCTGGAATGGTAGCGTCTTTAACTCCACTTCCTGTGATTGGTGTTCCTGTACCCACTCGTAACTTACAAGGTGTTGATTCTTTGTATTCTATTTTACAAATGCCTGCGGGTATTCCTGTAGCAACAGTGGCGATCGGTAATGCCAAAAATGCTGGGCTTTTAGCAATACAAATCCTCGCAACTCAGCAACCAGAATTGCTAGAAAGAGTGCAACAATATCGCCAAACCCTATCTGAATCAGTAATTGCAAAGCAAGCAAAACTAGAACAACTAGGCTATGAGCAATATTTACAGCAAATGTTTTAAATAAATTTAAACACCACAGTAGGGGGGCAGCTAGTCTTTTTCCTCTGCCCAATGCCCAATGCCCAATGCCCAATGCCCAATGCCCAATGTCCAATGCCCAATGCCCAATGCCCAATGCCCAATGCCCAATGCCCAATGCCCAATGCCCCATAACAAATGACTAACCAAACGATTCGCGTAGTTGCCCGTTTTATTGCTTTGCCTAACAAAGTAGAAGAACTAAAAACTGTACTGTTGGAACTCATTGAGCCAACCCGTCAGGAAGCAGGTGCGATCAAGTATGAACTTTTGCAAAACCAGTACGATCCAACAGACTTTACTTTTGTCGAGGAGTGGACTTCTGATGAAGCCCTGAATACTCATCTAGATTCACCGCATATCCAAGCGTTAGTAGCTAAACTCGAAGGTTTAGTGACTGCTGCACCAGATGTCGGACGATACCATCTTTTGGCATAATCACATATTGCTAACTTGCAGCAGATTCTTTACTGTTGGGGATTATTTAGGATATCTCAGCCTTAAATTCTCAGATTGAAGCGATCGCTCCAAAATCAATCCAGCATTCTTAAAGAATGGTCAAAAATTGAGAGCCAAAACATCCATGTGCCAATTGCTGGTAAAGCACTACTAAATTTTAAGCAAACGTGAGACAATCAATATTCAACGCTCATAGCCCAAAAGCATTACTCGTAAGTAATGCTTTCTTCATTTATGAATCTTTTTTAGTACGATATTAGTACGATAGTGAACACCCCAAAACACCCTCAGCGCAAGGCTTATGAAGACACGGTAGTAATTGAACGCCTTAATGATGGCAAGCTAAGGCTTCAGTTTTCTGTGGACATCACCAAAGCTGCTGGCTGGTACAAACCTACCACTCCGCAAAAAAAGATCCGCCCTGGGTTATCTGATGTTCCACAGAACTACACTCTGTTAGAGAGCAAGTGCCTCCAGATACATTTAGACTTTCTCAATGGATGCTTTGACCCCACATTAGTTAAGTACGGCATCGGTAAAGATAGACCACAGTTAGCTATAGTCCCACCAGTCAAGAAAGAGATAAGAATGTTGGAATTGTATGACAAATATGTAGAATACCGAGGGAAAGATACAAGCTTAAATACTCATCATCAAATGAAAGTTACCCTACGTAATGCAATTGAGCAAGCAATTAATACCGTAGGGGAAAATGCGTTAGAGATTAGTAATTGGTTACTCAGTAATCGGTGCAAGAAGACTAGCAAAGAATGTTTAAGATTTCTTAGCAAAGCTCATAAATTAGGAGTGAAGCACGGCTTATGTTTCGTTGATCCCTTTGATGAGATGTCATCGGAAGTCAGTGTAAATAAAACTTCAAACAAGTTTGATGATGACCATGAGGATATTTTTAATCAACAGTTAAGTTATACGCTTGAAGAGATGGAAGCGATAATTAACTACGGATATGGCAGAAAATTAAATTGTGCTGTTTTAATCGAGTTTCTTTTTTTAACAGGAACACGTATCAGCGAAGCAATAGCTATTAAATGGTCAGATGTTAACTGGGAAAGAGAAAGTCTTAGAATAGCTCGTCAGTGGTCAATGAAAGGAAAATGTTTTATACCTCTCAAAGGAACTAAAAACATCCCAGAACACTTGGATTATCGAATTTTGCCGATGCCTAAAAATTATCGATTATGGAATTTAATGAAATCAGTTGAAAAGCAAGAAAATCAACTCGACTTAGTTTTTGTTAATGGAAATAATAATCCGATCAGCAGAATATATATAGGAGATGTTTGGAGAGGTTCAGAAGCAACGGGGTCTAGAGGTATCATTCCAGAACTTATTAAGCAAGGCAAAGTTTCTAAATACCTCTCAATTCATCACACTCGACACACATTTAGCTGCATTCAACAAAACATTTACGGCATCGATTCTAAAGTAGTGTCTAGTTGGTGCGGTCATCATCCAGAAGTGAACGACAAGCACTACTGGGAAACTGACAGACGGATTAAACCAGGGTATGGCGAGTTACCAGCTACTCAACAAGTGCAGGAGTCAGAACTAGACCTAATGAAAGAGCAAAATCAACTACTTCAGCAACAGCTTGAGGAGATGAGAAAACTACTTCAGGATAGGGACAAATAGACTTTATTAAGCTGTTACACATTTAACTTGCATAATTAGGGCGGGCAAGATGCCCACCCCACAAGAGTTATATAAATTTTAGATATGTAAACTAGATGTGGTTTAGCTTACCTATAGCTATCTAACTATTACTCCAACAACTATTGGCATTGACTTGTTCGTTTACGATTATGAGTTCAGTTGTCATAATCCCGAACATATACTCACTCATTTTTGGGAATACGCCTTTCGGTATATTTCTTTTTGCTAACTAATTTTAAAATGGGCGAAGTAGAGTTAATAACTGCGGCATGATAGATATCACTGGCTGGCATTAGTCGAAGATAGCTCCAAAAACATAGCTTTAATCTAGCAAAATTATTTTACAGAGGCGCGATGTTGCCCTTTGGCGTTTTCTCGGTTTCATAAAAAAGCGATCGCTCCTTTCCAACACAAACCAAAGTGCGATCGCTATATTTTATACTTGTTGTTGAATGACTAAATATCCTGTTCGCTCAACTCGCGTGTGATGTGATCAAATGGTTCATCCACAAAAGCAGTATTAATCACACCCGCAGCTGCCACTTGTTCTTTAATCAAATCCTTGAGGATCTGGATACCGCGAACCGTAGGGCCAATCGGCACTCCTAGAGAATTATAAGTTTCCCGCAGCCCTTGCAGCACACGCTCATCCAACACATTTGTGTTCCCAGCAACTAGCGCATAGGTAGCGTAGCGTAGGTAGTAGTCTAAATCCCGCAGACAAGCCGCATAACGACGAGTCGTATAAGAATTTCCACCAGGACGAATCAATTCTGGCAGTTCTTCATATAACTTCAAACCAGCTTGCTTGACAAGTGCAGCTGCATTAATATTTATCGCCGCCGCCGCTTGTACTCTTGCTGTACCACTGTCAAAGTAAGACTTCAGGCTATCGATCGCATTCCGGTCAAAATACCGACCAGCTAGATCATAATTCTTAATTAAGCTTGTTACTGCATCGCGCATTCCTTCTTCTCCCAATCATTGCTATTTATGGTTTGATATTTATTTGGCTGCATTTATGCACCAGCAAATTTTTGTGCTATTTAAAATAGATTCGGCACAAAAACAATCTATCCACTACATAAGGATTCTATGTCAAAGTTGACCCCTATATGATGAACTTTCCAGTTTTGTATAGATGATCGCTGAAAGGTTAATATAACCTGTAATCCAGATATCTGTAACATAGGCTACAAAATCCGGCAATGTCTAGTATTTAAGATATTTCAGGTGTGTCACGGCTTGATTGAGATCAGCAGGGTTAGGATGCTTTGGAAGATTCTGGTATTACTTTAGGAAATTGGTAGAGAAGGAGTAACAATGACAACACCACAAGAAGTCTTGAAGAGAATTCAAGATGAAAAAATTGAGCTGATTGATCTCAAATTCATCGATACAGTAGGGACTTGGCAGCACCTCACACTGTACCAAAACCAAATCGATGAGACTGCATTCACTGATGGTGTACCTTTTGACGGTTCCAGCATCCGAGGCTGGAAAGCGATCAATGAATCGGACATGACGATGGTACTCGACCCCAACACTGCTTGGATCGACCCATTCATGGAAGTCCCAACACTAAGTATAATTTGTAGCATCAAAGAACCCCGCACAGGCGAATGGTACAATCGTTGCCCAAGGGTTATTGCCCAAAAAGCAATAGACTACTTAGTTTCCACTGGTCTTGGTGATACAGCGTTCTTTGGCCCGGAAGCTGAGTTTTTTATCTTTGACAGTGCTAGGTTTGCCCAAACTGCCAACGAAGGCTATTACTTCTTAGACTCCCAAGAAGGTGCTTGGAATTCTGGTAAAGCTGGTACGGATGAAAAACCCAACTTAGGTTACAAACCACGCTTCAAAGAAGGTTACTTCCCAGTTTCACCAACGGATTCTTTTCAAGATATCCGTACAGAAATGTTGTTGACGATGGCACAATTAGGTGTGCCGATTGAAAAGCATCACCACGAAGTTGCTACTGGTGGTCAGTGCGAACTGGGTTTCCAGTTTGGGAAGTTGATCGAAGCGGCTGACTGGTTGATGATTTATAAATATGTCATCAAGAACGTTGCCAAAAAACACGGCAAAACCGTCACCTTCATGCCAAAACCGATTTTTGGCGATAACGGTTCTGGAATGCACTGTCACCAGTCTATCTGGAAAGATGGCAAACCTCTGTTCGCAGGTGATAAATATGCTGGTTTGAGTGAAATGGCGTTGTACTACATTGGTGGTCTTCTCAAACACGCACCAGCGCTATTGGCAATTACCAATCCCAGTACGAACTCATACAAGCGCCTAGTACCTGGTTATGAAGCTCCTGTTAACTTGGCTTACTCCCAAGGGAACCGTTCTGCTTCTATCCGTATTCCTCTATCTGGCACTAACCCCAAAGCCAAGCGTTTAGAATTTCGTTGTCCAGATGCTACTTCTAACCCCTACTTGGCATTTGCTGCAATGCTTTGTGCTGGTCTCGATGGCATCAAGAACAAAATCCATCCTGGTGAACCCTTAGATAAGAATATCTATGAACTCTCTCCAGAAGAACTGGCAAAGGTTCCTTCAACTCCAGGTTCTTTAGAACTGGCATTGCAATCACTGGAAAAAGATCATGCCTTTTTAACAGAATCAGGCGTCTTCACGGAAGATTTTATCGGAAATTGGATTGATTACAAGCTAGGTAACGAAGTCAAGCAGTTGCAGCTGCGTCCTCATCCTTACGAGTTTTACCTTTACTACGATGCTTAATTAAGTACCGTATCTAACTAACATATTATGAGTTTTGCCACCCTAGAGTAGAGGGTGGCTTTTTTTTCCAGAGTTGTCAGTTGAGACATTCACTCAAAAAATCAACCTTAAAACTCAGCTCATAGAAGCATGACTGGGCCCATAAATCATCCGAGTGTTAGCATCTACCTTCCCTTGAATCGGGTTCCAGTAGTGAGATGCTTCTTCAGGAAGACCAAGTTCTTGTGCAGCCCTCATCAATATTGATTGTTGGCGATTCTTGACTTGCTGATGTTCACGGACGATTAACGCACGAGATTTATCTGCGATAGACATAACCATAGTCCTCTCTACTTTGGGAATATATAATTTTTAGTTTCCTCACTAACTAACTTAGCAAAAAATCTGTAACATAAGCTACTTTTTACAAAAATTTATATTTAGCTTTGCTCACAATATCAGGTATTTTTCTGCCAAAGCTGGAAAAATCTTCTCCAATCCACCTTTGATAACTAAAATCATCTGGCATCAGATTTGTCTCACCTTAAAAAACATATCTTTCCCAAGACTGAACATTTATTCGTTATATTTCTTTACACTTAAGTTGAAAAGTAATTAAGTTTTGTAACTTTTACTCTTTTTCAGTGACGCGGCACAGATACAGCAGTTGCAAAAAACTAAGTTACCATCACAATACAGATTTACAAAAATTTACATAATTTATGACAGTTAGCTACCCACGTAAATTTCAGAAAGTTTTAGGTGCCAGAGATATATTGAAACGGGTGGTATGCGATCGCGAGATCCATCTAATTACCCTCAACCGCTACCGTTACAGTGAACAACGTAGTTGTAAAGACCTGACTGAGTTAATAGAAAAACTGAATGGACAGCCACGAGAACTGGTGCGGGATTTGTCTCATCACATCTCAGATGAAGCTCGTCATGCCATGTGGCTAACTGACTTGTTGGCGGAAGTGGGAGCAGATATTGGTAAGCCGCCCGGTTCCTCCTATATCAATGAATTTGAACGTCTGCTCGATCACGAACAACAAGATCCAGCCCAAAACCTCGAAGATTTTGTGATTTCTTCCCTTGCTGCAATTAACGTCACCGAAAAACGCGGCTGTGAGTATTTCTCTGCCCACATTTATGCACTCAAGCAAGCACCGCAGACAGAAGAAAACATCAAAATTCGGGAAACGATTGAAAAAATTCTCCCAGAGGAAGCAGGACATGTCCGGTGGGGTAATCGTTGGCTAGGAGAAATTGCACATAAGAGTCTAGAACATCAGCAAAAAGTAGAGCAAGCCAAGCGAAAATATAGCGCAATTGAACAAGCGGCATTTGAATCAGGAATGGATATCACCTTGGGTGCAGAACTGCGACGAGTTGCCAACCTGGTAGAAGTGGCAAATACCATGCCGCTTTGGCAACGTCCCCAGTACCTAATGGAACGCTTACCCCAGACTTTGCTAGCGCCTGAGTTGCAATTTACTAGGATTCAGGCTGCACAAAAGGCTTGGCAACGCGATCCACAGGCGTTTATCGAGAAGTTTGTGCCAATGTTCCTCAACGGCATCCAGGCAACAGAAATTAACCGCAAGAAAACAACAGTGTAAAAGGGATTGGGCAATTCAATTTTGGATTTTGGATTTTAGATTTTGGATTAAATTTCAATCGAAAATCGAAAATCGAAAATCGAAAATTCTTACTGCCCACTCCCTTTGCCTTTTCTTTAAGTAAAATTCATCTAAAAAGGCCAAATGCAAAGTTTTGCATCTGGCCTTGGATGTAAAATAATTAAAATGACTAAGATGATCTAGGAGATCCTTCTTAACATTTATTTCGTCGGGAATGATCTGTGAGCAGAACCAATGAGGGTGCAAGAGTAGGTTAGGAATAGAATATTTGTTGCCAAGTGCAATAAATTTATACTACTGGTGCGAATCCATGCCCTAAATTAGCTCAGATCAAACTAAAGGGATTTTATGTTTCGGCAAAGGACGCTAAACAGGTGTCGAAGCGAAGATCAATTTAGTTGCTGATCTAGATAACCAGCTACTCAACGTATGAGAAGAAAACCTATTGGGGAATAAAGTGAACTTGCCTGAAGACTGTTTCCTCAACAAGCAAAATGTCTGAATTAGATGTGCTTTAGATTAACTAATAGCCTAAGTAACATCTATTTCTAGAGCCGTTAAGGATTGAAACGCAGAGCTTCCCAGCAATATAAGCAACAGTTGTGTAGCTTTTGACGAGTTGGTGATGGTGTTGATCAAGGCACTTAATTTGATTTACGTTTTGATCGCTAGGATTGACACCAACTATAATATACAAAGCTTGCAGTTGAAATACTAAGCGATCGCTGAAGATTATCGTGTGTCAGCTGTATATATCTTTACCAGAAAAGCTGTGCAAAAGATGTTAGCACAACAGCCGGTTTTCTGATACTTTGGTTCCTTTGGGAAAATAGGCGTTACCCGACGGTAGTTAAACCACAACATAGATATTTCCGAATTTTTACGTTACTTCTCTCCGCCCACTACCGCGATGACGTGGCGCATCATCTGGATTTTGTTCAGATGCCGCCGAAAGCCACTGTTCCGAAGTAGGCGTGGAAGGCAGCCCATAGGATAAGTGATTGACCATTGCTTGGCAGTTATAAGCTAAGGGGCCAAACACCAGACTCGATACTAAAAGTAAAATGGCAGCACGCATAGAAGATGTCTATTTTGAAACTCTCCACTTCACTGATACTTAGCTTTTTGATTAATATCCGGATAAATCATCAAAAAGTATTCTGTTTTACTGAAAATAAACTCTTCTTACTCTCCGTTTAAATGTTCGACTAATAACCAATTAGCAAAGTGATTCTGACGACCCCACAATGTAACTAATTGTTCGTGGGGATAAATGCGTAATTGCTGGTCGATATGCGATCGCAAAGTCACAAGCTGCCAATTTTGCCCTTGATATGCGGCTGGTGCTGTGACAGTGAATCTGTATTCTTGCTGTGACAAGCGGTAAAAAATACCTTTGAAACAGTTACTTTCCCGAATTAATGCCTTGGAGTCAGGGTAATCATTCCCTGATGGGAAAGGGCAATCACCACTAACTGGATAGGCTTGTGGGTTATCTAAGTAATACAGTTGCCAGTTTAGCCAATCCGAACGATTGGGTGGAAGATTAAATAAAGGAATAATTAGCGCTTTTGAGCGATTATCTGACAATAAAGCCGTTTGCAGCGCCCTAACAGGTAAATCCCTCGGCTGGCAGTTTAACTCAACACACATCGCCGCTGCCATCCCTGCTGCTTGACCAATGCCCATAACCACAGGTTGTAATCTGGTGGCCCCATTGGCAATGTGGGAGACAGAAATATTCTTTTCACAGACTAAGAAACCATCTGTTGTGGCTGGAATGAGACAACTGTAGGGAATTGTAAAGGGTGTCCCAGTCCAACGTCCTCCCCAACGGATAGATTTAGGTTGCAGTGGGAATTGAACACCAGGATAATGATGATCATTGGCATAGTTACCAACTGCGATTGCATCATTAAATCTAGATGCAACTCTACCTCCAGCGATCGGCAAAATATCCTGTTCTCGGATAGTAGTTAACCCCACCAAGCGGCGGCTTTCCCGGTAATAGGGATGCAGTGCAAAAGCTGTAGGGGCATGAGGAAATACTTTTTTTGCTAAACCATAGCGACGACCAAGGTGTTTTTGGATAAAATGGGCAAAATTTTGGCTGTGCCAGCGAGATTCTTGGATGAATTCACCTCTGGATACATCTGACTCTATCAGTCGCCCTACTCCTTCGGCGTAGTCATTGCCACAGATTGGCCAATTAATCATAAATAGACCCCCAGGCAAGCGTCCGTAATTCAAAAATATCTCTGCTCTATAACCATCCCAAGCACCTGTAAACTGGGATGGATTATGGTTAGGGGCAGCCGGAATTTCTGGGGCAACGGTTTCACCAAAGTCTTGCATAATCACTACCGAAGTAGGCGCTTGCACGGGATATTTCTGGGTTAAAGAGTTAAAAGTCACTGGGGCGCTGGGTTCTCCCCACTCAGATTGCAATTCCCAGCCCCATCGGTAAGGTATGTCAGCTAAAGCCAATAAATCTCCTAATTCTGTGCCATCCAGAACAATTTTGGCTGTAACAGCAAAATCAGCAAAGCGGACACCAGTAATAGAATCACCTTGTCGGTAAACTTCTAAAGGTACTTCCCCTCTAATCCAGTGCAGATTAGGCAATTGCTGCACCCAATCGGCAAGAATTTCTGCCCCAATCCGGGGATCATAACTAAAAAAGCTTACCCAGCTGTTATCTAATCCTCCGGGTTGTCGTTGTCGCAATTCCTGCAAAAACGTACCCCATAACCCAGTTTGAAAGGCTTCTAATTCGTTGCCATCGGGTGCAGATACTCCAGCCGAAGTTAGCATTCCTCCCAACCAAGGAAATTCACTCACCAGAATCGTTTTGGCTCCCCGTCGCGCCGCTTGGATAGCAGCCGCAGTGCCTCCGGTTCCCCCACCGACAACTAAGACATCAGCTGTATATGTCTGATGAACCATCTCTTAACCTCTCTGAGTTTCCGACATATTCTCCTAAAAAAAGCGATCGCATTTCAGTTTTTATCTCAAACTGAGTGCGATCGCTATTAGTTTCCTTAAATCACAAGGAATTATTAGGATTATTTCTTAATTAACACTTACCAACTAAAAGTTAAGCGAGTGTTGCATTGTATTAACAGCCTACTTTTCTACTTTGTTAGACCATCAAATATACCTCTCAAAGCTGCAACAGCATCTTGAGTCCGCGCCCAAACACCTTGATCTGGATCTTGACCTGTAAGTTCTCTTGTACCCAACACTTCTAGCACACCTTTCAATTGTTCTTGATGGGCACGATTCTCAAAGTTTACTTGATTGAGTGGCCCAATAGCTTCTTTGACATCATCACCAACCACCTGGGAAGCTTTATGGATAATTAAACCAGTTATTACGGCTTGGTGCTTAATCCTTTCGTGAATAGAAGCCTTTTGGTATAGTGTCAGCTCATCCCCATCTATTATACGGTTTACTTGCTCAACGTACTGCCCGATGGTATCTCTAGGCTGAGCTGAGCCACCACCAAATTTAGAGATAACTTCCTCGATTACTCTGAGATTTTCTTGGTCATCTTTGAGAAAGTCGTTTAGGCGCTTGCTAATTTCTTGATCGTTGCTTACCGCAGGTAGTAATTTTTGTTCATTAGTAATTAGCAACTCTTGTATAGCTTTCAAATCTGCTAGTTCTGTAGCGATCGCCCTACGCTTGGTATCATCTAAAGCTACAACCATTTCTAGACTTTCCTGAAATAATTTAGGACACAATTAATCTCTCACAATTGTTTGACTCAGTGCATCTTTCTTGAGTTGTATTCTCATCTAATACTTCAAGTCGCAAACAGGCATACAGCGAATGTGACACATATATAAACTTCTAGAAGTCGAGTAGCTGTTCTCCTACAAGCTGATACTGGGAAAAGTGAAAAAAATGCCCTCCTTCAAATGCGATCGCCATCCTTGCAGTGCTTTTGGTTTATTCAATATAACTATATTTGAGAAAAGCTTACAACATTAGAAAATTATTGCAAATAATTATTGTTAGTGCTTCTGATGAAATTACACAAAATTTCCCCTGCCTATTGGCATCTCCCTCTTGGTAAGGCTACGGTGTACACACAAGTCGAATTACCCTCCTTAATCCCCCTTTCTAAGGGGAGAGTTAGGATGGGGTAAAACTGACGCTAAAACCTCAATTAATCAGCTATTTCAGACTTCTGTATACACGGAGCCTTTACAAGGGGAGGATTAGGGTGGGGTAAAACTGATCTCAAATATGCTCTTACAAAAAAACGGTATTAAATAAATTTCTCCTGAGATGAGAAATTAACTTTTTTGTCTAAATATCTATATAGCGCTCTTGTAAAATTGAGCTAATTTCAATTTTTGTACTCAACGAACAGAAATATTTTACCAAAGCTATTACTTTTAATTTAGACATCAGAGAATACAATATCGAATCCTTTAATAGCAAGATTTAAAATAATTTTATTCTAGCTGGATAAATATTTAACAATGAGTTGTATTATTGAGCCTGGCTAACGAGAACTTATTTTAAATGCATATGAACAAATCAAACTTGTATATAGAACTAAAGATAGAGGTTGTGACTATGTAATTTGATTTAAAATTAAGATAAAACTAAACTCTATGGATTACTACTTTTAAGTAAAATCAAAATATTATGTTTCTTAATTGTTTAAAAAAAAATGATCAATTAAGTGTAAATAAAGGTAGCTATGTCTCAAATGTTGAGATAGCACTTTTTATAGATCAAATCAAAAGTAATATCTGGCTATTTGGTATTCCATCTTGGCTTTTCGGAATAACCGATAGAAGCATAGCTGTATTTGCTGATGGTTATCTATCTCTTACAGAAATATTTGAGCTATTTACAACCTTTTTCTTTTTTGTGAGTTGGCTATATCTCAAGCCAGAGGAAAGCTTCAACAGCAATGATTTAGGCCCCAGCCAATATCAAGAATATCTCAATCGTACTCAAGCTAACAAGCTTCAAATAAAAAAGCTCCACATGATTAGCCAGGAGTATATTTTACCGTTTCCTTATATTTGCCAAATCTATCATCTATTAAACTTAAAACATTTGGAAACAGTTCATAAGTTTAGCCTTAATAATCTTAGAATTATTAATATTAGCCAGTTTCAGAGCACAAACAGCGGTGGAAGAATTAGATTTGAAACAATATTAGATTCGCCAGCTAATCCTCTCAGAATTTGGCGACAACCGACTGTGGAAGTAGATTTAATATTACATACTTTTTACACTGTTGAACTGAGTATTCCAGTTTACAATCAGAAAAGAATATTTGTTATATTTCATGCTTTCCCCTTAAATGATTCAGAACATCAGTTGTTTATAGATATTTATAGTGACCTAGAGTGGCCAAAGCCATTATTACAAATAATATTGCATTTTGCTTCTTGTTTGACACTCTTTGAAGATTTGCCGTATCTAAGAGCTTTAGCTGATAAAAACATAGAGCGTTTATTCAACTTAAATAGGACTTCAAATCACGAGACTGCGTTGCTGTTTAAAAGATACGTTGAGCTATATGGTTCGAGTGGAGAAGGAACTAAATTACTTGAAGGAAGGGAAGAGAGTTAAGAGTTAGAAGTAAGAAGTTAGCAATTTCAAACTCATAACTCCTGATTTTATTTAGTTAAGCGCGTGCTAGTAAGGGAGCAGCAGCTAGTAAGGTTTTGGTATAAGGGTGCTGAGGATTAACAAAAATACTTTTTGTCAGACCAAGTTCGACAATTTTACCGCCATTCATCACGGCAATACGATCGCACAAAAATCTCGCTAACCAAAGATCATGAGTAATGAACAGATAAGTTAACTCAAACTCTTCCTTTAATTGCAACATCAAATCCAGCACTTGCGATTGCACGCTGGCATCTAACATACTCACTGGTTCATCGCAAATGAGAAGTTTAGGGTGAGTAATCAAAGCACGAGCGATCGCAACTCGTTGCTGTTGTCCACCAGACAAATCTGATGGATAACGCTCATAATAAACTTTTGGCGGTGTTAACCCAACTTTCTCTAACATCCACAAAACCTGTTCTTTTGCCTTAGCAGGATTGACAATATTATGGATAAATAAAGGGTCAGCGATACTTTCTCCCACTGTCATCGCTGGATTGAGACAAGCATGGGGATCTTGAAAAACCATTTGTATTTGTCGTCGTGAGGAGCGAATTTTTTGACGCGACAGTTTCGTTAAATCCTGTCCTAAAAACTCAACTTTGCCACTAGTGGGACGAATTAGTTGCAAGATTGTTCGTGATAACGTACTTTTACCACAACCTGATTCCCCGACTAAGCCGAGAATTTCTCCTGGATAAAGATCCAGGTTGATACCATCTACTGCTTTAATTGTCTGCGCTTGTGTATTAAACAGTCGTTCGATAAAGTTAGGTTCTATGGTGTAGTATTGCTTCAGTTCTGTAACACTCAAAATTGGGGATTTATGATTAATAATCGGTAATTGCTTTTCTGCGTCATTGACAATTATCAATTCCCCACTATCTTTTACTGCTTGAATGTGTAAAGCTGCTTTTAAGAGCGATCGCGTGTATTCATGTTGAGGGTGTCTAAATACGGTTTCTGTAGAACCCATTTCGACTATCTTGCCGTTGTACATAACCCCAATGCGATCGCAATACTCAGCCACCATTGCTAAATCGTGAGAAATCAGCAGCAATCCCATGTTTTCTTCACCGCACAGGCGAGTTAATTCTTGCAATATCTGCGCGGAGACGGTGACATCTAAACTGGTGGTGGGTTCATCGGCAACAATCAACTTGGGGTTGAGGAGTAAAGCTAAAGCGATCGCTACCCGTTGGCGCATTCCACCGCTAAACTCATGAGGATACTGATTCCAGCGACTGGCTGGAATATTCACCTTTGCCAAGGTAGCAAGTGCTTTTTCTTTGGCTGATCGCCTTGATAATTCTGGTGAGTGCGCCTGAAGGGTTTCGATACAATGCTTACCAATCGTCATCAACGGATCAAGACGTGTCATCGGATCTTGAAAAATTAAGGCGATCGCTTCTCCTCGAAACTTCCGCAACTGGTTAGGCATCAAGTCAAACACCGACTGTCCTTGAAATGTTACCCGTCCCTCAATACGACTAGAGGCTGGTAGTAAACGCATTACTGCCCGTCCGATAGTTGACTTACCACAACCTGACTCTCCCACCAATCCCATTCTTTCACCTGGTTGTAAAGTGAAAGATACATCATCAACTGCCCAGCTTGCTTCTTCTCCACTCCGCTGAGGATAGGCAACTTGCAGATTTTCGATACAGAATAAGGCTTCACTCATATTTAGTTATCAGCCCTGAGCTACCAGCTTTTATAATTTCAAATTTAAGATAGTCTATCAGATTAGTATTAGACCTCCGTTGTACGAACATCTTTATTGTCTTAGCGTAGGCGTAGCCCGCCGTACCCCACGGGGAAGCAAGCTACGCGTAGCGCGTTGCCCTGAGCTTGCCGTTCGCGGAGCGTCTCGTAGAGAACGGTCTCCAAGAGTTGGCATCGCCTTTATGAACTAGGACTTACGCACTGAAAACCTGAAACCTCGATCCCCCCTTAAAAAGAGGGGGATCTGAAAAGCCCCCTTTTTAAGGGGGTTGGGGGATCTCTTCTGCGTAAGTCCTATGAACGACAGTTTTACAATAAAGACGTTACTTAATAAAGGTTCAGCTGATTAATTCACCCATTTGTGCGAGGTAATTAGTAAGTGAATAAGTGTATTTTGTTTGTAATCAGACCAACACAAGATGGTTTGAAGCAGCATTCACGCAACCAATGTATCAATCATGTTAAACCTGATATTTACCAGATGTATAAAAATCAAACCCTTAATAGTTTCAACAGCTTTTTTCCTGGCTTTACAGACTTCTGTCAAAGCTCAACAAGTTTTTCCAACTTTGACTCCAACGCAAGCTCAACATTTATCCCGTGACTTGGTTCCATTTAATTCTCAAGACTTTTTTAGGCAAGGAAATGATTCGATTCAGAGAGAAATTCAAATTCTTAGGCAAAGGCAACTGCGCTCAATTAAACCTGTTCTTAAGATTGATTTAGTACCGCAGATTAAAAAACCACATACCCAGCAAAAACTCTAATATCTTATTATTTAAGTAAGAATCATCATCCTTCTATGACACCTTATAATTCAGCGATCGCTACTTCTTATACTGTTAATTCTTGAGCTATAGCACCTAAAGCACACCTAGAGGCTTCACAATCACTATGCTCTGCTCCCTATTAACAGAGTTTTTGTGTTTTCAATAAACTTTGCAACACAATTTTACAATCTTAATCGTCTAGCAAACTCATCAACGCCTGAATTTCAACGTCTTGCCCCTCTGACAATTGATACTGTAACTTTAATAATTCATTTTGTAATGCTTCTGCTACATAGAGCATATTAGCTTCTTCTGCAATTTTTAGCTGATTTTCTTTAATTTTGATTTGTTTAAGCAAGTTGTTTTCAACATGAATTGAATTGTAATGTTGAGCAATCATACCTTTACATTTCTTATCAATCTAGAGAGTGCAATTAAATTTACCACCTATGTATTATTCCACACTTATCTCATTTTTTAAATATCTGGTGATTTAATGGGAGCATCTCAATAAGTACAAATATACCAGATGACAAACAAGACTCTTGCTGCCTCTGGGAACCCACGGAGAGGGTTGGGGTGAGGTTTTTCAAGGCTTTTTACACTCATTGAGATGCTCCCGATTTAATCTTGATTACTCGTAGTGTTTACGGGTATGACGTTTCTTCTTGCCTGAGTACTATAGTTTCTGTTTTTCGGGGTTTTTGAGGGATGAAAGGACACACCTCAATGCCATTTTGAGCAATCCTCGTAAGAAGGAAACTTTTAACGATAAATCCTCAAACAACAAAATTGCATAGTTTTTTCCACACATCCATTCTGAATAGTTTGGAAATATTGGCTTAATATACCATGTCCATATTTTTATAGGCTTTTACAAAAATGAAATTCATGATATAAGATTGTTTTACTTAGTGTTAATTTTTAGATAACACACATTAACTTGTTTGTTATTTTACCGAGTCTTGTAAGTCTGTTAAAGATTTTTTTGTGAACAGTATGAACTTAAATATGAAGAGAAACATTTTTACATTGGTAAAAATTATATCTACAATCCTTATAACAAGCGCAATTGGATTAGAATCGTGGAATATTTATGCAGTAATAACTAATAGTAATCTACCAAGCAGCCTTAATCCAATTTTTTGGATTGAGCGTTTTGCCATGACGAGTCATTTTCTTGAAAGCATTATAGCAGCTTTTTATGCACCTTCAAGAAAAAAGATGCCAATAAAATATGCTACTTATACTTTTTTTGTAGGCACAATTGCGTTGTTAGAACTGTTCTCTCAAGAGAATGACTATTAAGGCTTCTACGCCTTGAAAGTCCAGGATTACGTTTTATTTGTTTTGATAATAAGTCCTCAGTTTTATTCCCAGCTCTAGCACTAACACTTCGCAAAGACTCTAATACTTTTTGACCAGTTCTCTTTCGTCCCTCCGGTGATACTATCTCTGATAAATTAGGTATTTCGACTTTTTCTGTACTATCAGTATCAACCTTGAGGTTCCCTATATATTTTTTAGCCCATTGTTGTGCTACAGATTCAACAACTGTCTTATTTCCTTCACTAGAAACTGATTTAAATGATTTACTGGAAACTCTTTCACAATAGCTAGTACTTTATATATCCCCATAAAGATACTCTTGTTATAAATAGTAACATTAATTTAGCGTTGATATTTTTATACAAAGATTAGTATTATAATTTTATGTATGACGGCTATAGAGTGTTTTAGTGTTAATGTATACATCTGTCTGATTAAATAATAAAATTTTTTATAAACAAGTATTATTACTGATAAAATTAGTAAACAAGTTTAAGTAGATAGGTACGAAAGCACCCTACGTACAAAGGTAGTAGGATATGAAATCTATGCTACTAAGCAGAAGTCAGCTGCGGGGATTTCGTAATATCGGTTACAGGTAAATCTGACAGGCAGAAGGGAGTATAGTTTGTAAAGTTAGCTTTTTACTGAAATTTTAGTTTGACACTAAGGAATTAAAAAATGTCCACTAATACTGACATAGTTGCTTACGTTGAAGAAAGTGAATTTGATATTGTTTTAAATGGAAGTGAAGAGAAAGTTGTTGTTGTTGATTTTACTGCCACTTGGTGTGGCCCCTGTCGCCTGATCAGTCCGTTAATGGATCAACTCGCCGAGGAATACAAAGGTCGCGCCAAAGTCGTTAAGGTAGACGTTGACAGCAACAAGCCGATTTTCAAAAAATTCGGTCTTCGCAGTATTCCGGCGGTTTTAATTTTCAAAGATGGTATTTTAGCAGAAACTATCGTGGGAGTTTCTCCTTACGAACAGTTTAGCGACGCTGTTCAGAAGCTTCTTTAGCTAATTCGTAGTGACGCTTGATAGCGTCCCTTGCGCGTCTGGTAGAGAAGTGTTAGTGATAGCGACGAACGAGCGTCTGACTCGCTATCAGTCACGTTCCAGGTAAATTTCGCAAACGCTGATCCAAATGAGTCCGGTCTGCCAAAACCTTTAACAGCGGGCCATGTGAGGTAAATTCTACAATACTGACCGAAGCAACAGGGCATCCTAAACGAAAACGGAAGCGTCCCACATCAATCCCTAGTAAACTAGACAGAATAATTCTGATAGTTGCCTTGTGGGAAACTACTAACACATTCCCACTGCTGTGGAAACGCTTGATTTCTTCAATTACCTGCATAGCGCGAGAAGCAATTGTAATTGCTATTTCTCCATCAGTTGGCCCATTCCAAGCTGGATCGGCTAACCAGCGAATATAATCATCGTGATATTCACGGCTAATTACTTCTGGCGTTTTTCCTTCCCACTTGCCATAGTTAATTTCTTTTAAACCATCTCTGAATTGTGGCTCCATCCCTATTGCTTCACATAACGGTTTTGCTGTCAATATAGTTCGCCGCATTGGACTAGAAAATATTGCTGTCCAAGGTGTAGAACTATATGCGTCTGTAAAAGCCTTTGCCATCTCCAATCCTTCTGGCGTAAGTTCTGAGTCTATGGAACCGCAAAAGGAATTATTACGACTGCATTCCGTCTGTCCGTGACGGAGGAAATAAATAGTTAGGTTCACGGTATATTGTCATGAATTTTAAATTTCAGAGCGCTAACAATCAAATGTAATTGAAGATAGTTAATGCCCGTGCCATAATACTACAATTTTGTGATATTTTAAATAATTTTCAGATTGGGTAAAGTTGCGTCACCGCTAGCATTAGCGACGTAGGAGCGTCACAGCTCATCGTAGATATCGCCACTCAGTAGGTATTGGCGCAGCACCCGATATAAAATAAATTTTAAAGGCGATCGCTAGTGTTTAATCTGTGCGATCGCCTTTTATAATTCTGGCTTCATTTTTTTAAATTGTGAAAATTGTAGAGACGTGATTAATTACGTCTCTACAAAAATTATACCAATTAAGCGATCTTGTATTCTCTAATCCTTGCTCAGATTATCTGAGAAGACTTGAGCTTGCCTCTTGAACACTTTATATTTTTTTGCAAAAATCGGATATATCCAATTTATATCTCTAGAGCTTTTGCAAAAAACTAAAAAAGATTAGTCAACCTTTTTCTTCACATTATCTTTTACGTCTTCAATCCCGTGACGTACTTCGCTTTCAGCTTGCTTGGCTTTACCTTCGGCTTTATCTTTTGGATCTCCGGTAATTTCTGCTGCTGCTTCTTGAACTTTACCTTCAACATTTTTAGCAGTTGCTTTAGCCCGTTCTTCTAAGCTCATTTGAAACTCCTTACTTTTATGTATGGTAAGTTCATTCCAAAGCTGTAAACTAACTTTGAAATCTTTTGTTCTTACCTCTATACAATAGCTTAAGATTTTTGCTAAAGCCTTCCACCACAAGGCAGATTAAACAATTTGTAATTCGTAATTCGTAATTTGTAATTAAAAAAGGTAGTTGTAGTAAGCATTCTGGCTGTTGGTTGAATACAAAAAAAATAACTAGAGCTTAGTTACCTATGCTAAAAGACATAGAACAAGTACAAATATCGTAATCTCTACTTTTGACTGTTTAACTAAAAAAACCAGTTCCGTACAGAAACTGGGTTAATAAAGTTATGGGGATATTTTTTGTCTAATCTAGAAAACCCATCAGGCTTTCAGAATTGTCCGTCTCATTTGATGCTATCGGACGGTTACCGAATGTTGAGTAGCTTTCATCAATTACCAATAAACTTGAGCCAATTGGACGAATACCAGAGAGATTAATACTTTCAACAACTTCAAATGTATTAGCACCAATTGGACGAATACCCATTTCATTATAGGTTTCAACTACTTCCAAGCTACTAGTGGTAACGGGACGCACCCCAGCAATTGAAAGTTTTTCAGCAACTTCTAAGTCGCTAGGACCTATGGGACGAACTCCAGCAATGGCGAGTGGTCCAGAAGATCCCGATAATGGCTGTTCAGTAACTTCCTCGACTTTATCTGCATTCAAGCTCTGGTCTAGTTGATTTTCAACTTCCTCTGTAGTTTCTTTTGGAGACTTGGCATTATTTTGCCGAGAACTGGTTGCTTTACCAGCGCTGCTAATAGTCATAAACGAATACCTCTGGTTTGTTAATTGAATTTTACAATAATTAAGGAAAGGTGAAATTTTTTCCCATATATCTTAGAGTTTAACCTTAAAAAACCTCATATTGATATAAGTATCTTTGAAACTGATACATAAGTAAAATTAAATTATTAAGTTTTGTAAAAAATTATTACTATTTATTTAGGCTAACTCAGCCAGCTACAATAAATATAGGCTGAAATCGTCACCATAAGATCGGGTATTTCCAGCAAAACTGTATGACAGAATTTTGTCTTCAAGCTCCCTTTAGTCCCACAGGCGATCAACCACAAGCGATCGCCCAACTGACCGCTAGTATCCAATCAGGGAATCGTTACCAAACTTTATTAGGAGCCACTGGAACTGGTAAGACATTTTCGGTAGCAGCAGTTATTGAGAAAATTGGCAAGCCTACTTTAGTTCTGGCGCATAACAAAACCCTTGCAGCACAGCTTTGTAACGAGTTGCGGGATTTCTTTCCCAACAACGCAGTTGAGTATTTTGTCAGCTACTACGATTATTATCAGCCAGAAGCGTATATTCCCGTTACCGATACTTATATTGAAAAAACGGCAGCGATTAATGATGAAATTGATATGTTGCGACATTCAGCGACGCGATCGCTTTTTGAACGCCGTGATGTCATTGTCGTTGCTTCGATTAGTTGCATCTACGGTTTAGGAATGCCAGCAGAATATCTGAAAGCTGCCATCCCTCTTCAGATAGGTATGGAAGTAAATCAACGCCAAATTTTACGGGATTTGGCAAATGTTCAATATAGCCGCAACGACATAGAAATGGGTCGGGGAAAATTTCGTGTCCGTGGTGATGTCTTAGAAATTGGCCCAGCTTATGAAGACCGGATTATTCGCGTCGAATTCTTTGGCGATCAAATTGACGCGATTCGCTACATTGACCCGGTGACAGGGGAAATTCTCAAAAGTTTGTCAGCAGTAAATATCTACCCTGCACGTCACTTTGTCACCCCAGAAGAACGGTTAGAAGTAGCTTGTCATGATATCGCAGCCGAGTTAAAACAGCAAAAATTAGATTTAGAACAAGCTGGCAAACTATTAGAAGCGCAACGCATAGATCAGCGTACACGTTATGACCTGGAAATGCTGCGCGAAGTAGGTTACTGTAACGGCGTCGAGAACTATTCCCGTCACCTAGCAGGAAGACAAGC
This sequence comes from Nostoc sp. S13, assembly GCF_029379315.1. Taxonomy (GTDB): domain Bacteria; phylum Cyanobacteriota; class Cyanobacteriia; order Cyanobacteriales; family Nostocaceae; genus Nostoc. Next base: position 112,485 of record NZ_JAQYWQ010000005.1, read on the forward strand.
TGGAGATCCCCCAGAATGTCTAATTGATTATTTTCCTAAAGATTGGCTATTAGTTATCGATGAATCTCACGTTACCGTACCCCAAATTCGCGGTATGTACAACGGTGATCAAGCTAGAAAAAAAGTATTAATTGAACATGGATTTCGTCTTCCTAGTGCTGCTGATAACCGTCCTTTGAAAGCAGAAGAATTCTGGCAAAAGGTGAATCAGTGCATTTTTGTTTCAGCAACTCCAGGCAATTGGGAATTAGAAGTTTCTGAAGATCATGTAGTTGAGCAAGTAATTCGACCAACTGGGGTGATTGATCCAGAAATTTCTGTACGTCCCACAGAAGGACAAATTGATGATTTATTAGGAGAAATTAAAGATAGAGTTGACCTCCATGAGCGAGTGTTAATTACCACATTAACTAAGCGGATGGCGGAAGATTTAACCGAGTATCTGCAAGACCACAGTATTCGAGTGCGGTATTTACATTCGGAGATTAATTCAATAGAGCGCATTGAGATTTTGCAGAACTTGCGCGAAGGTACATTTGATGTATTAGTTGGGGTAAACTTGCTGCGGGAAGGTTTAGATTTACCCGAAGTTTCCTTAGTAGCAATCATGGATGCGGATAAAGAAGGTTTCTTGCGAGCCGAACGTTCCCTAATTCAAACTATTGGTAGAGCCGCGCGTCACATCCGGGGACAAGCGATTATGTATGCTGATAATTTGACAGGCAGCATGATTAAAGCCATTGATGAAACAGACAGGCGGCGTGGAATTCAAATGGCACATAATCGACTGCATGGAATTACACCGCAATCGATTATCAAAAAATCAAGTAATGCGATTTTGTCTTTTTTAGATGTGTCTCGGCGGTTGAATGCAACTGATTTGAAAGTCGTAGATGAACATATTGATGAATTGCCATTAGAACAGATTCCCCAATTGATTACCGTGTTGGAAGCGCAGATGAAAGAAGCCGCGAAGAAACTGGAATTTGAAGAGGCGGCAAAATTGCGCGATCGCATTAAGCATCTGCGGGATAAAATGCTAGGACGTTAACGTGAATCTTATACTCACGAATCAGCAATGGCGTTGCTGATTCCATGTATGAAAATGATTTTGCATAATACTAAAATCCTTGTAGAGACGTACTACTGCTACGTCTCTCTATCCAGATTCATACTTCAATTCAGTAACGCCTCAGCAATTAGCTGCACATAAAGGTTATTCCGTCAAGGTTTGGGTGAGAAAGCGCTCAACTTGCCAGCAAGAAGCGATAATGGATAAGATGCGATTTACGTTTTAACAGTGTGGTAGCCATGACTGAGTTACTTGAGCGTGCGATCGCCCAACTAAAAACTCTACCTGTTGCCGAACAGGATGCGATCGCTGCTCGTCTCCTGGCCGAGATAGAGGATGAGCGGGCATGGAAGGCTCAATTTGAATCTACAACAGATGCTCAGTGGGATCGTCTAGCTGATATGGTACGGCAGGAAATTGCTGCTGGTGACATCACTCCTTTAGGTGACGTTTTCCCTCTGAGCAATGAAGTCAAGTGTTACGAAGGTATTTCGCAAGAAACTTGATGAGGTTCCTGCATCAGTTCAAGAACAAGCTGCCAAAGCCTATGCCCTTTGGCATTCAGACTCTTACCACAATAGTCTTCAGTTCAAACGAGTTAGCCAGCGCCAACCAATCTATTCGGCTCGTATTAGTTTAGACTACCGCGTTCTTGGCTTGTTGCAGGATGATCACATTTACTGGTTCTGGATTGGCGCACATGCAGAGTATGATGAACTGCTTCAGAAATTGTAGCGCCAGCAGCCTAACCGTTAGCTTCTCCATGCGCGTAGGCGTAGCCCGTCGTAGACATCGCCAGTCAAGCATCTACGGGATAAAATACTTGCTTAGAATAGTGCAGTTTGAAACCGAAGCCAACCGACAATTTAATAAATGATCGACGAGGATGCTAGACGCAGCGAGAAATATATAGTTTGAGGTTTAAATGCACAGTGGAAAGCAGATTTAGGAGGGTTACTTGCTAAGATCGAGAACAGTTATACACATTTTTTGTTATCAATATGAGACAGGTAATCGTGTATCGAGATGAAGATGGCTACTGGATTGTAGAGTGTCCCAGCCTAAAAGGTTGTCTTAGCCAGGGTAAGACTAAACAGGAAGCGCTTTCCAATATCAAAGAGGCGATCTCAGGTTACATCGCCGCGTTGGAGGAGGATGGCTTGCCTGTTCCAGAAGATAACTTTGAAACGTTTCTAGTACTCGTGTGAGCAAACTACCGAGCATTTCAGGAAGAGATTGCACCAAAGCCTTAGAAAAGGTGGGTTTTTACGAAAAGCGTAGGCAAAGTAGCCATATTATTTTACGAGGAGATGAACCGTTTGCTCAAGTTGTTGTCCCAGATCATCAGGAATTAGCTAAGGGTGCGTTGCGGGCAATAATTCGGGATGCTGATTTAAGCGTAGAGGAATTTATTGCATTGCTATAGGGCTGCACTGGCTGAGGCGATCGCAGGCACACACATCACCCTCTACGACGTGATGGACTATGTGAAGGCTCAATATCCGTCTAAGTTTATCCAAGGATTATTTGATCTAACAGAGGAACAAATTAACGTTGCTCTGGCTTACATTGAAACCAATCGTGCAGAGGTGGAAGCTGAGTATCAGCAAATTCTCAAAGAAGCCGAAGAACTCCAGCAATACTACCAAGAGCAAAATTGTGAGCTAGTTGCCCGAATTGCAGCACAACCGCCTAAACCTGGAACTGAAGCCGCGTGGGAAAAACTTCGGGCAGCGAAGGCAAAGCGCGAATCTAAGACATGATTTTTTTGATTGATCACAATCTCAAAGGTGATGTCCTAATTTTCTTTGGTGCGATCGCCAGTCATATCAAATCCGGTTAAATGCACACAGTTAAATTGTTATTTGTTTCTGGCCACCAGTGGTAATAAGTTAGACCACCAATTAAATCACGCTCGTTAGATAGTAGCTTGCAACGTTGAAATAAAACGGACTCTAGCTCATCTAAGGAATCAAATGACTGATTAGCGATCGCCTGATTCGTGACAGTCCATAACCGCTCTGCTGGTTGAAGCTCAGGGGAGTGTGAATGCATCAATATGTTCAATAGACCTCTTGCAAAAGTCCCAAAATCAGGAATGTCATTCTGAGCAGAACGCAGTGGAGAGAAGAATCTCACTACTCTGTTTCGCTCCGCTCAATATGACAATTTAAGCATTTATGCAAGAGGTCTAGTGTGTTGAAAGTCTGATTGAAATTGTGCTTGATATTGATATAGGACTTATACAGAAGAGATCCCCCAACCCCCAAAGGGGGCTTTTCAGATCCCCGTCTTTTTAAGGAGGGTTAGGGGGGATCGAGGTTTCAGGTTTTCAGTGCGTAAGTCCTATGATAGTTATCGAGGTGCAAGGCGAATCTTCATCCCGTAATGTGGTTAACTATTCGTTCATTGCGATCGCATTAAACATCTGCGAGATAAAATGCTAGGACGTTAGTGCTTAGTCAGGGTAGCAATCAAGATAACGCCCTTTTTTCGCTATCCTAAAAAAGTAAATCATTAAGAGATCGCGCCGATGGTTGCTTTACCTGACAACACTTTGATGAGTGCAGAAGAATATCTGCTTTGGGAACCCACCCAAGAGCAACGCTACGAGTATTGGGATGGCGAAGTTGTGATGATGAGTGGTGCTACACGCAACCATAATCGGATTTCTGCAAATTTCTTTAAGCTTCTAGATGATGCCCTAGCTGCTCGCTCCTGTGAAGTATACATTGTAGATGTAAAAGTGCAGGTAGAACCGGGGCAAAAGTATTTCTATCCAGATGTTGTGGTGACTTGCGATGAACGCGATGACGATCCACAATTGATACAATATCCCTGCTTAATTATCGAAGTGCTATCACCTTCAACAGAAGCAGCCGATCGGGGGAAAAAGTTTGCCAAATATCGCCAATCTCCAACCTTACAAGAATATGTCTTAGTACAAGTAGATCAACCGAGTGTAGAAGTCTTTCGGCGCAACGAACAGGGAAAATGGGTGCTCTCGGAGTATAATTTGCACGAGAGATTGCGACTAGAATCGGTGGATGTAGAAATAGCGATCGCCCATTTGTATCGACAAGTGCAGTTTGAAACCGAAGCCACCGAAAATTAAATATATGAGTGATGAGGATGCGTAGACGCGCAGAGGAATGTACTCAAAAGCCTAGAAAGCATCTGCGCCATAAAATGCTGGGACATTAGTGCCCGATCGCGGTTGCAATTTAGTACAAGTAGCGAAACTGGGTGTGGAAGTGTTTCGCGTTATATGGAGTTCCCTGGAACTCTGTTGCAACGCCAGTTTTGTCGGGTAGGTTAGGCGCTAGCCGTAACCCACCACAACCATCAAATACTGTTAATTAAAGCGGTGCTACAAAACTAAACAGTAGAGAAATTAGCCATTAAAAGCGCGACTGCGCCACTTATTCAACCGGGCTTCGCCAATTGTGGCAGACCGTCGGGAATCAGCAACTTGCTCTTGTAAAGCTGCAATCTGTTTTGCTTGCGCGTCAGCTTGCTGTTGCAAAGATGTATATTCGCCTGTGCTGGCCACGTAACTGGAAGACTGCCAACTACTACTAAATTTTGTTGTACCGATGCTGGCAAATGGTCGTAAGTCTGCTAGTTGTTGTTGCAAAGTTGCAATCTGGCTTTCTTGCTCTTGAATCTTTTGCTGCAAGGCTTGTTCAGCTGCTGTGCGAGCTGCAATAAACTGATTAACTGGAGCAGCAGTTTCTGGCTTGGGCTTGAATATTTCAGCAAGTATTGTACTAACATCCGTGGGTTTCAGTTTACCGTAAGGAGTGTTGGTAATTAGCGATCGCACCAGTTGAGGTTCATTATTCGATGCTAGGTTCTTGTCACTGCTAGAATTGCTCCGCAGCAGTTGCAGCATATTGGTAAATTCCAATATCTTTTTGCCCGTTTGAGTTTTATAACCCCGGTAATATGGCACTATGTTATCCCCAAAGGCATCTAGATACTCGTCGCTATCAAGATAAGAATCAATATCCGCCTCAAAACCCTGCTCATCTAAAATGTTGCTGTGATATATCGTCTCGGAGTAGTCATCAGGAGCGCGGCCGAGCAGGTGCTTGAAGTTCAGTTCAATGGCACGGTAGCGGTAAACGTTATCAAAAAATCTGGAGCGATACAACTCTGATTTGGCAACCTGACGCACAAATTCACGAACATCGATTATACCTTGCTTGAGTTGGGATTCTGGAACGATCAGCCGCTCACTTTCCATAATGTAGGCATTACCCAATACTTGCCGATAAACTGTCCGAATTACAATTTCAATGTCATCAGTTGAAGCGGTAGTCCACAGTTCGATGGGTTCTGTTTGGGGAAATGCTTGATATTGGCGTCGTCTGGTTTCTTCGTCTAAGAAAATTTGCATACTTGGTTAGTGTGGGTAGGAGTGACTAATGGCTCAGTTGAGGACGTTCGCTAAAAATCTATATTTTAAAGGTAATGGGAGCTAAGTATTTGTTAGTGGTTATGTGGTACAGCTAATACGAATTCTTGATGAAACTGCATAAAACCAAGCTTGGTCAGACAATTTGCTTAAGCCCCTTGTTTGGGAGCAACCTCATAATTAATCCGTATAAGGACTAACAAATTTTAATTCCCTTTACAGTCAGGATTAATTTATCAAGTTTTGGGGACTTTTTTAGTTACATTTTCTAACAAACTTCGACGGCTAACTGTTAATAACTAACAGCTAATCATGATAAAAAATTAGCAATTAGACATTAACAATTAGCCGTCAACCCCCTTGGGGAGTATTTAAAATTCAAAACTTAATTTTGAATTGGAGTGTAAAAGGCTGTTAGAAGAATTTCCGCAGGATAGTAACTCTCAAGCACGCTCATCAAATCTAGTGTAGAAACCACCGTATTTTATCCAGTATTGTTTCAAAGTATGATGAGGCGTATGTAAACTAGCTTTCGCCTGATATAAAATGACTTGGCGATGATCGCCCATCCAAATTTTATTAACAGAGTCAACGGATATTACTGTTCCTCCTAAAGAAGCAACACATTCAGAGAATCTCTCGATCGTCGTATATTCTAATGTCTCGAATATAAAAAAGTTACCCGAACAAATCAAGTGGCGACTGCGAATCCAGCAGCGCATTTTTTTTTCAGCCAGTGGAGGTAACATGTTAGTTTTAACAGATTCAAGCTGAATCAACATAATGCGCTCACTGCACGTAATTCATTAGCAAAACTTTCCCGTTTTTCAAATTGTAAAGGGCCAGATATTGATCCCCATATTTGCTTATGGGTTTCAATATCCATACCTTTATCTAGACTTATCCAAGTACGCTCGGTTACTTCTACTTCGCTGACAAGATATGTCTGGCATCCATTGCGCTTAATCAGACATTGATTTCCCGATTCCACACTGCCTCGAAACATTTCACCTTCTCGTTGGAAAACCATTGAACAGTGATAACGCCGTTCGATGCTCTCTGGGGTAATGGTTTTGAGGATATCTAATTCACGAGCAGCACCTGCATAAAGCATAGGGTCTTTCAAGCTGTAATTTTCGATATAAATGCGATCGCCCCAATCGACTACTCTATGTACTCCCTGACGATAGGGTGTCCATAAATCGTGGTCATACGCTTGTTCAGAATAAAAACCGATGGCAGAAAAAAATTCAACTGGTAAAGGACGAAAATAAATGTGAATGTGGGCGTAAAGTTGCGGATTTGCAAAAGATTGCTTGTAGTTGCTAAAATCTCCTGCCATCCAACAGGCTAAAGTAAGCAAATCGCTAGCGTTGGTGCTAGATTCGCTGGGCGCTATCGTCATATTCAACCTCAGGAGTGACAAAACTAGATGATTTCTTTTATGTTCTAACCTGATATTTACTAACTGGTTGATCTTGACAAAGAGCGAATCTCTGAAGAAAAGGAAGCTGTTGTCACGCCTTTACCATCACTGGTTTTAATCATCGCTACCCGAAATCGCAGATTTGGGTTAGCAAACCAAATTCGCTCCTCAGCAGCAGCGAGTTCATACTCTGTCAGTAGGGTAAAAATACCATCGTCATTCAGATGATATTTAGCCACTGCTGGGATTGTTTCGGCATATCCCTTGTCCCGCAGGAGTTTGCCTCTAGAAGGATTTTCGACATCGGGAATTGGTACCAGCACAGTACTACCAGAAATTGGTTTATCCTCCCAGTCTGACTCACCTTCCCAAGTCATCCGAAAAGGGTGGGTGATACTGGCAAAGTCAGTGTTATACAATTGACAGATTGCTAGCACCGCCGGATCATCGGTGGATAGAGGTTCAATGTCAATGTTAGACAGCACTTCTTCAAAGTGGGCGAATGCTAAATGATGACCGCTACGCTGCGATCGCCATCGTCCAATTGAAAGTTCAAAGAATTCAGTAATTTCCATTAGAAAAAATGATCTTAAAAAAGTAGCTTAAAATCCAAGAGATATCTTGGCTAAAAAGTTATTCTCCCAGTCTATATGCTGGCTAGTCTCCTTGACCACAACCGTATTTAGGAGTGCTGAGTTAGGAGCGGAGCCGGAGACGCTCCGCCTCCGGTTAGGAGTTAGGAGTTAGGAGTTAGGAGTTAGGAGTTATGAGTTTGGAGTTTGGAGTTTGGAGTTTGGAGTTATTATTCTCCCGCGAATCCCCAGTCCTCAGCCCCCTACTTAGACAAATCTAAGCAACTTCAGTGATACTGATAATTTTGCCGCCCGTCCGATGAATGTTTTGCACTTGCCCAGACAGTTGGTTGTAGTTAACTACATATTCGAGGTTGCCCAAACGAGTAGGGAGTTTAGCTGAACCTTTAAGTGCTTTAATCAAGAAGCGTTTGTCGGTGCTGCTTACACTAGAACCAACAACGGGAGGCTTGATGGATGTGGGTAAATTTGAACCGACATCGCTGATCAGTTTGGCTTTGCGATCGCTATCACTGCTAGCTACTCCTCTTAGTAAGGTAAATGTGCGGTTAAAGCTAACATTCTTAATTCCTATTTGGGAGCTAGTACTGCGAACATAAGGGACAATATTCTCGCCAAAATTCTGCTGATATTCTTCGCTATCGATATAGGATTCGATCTCAGCATCATAGCCCTGTTCGTTGTAGATGCGGACGTGTTCAGAAATTTCTGCCTGATCAGCAGGAGGACGTCCTAGCAGGTGTTTGAAATTCAGTTCAATGAACCGATACTGGGAAGAAGAGTTAAAAAACAGGGATTGATAAAGTTCTGATTTCGCAACGATGTTGACGAATTCGCGGATGCTGATTTTGTGATCGCGCAATTGCGATTCCGCAGTAGCTAGTTGCTCACTTTCAAACAAGTGAGTATTACCCAAAACCTGTTTGTAAACTGCCCGAATCAGTGATTGTAATTCACTTTCGCTGGTGTTCGGACGCCGCTCAACATTAGGTGAATCAATAGCCCAAAGTGACATTTAAGTATCTCCTGAAAAACGTTAATTAAATGAAATTTCCGAGCATCCTACCCCTTATATAGGTGGAATTTCGCATCAAATGTCAGTTATTTTTGCTACTGACTAGCTTTTGTAAAACTTTAGTTTGTGAAAGTGCGTTAAATTTCTTCGTATATGACAACAGATCTAATTACGGTTTCAACTTCCTCATTAGAGCGACTTGGCCACAGATCAATGGGATCGGTATCTTCAAACAGAGCGATCCCTAATCGTGATGCTGGTCCAAAAGCCATTGAAAGTATCTCCCAGTTAACAACTAAATTTTATGAGAAGAATCTTCAGCAAATGTTAAAAAACTTTACATCATTTGACAGAGGAGAGGACATAGAGACTTTAAATCCTTATTAGTCGATTTAAGTTTTTGCATCCTTATACCCTTATACCTTTTGATATACATTCTGATATACATTCTGATACGATGCCGAAGCCATATTTATTAAAATTTATTAAGTTAAATAATACTTTGAGAGAAATTTCAGCTTTTTTTAGTAACCCGGCTGACAATGCGATTGTATCGGCTAACAATACTAGTTACTTTAAGTCGGGATCGATGCCAGTTGCTCATGGGGAAAAGCCCCAAGGCCGCACCGGGAAATAGTTTAGCCACTTTTGGCGATCGCACTATTCGCTTAACCAAGTCTTTACTTAAACTAGATACTTAGATCAGAACTCTTTACGACTAGTCTAAATTTGGAAAGTAGCCAGTCGGGTGATTAAATGGTCAAAATAGGGAGCAAGAGTTTCCTGCTGATTGGCTTGGCAGCGTTTCAAACTAGCAGCCTTGATACTTTTTAAGCCTAAGACCATTGCATCCAATGGAACTTGTAATTGCTGATAAAGCAAATTCATATAGTGCAGTCCTGTCGGATTTGTATACTCAGTGTGACCACCTGCTATGCCATAAGTAATACATCGGAGAAAATGCCAAAAATCTCGCCAGCAAGCTTGGGCGCGTTCAGGTGGATAAAGACCGCCTCCAGGCTGGATAATTTCAGGATAAGTCGCTAAAACCTCTTCCCTAGCTTCATCAACGATTTCGGCTGCGCGATCGCGTAACAACACAGTAACAGGAATCAAGGCGGAATTCTCAGATGACAAACTTTTAATCTGCAATAAATCTTCATCGCCCAGGTAGCGAAAAGCATCATCCGCAGCTTGGAATATGGCGATTGCTGCTTTTGGATGAGACTTTTCCCACTCAGCAAAGCTGACAATTCTAGCTTTGGCTATTAATTCTTTGACGGTTTCGGTTAATTGAGTCATTGGTTTAGGGGATGGGGCATGGGGCATGGGGCATGGGGCATTGGGGTGGGGAGTGGGGAGTGGGGAGTAAGAATTTTAGATTTTAGATTTTAGATTTTAGATTTTAGATTGAAATTTAATCCAAAATCTAAAATCCAAAATCCAAAATTGAATTGCCCAATTCTCTTAATTCAATCTTCTTAGAATGCGATCGCCATTTGATCACATCTGTAAAATAAAGTAAAGAATAGCTCTACCAAATGCACCTATGGAAATCCATCAAATCCAAGCTGAACTGAAGAATCCAGATTTTCAATATCGTCTGAAGGCGATCGCTGCCCTGAAGAATTATGAATCAGAAGTTGCAGTTCCTCTGCTCACGAGTAAACTTCATGACTCAGAATTTTTGGTGCGTTCTTTTGTGGCTAGGGGTTTGGGTAATCAACAATCAGCAGAATCCTTTGCTGCTTTGATGCAAATTATGAAATTTGATGATACTCCCAACGTGCGAGCTGAGGCGGCAAATTCTTTATCGCTATTTGGCAGAGTTGCAGTTTCTCATCTAGTTCTGGCATTTTATCAGGATGACCACTGGCTAGTGCGCCGGAGCATTTTAGCCGCGATCGCCGAAATGGATTGCCCTGAAGAATTATTTGATATTTGCGTTCAGGGTTTAAAAGATGAAGATTTCACAGTTCAGGAATCCTCTGTTGATGCACTCGGCATCCTAGCTGATTCTAACCAACATCCTGCGGCATTATCCCAAATACTAACGTTGGTGAATGTTGAATCTTGGCGGATGCGCGTGCGAGTTAGCTATGCCCTCAAACGATTTGACGAGCCGGAAGCCAAAGCCGCCCTGAATCAACTCAGACAGGATGAGGATCACCGAGTTGTCGGAGCTGCTTTAGAAGACTTATTGCCATAATAGCGGTATGGATTTGTTCAGAATGTTGTCAGAAAACTCATTTGAGTAATTAGCCAATATATGACTTTACCTTAAATTTGACAAAAATATCCGGGGAATCTGCCAAAATCTGGAATAAAAAATTAACTTTTTCGAGATTAGGAGACATTTGTGACTGATGTACCAAGTGGTCAAATGACTTGGCGACTACCAGGTTCCTCAGAATCTGCCTGACATTTGCGGCATAATGCTTCGGAACCTTGGCGATCGTATAAAGAATTTCCACAATATGTTCTACCTGATCCGCCCGGTTTTTCCGAAGGATACGCTACATTTTTAGCGCTCCTGAAAAAGAACTGGCAGCCTTTATGAAGCAGTGCTGAGTCAAAAGTGCTGTTAGCGGATACCTAGGTTTAGCCCGTACTGAGTGCCCAGAATTTATTTTTTAACTTTGACTCATGAATGGCAACTCGGAATTAAGCACTCGTTACTCAGCACTATATTAGACATCTCCAGAAATTAAATATGCCTTATCTAGAACCCTTGTAGAGACGCGAAATTTCGCGTCTCTACATTCTTTTTCGGAGATGTCTATTAGTCAAGGACTCAAACTTTCGCGGGTTGTTCTACGGGTGTAGGCGTTCCAAACGTCGAGTTCTGAATGTGGACGGCTGGAAAGCATGGCTTTAGTTGCTTCTGTGAGTCCTTGAGCAAGAGTAAAATCTGCCCCAGCGATACTTTGAAGATGCTCCATCTCTGCATTACTGAGGTCAGTTGCTCGCAGGTCTGTATCCCGCAAATCGGCACCAGTCAATCGAGCATTCCGCAAGCAAGCCCCTGTTAAATAAGCTTTCGTCAGGTCAGCGCCACTTAAAGCCGCACCTTGCAAATTAGCTTCTGTCAAGTCAGCGCCACTTAGGTAGGCTCCACGCAGATTAGCGCCTTGTAAATCTGCGTTTCGTAAAGAAGCTGTATTGAGAAAAGCACCATTGAGATTAGCACCTGGCCCCACTGCTCCCGAAGCTTTGTAGTTATATTCTTCAGGCCATTTAGTTTGTGTATCATAACGCGCTACTTGGAGTTTGGCTCCCTCCAAATTTGCGCCACTGAGATTTGCTTGTTGGAGGTCAGCACGGTTTAAATAAGCTCCCTGCAAATTAGCCCCACTCAAATCGGCTCCTCGCAGATTAGCGCCTCGCAAATCTGCCCCAGTCAAATCAGCATTACTCAAGACCACCTCACTAAGGTCGGCTCCTAATAGCTTGGCTTTACTCAAGTTAGCTTGTTGTAAATCTACTTCCCTGAGATTAAATTGGTACAAATCGACCCAATCCAAAGCAATTCCGGCTTTCAGGGCTGTTAAGACTTCTGGAGTTGGACTGGGACGTTCGCTAGTAATAAGTTGAATTTCACTATTTGTCATCATCTGATTAAAATATAACTTTTGGAGTTATCCTACACTTTAGCTAAATCGGGACTTCATCTCATAACTCAGTATTCAATAACGCCAAAATTTGATAAAACGAGGTTTTAAAACAGATGCATCTAATACCGCCCTTAACAATGATCGACTTCTTCCGTAAAAGTGAGGGAACATGGTTTACCGAACGCTCAGTTCATCATTTTGACTCGGCGGCGGATGAGTCGGGAGAGTCGAATTTGATCATTAAAGTCATGGGAAAGGATGATCCGAAAGTTAAAGAAGTCTGTATAGCCCAAGGGATAGATCCTACTAAAGCAACAGGCGGTGCTAGCTTTGCGTGGCAGGCCAACCTAGATACCAGGCTAGCGAATAGTGATAATGCTGCCATTTTGGTTGATGTTCCCGACGAAACGAGGCATTCTGGAAAACTGATCCGCAACCAAGGCTATGTTGAGAGCATTCCCGTTGTGAGCCGATATCGGTTTGCCGATGATGGAGTGCTGACGATTGATACTGACTATGACAATAATCAAGGTCAGGAACGTTGTTGGTTTGTTACGGATGATTTTCGTGTCAGGGTCAGTACGGTACGAATGATGAACGGAGTCAACTTGATGACTTATTGTTCTGAGCGTCGCTGTGTTTCCCAAGAACTGCTGGAGCAAATGATCAGTCGCAATCATGTTAGATAGGGAATGGGGAGTAAGAATTTTAGATTTTCGATTGAAATTTAATCCAAAATCTAAAATCCAAAATCCAAAATTGAATTGCCCAATGCCCCATTAAGGAATGTTGCTTTGTTTCTCATAAATGAGACGTGCATGATTGCCATCACTTATTTTCATGCAAGGGTTAACAAGTCATGCTCCATGTATAAGCCTTTCCTGGAATTTTTAGAAAAAGAGCTATTTCACCGGTTTGATTTACAAAGTAGGGTCATTCCCCCTGATTTGGAATTCAAAATTAGCGATCGCGGCAGAAACCCAGCAACTATTCGCAGTTGGTGTTACCAATGTCAAGAGTTGCGGAAAATTCGCTATACCTACATTGATGCCGGGGAGAGTGCCCAGATTTTTAACAGCGTGGTTTATCCCAGTCATCACTACGATCTACCTCTGTTAGGAATTGATTTTTTATCGTTTGGTAAAGTCAAGAACCTGATTGTGCTTGACTTTCAACCTTTATTTCAGGATGAAGATTATCAAAACAAATATATAGTCCCGCTAAAATCTCTCCATGATAAATACCCGGATTTGGCGCAAAACTTAGAAATGAAGTTTTACGATGCCAACCAGTATTTTTCTAAGTACCTATTGTTTGCCAAAACAGATGCTGAAACAGTGGCAACGCGAGTCTTTGAAGCTTTTCAGGATTATTTAAACTTGTATTGGCAAATGTTAGCAGATGCCCAACCGCTCGAAGACCCTGAAGATATTCAGCGAATTGTCAAAGCCCAAAAAGACTATGACCAATATAGTGCAGACCGCGATCCAGCATCGGGTTTGTTTAGCAGTTACTTTGGTCATGAATGGGCAGAGCGCTTTCTCCATGAATTCTTATTTGAAGATGCTGTTCCCCTAGCAGTCAGTGCCAGGAAAAGATAACGGAAGGAAAATGGGCATTGGGCACTTCAATTTTGGATTTTGGATTTTAGATTTTGGATTAAATTTCAATTCTTTAATCTAAAATCTAAAATTCTTACTCCCCACTCTCTACTCCCTACTCCCTACTCCCTACTCCCTTTTTCTAGCTAGTAGGTACAGGGTTGAATTTTGAATTTTGAATTGGAGCGAAGCGACGTGACACTCTATCAACCATTTCTCGATTATGCGATCGCCTACATGCGATCGCGCTTGGATTTACAACCCTATCCTATCCCCACTGGATTTGAGTCTAAGAGTGCTGTTGTGGGCAAGGGAAAGAATCAAGAAGAGGTTGTCACTACAAGTTATGCTTTTCAAACGCCAAAATTGCGGCAAATTCGCGCAGCTCACGTACAGGGTGGTAATTCGCTGCAAGTGCTGAATTTTGTGATTTTTCCGCGCCTCAACTACGATTTACCATTTTTTGGAGCGGATTTGGTGACATTGCCAGGAGGACATCTAATTGCTTTGGATATGCAGCCGCTATTTCGCGATGATCGAGCATATCAAGCAAAATATACTGAACCAATTCTGCCGATTTTCCACGCCCATCAACAGCATCTGTCTTGGGGAGGAGATTTTCCAGAAGAAGCGCAGCCCTTTTTCTCTCCCGCTTTTCTCTGGACTCGTCCGCAAGAAACGGCTGTAGTAGAAACTCAGGTGTTTGCCGCTTTCAAAGACTATTTGAAAGCTTATTTGGATTTCGTGGAGCAGGCAGAAGCTGTAACAGATTCCCAAAATTTAGTAGCCATTGAGCAAGCCCAACTGCGATACCTGCGATATCGGGCGGAAAAAGACCCAGCACGGGGGATGTTTAAACGCTTCTATGGCGCAGAATGGACTGAGGAGTATATCCACGGCTTTTTATTTGACCTAGAGAGAAAATTAACAGTCATCAACTAGAGACTCTGGTAATTATCAGCGATCGCACCAACTTAATCTAGTTTTTCAGTCTGCCGCAGTAAAAAGGGATGTTATTGAGATATAGCTAGCTCGGTTTCCGGGTCAAAAAAGTGAATTTTCTCTAGAGTTAGAGATAACCATAGTTGCTCACCAGGTTGTACAAATCGGTCTGGTGGGATTCGCACTTGTAGGTAATTGGTTGTAGTCGCTATTTGAGATCCGGGTTCGGCAATCTTAACAGCGAGAAAGGAATCGTTGCCAAGATTCTCTACAAAATCTACTTGCACTGGGAGATTTTTGGTGGCAGGCATACTCAAATTCAAATGTTCTGGGCGAATGCCTAAAATTAGAGTTTTCCGGTCATATTGTTGTAACGCTTTCCCCCAGACTTCTGGGAGGGTGAAACGAAACTGGGAATGAGTAATCAACTGCGGGGCATGAAATTCTACAGGAATAAAATTCATTGGTGGTGAACCAATGAACTCTGCGACAAAAAGGTTGGCAGGGTGGTTGTAAAGTTCTAGGGGAGAAGCGACTTGCTGAATTTTACCCTCAGACATAATCGCAATGCGATCGCCCATTGTCATCGCTTCTGTTTGATCATGGGTAACGTAAATTGTCGTTGTCCCCAATTGGCGCTGCAATTTGACAATTTGGGCGCGGGTTTCCGCCCGCAGTTTGGCATCTAAATTAGAAAGCGGTTCATCCATTAAAAACACTTGAGGGTCACGCGCGATCGCTCTTCCCAATGCAACTCGTTGTCTTTGTCCTCCAGATAGCTGTTTGGGTAAGCGATTCAGCAATGTTTCAATTTGTAACAGTTGAGCAACACTACGCACCTGTTCATCTACTGACCGTTCTTTGTCAGAAATGTAGCGCAGTCCTTTAGGTAAGTTTCTTGTCGCCCCCACGAATAGATTTTCTGCCCAATTGGGGAGTGGGGAGTGGGTAGAGACGCGATTAATCGCGTCTCTACTGAGTGGGTAATGCTGATTTTCCCTATTCCCCGATTGTCTACGTCGCAGCCCAAAGGCGATGTTGTCGTACACCGTCATGTGGGGATAGAGAGCGTAATTTTGAAATACCATTGCGATATCGCGTTCTTTAGGTGGTAGGTCATTGATTAAGCGATCGCCTACCCAGATATTCCCTCCAGTCATCACTTCTAACCCGGCGATTAATCGCAGCAGAGTGCTTTTACCACAACCAGAAGGGCCCACCAGCACCATAAACTCGCCATCTGCGATCGTGAGGTTAATCCGCCGCAAAACGTTGACACTTCCCGCACGCTCTGGCGCTACATCAGTTTTCTCCCCAGCTATCAGGGGAGATTGGGTTAGTGAGGTCACGCTTTCCCCTTTACGCGAGGAAAAACTTTTATAAACGTTTTCTAAAACAACTTGGGACACAACTATTAATTATTTTCATTGGGCATGGGGCATTGGGCATTGGGCATTGGATTTGGACAAATGACAAATTACAGTTTAGCGCTCATCATAATACACGTTCAGGGTAAATACGAAAAGTTAAAAAAACAGCTTGCACCATAAAAAACAAACTATTCTAAATTTTAGGGCTGTCAGGAGGTGTTGTTATGACTACCGATGTACCTAAAAATCTTTCCCAAGACCCAAGCATTAACCCTGTCCATGAGATTGTAGACGTACAAACCACAGATTGTTGCATTGTGGGTGGGGGCCCAGCAGGAGCAGTATTGGCCCTGTTGTTAGCGCGTCAAGGCATTTCTGTGATGCTGCTGGAAGCACACAAAGACTTTGATCGCGATTTTCGTGGTGATACGATTCATCCATCGGTGATGGAAATTATGGAGGAATTGGGACTTAGCGATCGCTTGCTAGGACTTCCCCATACCAAAATGCGCCAAATTAGTATTCAAACTCCTCAAGATACTGTCACATTCGCAGATTTTAGTCATCTGAAAACCCATTATCCTTACATTACAATGCTTCCCCAGGTAAAATTCCTGGAGTTCATCACCCAAGAAGCACAAAAATATCCTAGTTTCCATCTGGTAATGGGTGCGAATGTGCAGGAATTAATTGCCGAAAATGGTGTGATTCAAGGTGTCCGCTATCGAGGAGGCGGTGGTTGGCATGAAATCCGGGCAATACTGACAGTTGGTGCAGACGGTCGCCACTCACGTTTGCGCCACCTGGGTGAGTTTGAATCAATCGAAACCTCGCCGCCAATGGATATCCTCTGGTTTCGCCTACCGCGTCAGCCAGAAGACCCTGAAGGGGGAATGGGGCGCTTTGGTCAAGGTAAGCTAATCGCCATGCTTGACCGTGGTGATGAGTGGCAACTTGCCTATATTATTCCTAAAGGAGGCTATCAACAATTACGATCTGCGGGTTTGGAGGAATTAAAAAAATCTGTTGTCGAAGTGGTGCCAGAATTCCAGCAACGCATCCAAAATTTAGATGATTGGTCACAAATAGCTTTTCTCTCAGTCGAGTCCAGCCGTGTCAAACGTTGGTATCATCCAGGACTGTTACTCATCGGTGATGCAGCTCATATAATGTCTCCGGTTGGTGGAGTTGGCATTAACTACGCGATTCAAGATGCTGTAGTCGCGGCGAATGTACTTAGCAAACCGCTCAAGAACCGACAAGTACAACTTAGTGACCTAGCAAAAGTACAACGTCAACGCGAGTTGCCCACACGCATCATTCAGGCGTTTCAAACTTTTATCCAAAAGCGGGTATTGGCCCCGGTTCTCACCTCAAATCGCACCTTTGTACCACCTGCGTTTTTGCGCTTACCCATCTTGCGGGACCTTCCAGCAAGGTTGATCGCCTTGGGTGTTTTTCCAGTTCACGTCAAGGCTTAATTTTTGCCAAGAATTTTTTCTATTTAATCAATAGGTGGTACAATTATACTACTCATATGCAGAATTGAATGCTCAATTTAGTCAAGCGAGGGTGGCGAGCAGTATACTCAATGCTGTTCAAAGCGATCGCTTGGCTTTTATGCTAGAAAGGACTAAAAACTCAAACATTATTAAAAAATGCAAACAATTAAACATATCTAGATATTAATTGGCACTACATAGAAAAACCCCCTCTTTTTCAATCAGCACTTTTTGCAGTCAGGAGTAATTTTAATGAACAGTTGCGTTTTAATGGCGGAAATTATTAACGAGCCGCAACTCCGCTACACAGCCGAAAATCTGGGAGTCACGGAAATGCTGGTGCAGTTTCCCAATTCCCAGAAACCAGAAGATCCCCCAGCCACCCTGAAAGTTGTCGGCTGGGGGAATTTAGCCACAGAAATTCAGCAAAATTACCACCAAGGCGATCGCGTCATCCTGGTAGGACGTTTAACTATGAATACTGTTGAGCGTCAAGAAGGTTTTAAAGAAAAACGCGCTGAATTAACAGTACAACAAATTCAACCTGTTGGAGGTAGTTTTAATACTGATCCATTGCCCTCAGCAACCGTAACTCCATCATTCACTGAAACGTCTCCCCGACAACCATCTTCAGCATCTCGTCCGCCACAGAAAGAAGTTCCTAGTTACGATTCACCACGTCCAGCACCTACCCCGGCTGCAAATCCTGTTGGCGTAGTTCCCCAAGCGAAAACTTACGAACCCGTACCCCAACCCACAAATTATGAGCGAACCACTTATCCAGCAGTGAAAGAAGAAGAACCAGATCCAGATGATATTCCCTTCTAAAGTTGTTTAGTGTGTATTCAATTTGCTCACATACTTAGCAAAAAGCATTACGATTAGACAATTTCTACAAATAGCCATCCTTTACGGATGTGCTATTTTTTTTGTCTAGTGTTGACGCTTTATACCAAGTTGTCAAAGATAGTATCCTGAGTATAATGAAGACTTAGAATACTAAGCTGTTCCACATTTAACTTGCATAATTAGGGCGGGCAAGATGCCCACCCCACAAGAGTTATGTTTAATTCGGTTATGCAAATTAGATGTTTTTCAGCTTAGTAAAAGTTAAACTACCATTAATTTTTGATAATTATTGCTAGAAAAAGTTATGACTAACAATCAACCACAACAGAATCAAAATAATCCAATCGTTTATTCTAGTGCTAATCCGTCTACAGGAGGCTATATTACTTTACCTGTACCACCAGACCAATTTAATGAATTTATAATTAATTTACTAGGTAGACCACAAAGTATTGAAAAAAGAATATATGGTCGATTTGAAATTGAGTGGTCGGATATTACTAATTTTAACGATTTAATAAATCAAAGAATAATTCAACAAAACAATGCTCAACTAATAAATTTTCAATCAAGAATTTATTTTCATGATAACTCTGTAATTGAACTAAATTCTTATCCTCAATTAATTACTTATAAGGAAGTAAGACCATTAGTTACAGTAGCTATTGACCTTAGTTGGGATTATTTAATTCAATTTAATAATAAATAATCTCCTGAAAAACAAAGTATCGATATACGATTCTGGACAGATAAAGGTGTTAAAACTCGTAGATATATTAATAAAAGTAACGAGGATACTCAAATAATTATTGGGGATTCAAAAGATGAAAGTTATATTGAATTTGCTATAAAACATACTGCTAGGTCGTGGGGATTGGATATAGAATCTTTACTTTATAATCAAATCAAGATTCTTTTAAAACCAGAACAAGGATTAAAAAAGTTTATTAGAAAGCATAATGCCTGGATTGGATTTATCTCTGGTATATTGTTCTTTATACTTTCGTTTATAGGTACATACATAGTAAAAAACATATTTATAAATAGTATATTGTTCAAAATAAAAAGTGTTTTAAATAATGCTAAATAATTAAGTAATAAAATTAACATTTTAGCGGAATATATTATAAATGGTGAAACAACTAAATTTTATTTCTTAGTAGGAATATTCTTACTATTTTCTTTTTTTGCATCAATTATTGTAATAATTGTAATTACAAGTAATGCAAATAATATTAAGCCAAGTTTTTTTCTATTTACTAATAAAGACGTTGCCTATAGGAAAAGTAGACTTTTAAAGTTAAAAGCTCAATGGAGAAATTTTATATTTTCAGTTATTGGTGGTTACACGATAAATATATTATCAAGTTATATATTCGCTTATCTAACACGCTGATTCAAATTTAGTGTATTTAAAGTTAAAATAAAAGTGGTATAAAGATTTAGCTTTTATGAAGTAGCCTTGTCGTACTCCTACGGAGAAGCAAGCTACGCGCAGCGTTTCGTAGATAAGTGCAGGCTATTCGGTGTCGCAACATTTTTGCGTTGATATTATGAGCTAATGACGATTTGCAGAAATCACAGGCGGTTCTAGATCGCAAATGCGTGTATATTGTGGAACTATGTGATGTCAATTGTGGTTCAGGTTTAAGCAGTGAAAAACTGCTAAAGAGTGTAAAAACCAAATTTACCCACACATACATCAAAACTCTTGTTAAAATCCAAATAATTTTAAGTTAATATTCATACCCAACTCCTATGAGAGAAACTATCCTAGAGGTTCGCAATCTCCAAGTTGAATTTCCCAGTGATGGCAACATTAACAGAGCTTTGGATGGTATTTCCTTTGGGCTGCATCGAGGTGAGACTCTCGGAATAGTAGGAGAATCGGGGAGTGGTAAATCAGTGACAGCCCTAGCTGTAATGGGTTTGTTGCAAACTCCGGGTATAGTGACTGGCGGTGAAATCTGGTTTCGTCCGCAGGAGAATGCCAACGCCATCGATTTAGTAAAATTGCCTCCTGAGCAAATGCAGTTACACCGGGGTGGCGACATCGCCATGATTTTTCAAGAACCGATGAGTTCCCTCAATCCGGTTTATAACATCGGATTTCAGTTAACAGAAGCGATTATGCGGCATCAAAATGTGTCAGCAGCCCAAGCACGACAAATTGCGATCGCAGGTCTGCAAGAAGTAAAACTTCTACGTAGCGATGAGGAGATACAACAGCAGTATACCGATTCATCGAAACTAGATCGATCAAAGTTGCCACAGTTGGTTAAAGAACACAAAGAAGCGATGCTGGAACGCTACCCTCATGAACTTTCTGGGGGTCAGTTGCAACGGGTGATGATTGCAATGGCAATTTCTTGCAACCCACTAATCTTAATTGCCGATGAACCAACTACAGCCTTGGATGTGACGGTGCAAGCAACAATTTTGGAGTTAATTCGAGAATTGCAACAAAGCCGTGACATGGCAATGATTTTCATCACCCACGACTTGGGGCTAATTTCAGAAATTGCTGACGAAGTAGCGGTGATGTATAAAGGCAAAGTTGTCGAATCTGGTGCTTCTGAGCAAATTTTCAGCAGTCCCCAGCATCCATATACTAAAGGTTTGATCGCCTGTCGCCCCTCACTTGACCGGCGTCCTCAAAAATTACTCACTGTTTCCGACTACATGAGTGCAGAAGAGACATCAACGGGACAAGTAGTAATTCAGGCGAAAGAACCGGCACAACCGACAGAAATCACAACTGAAGAGATTGCGGCAAGATTGGCAAACTTCAATGAGAAGGAACCCTTGCTGGAAATCCGCAACCTGAAAGTTGGTTTTCCAGTGCGGGGGGTGTTTGGTGGTACAAAACGCTACAATATGGCAGTAAATGGCGTTTCCTTTGATGTCAAACCAGGGGAAACACTAGGTTTAGTGGGAGAATCTGGTTGCGGTAAAACCACCCTTGGCAGAACCTTGCTGCGATTAATTGAACCAATGGGTGGTCAGATTATCTTTGAGAAACAAGATATTACTAGCCTCAAAGGAGAAGCGTTGCAAAAACTGCGGCGGGAAATGCAAATAGTCTTCCAAAATCCTTTTAGTTCCCTAGATCCCCGGATGAGGGTGGGGGACGCGGTGATGGAACCATTGATAATTCACGCCGTTGGTAAGACCAAGCAACAACGACGCCAGCGAGTAGCCGAACTCTTAGAACGGGTGGGGTTGAGTGCAGATGCGATTAACCGCTATCCTCATCAGTTTTCTGGCGGTCAACGTCAACGGATTTGCATAGCCCGTTCTTTGGCATTAAATCCTAAATTTATCATCTGTGATGAATCAGTTTCAGCGCTGGATGTTTCAGTACAGGCGCAGGTATTAAATCTTCTCAAAGAATTACAGTCAGACTTTCAGCTTACTTATATTTTTATTTCTCACGATTTAAGTGTGGTGAAATTTATGAGCGATCGCATTTTAGTGATGAATAGCGGTCAAATTGTTGAACAAGGCACAGCCGAAAGCATTTACCTGGAACCCAAACAGGAATACACGCAAAAATTAATTGCTGCTATTCCTACTGGTAGTGCTGAACGGGTGCGAAGTCGTCATCTGAAAGCTTTATAGAAAGGTGAAAAGGGCGGTTAGAAACGACCGAGCAGTCATTAGACATCTGGTGAAATTAAATATGCGTTATCTAGAACCCTTGTAGAGACGCGAAATTTAGCTTATCGACATTCTTTTTGGGAGATGTCTATTATGAATTACGAATTATGTTGAGAGTTGCGCTACGATATCCCCTATTGCCTTCGTGCAATATACGTGAGGAGTAATGCAGGTCAAACACAAACATGACAGAAGAATTTAATACACAGGGGGCAGAAAATCTAGTTGCGATCGCTGATCAATTCGCTGAATCGGGAAAGGTTACAGACGTTAAAACCTTTGGTAGTGGTAATATCAATGACACATTCTTAGTAACTCTGGATTCCTCAGAAGAACAACATTTTGTCCTGCAACGCATCAACACGCAGGTATTTCGTCAGCCCCAACTGATTATGCAGAATATGCGTATCTTCACTGGTCATGTCCAGAAACGGTTACAATGCACCCCACTTAATCGTCGCTGGGAGGTGCCACGCGTACTCTTGACCAAGGATGCTCAAGACCACTGGAGGGATGCAGACGGCTGCTTTTGGCGGGCGATTAGCTTTATTGGAGGCTCCCAGTCTTTCGATAGTATGCGCGATCGCTCATATGCCAAAGAAATCGGTTACGCCTTGGGGATGTTCCACAATCTGATCAGCGACTTACCACCAGAAAAACTCGCTGATACCCTTCAAGGGTTCCATATTACACCGCTTTATCTTCAGCATTATCAGGAAGTATTGGCGAAAACTAGGGCGCGTCAATCTTTGGAAGTTAATTATTGCTTACAGTTTGTTAGCGATCGCCAAACCTTTGCACATATCCTAGAAAATGCCAAATCTAAAGGCATTCTTCCTCTGCGTTTGATGCACGGTGATCCTAAAATCAACAATGTCATGTTTGACACTGTTACCCAGCAAGCCGTCAGCGTCATCGACCTCGACACTGTTAAACCCGGTCTGGTACATTACGATATTGGTGATTGCCTGCGATCGGGTTGCAATCCGGCGGGAGAAGAAACCGAGAATTGGGAAAGTATTTATTTCGATACTGATTTGTGTCAGTTAATCCTAAAAGGTTATCTCTCTGTGGCAAAGGTATTTCTTACGGAGAATGACTATGCTTATATTTACGATGCAATTCGTCTGATTACCTTTGAACTAGGACTGAGGTTTTTTGCTGATTATTTAGCAGAGAATGTCTACTTCAAAGTTAAGCACCCAGAACATAATTTAGCAAGAGCGATCGTTCAGTTTAAGCTGACTGAAAGTATCGAATCTCAAGAGACGCAGATTCGTAAGATTATCAAAGACATGATATCATGTCCGCCAAATTACCCATAGGAACCCCTCCCCGCAGGGTGTATATACAAGTCAGATTTACCCCCCTTAATCCCACGCCACTTGCTACAACGGAGGGAACTTCCCTTCTCCTGTCGGAGACGCTACGCGAACGGGTGACGCTCTCTACGAGACGCTACGCGAACGCGGACTCGCTAACGCTACGCTAACGGCAGTTCCTCATGGGGGAAACCCCTCTGAGCGACTGCCTCACCGCAACGCAGTGGCTTCCCGATTCATTGGGGGGAAACAGGAAATCCAGTTCCCTCCCCTTTGCAAGGCTACGGTGTACACACAAGTCTCTTGATCTGCACCCTTGTTGCATCGACCTGCACCCTTGTTGCATCAACCTGCACCCTTGTTGCATCAACCTGCACCCTTGTTGCATCGACCTGCACCCTTG
>NZ_JAQYWQ010000037.1 GCF_029379315.1 Nostoc sp. S13
AGTCGCGGGTCTGAATCCCCGACTGATTGATTCTGACTCCTGAATTCTGACTTCTGAATTCTTCTTCAACAAATGTTATGCTGATTCTTTAACTATTCTGACTCCTAAATTCTGACGAAATCAGCTTATTTATTTTTCGCTTGAGTTTTTGCTTGTTCTAAAGCTATTTCTTTGATTGCCTGATATGAATTAACATTTGAATTACCTTCAATAGCTTTAACTGCCAAATCTTGAACTTGTTTGAGAGCAGATTCAAGTTGTTTAGAAAGATTTTGAATCCGCATCTCTTGATTAGTAATAGTTTGTTCTAGAGATTGCAGTCTTTGTTCATAGAAACGCTTTTGTCCTTCCACTTCCTTAGAATATAAATCCGATTTAACTTTAGCTTGATAGTGGGCGATACCTTTACCTTCTTCTATAGCTTTTTTTATAGCTGCTTCTTTATCTTTGGAAAAAGCCTCTACCTTCGCTTTTAATTCTTCAAATTGTTTCTCCCTCTCAGAAATTGCTTTCTCTCGTTCAGCCCACTGTTTTTCTGTTTCTTGTAGTAATTCTTCCAGCTGCTTATATAGTGCTTTCTGCTCTTGTTCGTATTCGTCAGTTTCCAGTTTTCGCTGGAGTTCTAAATTATACTTATACTCTGAAGCATTGCGTTGCCGAGTTTTATTCAAGTTTTCATTACGTTCTTTTGTCGCCCGTTGCTGTTCGTCCTGTTCTTTTCCCCAAGTATTCCTTTGCTCTAGTATTTGTTGGAATAAAACTTCAGAACGGTGGCTATATTCTTCTTGATAAGCTTTGGTATTATCTTCATAAGCTTGGATAAGAGTATCCAAGATATCATCAGAGATTTCCAAATTGTGCATCTGTGTTAATTGTTGGATTTCTTCTTCTAAATTTCGCCTGATCTCTTCTAAATTAGAGGCTTTTATGGTTAGCTGTTCCGATAATTCATTAGCAGCACTGCCAAAACCTAATTGAATTTTTTGCAAGTTTTCAATTGTATTGTTCATCTTTTCTTGGACACTAGAAAGCTGATGCATAGCTACTTTTTGTTCTAATTTAGGCTGTTCTTTAGTTCCAGACTGGTTTTGTTTGCCAACTTCATCGAGTTGCAATTTCAGTGTTGCTTTTTCTTGAGATAACTCCTCATACGCCTGAAGAATTTCTACTTTTGTATTCTTATCAGTCGGTTTTTTTAGCACCACAATAAACCTCCTCTTCAGGAATTAAAAATGATTAAAATGTTATAAACTTATAACTATTTAGGATTAGAACTACCAAAAGCTCTCATCGCTAAATCTTGTGATTGTTTTAATGCAGTTTGCAATTGAGCAGAAATACCTTCTATTTGCTCAGATTGTTTCTTAATTATTTCTTCCAGAGATTGAATTTTTATTTCATAACTCTGTTTATTAGCTTCCCAATCTTTATCAAATAAATCAGCCTCAATTTTAGCTTTTTGGCTTGTTTCTTTAATTGCCTCTTCCCTAGCTTTCTTAACGGCTTCTTCCAGCTCGTTAGGAAATGTAGCTACTTTTTGTTGATAGTCCGCAAAAAGTGGTTGACGTTCAGCGAATATCTTTTCTCGTTCTGCCCAATCTTTCTCTTTATTTGGAGAATTTTCTTGTATTTGCCTTTGTTGTTGGCGTTTTATAGCTTCGTAGCTGTCTGTATTGAGTTTACGAGTAGTTTCTAACTTATAGTGAGACTCTTCTTGTTCTTCTTGGCGATCTTTGGCTAATAAATTGTTATATGCTTGGAGTTCTTCCTCATATTCTGCTTGCTCTTTTTGCCATTCTTTCCGCCTGATTGTAATTTCTTTCTCTAGTGCTTCCCTTTTGCTGATAGTATCTTGTTCTAGGGTTTTTAATTTTTCTTGGTGTTCTTGACTTAAAATGTCTAGAGTATCCGCTACAACTCTGATTTGTTGAAACTCTTGTAGGCGTTGAGTTTCAATTTCTATAGCTCGGTTCAATTCATCTAACTTGGAATTTTCTTGAGCTAGTTTTTCAGATAATGCGTTGAGAATACTGCCAAATTCCAATTGTAAATCAGCTAAACCTTTGACAATACTATCAACCGTATATGCAGAAGCTGCTTGCAGAGTTTCTTGACTTTTTGCCTTTTCTGCTTCCTCTTGTTTGGTTGCTATTTTAGATTCCAGCTTTTTTCTTTGGATAATAATTTGTTGAAATGCTTGCATTAGTTGTTGTTTGCTGTCCTTGACTCCAACTATAGTCATCTTCCAACTCCCTTCAATAAGCAATGATTTATGAGGTAGCAAGCCATACCAAGAACTACCCTATGCAGACATCAGGGTAGCCTTTAAATCAACATTTTTAGCTCAGTGTAAATACTGAAATATTCCCATCTGACACTTAGTTGGGGTGCGATTTTCCTACATAAGTGTCTTTGTGTTTTTCAGTTCTAGTTTACCCTTTGAGATAGATTAGTATTTTTGTACTAAAGTAAATATACTCAACTTTATCTGCTCTTGTCAAGACAATCCTTCATCGAAAGGGGTGGGAAACTCCAACCCAAAAGTGGGTGGAGTTTTTTATGTAATTGCGTCACACAATAAAATATCTTTCCCGATCACCTGATCCCTATTGTTAAAAGCTTGTAGCCACAGTCATTTTTGATCTAGGAGGTTGCTGTGGCATATATTACTTTTTGTAAAGAAAATCTCAAAGAATTAACCCTTATAGAAGCGCGGTTGCACTAAGGCGAGATAATAGACTCAATCATCCTAATTGATACAAGCACAGTCACCGACTTTTGTGATATCAATGTATACCAGTGAATCGACCAAATATTCTGCTAGAACGGACATTGGACAAACCAGCCGTATTTTAGTAGTAGAAGATGAAGAATTAATCCAGGAAATGCTAGCTGTAGCTCTGGAAGAAGAAGGTTATGGGGTGATAACTGCACCCGATGGGCGGTCTGCTCTAGAGTATCTCAAAAGTTTTGAAACCAATTCAGGGGAACTTCCTTTTGATCTGGTTATTCTTGATTTGATGCTGCCTCAAATCAATGGGCTAGATATTTGCCGTTTGTTGCGTCATCAAGGAAACCCAGTACCTATTTTAATGCTCAGTGCTAAGGGTAGTGAAACTGACCGCGTTCTAGGGTTAGAGGTGGGAGCAGATGACTACCTGACCAAACCCTTTAGTATGCGCGAGTTAGTGGCTCGTTGTCGCGCTCTATTGCGCCGCCAACGCCTAAGTAATTTACCCCCAGTACCAGTATTAAAATTCAAGGATGTCACCTTGAATCCCCAAGAATGTCGTGTGCTGGTTCGTGGTCAAGAGGTGAGTCTTTCCCCTAAAGAGTTCCGCTTGCTGGAATTGTTTATGAGTTACGCCCGCCGGGTATGGTCACGGGAACAATTGCTCGATCAGGTTTGGGGGCCAGATTTCGTCGGCGATAGTAAAACTGTAGACGTTCATATTCGGTGGTTGCGCGAAAAATTAGAGCAAGACCCCAGTCATCCCGAATATATTGTGACTGTACGAGGTTTTGGCTATAGGTTTGGATAATTAGTTTAGATAGTTGTTAGTTTTTAGTTGTAAGCAAGAAACTAACAACTCAAATGCTCTTATTGGGATTTTTTCTGGGTTTAGCGGTAGGCATTGGGTTTTGGGTTTGGCAACAGGTTCAACTTAACCGCTACCTGGGGCGTTTACTCCGACCGTTAACCTCGCATTCTTACAAGATGCGACTGCTGCTGATTCCAGGATTGTGGCAGGAAATAGCGATGGTGAAACAGCAACGGCAAGATTTGCAGCAGTCGTTGCAAACTTACCAAGACCTGCTAGATTTTGCACCAGTAGGATATTTGCAGGTGGATGAGGAAAATCAACTGCTATGGTGTAATCGACAGGCGCAGGAAATTTTGTATCTGCATTGGCAACCAGAACAGGTGCGTTTGTTACTAGAGTTGGTAAGGTCTTACGAACTTGACCATTTAATTGAGCAAACTCGTGATCGGCAAAAACCACAAATGGGAGAATGGGTATTTCATCCATCTTGTGAGGATGCCGCAGAGATGCCAACAATAAAATCTCTGGCTTTGCGGGCGTCTAGCTTGCCTTTACCCAATGGACAAGTGGGAGTCTTTTTAGAAAATCGTCAACCCCTCTTAGATATAAATCAAGTACGCGATCGCTCTTTTTCTGATCTAGCACACGAACTCAGAACGCCGCTAACTTCGATTCGCTTGGTTGTAGAAACTTTACAAAACCGTTTGGAACCACCTTTAAATCGCTGGGTTAACCGCCTAATGCAAGAAGTTGACCGACTGATTAACTTAGTGCAAAGCTGGTTAGAACTTACCCAAATGGAAGCAAACCCAAATATGCAATTGCAAGCCAAAGCTGTAGAATTGCGATCACTGATTGCATCTGTTTGGGAAACACTAGAACCCTTGGCAGGACGCCAAAATCTGTCTTTTTCTTATTCTGGCCCAGAAAATCTTTGGATTAAGGCAGATAAAGCCCGTATTTACCAGGTTTTTCTCAACTTGCTAGACAATAGCATTAAGTACAGTCCTCCTGGTACAAGCATTCAAGTCCAAGCAAAAATTTTATCAACGAATAATCGGGGCGATGCTGCTTCCCCAATTCTCGAAATAAATCTTATTGATTCTGGAGTCGGCTTTTCTGAGGCAGATTTACCCCACGTTTTTGAGCGATTTTATCGAGGAGATAAAGCGCGAACCCATTCCCCCCAAGATGGTAACTCCATAGGGGCGATCGTTGGCAATGGTTTAGGTTTAGCGATCGTTGAGCAAATTTTGATCGCCCACGGTGGTTCAATCAAAGCTATGAACCATCCAGAAACTGGTGGTGCGTGGATGCAACTCCAATTTCGTGAAGTTATGGCAAACTTCCTAAGCCAAGACTATAGTTAATAATATCTTCACCTTTGAGACAACAAGTGTGAAAGCTGTCGATTATAGTCCCAATCCTCAAAGACCCCAACTCGCACGCGCCATTAGGCGCTTAGAACGGGATGTATTACGCATGGGTGCTTTGGTAGAACAATCGTTTCGCCTTAGCCACCAAGCGTTATTTGCTCGTAACTTAACAGCAGCTGAGGAACTTCCCCGATTAGATAAAAAGATTGATCGTTTTTATAGACAAATCGAATCAGACTGTACGGCGATTATGACGCTGCAAGCGCCTACGGCTCAAGATTTGCGCTGCTTAAGTGCCTTTATGCAGTTGGTGCGAGACTTAGAGCGCATTGGCGATTATGCTGAGGATTTAGCTGAGATTGCAATTAAAATTTTTCCTTATCCGCCTCATACGTCTTTGCCAGATATTGAAGCTATGTCCCTTCACGCGCAGGCAATGCTAGCAACTAGCTTGAAGGCTTTAGGAGATTTCGATGAAGCCGGTGGGCGTCGTTTAAAGCACCTAGATGATACTGTAGACGATGCCTACGATTACGTATATCAGAGTTTAGCCCAACAACGGGATGTGCCAGGTGTCGTTGAGCCAATTATACTGCTAGCACTGGCAATTCGTTGCCTGGAACGTATGGCAGATCACGCCACTAACATCGGTCAAAGGGTGGCATATATTGTCACCGGTCAACGCTCTTAACTGACTGTTCATCAGTCCACAGACTAAAGCCACTACCTCTACAACAAAGGCTGACGACTCAAGGGACTTAGTACAGCTTTGCGTAAAGGTTATAGTCCGTTAAAACTTAAATCTTGCACCAGTCCCAACAACTGCCTAGTACCGCAAGGTGGAAGTCAAAAGTCACTTGTACTAAGCGTAGCCGAAGTAAAAGTCACTTGTACTGAGCGTAGCCGAAGTAAAAGTCAAAAGAACTAGATTCCAAGCTCTTGCGCCATTTGAAATGGTATGTTGTCTTGCAAAGTTCTGATGCCTGCGGCGGGCTGCGCCAACGGCGGGAACCGCCGCTCAGACTTTGCGCTATTTACGCCGTACTGTGCTAGTAATGATTACTAGGCTAATAGCGAAAGTCTTCTAAAGAAGACTGAGAAAAGATTTCAGTCCATTTCAATGGACTTGGGCTATAAGAAAAGGAAATATATTTTCAGGCGGTTTCTGTCTACAACGAAATAGCCCTGATACTTACTTAGTCTTCAGAAAATACCAAATAATTAAAAATAAGTTAACTAAATATTTTACTAAAAGCTTACCTCTTCTTAAACTTGCACAATTAAAGTAACGGATAAACAACTGAAAAATTCCAACTCTATCTCACTGATAGATACCTCAAACCAGAACTTGTTTCCATAAAAAGCTTTTGAGTTAGTCTCTAGCTCTGATTGAGAACAATAAACCTTCAGAGATATAGGTAAAATTTGATACAAATTATTAGAGTTTCTTAATCATTGTAAATAGCGAGATTCCCTGATAATTATGTAGTAACGGTTAATGATGTATTCCACAAGTCCTACTTCAAACTCTTCTGCCGTGTCAAATAGCTCTGCTTTAAGTGGACAATTACCCCAGCAGATATTTATCCGTAGGGAAATAATTCCACTTCAAGATGACGTACTTTGGCGTATTGATCACGGTGCAGTTCGTACTTTAACGTGGAGTGAAGACGGAACATTCATCACTCTCGGTTATTGGGGACTGGGCGATCTGATTGGCTATCCTTTGTCTAGGGTCAAGCCCTACCAGATTGAATGTCTCACAGGCGTGGAAGTAAGCATTGTGCCACCTCATTTGTGGCATCAAAATATTAATGCTTTGTTGTCTCATATTCAACAAGCAGAGGATCTACTAAGTATTGTGCATCGAAAACCAATTTCGCTACGCCTATGGCAGTTTTTAGTCTGGTTAAGTGAAAAATTTGGACGTGATGTAGATAAGGGTAAGCTAATTGATCTAAATGTTACCCATCAAGATATTGCTGAAGTGTTAAATACCACACGAGTAACAGTTACCCGGCTTTTACAACAGTTGGAGGAAGAAGGAACAGTTTTACGTCACAAACGCCGCATTATTTTGCCTTCAGCAAATAAATTAATTAAAAATTATAGTTCAGCAATATGCTAATTGACTTGTATTAATCACAGGATAAAGGTATAATCATGGCTGTGATTGTGTGTATAATCCCCGAAACGAAAGTGTTATAAGCATTTTATCATGACTGGATTATTGTAGGTGTGAGTGAGAACAAAAAACATGACAAAACGATTCTGGAATCTTTTTAAGGTTAGTCCGCTTGTTGTAGCTGCTGCATTTTTCGCTGCGAATAGTGCTTTAGCTGCTGAAGTCAACGAAGAGGTAACAAATGTTGCCGAGTTATCTGAAGCTCAAGATCCTAATAACATGAGTCAGGTAACATCAGTTTCGCAGTTTTCAGATGTGCAGCCTACAGATTGGGCATTCCAAGCTTTACAATCTCTAGTTGAGCGCTACGGCTGTATTGCAGGTTATCCCAACGGTACTTATCGCGGGAACCGTGCTTTGACCCGTTATGAATTTGCCGCAGGTTTGAATGCCTGTTTAGACCGGGTTAACGAACTGATTGCTACAGCTACAGCCGATTTGGTCAATAAACAAGACCTGACCACTTTACAGCGCTTACAAGAAGAATTTTCTGCCGAACTAGCAACTTTGCGCGGTCGTGTCGATGGACTAGAAGCCCGCACTTCGGAGTTGGAAGCGAATCAATTCTCTACTACCACCAAGTTGGTTGGGGAAGCGATTTTCAACGTGTCTGATGTTTTTGGTGGAGATAGAGCAGTTCCTGCTGGTAATTCAAATCAAAACTTGGATTCTAATACCACTTTTTCTGACCGCGTTCGTTTGAACTTGTACAGCAGTTTCACTGGTAAAGACCAGTTGCAAATCCGTTTGACTGCTGGCAACATCATTTCTAATGCTGCTATCAGCGGTACTAACATGACCCGCTTGGCCTATGATGTCCCTGCTCCCAGCAACAACAGCGTTAGTATTGATAAAATCAATTATGCTTTCAACTTTAGTGACGCAGTACGTGTCAAAGTTGATGCCACTGGTGGAGAGTTATGGGAGAATGTCAATAACTTCAACCCTGACTTTGCTAGCTCTGCTAGAGGTGCGCTTTCTCGGTATGGACGTTTCAGCCCCATTTATCGTCAAGGTGCCGGTGGCGCTGGTATAACTGTTACCTTCAATCCTAAAGGGCCGATCAGCTTGAGCGGTGCTTATCTAGCTAGGACTGCTAATGACCCTAGCCTTAATAATGGGCTGTTGGATGGTGATAACGCTATCTTTGGTCAGTTATCTTTCCAACCCAGCAAAGCTTTTAATATTGGTCTAACCTACGCCCGCACTTATCAAACTAATCTTGTTAACAATACTGTTAACAATAACCTTTTGCAAGGTACAGGTAGTGCTTTTGCCAACAATCCCTTTGGGAATAACACTCGTACCGAATCCAACAACTATGGTGTAGAGGCAACCTTCCAACTTGGCTCTAAGTTGGCTATTAGTGGTTGGGGAGGTTATACAACTGCCGATGCTATAACTGGCGCCAATGCCGGTGCAGATGCAGATATTTGGTACTGGGCTGGAGCACTTGCTTTGAAAGACTTTGGTGGAGAAGGCAACGTCTTAGGTTTTATCTTTGGTCAACCACCCAGAGTCACTGGTGGTAGCATAAAAACAGCTGCCGGCAATGTTAACTTAGACGACAATACCTCTTATCATTTAGAGGGTCTTTACAAGTTGAAGCTTTCCGATAATATTCAAGTGACCCCTGGCGTGCTGGTAATCTTCAATCCAGAGCACAACGACAACAACGACACTGAATATGTAGGTACTCTACGTACTACCTTCACCTTCTAAAATGAGTGATGAAATATAAAGCTCAGAATTAGATAAAGAAAACCCCACTTAAAGGTGGGGTTTTCTTTAGATTTTTCAATCTAGAGGAAGCAGCATCATAGTCCATGCCTCTGTTTTTCTGCTTTGCCAAAACCTAATCACTAATTTGCTACTTCAGCCAGTTCAATAACCCGCCCTTCATAGTCCTTAACCAAAAAATTCAGGGGCTTCTGGTTACGAATCTTAAATTTCAAACCGCGCGTTTCGACTCGCATTAAAATCATTTCCAGGCAGTCGTGGTCAAAACAAACGTGGCGTTGCTGATTTTTGCTACCTAAACTCGCGCCAGTAATGATGTGTAGCTGGGTATTTTTCTTCAATTGATACCACAGCCCATCATTGGCATTATTCAGCATTTTACTAGATAAGCTCGGCCCTGTAGACATATATAGTGGATCAATGCCAGTTGCGCCGATAGTTTGTTCGTAGTTGTAGTAGTAGTGCAATGGCACCTCAGCTGCTGGCAAATCTAGCAGCCCTTCATACAACTGTCGGGCAATCTCCAAATCTGACACCATTACAGTGTGTACTTTTGGGGCACTGGTGAGGAACATCCACATCGCACCAGCGTA
Source organism: Nostoc sp. S13 (assembly GCF_029379315.1). Lineage (GTDB taxonomy): Bacteria > Cyanobacteriota > Cyanobacteriia > Cyanobacteriales > Nostocaceae > Nostoc. The sequence goes on from NZ_JAQYWQ010000037.1 coordinate 9,440, forward strand.
AGCTGCTAGCAGCATTACCATAATGCCTTGGGTGGAAAATAGGCTATCTAAGGGCAGAGAAGGCAGAAAGGAGCCTAAGGTAAGGGGACTGAGCAGGAACGATATCACACTAACTGCTATAACCATGAACAAATAAGGATTCTATAAGTGAGCCGATTTTATGATTGTCGATTAAGACTAAAATTAAGTCCTTGTTTCTAGTTTATCAATACTCAAGTAGTCTGAGTCTGGGCTACAAACTGGTCAACACCAAGATATTATGCGATTAACTACCGGAGTTCAATTCCCAAAACTATTTTAACAACTATCAACTCAAAGGCTTGTGCAAATTCCTCATTTTCCTGAAGCTAATCACCCCCTGGTGAAGTCGCTGTTTCATCACAGTGACGATGAACTACTAACTCTGTTTCAGCGTTATCCAGATGCCGGAAAGTATTTTACGGTGATTTTTTGCCGCTATAGTCCCATAGTGTATACCTTAATTCGACATTCGGCGCGATCGCCTGTGCAGGCAGATTATCTGTTTGCCCTCACCTGGCGGCATATTTACTACGAACTCGGTGGACTAAATTTGACCGACTCTCAATCAGGTGAGGAAGCCTTAACCATGCAAAATTGGTTAATTAATATGACAGCTTTCTGTATTAACGAGATTAAACTACCACCCACAGAAGCAATTCATTATTCTCTCCAAGCGACTTCGCCCCCACTATGGTGCTATGTAGAACAGGCGTTAGACCAACTACCACCAGTTTTGCGATTAATGGTGTTAATGGCTCAAACCTTCCACTGGAGCGAAACTAGAATTGCTGCCTATCTGCAAGCCGAAGGAGAAGCGATTGCTCCAAGTGTTGTAGCCAATTCTCTCCAGGAAGGCTATCGTATGTTAGAGGACAAATTACCCACAGATATCCGCGCCATCTACTTTGGGGAAGATTTTAGTCAATCTTAGCTTAAGTATAAACGCGTATATTGATTGTCTTCAATTTAAAAGCTTAAAACTTTTTCTTAGACCTTCTGCTTAAACCCGCAACTTTACGGGTAATTTTTATGAAACAACGGCTGGTATTTCCCAGGCAAAAGGTAGGCTTAATTTGTGTAGGTAAGCCAGTGCGATGCTCATCTCAAGAGAGTTGTAGTAACTGGCGGGCGATTTCTCCTCCCCAGGTACTTTTACCCAGTATTTTACTGCTTACTTTTTTGCTGAGTCCGATCGCGGCGGGTGCGGTTGATATTACGCAACAACTCCATCGCCCTTTAAATAGTTCGGTTGGGCGACAATCAAGAGATGAAGCAGACGGCTTACTGGGTATCGGTCAACAACAATACGCCTCAGGATATGCCGATAAAACAATTACGTCTTGCTTACGGGCACTAGAACTATATCATTCAATTGGCGACCTGAAAGCACAAGGTCAGACTTACAATTTGCTCGCTAAAGCTTATGTCCAGTTAGGTAGTTTAAAAGAGGTGGAAGATTCTTTACGGCGAGGATTAGCGATCGCTCGTGATACTAAAGACTTCCAATCTCAGATTTTTGTGCTGAATAATCTCGGTACATTTTTCCTGCAACAAGGAGAATCGGCTGCTGCTGGTAAAACAGTTGAAGATGCACTCGCAATTGCTCACAATGTCAAAAATATTGAAGGTCAAGGATTGTCTTTGAGTAATTTGGGACTAGTAGCAGCTAGGTTGGGAGATTATAACAGAGCAATTAAATTGTATGAAAATGCTTTAATTTTCCGCCGTCAGACTGGCGATGCCATCGGTGAAGCAAATACCCTAAATAATTTAGGTGATGCTTATTTAGCATCTAGAAATTATCAGGATACCATTGCCACTTATGGGGTAGCAATGCAGACAGCTAAAACTAACCGCGATCGCACTAATGAATTACGGGCAATTGACGGTTTAGTTAAAGCTCACAGTGCTGTGGGACGCTACGAAAGGGCTTTTGATTTACTAGAGCAACGTTTAACACTCGCTGAAGAATTCCAAAATTTGCCAGAAGAATTAAAATCTTTTGAATCTTATGCTCAATTATACGAGCAGCAAGGTAATTACTTAACTGCCCGCAATTTTTACGAAAGGGCGATTATACTGGCGCGGACATTGGAAGACAGTAAGCGAGAAGTGCAATTGCTGGATCAGCTAACTAAAATGCTTCGGCGAAAGTAGGAGTACGGCATCGAAAATCTTTTGCATTGTTGAGAATAGGAGCAATTCATCTAGACGGACTCGCGAGTGCGTCTAGATGAGAAGCGGCTTCCTATAGGGTATTGCCCCTACGGTTTTACCTAAGTCCTAATATAATTTAACCCGCGCTCTGCCCCTACTAATTCAAGAACACTGAGCCGTTTTGTTCAATTCTCATAGCACTTCTACCCTGTGCTGCATCGGTGGCTTCATTAAATTTAACTTCCAATTTTCCTGGCTCTGAAGAGGGCTGTGGAGTCACTATCAACTGTCCGCCATCATCTCGTTGAAATGTCACCGTTACTGGTGCCTTTAAACCTTGCAATATTACATCTGACTTACCTTGTAGCGATCGCGGTGCCGTATCGCCAATCACTTGGTAAGTTACATTAGCCGCAGTGTCATTCACAAACCTGATATCAACTTTACCATTATTCAGTGCGATCGTCGCGATCGGGGTTTGTGGTGGTTGGTTAGTGGAACCCCCCTCTGGTATCGGCTGTTGACTTTGATCTCCACGGGCTGGGCCTGGTGATCTGACTCCTGGTTGTGGAACTTCACGGCCGACACCCAATCTTGTTTGATCTTGTGATGGAGTAGCAGGAACGGGAAGAAGCCCTTGAGCAGCTAGTCTTTGTGTTAGCGCGTTGGGAGGACATCCTTGTGGTACTACAACCTGATTATTATGTGGTTCTTCGTAAAAAATCTTAGGACAAGGGTTAACTTTGGGAGTATATTGTTGTGCTACTGCTTGAGAAATTAGTGGCAGAGTAATCAGTAAGCCCCCACAAATAGCGGCAAATAACTCAGCGGACTTGCGAAATTTTTGAGACTTCATATTCATTATTCACTCCTAGAAAAACTTCAATTTTTCTTTCTTAAATGTTTTTTAAAGCAGTAACTTAAATTAGGGGTTATCAAACAGAATAAAGGTGTCAGTCGCCAGAATTCACTTGGGTATTTTGTGCGACTGGTGGATGAATAAACGGCGTTTTTGCACCCCACCAAATTTTCTTGTTTTGTGGTCTTCAATCAGTGGCGAGTCTGAATCCCCCACTGATTGCATTCTCACGAATGTATTCTTCTTCAACAATTGTTGATTACATCTATATTTTAATAAACCACTTGATTTTTCATCTCTAGCTAAGGAGACGGAAATAATCTAAAAAAATAAATATATTTCATTCTCAAGACTGAAAACTTCAATATTAAGACTCAAGAGTTATTGGTAAAGTCACAGTAAACGTCGTACCCTTGCCAAGGGAACTTTCAACTTGAATATGACCCTGGTGATGTTCGACAATAGCTTGAGCGATCGCTAATCCCAATCCTGAACCAGTAGCGCTGGCTGTAGCTGTATTGCCAGTTGTATGAGTACGTGCCGGATCTACCCGATAAAAGCGGTCAAACAAGCGTGGTAGTGCTTCCGTTGGAATTCCAACACCGGTATCACTTACTTTAACTTGCAATTGGGCGCTGGTGTAACGTAATCCAGAAACGCGATTTGTTCCCTCTATCCGCGCCAATTCCACTTTCACCCGTCCACCTGCTGAACTGTAATGCAAGGCATTAGCAATTAAATTTGTGAACAGCCGCACCAGTTGATCCCAATTGCCCACAAGGGTAAACCAATTTTCTAGTAATTCGGGACTAGTTTCGCAGGCGGGAGGATCAACTAAATCTAAAGAAAGGGCAATTTCTTTTTCAGGGACTAACAATTGTTGTTCTCCAACCACCTCCATCAGCAAAGCGTCCATCGGACAAGCTGAAAAAGTATCTTTGCTAATACCACTATCCTGCCGTGCTAAAAACAGTAAGTCATTGACTAACTTACCCAAACGCTGCGTTAACCGTTCCACCACTTTTAACTGTTGCCGATACTGTAAAGAAGTAGTCGCTTCTGCCTCTACTAAATCCAAGTCAGCAAGGGCAACTTGCACATTTGTTTGAATCAAAGTAATGGGACTTCTAAGTTCATGAGAAGCATCAGCAGTAAATTGTTTGAGGCGTTGATAAGATTGATCTACAGGTTCCATCGCTTTACCCGAAAGAAACCAGCCACTTGCGCCGACAGAAAGCACCATTAACCCAATACCTAGTGCCAAATCAAAAATTAACTGGCGACTAGGTTTAGTGACTTCAAACCAGGGATGACTAACACGCAAATATCCTAATACTTGCCGTCTCACTTCTACCCGTTGTGTGACTTGGCGTAATAACAGTGGTGAGTGGGGAATTTTGAATTTTGAATTTTCACTATCTCCCTTGACTACGCGCACAGTTTCACCAGTGCGATCGCCATGAATGGGAATATTTAAAGGTTCGGATAAAGTTGACCAAAGTAACTTACCAGTTGGACTAAACCACTCTAGGTCAATGTGGTCATCTTCTACAGTGCCAGTGTTGTCGCGAAAACTAGCTTCTACATTAATCCGGAACCGATCAGCATGGTTGTTGATTGGCTCAATCACCAAAGATCGCCCGACTATTTCCACTACATGGTTAAGGGTATCATCAATCCGCTCAATCAGTGTACTACGGACGTATAAATAAACGCCACTGGCAAACAGTAGTAGTAATACGGCAGTGACGGCAGTATACCAAATTGCCAGACGGCGACGAGTAGCCTGAAACATATTTTTTGACTGAATATCCCGACATTACGACTAGTGATGCGTAAAGCCCCCGTGCTTCTAACCGGGGGATATAAGCGAACTTTCCTGAATTTATTCATCCGTGATGTGGATGATTAATGTACTTTAAAACTTTCTGAGTGCTAAGTTTTCCCGTAGTGTCAAACATGTACGAATGTGTCCATAGACTAGGAAATTTCAACAGTTGGAGGAAATTCTGGCCTCAAGTATGTAGATGAGCGACCTTTAAACGTTTCGTACCTACGCGAGTTTATTTTCTAGTCTTTAACTGAAGTTATTTAGATACAAATAGATTTTTAATTTAAGCCAGGACTTACGCAAAATCATGAAAAAACGAACCGCAAAAGAATAAGAGTTTCAGAGAGTTATTGCGTAAGTCCTATAAGCATTATGTCCGTCCTTTACCAGTGGCGAGGTAGAGAATCACAGCCAAAGATCGCCTCAGCGTTATGCTCAAGCACCATTTAACTTAATATGTTTATTGTCCCCCAGTTCAATGGGCTATATCTGCCTGCCCTTAGGTCATTATGGCAAAATCTAAGAAAAGCTCTACCCCCATCAATCTCAGCGATCCACAATATTATCTTAACCGAGAGTTAAGCTGGTTAGAATTCAATGCCAGGGTGTTACATGAAGCCTGTGACGATCGCACGCCCCTTCTCGAACGTCTCAAGTTTTTAGGAATCTTCAACTCTAATTTGGATGAGTTTTTCATGGTGCGTGTTGCTGGTTTAAAGCAACAAGTAGAGGCAAAAGTTACCCTGTTAACTCCCGATGGTCGGACACCACAACAACAGTTAGACGATATTAGGTCTACCTTGATTCCCCATGTTAAGAAAGAGCACCAACATTTTGAGCAAGTACTTCGTCCTCTACTAGTAAATCACGGCATTCATATCCTGAATTACATAGATTTGAATCAAAAACAGCGGACTCATCTTAACAGTTATTTTGAGGAACAAATCTTTCCAGTTTTGACTCCCCTGGCTGTTGATCCTAGTCATCCCTTTCCTTTTATTTCTAATCTCAGTCTGAATCTGGCTGTTGTCGTCAAAAACCCAGACACTGAAGAAGAATTCTTTGCCAGAGTAAAAGTCCCCAGCGTTCTACCACGATTTTTACCGATACCGCCTGAGTTGGCAGATCAGAACAACGAAAAACCTGCCCACTGGACAGGAGTACCTTTAGAACAAGCGATCGCTCATAACTTGGAATCTCTATTTCCAGGGATGAACATTCAAGAATATCATCCATTCCGCATTACCCGTGACGCTGATTTGGTCTTAGAAGAAGATGAAGCAGATGATTTGTTGTTAGCAATAGAACAGGAACTGCGAAAACGGCGGCTAGGTGGAAGTCCAGTCCGGCTAGAAATTCAGTCCCAGACTCCTGAAATAGTGCGATCGCGATTATTGCATGATTTGGAATTAACAGAAACTGATCTCTACGAAGTAGACGGTCTTTTGGGACTGCGGGATTTAATGTATTTTATGTCCTTGCCATTGCCAGAACTCAAAGATCCACCACGCCAATCTGTTGTACCATTACGCCTGCAAAGGCTGAGGGAACCGAGTTTAGACCGAGATACGTTGGAGACGGACGAAGGAAAAGACTTTTTTGCTGTGATTCGGGAAAAGGATTTGCTAGTACACCATCCCTATCAATCCTTTTCGGCTACAGTGGTGCGCTTTATTACCCATGCTGCCTACGATCCGAATGTGTTAGCCATCAAGATGACCCTTTACCGCACTTCTGGCGACTCGCCCATAGTCAACGCCTTAATTGCCGCCGCCGAAAATGGCAAACAGATATCCGTACTGGTGGAATTGAAGGCGCGATTTGATGAGGAGAATAATATTTACTGGGCAAAACGACTAGAAAGAGTCGGGGTTCATGTTGTCTATGGTTTAGTGGGGCTGAAAACCCACAGTAAAACCGTCATGGTGGTACGGCGGGAAAAAGACCGGATACGCCGGTATGTGCATATTGGCACTGGTAACTATAACCCCAAAACGGCACGGCTGTATACAGATTTGGGATTGTTTAGTTGCCGTGAAGAATTAGGTGCTGACATCACAGATTTATTTAATTTCTTGACAGGCTACTCACGACAAAAGTCTTATCGAGAGTTGCTGGTTGCGCCTGTGAATATGCGCGATCGCTTTTTGGCACTAATTCACCGCGAAATCGAAAATGTTAAAAATGGATTTACTGGACGCATTGTTGCCAAAATGAATGCTCTAGTCGATCCAGAAATCATCGCCACTTTATATGAAGCTTCCCGCGCCGGAGTGCAAATAGACTTAATTATCAGGGGCGTTTGCTGTTTGCGTCCAGGACTCAAAGACATTAGTGAAAACATTCGCATAATCAGCATTGTCGGTCGCTTTTTAGAACACTCTCGGATTTATTATTTTCATAACAATACACAAGAGGAAATCTATATCGGTAGTGCCGACTGGATGCGCCGCAATCTAGATCGCCGAGTAGAAGTTATTACCCCAGTCAAAGACCCTGATATTGCTAAGGATTTGCAAGAAATCATGGGAATTATGCTCGCAGATAATCGCCAAGCTTGGGAATTACAAGCCGATGGCAGTTACATTCAACGCCGTCCCTATGATGATTCTCCAGAAGCAAATTCACAAAAAATTCTCATGAATATGGCATTACGCTCAGCTGGTGTAGCCTCAAACCTGATTGATTAAAAAATAAGTTACTTCTACCTTGACAACTAGCTCAACTTAGTTTTTTTTAGAAAAATTGAATTTTTTGAGAAGTAATCTAAGTTGTTTGTCATGGGTTCAGACAACTTATTCAACCATAGATAGAGTCAGTGCTGACACTTGTTCCAATAAACTAGAGAGGTTATTTTGAATAATTTCGTCTTTCCCCTCAATGTTAATGTTATCTTGTAAGCTTTCTACCCTGCGTGTTCTAGTAGTTGATGACCACGAACTGACTCGTTTAACCTTACAATTAGTTTTTTCTTGCCAAGAAAATATTCAAGTAGTAGGTTTAGCCAGTAATGGTAAAGAAGCTATAGAAATGGTTAAACGTAGCCATCCTGACGTGATTGTTCTAGATTTACAAATGCCAGTCATGGATGGTTGGAGTGCGTCTAGTCACATTAAAGCTATATCTCCGAACACCCAGATCCTTGCTTACTCCTCAGTGGAAGACCTAAATTTTCAAGGGACAAAGGCAATGTCTAGCTTTGATGGCGCTTGCAAGAAAGATATACCTACAAGCGAACTTATTGCCTTAGTTAGGCAGTTAGGTCAGCGTACAGGAAATACTTCAGTTGCAGGATAAATGATACAGCTATGTTGCTTCGCCAACTCAGGCTTAGTTCAATTCTGGGGATTTAAGGACATGATACTACTAAGGAGCGTCGGTATAGCCTGAAGTTGACGCTTAAACCGACGCAATTATTGATAATTTCTACTCTCCCGGAATGGTGCGTCTAAATTCATCAATTAATTCATCCAGTTCTTCCAAAGCCTGATTTACGTCAACTCTCAAAGTTCCCAGGTTTGGTTGTTCCAGTAGACTTAACAGGTACTCGCGTTTACTTTGAACTGCGACAATTCGTTCTTTTATAGTCTGTAGATCCATTATTTTTGCCCATCTTTAACTACCTTTAAATTTAAAGTTAACTCAAAATCCAACATTCTGGGGTACTAAGTAAGTCAACCTAATTAAACATCAAACGCTCAGGAGATAGATAGCCGATTTCTTAGATAAATCGGCTATCTATGTATTTTGTTTATTTATACCACCTACTTACTGACTTAAGTTAACACTCTTCCCTAAGTTGTTAGTCATAGCCGATGATAATAAAACTGAGGTATTAATAATTTATACTAATTTAAGCTCATGCTACGCCAAATCTCTTTGGGAACACTCGGTTTAACTATCGGCGGCATCTTAACTATCATTGGCTTTGTCGCCTATGCTGCTAATAATCCCACACTCAATCTTGTCGGATTTTTTTACGGGATTCCTCTATTGTTGGGAGGGCTGGCGCTGAAAGCTAATGAACTTAAGCCAGTACCATTTAGCGAAACTACGTCACCGTCAGCACTGATACTGCGCCAGCAGCAAGCAACTGATACACAAAATAAAATTCGCAAAGACATCACCCGATATTGCTACGGTCAAGATGCTCATCTAGATACAACACTTTCTTTTCTAGGTTTGAGTCCCACAGACCAGGAACGGCCAACAGTCACCGGGTTGCGAGAAACAGAAGTTAATGGGAGCTATGCCCTAATTTTAGAATTTGATTCACCCCTAATACCAATTGATGTGTGGCAAAAAAAGCAGGAAAAAATGACCAACTATTTTGGACCTGGATTGGAGATTCAAATAACGCAGCCATCTGAAAAGAAAATTGAACTAGCACTGATTAATACTCAAAAAGAGTCAATAGTCAATAGTCAATAACAAAAATGATCGCTACCAAAACTCCATTGCTTTATAACTTGTCGTTAACCACATTAAAGCTTTTTCTGGTATCAGTCCAATCCAATAATGCCGTGGGAGTTTTGGTAGCGCATTGCTCAATGATATCCCAGTCATAATACAGCAGATTTCAAAGAAGGTGAAGAACACAACGATTCGTTTCAAAGCCAGGTATAAAGCGTGTTTTACTTCTGTAGCGGGGCGTAGCCGATTCACCAATTCTAACTCCTCAATTATGAATTCTGCTGTATCTCCGGTGTGGTTCGTACACGAGAAAAAATGATGAGCATATATAGAATTTAAAACCTAAGCAAAGTTATACTTTTAGTCAATACTTTTTGTTGCCCAACCCAACAATAGACATACTGGCTGAGTTTGAGTACAGCTACGATCGCACAGAGCTAGAATTACCAAGATACTTTGCTGAACTGAGCTATTTAGAATTTTTACAAAATTATTTGCAGCGCAATATCAAGCTTTTCAACCCAATCGCCGAGATATCAATACGGGAATTTTTAATTGCACCTATCCTTGCTGAAATATGCGCTCAGACAAAGGCTCAACTATATAGTGGGTATCCGATTAATGTTAATGAACAACTTAAAGGTACTTTTAATTATTACTTGCATAAATCTAACTCCCTATTGGTGATTGAAGCAAAACAATCAGATATTAAAAGAGGGTTTACACAGCTAGCAGTAGAATTAATCGCTCTTGTCAGTCCCTAGATCATGAAAAAGCTATTTTATATGGAGCAGTTACCAATGGAGATGACTGGAAATTTGGTACTCTTCATAGGAAGATAAACGGGTTGCAGAAGATATTAAACTTTACCGTGTTCCTGAAGGTTTAGAAGATTTGGTACGAGTGCTTGTAGGCATCCTTTCATCTGAGAGTTAGACGCGATGCCTACGACGGTAAACTACCCATTGCTTTAGGTTGTGTAACAGACTTTTAACGAATCGCCGAATTAACACATTTTCTTATTAAAAACAGAATTAAGGAGTCAGAATTCATGCTGAATTCTGACCGAAAAAAGTGATTCTGAATTCTTCTTTGTTTAACCACTGACTAAAAAGCTACTTTTCTAAACGAACTGCATACCACTGCAAATATTGCCCAAGAGCAATATCTAATTCGCAACTGGTATCGAGCAAATATTGTGCTTGAGCTTCCACAGTATCAAACTTTTGCAAATCAGGTGATAAATCTTGAATTTGGAGTTGTTGGAGAGCAGTTTTGAGCTTTTCTAATAACTCTGGTGGTGTCAGAAATTGTTCTGGTTGATTTGTTTCTAGAACAACAAAGTGATCTTGCTGATACATTAATGAGTCTGGCATTTTAAAGATTTAGTGAATGTAAATAGGTTTGATTTTTTTTGTAAGAACTTCTGATTGTTTGTCTAGCCAAAAAGATGATAATTTGCTCTGCTGTATGTGAAGTAATTTTAGGATTTACTTGCTCAAAACATTAATCTTAATTTCTTAACCGAGAGTCAATGCAAAATAAAGCTTTGTAGCTAGTTTAATCTCAATCTTATGTAATTATACTAACCCCCCGCAACCCCTTAGCGAATAGACTAAATAAATTTAATACCGGTGATATTAGTATTAGCTATCAGTAAGCGTAGTTTGGCAATTACTTTGCCCTGTCTCACTAGGTTTCTAAACTAACTACAGAATTAAATAATTAAGGTGTGCATTTGTCATTCTCAAAAAATCGTAATTTAACTTTAACTATTGGGAAATATAAAAGTAACATTTCCTTTCATAACCATAGGCGAACAAAAAGGTAAAAATTGCCTTCGTGTTCCAATTATAGATTCTCTATGCAACTTAGTTATCTACCGCTTGCTTGGCTCACTAACATTGAGCAGTCTATTGTCAAAAAACAGTTGATTGTGAAGCCACACACCTTTGCCGCAAATCCTGGCATTGATGAAAAGAGCGATCGCTCCCATGCGATGGAGTTGCACAGCCTTTTTCAAGATAGTCCCCCAAGTGGAAGGCAACTCATGTCAGGCATAAGCCCATCTTCTGATTCTCCGCCAAAACCACTGATTCTAGTGGCTGATGATGACAAGACCATCCGAATATTGTTGCGTAAAGTTATGCAAGAAGAAAATTATCGAGTCGTCGAGGTCAATGATGGTAAACAATGTTTAAATGCTTACGAGGCTCTCAAACCCGATATAGTTTTGCTAGACGCTCTAATGCCTGTGATGGATGGCTTTACCTGCTGTGAGCAGTTGCGCGAGATTGCCAGGAATAATAGAAGATCAGCTGTTGCAACCTTTGATATTGACTCGCCCCTTAATAATACTCTGATCTCCCAGATGTGGGAGCGCACTCCCATATTGATGATCACATGCTTGGACGATGAGCAATCCGTAAACCGTGCTTTTGAAGTAGGGGCGACTGATTACGTCACTAAGCCAATTAACTTCGCTGTATTGCGCCATCGCTTGAGCCGACTGGTACGAGAAGCGCACCTTTACAAACACTTAGAGGCAGTAAACCAATCTTTGCAGCATCTGGCCAATGTAGATGGCTTAACTGAGTTGGCAAATCGTCGCCGCTTTGACGATTATCTTAAGAATCAGTGGATTGATCTCATACAAAAGGAATCTCCCTTGTCAATGATTTTGTGTGATATCGACTTTTTTAAATTTTATAACGATAAATATGGCCATCCTGCTGGGGATATCTGTTTACAAAAAGTGGGTGCTCTCTTAAGCCTTAAGGCACAAAAACATCAAGATTTAGTAGCGCGTTATGGAGGCGAAGAATTTGCTGTGATTATGCCATACACTCCTGCATCTGGCGCAATTCACGTTGCCGCAGCGATGCAAGCGGGAATCAAAGATTTGCAAATTGTTCATGACGGTTCTGCGGTGAGTCAGTATCTCACCCTCAGTATGGGTATTGCCACTGTTGTCCCCACTTGGGAATCCTCACCTTCAGATTTGATTTTGCTGGCCGATAAAGCACTCTACCAAGCAAAGGAGGGGGGGCGCGATCGCTTTATCTCAAGTTTCTAATTGGCATTTGTCATTTGGCATTTGGCATTTGGCATTTGGCATTTGTCATTTGTGAATGCCCCATGCCCAATACCCAATAGCTAAGAAGGATAAACTGGCAGTGTGAAGTGGAACCATGCTCCGTTATTGGGGGCAGAATCCACCCAAATTTGGCCATAATGTGCCAGAATGATACGTTGGCATAAACAAAGACCAATGCCATAACCTTCTGTACCTTCATCCCGTTGTAGGCGGAAGTGGTTTTCAAAGATCCGATCGCGATTCTCTACAGGAATACCAGGCCCAGTGTCGCCAATACTAAACTGAACTTTTTGGGTAGTGCGGTGCAATCCGGCGACGCTAATCTTACCACCTTTTGGGGTGTATTTGATGGCATTATCCAACAGATTTACTAGCACTTGGCGGATACGTTCTGGGTCAGCATATACGTATGGTAAGTCATTGGGAATATCCGTTTCTACCTCTTGGGATTTGGCTCTGTAGCGATCGCCCAATTCTTCTATTACATCTAAGCAGAGTTTACCTAGCTGGAGTTTTTGTGGTATTATCGGCAACTCCGTATCTTTGCCCTGACCTACCTGCAAAAGGTCGGCAATCATCCGATCAATGATTTTAGTTTGATTGCGGGCTTGTTTTAATAAATGTACCGTCATTGATGGTTTAAGCCGATGGAATTGCCCCGTCTCTAAATTGTAGTTAGATTGGAGAGTTTCTATGGCGATCGCGGCAGCAGTTAGCGGATTACGCAGATCGTGTGCCAGCATCGCAATCACCCGGTCTTTAAAATGTAGCTGCTCTTGGAGGTTATCTTTTTCCTGCTTTAAGCGAAAAATTTCATCTGAGAGTCGGATGAATTCAGCAGAAACAGCAACTGAACGGATAGTGGATTTGGGTGATGTCACTTTAGCATTGTCGTCTATACGTTCTTGTAAGTCTTCTTGTAATTTTAAATAGGCATCTATAGCCGCTTGCCAGCGAGGCCACCAGTTTTTCAATTGCGCTATAATATTACTCCCAGCTAAAATCTGTCGTGGTTCCGGATGGATTTTGATCAAAGCTGGCGTTGCGATCAATCTAAAGTGTTCTGCTAAGTAAGGTTGTTGTCCTACATCGATAATTTGAAGTTCAAAACTATACTCAGCCTGCAATTCTTTTAAATAAGCACGTATTCGCTGGACTTGTTGTCGGGACTTGGGTCGTCCATCGACAAAAAGTAACAGCTGGAGTGGAGCCTCAGAATAAATAGGCTGATCCTGGGAAACTTGCATGTAATCGTGTTTCAGCACTCGTAACAACCCGGTGACGCTTTACAGAAAGTAAAATGGACTGGCGGTTGTCGATGGTCGTTGTTTTTTCTTGAATTTAGTATCTATTTTAGATTTTCATACTTCTCTGAGTTCGGCCTTTTTGACATCAGATATATCTTTTTCAGCCTTTTGCCCCTTTTTGGCTAACTTCATCTCCAAGAAACACCCTTGCCCTTGAATATAAGTTTTAATTGCCCTGAATCAAAATTTTCGTCAGAGCCAGCAGGTGAAAGGTTTAATACTATGTCAAATCGGCTAGTGCAGCAGCATGTCAATTCGGGTAATCGCTTTTAACAAGCGATGCCTACGGCGGGCAAAGCCTACGCTCAACCAAACGCAAATGCTAATTGTATCTAATCTATCAGGAAGCTGTTAACTGTTCAGACCAAGTTTGTAGAGGATTTTCTCAACCGCCAGTGCATCCGATGAAGTGTCTTTCTTGCCCCTACCCAATCATTAGTAGGATTGGGAAACAGCCATAGCTAACAGATACTAAGGAAACTGCTGCGACACTTGATTGCTTTGCCTATGACCCCAGTCGTCAAGAATAACGAACTTACGCTAAATTCCTGGAATTGTTTAACACTGGCATTTTCCAGCTTATTGCCTTACTCAGCTTACCATCATCAGATGAATAATTTCCAGAATCGATTTTAAGCCAGCGTTAGCGACCTTTATTTATTGCCCTCCTTGGGTGAGGCTAAGGGGGGCTTTAGTCCTAGTCTATCACCAAAATCACACAACTTATATCTAGCAAGCATTCCAGATTTATTTGTGTTTTTTTTCCGAAAATGTTAGTTTGCCATAATTTTAGGGAATTCTATAACTAAGCATGGGAATAAAACCTAATGGCTGTAAAACAAAGACAACACGGTAGCTTTTTGCTACCGTTTACTAATTTTTTGAGATATCATCATCTTCACCAATAAAAAGAGGAGCAGGGGGACTGGAAAAGAGCAATGCCCAATCCCCTATTCCCAATCGCATTTAATGAACAGTCTGCGCTAGGGTAAGAATTGAAACTCAATTTTTGATTTCCTGTGCTTCCCTGTAAACGTCCAGCTGTATTTCTAATTTGGGCTGTTCTACTGACTTCGTTAACAGCCTGTGCTAACACTCCAGTCGCCAAAAACCTTGAGCAATCTTTGGCGGCAGATCCTCAGCTGCAAAACAATCCAGCTGTCTTTGGAGAATCTCAGGGTAAGCCACCGCAAGCACAGCAAAACGAATCAACAATTCACTTACCAGCTGATTTTCCCAAAGATATCCCACTATATTCCAACGCCAAACTACAGGAAGTTACACCTGGTAGCGGCTCAGAAAACAGAGTCTCAACACGTTGGTTGAGTTCTGATCCCAGCAACTTTATTGCTAGCTTTTATCGCAGCCAGTTTCAAACAAATAACTGGCAGATTTTGCAACAGCCAACAGATGATGCGGGAGGCGCCTTTGAGGCACGTCGTCACGATTTGCTGTTGAAGGTTTCCATTCAGCCTAAATCAGTTACTAACGCTACACCCAATCAACCCCAAACAGCCACTGAATTACTGATTGAGTATGTACCGAATAGTATCGCAATAGCACAACCTACCCTAACTAGAAATCCTAACGAAACTACTAACGCCGCTCCTCAACCAGGCAATTCCCAGTTCATTGGCCCGGTATCACCTGGAAACTTGACAGTACAGCCACCAAGCACCGCTAATAACCAAACAACTCCTACAGCCACAGCCGAATCTCAGGCATTTAATGATCTAAATAAGGCACCGCAAGAATGGCGGCAACATATCCAAGACTTGGCTGCATTAGGTGTTTTGTCTCTGGAACAAAAGGCAACTAAGAGCAACTCTACTACCACAACTAACGAGTTTGAACCCAGTAAAATTGTTACACATCGGGAATATGCCCGTTGGCTAATTGCTGCTAATAATGCTATGTATGCCAGCAATCCCGCTAAACAAATTCGCTTGGCATCAGAAAGTACTCAACCAATTTTTAGTGATGTGTCGGCAAAAGACCCTGATTTTCCAGCAATTCAGGGATTAGCCGAAGCTGGGTTAATTCCCAGTCCTTTGTCTGGAGATTCTACAGCAGTTTTGTTTCGTCCTGATGCACCCCTAACGCGGGAACAGTTGCTGCTGTGGAAATTACCCCTAGATACTCGCCAAGCTTTACCCTCTGCTAACTTAGATGCTGTCAAACAAACCTGGGGTTTCCAAGATGCAGCGCGAATTGACCCCAAGGCTTTAAGAGCAGTGTTGGCTGATTACCAGAATAGCGAACAATCGAATATTCGGCGGGTGTTTGGTTATACGACTCTATTTCAACCTAAAAAACCAGTAACTCGTGCTGAGGCTGCTACAGTTTTGTGGTATTTCGGCACTCAGGGTGAGGGTGTATCGGCTGCTGAGGCTTTGAAATTAAAGCGAAGTTAAATCGCGGTTAGTCCATCATCAGCATAAAATTTGACAAATAGCACACCTGAGTATGTAAATTTTGCTATTTATTTGTAATATACCGATTTTTTATCAAGAAAATGTAAATCTAAGTATTTACAGGGTTTTTATCTGGGTTTGATGGATTTTCGATGCATAGTTAAGTAAAATAACGTAAATTAACTCAATAGACGTACTTAGTTTTGAAGTAACTAACTATCGGGCTTTCAGTACTTTTAAACAGACTAAAAAATACTACAGGTAAAGGAATATGAAAAAACAAGCGATCGCAGCAGGATTTGTTCTATTTTCTTTCATGTTGCCGACCAAAGCCTCGGCTGCGAGTTTTGATCAGCTTTATGTATTTGGTGATAGTCTTTCCGATACAGGCAATATATATAATGCTACCGGGAAAATATACCCTCAAAGCCCACCTTACTTTGAAGGACGTTTTTCTGATGGGCCGCTCTGGGTAGATTATCTTGGAGATCAGCTAGGCTTAAAGCCCACTTTATTGACTACTTTATTGACTACTATTCCTTCCACACCTCCTACCCAAGGGATAAACTTCGCTTTCGGTGGTGCTAACTCTGGTTTAGATAACGCTGTCCTTCCCAATATCGGATTACCGGGAGTACTCAAACAAGTCCTTGGTTTTGCTGGAGCTCTGAAAGCAAGTAATCAAACTGCTGATCCAGATGCACTTTATACATTGTGGGGAGGTGCGAATGATTTGTTTTTTGTCAACCCTGAAGACTCAACCACGCCAATCAGTAATATATCCTTAGCGTTGAATACTCTGGTAGGAGTCGGCGCGAAAAATATTTTGGTGTTTAACTTGCCCGATTTGGGACAGCTACCAGCAGCGAAAATCAACGATCGCAATCCTACAACCCTTAGCAAATCAACTAGTGAGTTTAACTTGGGTTTAGCAAAAACTGTGAGCGCTTTAAGCCAAAACCCGAATCTCAACATCTTCTCGGTTGATACTTATTCTTTATTTAATCAGGCAAGTGCATTAGGTTTTACGAATGTAACCGAGTCTTGTCTATCTAGGCTAGATATATGTAACCCAGGTAACAACAAGTTTCTCGTCTGGGATGGTTTCCACCCAACAACTGCTGCTCATCAGGTGATAGCAGATGCTGCACTGGCGGCGATTGATGCTAAGTCTGTCCCTGAACCTGCGATTAACTTGGGGATTTTAGCCCTTGGTGCTTTTGGTGCGGTAGGAGTGCTAAAGCGTCAACAAAAAAGGTCAGCAAGTCTGGTTGTTGATGCAATATTCTCTCATACAACAGTTGAAAATTAAACTAATTGTATTGATGTCGGATTACGATCGCTTATTTCAAATTATTGAAGAATTAGTCATGCACCATTCTCCTAGTGGTGCAGAAACTGAGATTAACCAGTTGTTGATGCAACGATTTGCGGCGCTGGGTGTAGAAGTTTGGTGCGATCGCGCCGATAATATTATTGCGAAAATTCCAGGGAAAAGTCCAGACCGAGCGATTGCGATCACGGCACACAAAGACGAAATTGGCGCAATTGTCAAGAGTCTTGGTGATCAAGGTCGTGTCAAAGTCAGCAAACTCGGCGGTTCTTTCCCGTGGGTTTACGGGGAAGGCGTTGTCGATTTATTGGGAGACAACGAAACTATCAGTGGAATTCTCAGCTTTGGTTCCCGCCACGTTTCCCACGAATCGCCCCAAAAAGTTCAGCAGGAAGATACTACTGTGAAGTGGGAAAATGCCTGGATTGAAACGAAGCTGACATCTGCTGAATTAGAAACAGCTGGTATTCGACCTGGAACTAGAATGGTAATCGGTAAGCATCGCAAGCATCCAATTAGGTTAAAGGATCATATTGCCAGTTACACCTTAGATAACAAAGCTTCTGTTGCGATTCTGTTAGCTTTGGCTGAAAACCTCAAACAGCCAGTTGTTGATGTTTATCTGGTGGCATCAGCAAAAGAAGAAGTGGGAGCAATTGGGGCGCTATTTTTCACCCAAAATCAGCGTTTGGATGCCTTGATTGCTTTAGAAATTTGTCCATTATCTGAGGAATATCCTGTTAAAGATGGGGAAAGTCCTGTACTTTTATCTCAAGATGCTTATGGGATATATGATGAAGGGCTAAATGGCCAACTGCGCCATAGTGCCAAGCAGTTGGATATGCCAGTGCAGTTAACAACTCTGAGTGGATTTGGTAGTGATGCTTCAATTGCGATGAAATTTGGGCATGTTGGGCGTGCTGCTTGTTTGGCGTTTCCTACCCAAAATACACATGGATATGAAATTGCTCATTTAGGAGCGATCGCTAACTGTATTGATTTGTTAAAAGCTTTCTGCGAAACTGAGTTTGAGTGATAGTTCGAGGCTTTGATTTGAAAGAGCGATCGCATATCAAGCACTAAAATAACATCACCAAATTCATAGTTTGTCATATTCTGCATCATCAGGGTTATCCCAGATTTTAAGCAGAACTGTTTCAGAAATTTTTGCTGCTGCAAAGGTAAGGCTATGGTCTGTATTTTGCTGAACCAGAGAATCAATCAAATCTTCAACTAGCAAAACTTGTTCGGGAGGTAGCTTTTGAATTTTTTCAAGTAGCCTTTGCTCTGAAATACTATCAGCCTGCATTATTTAGATTCTCCTTGTTGGTTAGCAATGGTTTATAACTATCTTGCCTTTAATTAGTTGTATTATGCGTTCATTATAGTTTTCAGTTCTCTCTCTATCCACGAAGGCGATCGCTAACTGTATTGATTTGTTAAAAGCTTTCTGCGAAACTGAGTTGGAGTGATATGGCGAGGCTTTGACTTAAATGAAATGATGTTGATTACTTACTTTCGGTAGTGAATCAACTTTTTGTGACAAAATAAAGGCGTTGTCCTATACAACACTTTTGAAAACGTAAAGAAAGGTTGTTCTTAGCTTTGACTTTGCCGTCTAAGTAACTCACCAATCAAAACTTGGCAGCGCTTGCTAGACTCGTAAGCTTGTCGCATCAAGGTTCTGTTTTGTTCTCGGTCTGTATCAAAGACTTGAACGGCTTGGCGACTGTAGTCTGCTGCTTGCTTCCCAAGCTCTTTAATACGAGCTTTTAACTCAACGTTTGTCTTCATTAACCCTCCAACTCAGAAATCAGAATATCTAGGTTTTCCCCTTCTACATAAAGTTTATCGGCTATGCTTTGAAGTAAGCTGGTTTTTACACCCATTTGGCTAAATGGTTGATTTTTGTCAAACTTGACTATTGAGCAATACTTTTACCAAAGCCGATGATGGGATTTGAACCCACGGCCTGCTGATTACGAAACACTATAACAATGGTGGAAGCGGGCGATCGCTCTTGTTAATGGCTAGCTCAAAAGCACGTTGGTGTGCTTGCTCATTAATCCAAGAATGGTACAAATTGCTATGAACTTGTAATCCATGCCCCATTTGCTTTGCCGCTAATGAAATATCAATGCCGTATTCAAGCGATCGCACTGCCCAAGCATGGCGTAAGTCATAAACTTTGAACGGCATATTTTCATTTCTCCTGAGATGTCGTGTAACCACATTGCCTATTGCCGTATTGGGACGATTTAAGTTTATGCCTGGGACTTTGGGACTAGTCAGGTCAAAAGTGATAACCCACTCAGGATGCAGTGGCCACACTTTTCGCGATCCAGTTTTACCCTGAGTAATTTTTATCGAGTGGTCAGGATTGTTTAGGGAATTTAGCTCAATAAAAAATGCCTCATGATTCCTTAATCCATAAGTAGCGATCATTCCGTAAATCCATCGCCAGGGGTCACTACCAATTTGGCAATAAAAATCTTGAATCTGTTTATCAGTTGGCAGATTGCGCGGTTCTCGTCTGCTGTAACTGTAATTTCCCACTAAATTTGAAAAATCACAATTCAGTCCAGCAAACTTAGACAATAGGTTTAATGATTGACAGAAACGCTTGCGAATACGAGTATCCGGCTTTGAACAATTTATAATTGTTGATTTTAAATTCTCAATTGTTAATTCGTCTTCTAGCGGAAGAAACTTAAATACTGCACGGTACTCTACTCTCCATGTTGTTTCAGTCTTAAATGTTCGCTCCTTCCTAGAAAAATAGTCTTGTTCAAATTCATTGATCCAATTTTTAATATTTTTGATATTGATTTCTAGTTCCTGTTCCTCTTTGTAGTCAGCCCAATCAAAGGTTTTAGCGTCCATTTGAACGCTAATTTTTTTTGCTAACCTTTCCGCTATTTTTACCCCATCTTTATTAGCATTTGCGGCAGATATTCGCTGTCTATGGGGTTTATTCTTCCCAGACAAGGGTTTAGGAGGGAATGTCCCGCGAAGATAAAGCCGCCCCCCTATTTGCTCAATTCTTAGTCCACAATAATTATTTTTTAGTCGTCCATTCGCTTCCTTAATTCGTTGTTCAATCATTATTCTTCAGTTCCAACGACACAGAAATCGCCCTCCTCATCACGGTCAAGTTGCACGTAAATGGTGCGGATGTCAGGCGCTACGCTCTTGTCAACCTCCTCCTCCTCGTCACCAGAACTAACAGCCACCCACGCTTTAACCGTTACAGAATATTCCCCGGTTTCGTCGTTGCGCTCGTCAATTTCGCTGCTTTCAATTTTGCAAGAAACAATTTCCCACCATGAGTAATGGTCAGCATCATTGGGGGGACATTCACCGCATACAATATCTCCGTCTAAATCGTCACTGCGATAGTCTTTTTCCTCCCAGGCATAGGTACAATTGCCAACGCGGTAGTAAGAATTTTCTATGTAGTTTTCAGCTAGTGAACAAAGCTGTTTATTTAATTCGCTCATAACTGTAATGCTTGCAAGCTGGACAATATAGAAAATAACTAACGAAATTCCATTCCAAAAAACGGTAGCCGCAATGGGAACACCCAAATAAGAAGTCTGGGTCGTCTTCGTCGTTGACCCAGGCAGTAAAACAGCTTGAGCATTTGTAATACCCAAAAATCGGATCTAGGGTAATACTAGACGAGCTGCATTTGGGACAGATTAGTAGTTCGTCGTAATCTGGATCGTCAACGTCAACCGCCCAGACGTGACCACAGTCAAGGCACTCCCAATAGCCGTAACTTTCTTGATATTGCAGTCGCGTAGAATCGCATCGAGGACAATTTGATTGAGTCATTCCAGATTTGAAAATTGTTTCGATTTTGTAAGTTTTTTAAGCCCCAAAAATTTTGTCTACAGGCACTAAAATCCGCTCTGGGGGCTATTTTTAGCGTCTACAGCCGATTTTTTTTGGCGAAAAATTGTAGACGGTGTAGGCGAACTATTGATTGGTTTGTGGTGGTGTAGTGAGCGATCGCACTTCCACTCAAGTGCTGCTTAATTAATAGGTAATTTACCTCTAAAGCTTTGCCTACAGCCTATAGACGGACTGTAGGCAAAGTGTAGACATTATTTTGACCACCTCCAGCCCAAGCGATCGCCATTTCCTTCTACTTCCCCCAATCCCCTATCAGCCATAGAAACGAAGAAAATCCGTATTTCGTCTGGCTGCATATTGTCAAATAACCGCGTAGCCCGACTAAGATGAGCGGCTTTTAAAACTTCACCTGGGTGCTGTTGCCCCCAGTCAAGGATAAATTGCTCGTATTCGTTCATACCTGACGGCGATGTTTGCACCTGGGTATTCTCTTTGTCAGAGATTTCCGTTGCTACTTGAGCACTTGGTTGCCATAGTCCTAAATCTAGTTCGCAGGGGCAATCATCAACCATAAACCGCTTCTTACCACCGGCTTTGAGCCACTGCTCTAACTGGGGATTTTTGAGCGTTGACCTAGCATAATCCTGGGCTTTCTTCCCCAAACGGATACGCACAAAGCAAGTGTCTAAAATGTCAGCGTCACCTTCCAGAGCAAAATTAGCAGCTGTGTCATTTTGGGCCAGACACATAATGAACTGTTTGCGCTTTCTTCCGACCTTGGCGTGCTGTCTGATCCACTGGGAGGCGTTGCTACAGTCTGCTAGCACAGGGAATTCTTCAGCAATATAGAATCGAGCAAACTCTTGGGGAATGTCTTTGGAAACTTCCTTGCGGTAAACTCGCATCTTTTCCAAGTGGTCAAGCGCTTCCTCCATCGCTTTGTCCACTTCTGGCAAGCCACCGTCCCCGATTAGGTCGGTTGGCTCAACCCAAGCCCAATCTCCTTTGGCGCTGTCTACGTCGTAGACAACGACCTTACCGCCGATACGGGTAGAGAAGTATTGAGCCTGGGTTGACTTACCGTCACCGGTTCCCCCAACTAAAGCAACGTGTTTCTGTACCTTATTGACGTACTCAACCGGGTCAGTGATTAAGTTATCTGGTTGCCAATTCGCATCAAGAGCGCCAACTGTCAGCACTAACTGTGATGTGGGCTGGGTGTTAGCCCTTGCCCACGCTTGAAAGTTGACCCGTGATGCTCGGTCGATATCGCCTAGCGATTCTTCTAGCAGCTTGGCTGTTTGGCGATGTCTGCGACCGACTTCTAAAGTACCAACGGAGGCCCCCAATATCCACGGTTTTGAATCTGGTTTTTGAGTCGCCCCCAGGAACAATAAGCCACAGCCAACAGTTAAACTCCCCCAGAATGACCACTTGGCGCGGAAGTACATCTGCAAGTGTTGGTGTAACTGGGATGGGTGTAAATCACTGCTCATCTTTACCCCCCGAATCCCAATCTTTGGATGTTTGCTACCAGTAAATCTAAAGGATTTTTGATTTCTCTGAATACTTCCACTTGTACTGTGCTAGTCTCAATCCCGTTTTCCTGTAACTGCTCCTGTATTAAATTGGCTGCTTTGTCTGCTTCCAACTCACCAGGTGAATTAATCAAAGTAGTTCCTTGCCCCTCGTTATCCCAATACTTAATTTTGTAGGTTGTCATATTCCTAGCAACACCCCCACAGCAACCAACCCAACCCTTAAGAGCAAAATATCTTTGACCTCTGGCACGACTTGCCGCAAGTACATGACGATAACCCCCGCCATCACTAATACCCCCAACACCCCCAGGCGGATAAACCCAGGCATGGGTATACTTACCCAGCAGCTACTTAATAAAGCGGGAATTGCTACTGTTGAGACAAGGGTGTAAGTTAAGTCTGGCAGATTGTCTGGCAGCACGATCGCCGAAACCCATCCTTTTTTGAATATCTCTAGCTTTGACAGTTCGGCTGTACTAGTTACAGGGGAATAACCCCGTTCCCTCGGAACCTCTACGACAATTTTTTGCTCATCTGCCATACTGCACCTCGATTTTCAGGTAGAAGGGACGGTTAGTGTCCGCTTTGCACAGTGCGATCGCAATAACTAGAGCGCCGATGATGCAAATAAGAATGCTTATTTGATTCACTCCTGCTCCTTCTCTGGTGTAGCTTTCCAAGTTTCGGGGTAAATTTTCTTGTTCATCCGCCGAATTGCTGCTTGTACTTCTGGAGGTTGTTCTTTTAATTCTTCAGAAATAGCTATAGCAGCAATCAGCCAAGGGCTGCCAGTGGTGTCTTCAGTCATTTTTTTTCTCCCATTCGCTGTACTCGCCGTAGCCGCTGGTTTCGGTGAGGCGGTCTGATATCCGGTTGATAACTTCGTTATCACTAGTCGGCAGTGGTTTTCCCTGAAGATAAGCGGCTGAGATGTTGGCGCACTCCCCTACAGTTGCACCATTGCCTAGTAGCTGCCCTTCTGGGAAGCCGACGTTATGGATCTCGTTGCTGGGATTGGGTTGATTGGTCATATAATTTTGATGATGTTTAGTTTTTGCAGCGGCGGGGCTACATCGTATCGGTGGGCGATCGCGATCCTGGTAGATGGGCGATCGCCTTTAAAAATCAGCATCATCGGCTTGTTTAATTTCGGACAATGCTTGTTGGAGGCGTTGCCCAATCTGCTCAAAACCGGCATTAACACTTTCTTGGTCTTCAGAGTCGATGACAATTATTTCGATTCCCTGTGATGCCCAGTAAGCGGGATCTGAATAATCTGGTTCGTTAATCATGTAAATCTCCTTAATAATCAACTTTTGAAGCAGAGGTTGAGTTGAAATTAGTCACAACCCAAACCTGTTGAGAGTTGCGGATTGTTGGCCTAAACTCAATTGGACGTCGGCTATCCAAACAAATGGCGCGACCATCATTCAGCTTGATGTGCAAGTTCTTCCCGCTTTTTGAACGCGAGAATAGTTGACCGACTTCGAGCAATGCCCAGGTAATTGGGTTTTTACCCACCACATAGTCAGCTTGATGGCTGTCATAACCCTCTGAGAGTGGGTCTATAGTTAAGTCCTTCCACTCCTTCTTCTTGCCTTTCCGGCTGTTAACGATGCTTGATCGTTGCCCGTTAAGTGGTTTATCGCTAATCTGTTGATCGGTCATAGTGCGTTAATAGTCGCTCAATAATGTGGGTTAATTTTGTGCTTCAATCCTTTGCACAGCAATGGGTTCAATGTTTTCTTGTTCCAAATTCGCCGCGAGAATTTCCTTTAATAAGCCGATCGCAATGTCGGCTGCTAGTGTTAGCTGCTGCTGGTCACTAAGCAAGTCGCACAAGCTAACTGTGTTTTCGGGGATGTCGGCAAAACCCCATTCGCTCCATTGATCCCAGACAGAGGTTTTTTCTCGCCAAGCGAGGAAGACTAAGGAAGCCAGTCCTGTTGTCTGCGAAAGGGTGAAAATAGACATCTCTCGTCGAATAGCGTCTGTTGCATTCATTTTTGTTTACCTTTAATGCTGTTCATCCGAAGGCGATCGCTCTCAAGTAGTGGTCGCTTTTTTCTTTTCTCAACTCCTAGCAGGTCTTTCTTTTGCGCTACGGCTACAGGCTGCTATCTCTGTCTGGTTGGGAGTCGGGTATTAGTCATTGGGCATTAGACATTGGGCATTAGACATTGGGCATCAGGTACGTTTCCCCTAGCAGGTCTTTGCGATCGCTCATTGCTGGCAGGCTGCTATCTCTGCCTAGTTTGGGGTGCAGTATTCGTGGCAGTAAAAGGCAGAGAAAACCTGCCTTTTACTTTGTGAAGCAAACTATTCAGGCTGTAATGCCTGTTTTTCGTAAGCTTTGATAAGTTCATCAAGCGTGCATTGATAAATCTCCATCAGCTTTTTGGTCTCGGAAAACGTCAACCGAGGTTTCGTTATTCCTCTTTCCCAGTCGCTGATGGTTGCGACTTTTTTATCAAGGACAAGCGCAACTTGCCTTTGAGTTAAGCCAACACGCTTTCTCAAATCCATTGGAGTTAGTGATCTTTTCTCTTCCGTCATACTATACTAAAAACGGAACCTTGACAAGGTTCCGTTTAAACGGAACCTTGCTGGGTTCGGATGGTAAAGAACGTTGGGCGGAAGTGTCTGGTAAACGGTTCCGCCCATCCATTACATTGCCATTCATGAGCGCTTCTTTTGAGCGAGAACTTACGGAGTGACTGATGTAGCTTGTTCTGCATTTTTATGCAGTAGCCCGCTCCGTCAAGCTAATACCCTTGGAGCGCCAATTAGTAAAACCAGTAAAAACTGTTATGACCGGAAAAAAAAACAAAACTAAACAAAAATGCGGGGATTCTACAATGCCTTTAGCTGAAGAATCCCCGCATAGTGGATCTTTAATCCCTATGGAGAATGGATTAGATATCTAAGTGCGATCGGCTCTATCTGATAGCAGGCGACGCATCTGTGATCATTCGATATCGAGTTGCGATCGGAGATCATCTAGTGGCGATACTGGCTCACTAGTAGCTGTCGAAGG
The DNA here is from genome assembly GCF_029379315.1 of Nostoc sp. S13. Classification (GTDB taxonomy): domain Bacteria; phylum Cyanobacteriota; class Cyanobacteriia; order Cyanobacteriales; family Nostocaceae; genus Nostoc. The sequence continues at coordinate 35,308 of NZ_JAQYWQ010000037.1, forward strand.
CTTTTGCTCAGGTAATTTTGGTTTACTCGGCGTAAACTCCAGCCGCAATCGAATTCTTCCGGCTTGCCATCCCTTACCACCCGACAGAACCCGACAAGCTATTCCATCAAAAATCCAGCCATGCAAATCCCCCGGCCAAGTTTTTCGCAAGAAACTTTTGATTTCACTAACTGTTGATGTCGTTGTATTTGAAAGGCTAAATCCTGCCTGACTAACAGACACAACATCATCGTTCTCCAAGTAAATTTCGTCACTCATTTCGATTTTCTCTTTCGGTATAGAAACTGGCGGATCAAGCTACCAACTCGATCCGCCTTCCCTAAGTTTTCCCATCTCCCACCAATTACTAAGGAATAAAAACAATGACTGTCAGAGCCAAATTTACTTGCCAACAGAACAAAACTGACCATGAAGAAGGTGCAGCAACAGTTATCCTCACACCTGTAACCACCAACCCACCCACCGAAGAAAACTTGACGTTTTGGAAAGCGACACCAGCCGGGCAGATTGAACTCCAAATCGACAACCCACAGGCATCGGCTCAGTTTACGCCGGGTGCTGACTATTACGTTGACTTCACCCCTGTTGCGTGATGGAGTGCGATCGCCACGAATAATCGATTGCTGAGGGAGAGGTGCGATCGGGCAAATGACAAGTGACAAATGATTAACGAGCAATGACTAAACGAAAAATCTCATCAAGTGTAGTTGATGCAAAAATTCTAGCCATCTACGAATTAGACCAATTTATCGACTACATCCACACTGTTGACCCAGAATTAAATCTCAATCAATCCATAGCGGTAGCAGCCGTTGCGTTGCATAACTTACCAGAGCTTTTTCAACGCAACCCCTTATTGATGGAGCATCTCACGGAGACAGCGGCAACGATAAAACGCCAAGGACGCCGTAATACCCAACGTTCGACGAACTAACCACCCAAGTTTAGCGATCGCTCAACTCCCAACTCATGACCCAGGATAAACAAGACCTTCTGCTAGAACTTTGCAAGCCTTATTTACTTGACCTCTCATCCTTGATCGCTGAATCCCTCAAGCATGACGATGAGCCAATCTCTGAAATATTAGAAGACCGAACATCTGCTTTCTCGGCTGAAACACGCCACAGGCTATCCCAACTAAGCTATCGCGAGAGAACCTCGGTGTTATACGAGATTGCACTCTGGATAGATTCAGCCGCAAACAAACAGCAGCCCAAACAAACTGGAGTTAATTCTGACCCCTAATTCCTCACTCCCAACCAATGCCCAATGCCCAATGACTAATACCCAATAAACCCATGATTATCAAACTAATTCACGCTCACTTCCTAATTTCTATTGGAGATTACAGCAACGAACGCATTGGCTTCACCGTTGAGCCAGAAGACGAAGAAACACTTGAACAAGTGGTTACAGCATTAAGAGCCGAAGCCATAAAAGTAATTGGGCCCAAAGCTAAGGAGCTTTATGAAGCCCGATCAATCTTGCGGGGGGAATGCTATGCACTTGAGAAAAAACTAACTAAAGCTCGTAGTGAGTGGGACGCGACAGCCGAATTTTTAAAAACTCAGGGCATAAAACCAGACGCGCCTCCAATGCCGCAATTTAACAACCTACTTTCTGCGGTGAAGGTTGAAGAAGAATTAGTCTCAGAAGCAGAAATCGTAGACGGGTTCTAAGGCAATGACCGAAAAGCCAACATACGAAAACTTCGACAACCTAATAAGCAAGACAGACACCGAGATGCAGCGATTGGGCTGGACACAAGCCCAAGGTCAAGAGCATTTGATGAAATATTGCGGGGTGCGATCGCGGCTGCTGCTGACCGAGGAGGAATTAGACAATTTTCTCCTATTCCTACAACTTACCGATTCCCCACCCCCTATTCCCTAAAAATCAAATGTTTGGTTTCGACGGTTCACCCAAAGCGATCGTCAGCTTCCTTGAAAAAATCAGGGATAACGACAAAAGCGGAAAGCTTACCCACAAGGAAGTCAGAGCATATGCAAGGCTGATGTTAAACTTGCTGCCTTCTTTGCACATCGATGAGGAAGAAAAAGTCCAAGTTTTGCTTGCGGCCATATCCAGTGCCGGACTGCCACACTATGATCGCTCATTCGCCGCAGAAGAGATTCTCAAATTACTAGAGGAGCAAAAGCAGCAAGAGCAGCAACGCAAATTGCATCCCGATGAATTTTTAAAGTGAATGCACTCGACCCTTTCCAACCATGACTAGAGAAGAAGAAATTAAAGCAGCCATCGTAGTTACCCCGGACGCGATCGCTTTCGTCAGTCCCGAACTGCATCAAGCATCGGAACAATTAGGGACGCGATTGTGCCTTTTTGTGGATTTTGTACAATCACTTGAACTCAAGTTACAGAGATTTGAGGCAATACAGTTAGCGGCTGCCTTCTTGGAAAATCTACCAGCCATGTGCCAAAACAACCCAAAAATCATTGAGTGTTTAAAGGAGAATACCCAATTTTTGATGAACACACGGAAGCAGTCTTAGCGCGTGTCTCAAAATTTCATTGCGATCGACCCTTTCTAATCTCAATGTTTCAATAGCAACCAAGTGATTTATCACACGCAAAAAAAAACTCACTAACGAGAAATTAGTGAATCCAAAAAGAAAGGTTACTAAAAATAAATGACTAAATACTTAACAAGATTAAGCGGTAGAATAGCCGTTATTTCCCTATATTCTACCACATCAAGTAACTCAAAACTATCTAATCGGGGGACAGAGCAATGATAGCAATCCCCTACACTTATACCCAAGAACTAAGCTTTAAACCTGACAACAACAGGATCTTACCACACGAGATTGAATCTGAGTTATACGTGCTTGGTGCAATAATCAATGAAGAGAGTGCAATCTGTCGAGTTGAAGATAGATTAAGTCCAGAGCATTTTTACGTTGGCGCACACAAAGATATCTACCAAGCCTGTCTTAGACTCCATAAAAAGGGTCAGCCAACAGACTTATTGCATGTTGCTAGCTGGTTATCAGAGCATAAAATGTTAGCAAGAATTGGTGGTAGGAGCGCACTAGCTGACATTGTTAAAAACACACTAGATAATACTCTCAACATAAAAGCTAGTGGAAACAGTATTGATAGTTTAGCCGCCAAAATTATCGAAAGAGCCGCTCGTAGGGATGCAATCAAAAGGTCTAATAAAATTGAGAGTATAGCTTATGATACCGAGATAGAATGGCTAGATGCCTGTGTAGCAATTGAAAACGAAGCCAAAGAAATAATCTCAGCACCAATTGCCCCCACAAAAGAAGAAAACCTCACCCGGAACTGCAATAGACTAATCAGTGAACTAGAGAACATTCACCTGAAAATATCTAATCCATGCACCAAATTATACATGCTTCAAGAGTTAGCTAATAACACCCCTGGAAGAAATCTCAAGGATCTTGAAGACCTGTACATGAAATCGCTGTGTGCCACAGTCGAGCCACGTAAGACCTTAGATGAACTTGAAGAGGAAGTGGGCATAGAGGGAAGGAAATGGCTTTTGGGCGGAATACTTCCACAAGCATCCACAACACTTTTAATTGCAGATGGTGGTGTTGGTAAAACCAAATGGCTTTATGACTTGCTCTACTGCATAGCCAACGGAGAAAACTGGAATGGCTTCCCCGCGACCTCCGATGGGCGGCGGGTTCTTATTTACCAGGGAGACGAGTCAAAACACGATATGCTTCAGGCTTTGAACAAACGCGGATTCAAGCCAGGTACAGAAGTTAGAGAAAGAACAGAAGTTCGGTTTGGCTGGAATACGGACGCTATGCCCACTCTTTACCAAGATGCTGCTGAGTTCAAGCCTGAGATCGTAATGATCGACTCCTTGACCTTTGTTAATCGCTACTCACTTTACGACGAAAACAGGACAGAATATTCCCGCCCCATTCTGGAGCTAAACAAATTTGCTGCTGAAACTGGGATACAAGTAGTCATCGTTCACCATACCAACAGAAACGGACAAGCCAGAGGGTCTACGGCAATTAAAAATGCTGTCTCAGAAGTAATCAAACTTGAGAAAGACACTAATCCCAGTGCCAACGTTCAAGAGAAAATTCTCACCATTGAGAAGTCACGCTCTCGTCGCTTTCCCGCAAGTTATCGCCTGTTTTTCAATGAAGAGAATTTTAGCTTCTCCCTGTTAGAGGAAGTTGGACAAGAGTTAGGTTCCCCGGACTTGCCCACTAAAGACCAGATAGTCAAATTTTTGCAGTCACACGCCAACAAGAAATTTGAAGCCGAGGAAGTAGCTCACTATATCAGTACTACTTGTGGTAACGCGAGGCGTTGCTTATCGCAATTAGCCAGAGACGGAATAATAAGCCTTGACGAAAGAAGCGTTAGTGGTACGAAGAAGCTGTATTACATAGCTCGTGATTCGGAAAATTGTAGTACAGAGAATCCGTTACCAAGCGTAACAATAACATCATCTACGCGGATCACCTCTGAAAACGACTCAAACGCTTATCAGGGTGAGTTCAACGGTGAAATCGATGATGTGTATAAAAACAATGGATCACCTGTGATCACCTCTATGATCACCTTGGCGGATCACCTTACCAACCACAATACCAACCAGTATACAGAGAGCGTTTCAACTACAAACTCTTCAGTAAATTCTGAAGGTGATCATCTAAGTACACCAGAAATTGCAATTTCATCAAATCCCGAATCAGAGTCAAAAATCAATGTTCAGACAGATCACCTGATCACCTTAGCCGAAAACGCAGAGTCAGCAAGTCTTTCAGAAGGTGATCCGTCAAGGCGATCGCAAGGTGATCATGAGGCGATCGCACTTAACTGCGATCGCCTCGATGACAACAGTTGCGTACTACAAGCCTCCTCACCAGAATTACCCATCCTGCCACTGCTCCAGGAGAAAGCTAGCTACTGGAGTCTGTCGCAGAAGCTAGAGGTAAAGACATTTAACATTAACAATGAGTTGCTTGAGGTTAGCTGTAAAGTTCCTGGGCGAGGAATACGGAGTTTAAAGTTTAATGACTTGCGGTGTTGCGAACAGTCGCCCAGGCACGATTTCAGCCTGGGCGACAAAGTGGTAATTCTGGTTGGTAAGTGCAAGGACACCTTTGCAACCATTACCACCATTAGAGCCGATGGCATTTGGCTTAAGTGCGACGATGGCAAAAAGCCCCTCGCTAAAGCCTTCTTTCCGCACCAATTGGTAAAAGCCTGACATTATAATTCGGCAGAGTGCGATCGACTTGGGGAGCAAAACTATAAAAAAGCTCATGCTAGCTGTTGCTGGCATGAGACAACATTACTGTTAACGTAGCCAAAACCTTCTTGTAAAAAGGGTTTATTGCCCGCCGCTGCTCTCATCATCGTCATAGTCATCACCATACTCAGAGATGATGATAGTCACGCTGTCAGACCCAGCCTCAAACCCAGCGACACTAAATGTCTCGCCGAGACCATCTTTAAGAGAAACGGGTGCATCACTTGGAAAGTTTTGTAATTCTTGAATCAGTTCTTGAACGGTGGTTTCTTTAGTTGCAGTAGGCATATTTTTCTCCGATTTAAAAATGTAATTGCACTTGAGACAGGAAAGATTTTGCTTTATGCCTGAGCTTGAACCGTAGGAGCGGAAATTGATTCATACTGTGTAAGAAGTTGCTCCAATCCAGCCAACTTCGTTGCCGTAGTCGCTTTTTCTTGCTCATCTTGATTCAAGGACGAAGTGACTGCATTCAGTTTGGAAAGCAAATCTGCGTTATCAGCTTTTAACTGGGCGTTATCATCTCTCAACTGGGCATTTTCCTTGGTGGAAGCGATGCCTGCGGCGGGCTACGCCTACGCACTTTGAAAAAGGCTGGTTAATCTCTCAAAATAGTCTGGTGTTGTCATGATGCCCTCTGGTTTTATCTACTCTGGTTCAGGATAGTAGATAAAAAATACAATTGCCTACTTAAAGTGCGTAGGCGTAGCCCGCAGCAGGCATCGCGTGCAGTCTTAAAATCAGAATATCTTGATAAAACTTTACATTGTATTCTCAGGTATAAATGCGGGGGAAAAATGCAGTGTAAATTAAGCCAAGTTCTTGTTTAACCTCGCAAGAAGGTAAAACAGGTATAGTTCTCCATATTTACAACAGCCTGATCTCTAAATCTGAGATACAGCAAGACTTGGAGTCGGTAGAAACACTTCCGAAATTACATAAAAGTAGAACATTTACATAATTTTGGCTACCGATTACAACGGATTTATTCACCTATCAAATCCGTTTTATTTCTTATGCCAGAACCAACTTTTGTACAAACATTTGGAACAGGAACAGTCAGACTGGCAAGCGGCGCAGCAGCTCCAAGTTCTGGGCTGTTCATTCCTGATTCAGCGCTACAGGCAGCAGGTTTAGCAAATCCTTCTACAGCTACAGCAGAAGGTCATTTAGTTGCAGTTACGATTAACGCCCAAAATTATCTTTCTCAAGCTAATTTTGATTCCAATATCGACCAATCCTTAATAATTGCAAAAGGGTTTTCAAGTTTTACAACAAGGGGAACCGACAATACTGAATACAGGCAAGACCAAATAACCTTGAGCCTTACAAAGATTGATGGCGGCGCGACAATTGACCCGGATGATTATTAATAGAAAATTATGAGTTGCACTCTAACTGTTAATTTCCTCACACCTGGTTATAACAATGGTTCGGATGTTGGCAGTTTTACCGTTCCTGACGGAAGTTACAAAACTGCCTATAAAGTTGTAATTGGACCAGGAAGCACCTATGAATTGCGAGTTGATGGCACTAATGGAACTATAGTACTTGCAACTTATAATCCAGGAGCAATTGAGGTAACTATTGCTTCAAGCAGTAATAGCTGCCCTGCTCCGATTGATGCATTTGACTGTATTAATGGAAGTTGTATAAACAAAAACGTATACAGCACTCCAGGTTTATACAGTTCTCTCAGTGATTGTGAAATCGCCTGTGGCACGGGCTGTAGCGGTAAATGTGTCAGCAATGCAGATTGGGCGCAAATCGAAAGTTTATCTAGTCAAATAATGAATAGAAATTGTAGTTAATATGAGCGCTATTTCTAATCTCCAGCAAGCTTTAAATTGTGCTGGAAAGTGTGATTGCTGCCAGCAACTACAATCACAAATTAACGATTTGAAAGCAGAAATTGCGCGGATTCCGCGAGTAGATGTAGATGCCATAATCAATCAGGCTAAAAATGCAATACTTCTGCTTGTAGATGGAATTGTAGTACAACAGACATCAGGATTAAAAATAGATATTGATTTAACAAAAGGACTTGCAAAACAAGCCAAAAACATTGCTGATGATACAGCAGGAAAATTACCACCCGTACAGCACCTTTCTGCTGAAGCTAAAGCTGCGGCTGATAAAGCTGCTAGAGACGCTTATAACAATTTGAGTGAATTGCAGAAAGAAATAAACGCAAGGACTTATGGCGACAGTCTACTTACTGGTAAAATCGATACTTCTGATGCCAAATTATCATCAGAACTAAAGAATGCTCTTTCAGATGTAGCTTATAGAAGAGAATTGCAGCCAATCATGGCGGAGGCTAATGCAGCGAGAGCGGAAGCAGCAGCGAAGGCTACAAAAGAAGAGGTGCAAGGTGTTCGTGGGCTGGTAGGGCAAGTTAAACAAGATGTTACATCGTTAGGTGAATCTGTAGGTAGCAGGTTCGCGGCTTTTCAGGAAACATTAGGAAGGCTCTCCAGTACGGTCGGAGAAGCGCTAGCAAAAGCGGGTGAGGCGGTCGGTATTAGTCGCTCGGCGCAAGCTGTAGCAGGGGAAGCACTTGCAAAGGTATTGGGATTTGCTGCCAAGATTGCCGAAATTTTTGTAATCATCGCGGCAATTCAAGAAATAATTGCCCAAATTAAGACTCTTGAAGTCCTTGGCGAACGCATTGACGCTGTAGAGCGTGGATTGGAAGCACTCGACGCAAGTGTGTCCGGCATCCTGGGTAAATTACTTGGGTTACAGAATCGTATAGCTGCCAATACCGCAGGGATTATTGATGTTAGGGGGATTGCAAACAACGCTCTTAACATCGGACGAGAAGCGACAGTTTTAGCGACTAGGGCGGTAGATATTGCAACAGAAGCAAAAAATGAAGCAGTAAATGCGGGAGTTCGGGCGGCTGAAGCGGTCGCCACAACCGCAGCCGTTCTTGCTTTATTTCGAGGGATAAAAGTTTTGAGAGGTGAACCGGGAGTAAGGGGAATTCCTGGTATTAACGGGCGTAACGGTGTTGATGGCAGAAATGGACTTAATGGTAAAGACGGCAAAAACGGCGTCAGCATCCCTGGCATTAACGGGCGTAACGGCATTGATGGGCGTAACGGCATTGATGGAGCGCCGGGAATTACAACAGTTGTGCAAATTCCCGGTACTCCTGGGAAGGATGGCGCACCAGGTCAGAATGGGCGACCGGGGGTAGGATTCCCTGGGAAGAATGGGACTAATGGGAAGAATGGAATTAATGGAATTAATGGTAAAAATGGAGTCGATGCAGTGCCATACAATGATGCTGGTTTAAAGGCTTTGATAATCCAGCAACACGCTGGTACAAGAGCAAATATAAATGCAACTACTGCTGGTTTATTCGCTGGATTCAAAGGATTTATAGCGGCTCAATTCACTTCGCTGACTGCACTTATAACAGTAATAGCCACTAATACTTATGTAGAAAAAGCGCTTAATCTGATGACGTTTGCTGTGACTGTGCATAATGGCTTGATGCTCAGTAATAATCTTGCTCAAACACTAGGTACAATCATTAACCAATGTGTAGGATTCATTCTGCCAAAAGGGATTAATGGACAACCTATTGACATTGGCAACGTAATTGGCAAAGAGATAAACGAAATCATTGAAACGGCAATTGGGCACGATAACTACACAACATTAACAACTGATTGGGCGAAGGCTAATAGAATCTATCAGGCAGGAATCAACGTTTTCAACCAGGTTAGCAATGCGGTTGGTTTGCTGTCCTCTGGATTAGAAATGATTGGGGGGAACGTTGCCAAAGTTGGCAACGCCTTAAAAATATGGGGTGTGATTGGACAAAAAGCATACTCATTTATGAACCCACAACCAAATTTAAAAGGTAAATTCTTTGATTTTATTAATACTGCTACATCAGAGGCGAATACTATTCAGATGATGCTGGCTATTCCAATAGGATTAACAGCAGCAGCAATTGAAATCAATAACAGCACTAATGCCTTAATTAAGGAGATTGACCAAAAAAATCCAGTTGATAAAGATGGGAATCCATTGCACGACCGATTAGGAAATATTATACACTATCAGCCCGGATTAACTCAGCCAGACCCGACGGTGACTACTAAGAGTGAGGAACAATCTAAGGCTGATAGCACTAATATTATTGCAGCCACAATTGATGATATATTTAATGCCAATGACTAAAAACTATGACTGACCAACCAGGAGTTGCTGTACCAGCACTAGATGACCAGGGAAAACAATTTCCACTAACATCAAATGTCGCTACTGGTGCAACACTCACGCCTTTTACGCCAACAATTCAAGCAGCAGAACCACTAGAGGATGAACTACCAGAAAACTTTAATCCCTTTTTACATTTGCAAGAGGTTTATCTACCTCAACACAATGCAGCGGTAAGGTTATTTTTTAGTGACTTGCCTAATGACTGGAAGCCAAATATTGCAACTGCTAGAAGCAGCCTAAGAGTAGCTTGCACAATGCTACCAGGCGAAAACGAACTGATGACAGCCATGAGACATAGGTTGTTCTATGACCTCCTTGGTTATGGCAACAGCAACCTGATTGTTTACAATGGTTCAACTAACGATATTGCCCCACCCGTTGCAGGACATCCAAGAGTTTATTTCTATTTTTCACAGGATGTTGCAAGTGTTCCACACGGCACATCAAGGTTAGACGCAGAATATAGCTTTCGACTTATAAAAGAAACTGCTGCTACATACACTAAAGCAAAGGCTACTACATTGGCAACGTTGATAAAAGAGTTCTTTGTTATCAATGGGGAAGGTATACAGTTTACTAAAGGAAAAAATATTTATCGATACACTGATCCGGTTAATGGTTACAGACTTATGATCTATGCACATCTAGAAAGTGATGCATTGCCAATAATTGAAAAAATGCTAGAATGCACCGAAACAGTTTATGACCAAAATAAACTCAGCACACATGAACCATTGAGAGACAATACTATTACACCACCCGAACAATTAGTGTATGAGAAAGAAATAATTCCACCAAAGTTTCGCCCAAATGCTAACGTTCGTTTTCGATATGCGTATCTTGAAATACCTCTAGTTAAGAAACCTATTTACTTAGTAGATACAACACATCGACACATACCGTTAGTACATTAACTTTAATTTTAATTGACGAGAAATTTAGTTTTAATTGACGAGAAATTTAATTTTAATTGACGAAAGGTTTTATTTAAATTGACGAAAGGTTTAGTTTTAATTGACGAGATTGTAATAAGTGCCAAATCTATATTTAAAAATCAGTAATGTTAAAAATACATTAAAATTTTTGCAACCATTTGTTAATTACTTTCTATTTCAATTGAATATAATCTTTTTATTTACTTTTTAATACATTCGCTTCTTAAGTAATACGTATGCAAGTTTTGATGTATTGACTCGCACGTCAAACGTACTATGGAACCCTATAGGGTTCCATGACGTTCGTGCGTCATTTGTAAGGGCTATAAAGGTTTTACAACAGCCAAAGCGAAGGAACGTATAGAAAATGGCAACAGTTGCGAAGCTACCACACACTCTTACTAGCGGTGGCAAAACCTATGTAATGATTCTGCCTGATGAGTATGAATCCGCCAACAGCACGGTTGGAACAGTCCTTGGCATTAGCAAAGTAACAGGTGCACTACCCGCTGGCACAGATCACTTGACGTTGAAAGCTGGACTAAACGCCGGAATTATCTTTCATATAGCTATTTCTTACAAAATCAACGGAGTTCGTAAGCGCTCTAAGCTCGTGTGCGGACGAGATCACATAGCTGGTGGGTTGGCTTTAGCAGGTTCAACTTTTAGAGGACAACCAATTGTCAGCAGTGTGCTTCCAGAACACTTGACTTTCTCATAATCATCCGTCAATAAAAGAAAGGGGATAAAAAATGGCACTTTATGGTATTGCAAGGCTGGCAGTAGTAGTCACTGCTGCTACTCCAGGTGTGGGCGGTGAACCAGGTACACCAGCTGAAACTGACGTTTATTATTTTCGGGTCAGTCCTGGAATGTATACAGCAGGCCCAATTGCTACAGCTACAGGGATTACGGAAGTAGCTCTTACCAAAGCTACAGGCAAGGCTTTAACACCTATTAAAGAATTAATTCGTGCTGGAGTTCTCAAGACTGCCACAGCAATTGCCAAATTAGGGACTGTAAACTATCGCATCAAATTACACTACGCAGAATCTAAAGATGCAACTATTGGTGCTGATATAGTTAACAAAATGATTCCGGAAACTGGTGTTAACAATACTAAGAGCAAGGGAGCTACTTTTACTGGGTTAGCTAATAGCACTCGTGTTACTGGACGCAGCTAGTAACAAATGGATTTATCTACTGGTTGGACTTCTGTTGGGAATGGAAGCTTTACGAATGCTAGTGGCTCCATTCCTATATTCACTATACCAAGTCTTCTCAATGCCCAAATTGTTGCAATTAAAATTTCCACAGAGAACGCTAAACCGACTTGGTACACCGGGGCATGGATAGATCAGAAAGTCTTAACCGGACTAGACTTAATCCCCTGGGTTACTTTCTCTAAAAAAATTGGGCTTGGAGGAAATATTATCTTTTTTCCTCAAGCTATCTCTAATTACTCAATAGATATTAGTTTTCCAGTTTATTTTAAAACTGTATCTGTTGGGGTGTGGATACAAGGATAAACTCCAAAATCTTTAGAAGATTGCACCTTCAAAATTTGGGAATTTATAAATACTTAGAAATTAATTTCATTCTATGAAATTTGATTTGGGCTTTGCTGGCTTTGCACTTTCCTTGATTGTTGCCGCTTCCGGTTGGTTTTTTCGATGGAGCGACAAACAAAAATTTGAAAAGCAACAATCTAACCTTGAGAGACAACAAGCTATTCAGCAAGCGGCGGCTGCTACCGAAAAAAGGGTAAATGAGGAGCGAGATTTCAATCATTTACGTAATAATCAAATTCAAATCTCAAGCGGCATTGCTAGTGGATTTAAAGACATAGAACATCAATTAGATAATATCCATCAAGAGCAAATTCATAAATTAAATGATATTTATCAAGAACAGATTGAGATGAAAGCTTATTTAATTCGCAATCAAAATACCCCCCGTGGTGAATAATTTATGATAGTTGAAGTTTTGCAACTCCTTGATTCACAAAGGCAGAAAACTGAATATTGGAGATTAACCACTAGAATCGGTGAAAAAAGTAATGCTTGCGGGCTATGCAATCATCTACACAATTCTTATGTAGAAGCGTGGAATTGCACTGATGCTTGGAAAGCAGCTAAAAAACTCACTGGGGATTCAGGGTAATTGAAAGTTTGGCAGCCACAACCCCAAAAGTAATTATTTGAGGGTTCACTCTTGAATTCGGCATACAGTGCCTGCCGAATTATGCGTGGGGATTCACTCTAGCAATTCTTGATCTGCTCCACCCAAAGGCAACCTCTCAAAACCATTACGGATTTTTCTAAGCGGTTTAACAGAGGCACTAAAATTATTCCAGGTTTCTTGATATAAACGAGATGCCGTAAAGTTTCTTGTCGAGGCAGCATCAAGCAACAATGCATTAATTCTTTGGAGGTCTGCCTCTGTGAGTTGGGTAAGTGCTTGCCCTATTACCTTGTAATCATCGTCATTCATCAAAATTCCGTTTTTGTCATTTGACGATATATTCAGGACTTACGCAACTGTCACAAGCAATAGCGCGGTGTAGCCGTGCCGCGCGCCAAACAACTAGGCAATAAACATGGGAACATCCGGGCGTTTTAGTTGCTGAACTAAATAAGTTGATTTTATCATGACTGATCTGCTCTAAATGCTCCGCCAAATTTGTTAGAGTATAATTAATCTGACTACTTAATAAGTACTGGTAATAATTAAGTTTAGTAAATCTCATAAACCTAGAGGATTTATTTTATGCATCCTCAGCTAATTTTCTCATGATTTGATGAATACTTAACACAGCCGATTACTGTTACTAATTTCAGCAATGTCCTCTGAGTACGCCACTTCTTTATAGTACATATCTACTATAATAATGTGATCGCGCTGTGCCAGTTGCCTAAGTCATGTTTTTATACACTTACCCACAATCGGAGTCGTATTAATGGCTACATTTACCGTTACTAATACCAACAACAGTGGTACAGGTTCACTGCGGCAAGAAATTCTAGATGCTAATGCCCTGACAGGAAAAAACATCATCAATTTCAGTGGACTGTTTAATGATGGACTCGCTCATACCATCAGTTTAACTAGCAGTGGTCTGAGTATCACAGATAACTTGACCATTCAAGGTACAAATCCGAACTTATTAACTGTTAAGGATGATAGCGCAACACGAGTTTTTGATATTGCTAGTGGTGCGATAGCTACGATTAACGGACTGACTATTACCAATAGCTACAAAGGCACGGGAGGGGGTGGTGCTATCTCCAATGAAGGCGTTTTTACCTTGAATAATAGCATCCTCACTGGCAATACTGCGGAATTCGTTAGCAATAATTACAACCCTAGCGGCGGTGGCGGCGGCATTTCCAACGATGGCACACTTACGGTGAACTACAGTACTCTTACTAACAATACTGAGGAATTCGGTAGCTCCAGATATGGAGCTACCGGTGGTGGCGGCGGCATTTACAACCATGGCACACTTACGGTGAACTACAGTACTCTTAATAACAATACTGATACTCCGGAATCCGGTGCTTCCGACGAGGGCGGCGGCGGCATTTACAACATTGGCATCCTTACGGTGAACTACAGTACTCTTAATAACAATACTGTGAAATCCGGTGGCACCAGTTCCGACGAGGGCGGTGGTGGCATTTTCAACTTTGGCATCCTTACAGTGAGCCATAGTACTCTTAATCACAATACTTATACTGTGGAATCCGGTGCTTCCGACGAGGGCGGCGGCGGCATTTATAACATTGGCACCCTTACGGTGAACTACAGTACTCTTAATAACAATACTGCGGAATTCGTTGGCAACGATTTCGGAAATTTCCGCGGTGGCGGCGGCATTTACAACGGTGGCACACTTACGGTGAACTACAGTACTCTTAATAACAATACTGCGGAATTCCTTAACTCCAGTTACGATGAGGGCGGCGGCGCCATTTACAACTATGACGGCACACTTACGGTGAACTACAGTACTCTTAATAACAATACTGCGGAATCCAGTAGCTTCAGTGGTGGCAGTGCCTTCGGCATTTTCAACTATGGCCGCTTAAACAATGGCGGCGGCGCCATTTACAACGATGGCGGCACACTTACGGTGAACTACAGTACTCTTAATAACAATACTGCGGAATCCGGTAGCTCCAATGGCGGCGGTGGCGGCGGCATTTACAACCAGCAAGACGGGCAATCGGAGGGCAGTAGCGATTATATCTACGGCTTTATTACCGTAAACCATAGCAGTATTAGTGGCAATCAGGCACACTTTGGCGGTGGCATCTACAACGCTGGTGGTACCCTCAAAGTAGGCAACAGTACTATCAAGCAGAATAGAGCTTTCGGAATCGAACTCAGTTCTAATAATTACAAGTCTGGAGAAGGTGGCGGTATTTATATTACTACACAGTCCAGCACCGCTTTACGGTATACCCCTGACACAACTACACTAGACTACAGCATCATTGCTTGTAACTTTGAAACACCACTTGAGGATTCAACTAAGTTTATCAAGCTCGATAATGTCGTAGGTAAATTCATAAACATTGGCTCATTAGTGGAAGTTTAAAACCACATTTTTTGTCACTTCCTAATTATCTTTAATCGGAAACTGAAGATAATGTAATTATTCACTCCCCCCATGCGAAATGGTCGAAACCCCTGATTTCAAGGTACAAGTATCATTGAAACAGAAAAGCGCATTAAACTTAAAAGTTTTATGGCATAAGGATTTTAATGAGGGTTGCAGTAGCTGTGATGGAATGGTCTTGATTTCTTTTATTTTTCTCATTAACGGGAATAATCTACAAGTCCACCCAAAGGCCATCTGTGAGAGGTTAAGATAAAATACCTTTTGTCAATCAGTTAAAATACTCAAAATATTTTTAATTTTGTCCATCTGACTTTTCACGTTATGTGGAAAAACCACGAAACACCTAACCTCCTTCCCGACGCTCTAAGGGGGAAAATTCAAAGTCTCTCTCGTATTAGGAGAGAGAAATAGAAGTGAGGTTTTCCAGATCCCGTGAAAAGTCAAGCTTGTGACAGTTGCGTAAGTCCTGTATTTAATTGAGCAACTAAAACGTCCAGATATTGCTATGTCTTTTGTGTAGTTTTTGGGCGCTCGGTGCGCTTCGCGCACCATTGCTTGTGCCAGTTGCGTAAGTCCTGCCAATCAAACACATTCTCGCTAAATCAATGCAGATGTACTATTACTAGCGATCGCACTATGCCAGTTGCGTAAGTCCTGTATTATCGATTCCATTTATAAAAAATCTATATTATCGAAATCCTTCTTTATCGATAATATGGATTCTTGCCTAATTCCGTTTTCGTCACATTTTAACTGTCCAGTGGGCAATAAGGGCGTGTCCACTCTTGCGTAAGCGTTTTTATTTAAATTAGTCAAAGCTTTAGTGTTGTTTACCCTTGATAGACAAGGCTTTCAGAGGTTGGCGCAAACTCCATTTAGGCAAGAATTAGTCAAGGATAAAAATGGAGTGGCTGAAAAGGTGGGTGACGAGGGATTTGAACCCGCAACCAATAGATTAAGAGTCTACTCCTCTGAATGAGTAGCATTTGAGTAGTGCGATCACCACAGGTTTTGAGCGTAAATGGTCAAAAATCGGTCAAGATAAAGATATGATTTTTAAAAATCCAAGCCGATGATGGGATTTGAACCCACGGCCTGCTGATTACGAATCAGCTGCTCTACCACTGAGCCACATCGGCGTACACAATCTAAGAGTATAACATGATTTAATCATGGTGGATCAAAATACCAAAAAACGCCTTAACCCTGAACAATATGCCAGCCTGAAAGCAGAAATAGCCGCTCCTTATCGCGGCTTACGACAATTTTTCTACATCGCTTTTGGTGCTTCTGGCTTCCTCGGCGCATTCGTCTTTTTCTTCCAAGCGCTTGCTGGCCGAGATGTTGAGAGTGCTTTGCCTAGTTTAGCTCTCCAAGTAGCGATCGTTGCTCTAATGGTCTTTCTCTGGCGCTGGGAACAGCGACGGCAACGACACCCCCAATCGGGTAAAAATCCTAATTCCTGAAGGGAGAAATTTTAGCTGTTAACTTTTTAGATATCTTCATATTCTTCAAATTTATTAATGCTTTTATCAAGATTAAAATATCAAGAGATAAAAATTGAAGAAGAATTCAGAAGTCAGAATTCAGGAGTCAGAATGCAATCAGTGGGGGATTCAGACCCGCCACT
>NZ_JAQYWQ010000038.1 GCF_029379315.1 Nostoc sp. S13
CTGGATGATTTAGCTTATTTACTACTTGCTTATTCCGGAAAGTGACAGAAGAGGGATATTATTCGTCAGTCAGGATTACCTCGTGTTTTATTTGAAGTTACTTAAACCGAAAAAGTCTTTTTAGCTTTATACTGAACTTGCGTAGGCTAGCAAAAACCGCAAGCATCGCAATAGCCAAAATACAAAGAATCTCACGCCCAAACACCAAAACACAACTTTGCGTCTTTGCACCCACCGAAGTTCTGAGCGCCGGAAGTCGGCGCTTAGACTTCTGTCTGCGTGAGATTTCCCACTAAATTATTATTTAATAAGCCTAGCCTACTTTAACCATCGCGCCGCATCTTTGGCATGGTAGGTCAAAATCAAGTCTGCACCAGCCCGTTTAAACCCAGTTAAAGTTTCCAAAACCACGCGCTCCTCATCAATCCAACCATTGAGAGCCGCAGCTTTCACCATCGCATACTCACCAGAAACATTGTAAGCTGCAACTGGTAAGTTACTAGCTTCCTTCACACGCCAGATAATGTCCATGTATGCCAAAGCTGGCTTAACCATGAGCATATCAGCACCTTCAGCAATATCCAGTTCAACTTCTTTAATTGCTTCCTTGGCGTTACCTGGATCCATTTGGTAAGTTCTTCTGTCGCCAAATTGCGGTGTCGAGTCTGCTGCATCCCGAAATGGCCCATAATAACCGGAAGCATACTTAGCAGCATAAGACAAAATCGGCGTATCTTGGAATCCTGCTTCATCCAAACCCATGCGAATTGCCTGCACAAAGCCATCCATCATTCCCGAAGGCGCGATGATATCAGCACCAGCTTTTGCTTGAGAAACTGCTGTTTTCTTCAGCAATTCCAGTGTTGGGTCATTTAAAACTCGTCCCGTCAAATCACCAACTTGTAGATAACCACAATGACCGTGACTGGTGTACTCACACAAACAAGTATCAGCAATTACAATCAAATCTGGTACTGCTGCTTTTACCGCAGTCGCAGCTTTTTGGACAATACCGCAATCATGCCAAGCGCCAGTGGCATCCACATCTTTATCCGCCGGAATCCCAAATAAAATAATCGAAGGAATTCCTAAGTCGTAAACTTCTTTTGCTTCTTCGACAATTTTATCTACCGAAAGTTGGTAGACTCCGGGCATCGATTTCACCTCATTAGCGATTCCCTCACCTGGTACGGCAAATAATGGGTAGATTAAATCGCTTGTTGTCAAAACAGTTTCACGAATCATCCGGCGCAGTTGGGGATGGGTACGCAGACGACGGGGGCGATGTATAGGAAACATAAAATTTTATGAAGAAAAACAACGCAAATAGACACAATACAAAGCGTCACAAAAGCAGGCTAAAATTTTCCTGCCGTCGGACAGACTACAAACAGTGCTTAACTGTCCTTTGCCCTACTCTTAATCAAGTTGTGGGGCAATTTTGTATTCTACAGCTTGGTTGCACCTATCCGACGGACTGGAAAAAAAACAACATAGAAAGCAATTCAAAATTCACTCATTCAAAATTCAAAATGGTAAGACCGTCTGTTGACAAAATCCTGGCAATTGATTGTGTACAAACTCAAGGCTCAACAGCTTAATAACAAATAACTGACAATGCCAATGCTCAATCCTCATAAATTTGGACTAAAAAACTCGGAAAATATAGGGATAACGGAAGGGTATATCAGGATTGTTAAAAACTCCGATCAGCGCCCAAATCGTTAATCCCCAGTGCAATAGATATCCCAGTCCAGCTAGTGGGCCCAACAATAATAGTGGTAGCACCAACCAACCGAATAGAAAAAATAGTGCTGCCAGAATTCCTCCATAAAGCCAGACATTAAAGTGGAAATTGATCGATTCTCTGGCGTTTTCTTTAACAACAGGATCATCAGATACGAGCAGGATGGCAATAGGTATACCTATAGATACCAACGTTGTGCTAAAAAAAATGGCTCCATGCGACAAGGCAGATAGAAGCTTTCGCTTGTCTGTGTCGTACATTCCTTCCTCCTATTTAGTCAGATTGTTGATTATATTACGACCCTATCACGAGCATCGTTGTCTTAAGATTAAAAGACTTGCTAGAGTCAAAAAAAATTAAGTTAGCTAACAAACAAATACACTTATGTCTACTGAACTTGAGTCTGAACTTCTTCAAGCGGTTGAACTTCGCCGCAACTTTGCGATTATATCTCACCCCGATGCGGGTAAAACGACACTAACAGAAAAACTACTCCTGTACGGAGGTGCAATTCACGAAGCTGGGGCGGTTAAGGCGCGACGGGCACAGCGTAAGGCTACCTCTGACTGGATGGCGATGGAACAACAACGGGGTATTTCTATTACCTCCACAGTGTTGCAATTTGAATACCGGAACTGTCAAATAAATTTATTAGACACCCCCGGACACCAAGATTTCAGTGAAGATACTTATCGAACTCTCGCCGCCGCCGATAATGCCGTGATGCTGATTGATGCGGCAAAAGGTTTGGAACCCCAAACCCGCAAATTGTTTGAAGTGTGTAAGTTGCGGGGTATCCCGATCTTTACATTTGTCAACAAGCTCGATCGCCCAGGAAGGGAACCTCTAGAACTATTGGATGAAATTGAGCAAGAACTGGGATTGCAAACCTATGCGGTAAACTGGCCAATTGGTATGGGCGATCGCTTTAAAGGTGTTTTTGATCGGCACAAGCAACAAATTCACTTGTTTGAACGCAGCGCCCACGGTAGCCGAGAAGCCCGTGATACCATAGTGGAATTAGGTGATCCGAAAATAGAAGAGCAGCTAGAACAAGAACTCTATTACCAACTGAAAAATGATTTAGAACTCTTAGAAGGAGTTGGGCCAGAGCTAGATTTGCAGTTGGTACACCAAGGCAAAATGACACCTGTGTTCTTTGGTAGCGCCATGACTAACTTTGGTGTAGAGTTATTCCTCAAATACTTCCTTGACTATGCCCTCAAACCCGGTTCTCACTACAGCAGTGTTGGCGAAGTTGCCCCTACATACCCGGAGTTTTCGGGGTTTGTTTTCAAACTGCAAGCGAACATGGACCCAAAACACCGCGATCGCGTCGCATTTATCCGGGTCTGCACTGGTAAGTTTGAAAAAGATATGATGGTGAATCACGCCCGCATCGGTAAACTCATTCGTCTGTCTCGCCCGCAAAAACTCTTTGCCCAAGAGCGGGAATCGATTGATGTGGCTTATCCTGGCGATGTGATCGGTTTGAACAATCCCGGTGTTTTTGCGATCGGGGATACAATTTACACGGGACAAAAGCTCGAATATGAGGGGATTCCGTATTTCTCGCCGGAACTGTTTGCGACTCTCAGGAATCCCAACCCCTCGAAGTCTAAACAATTCCAAAAAGGCGTTGCGGAATTGCGAGAAGAAGGTGCTGTGCAAATTATGTATTCAACTGATGAAGCCAAGCGCGATCCAATTTTGGCGGCGGTGGGTCAGTTGCAATTCGAAGTAGTACAGTTTCGCTTACAAAATGAGTATGGTGTAGAAACCCTACTAGAGGTATTGCCCTACAGTGTCGCCCGTTGGGTTGAGGGTGGTTGGGAAGCATTAGAACAGGTGGGACGAATATTCAATACCACTACAGTTAAAGACAGCATGGGACGACCAGTGTTGCTATTCCGCAATGAATGGAATTGTCAACAGTTATTGGGCGACCATCCAGAGTTAAAATTAAGCGCGATTGCTCCAGTATTTTCTAGTCAACAACCAGTGGAGGAATGAAGAAGAATACAGAATTCAGAATCCAGAATTCAGAATTAGTCCTACAGAAGACCCAACTGAATTCTGACGACTGACGGCTTTATTTAATCTTGATCATTCACTTGACAAGCAAAACTTGAGCACGGTTGATTTCCACGGCATCCGAGGTTCGCGCTTTTGCACAAACGTGGATCACCTAGAAGAGATTGGAGTGCCAGAATTTGTATGCCTTCACATGCCAAATCGTCTTTGGAGGCTGGTTTAGTTGCCCTCAAGCAGGGAAATTACCAAACAGCGATCGCTCAACTAGAACCGATTGCTAGCAGCCAAAGCAATGCGACTGTTAGCTTACAAGCCCAGGTTGGTTTAGTGATGGCTTATGCTCGCAGTGGCGAAGTTCCCAAAGCGATCGCTATTTCCCAGAATCTCATTGAGAGTAACAATCCGCAAGTTCAAGAGTGGGCAACACGCGCTCTCGAACACCTGACAAAACGTAAAAAACCTGATCAAGAATCAAAAAATGTCGAAACTGGATTTGTTGCCTTTGATAATTCAATCCCAGATTCAACCCCAGATTCAACCCCAGATTCAACCCCGGAAACTCCGACATTCGAGGAAAAGCCAAATGATCAAGTAATAGAAACCAAGAGCGACGACACCTCGGCGATGGTGCCACTAGTTAGACTCAAAGCGACAGTAGCGACACCACTACCACCTGCTGCTACGCCCCTAAGCGGCTTCATGGGTTCTGTTACCCGCACCCAAGCCAAATTATTCGGCGTTATTTATTGGCGGCAGGCACAACGCGCCAGAGCATGGCAACCCCTACGTAAACCGAAATTAATTCCTTTGCGGCTACTGTCAGCAGGAACATTCATCGCCCTGTTTTGGGTGATGCGGGAAATCCTGAAATTAGCAATGGGATTTATCAACCAGACTTTAGTCAAACTACCCTATTTAGAGCCGTTGCAGCTTTTATACCGCGACCCGACTAAATTATTGCTAATAGTCTTGGTGATTTTGATCGGAGTATCACCTTGGTTGCTGGATCTACTACTAGCAAAGTTGTATGGTCAGCAAGAATTTCCCAAAGATGTATTGAATACTCATAGCCGCGAAGCCGTCCGGGTGTTACAACGTTGCTGTCAACAACGGCACTGGCCGTTACCCAAACTGCGGATTTTGCCAATGGGTGCACCAATTATCCTGACCTATGGTAGTTTACCACGTAATGCCAGGATTGTTGTGAGTCGAGGGCTATTAGAACAACTAGCAGATGATGAAATCGCCATTATCTACGCTACACAGCTAGGGCATATTGCTCACTGGGATTTTGCTGTGATGTCTTTGTTGCTGCTGGTGACACTACCAATTCATCAGCTATATCAGCAAGTATCGGAGTTGGGAGACAAAATATCAGGGAAAATTTGGCGATCGCCGGTGACAATTCTGGCTAGTCTAATTTATGGAGTTTGGTGTTTGCTGACTGGGACTGGATTGTGGTTGTCGCGGTTGCGGCTTTATTATAGCGATCGCGTCGCATCCGAAATTACTGGTAATCCCAATGCGCTGATTCGTGCCTTACTTAAAATTGCTATCGGCATTGCAGCTGATATTCAAAAACAAGAACACACCAGTTGGCAACTGGAAAGCTTAAATCTCCTGACACCAGTCAGCCACGAACAAAGCCTTTCTTTGGGTACTATTGCGAGTAATTTATCTTTTGAATCCTTTTTGAAGTGGGATACTGTCAATCCCTATCGCCGATGGTTTACGATTAATAATAGCCATCCTTTAATAGGCGATCGCATCGAACGCCTCTGCCAAATAGCCCGTCACTGGCATCTAGACACCGAGCTGCATTTTGCAAGCGAACCATCAAAGGTTAAGCGTCAGTCTTTCTTATTACAAATCGCTCCCTGGCTGGGAATTCCTCTAGGGATTCTATTTGCAGCTTTGGTCTGGCTAACGTGGCAACTAGCATTCGCACTCAAGTTTTTAAATCTAAAGTGGATATATGAAGATTGGTCTTTCATTACAGGCTGCCTTCTGATTGGCTTTAGCATCGGTACAGTGATGCGGATTAATCCTTTCTTCCCCGATATAAAACCTGCCACAGTACAAACTGACGACTACCTACCCACCCTGTTATCTGATCCTTCTGCCTTACCAATTGACAGCATCAGCGTGCGTATTGTGGGTAAATTATTAGGTCGTCAAGGCACTAGCAACTCCCTAGCGCAAGATTTAATCTTACAATCGAGTGCGGGTTTGGTGAAATTACATCACATTTCTTGGCTAGGACAGTCAGTCAATCACCAGGATCTGATCGGTCGGCAAATTATCGTCACAGGTTGGTTCCGCCGAGGAGCAACACCTTGGATCGATATCCAAACCCTAGAAACTCAAAGTGGTAAAACCATTCATAGCCCTCATCCCATTTGGTCTATTTTTTTAGCAGTTGCAGCACAGGCTTGGGGCGCATACGTTTTTCTGACTGGTTAGTTATTAGGCATTGGGCATTGGGCATTAGCAAAGGACTAAGTACAACATTTCATTAATTCATAGCGAATTCTCTGTGTGCCTCTGCGCTTCCCTCTGCGCCCCTTTGCGTTAAAATTTCAACCCTCAATTTGCCACGATTTTACGCAAAGCTGTACTAAGGACAAAGGACAAATTGGAATGTAAATAAAAGTTGCAGGTTTTCTTTATAAATGTTACATTTGTTTACACAAACAACAGCAGCCGACGTAACTCAGCATCACAGCTTAGTTGTCAATTCGGATGCTTTTTCCCCATCTCCATACCTTTTCTCCTCCCAACACAGCAGCAAATTAACCAGCCACTGGCTGGTTTTTGTTTCAAAATATGCTCCCTTGCATAAAAAAATGTGTTTTATGTTACGATGCCTTCATACTAATGTCGGAAATGTATGCGCTAAACTAGCTACGTAGAAAATACCGTGGTAATGTAAAGAATGGTATTTGATTCTGCGAAAAAGGGCATGGAAGAAAGCGTGTACTTTAGCAGGCACTAGGCTATTAAATTTACAATTCTTAGAATTAAGGTGTTATTAGCTCACAATAGTGTGAGCCTTTGGATTAAACAAGCTTGATCCCGACGAAAAACTGTATTGTTGTATAGGTTGATAGTTTCGAGCAAAAAAATTGGTTAATGGCAGTCTTGGTCAATAGCATCTATTTAAAAGCCAAAGCTAAATGATTGTTTTCTCGCCTTGCCATATTCATTCAACTCTGGAGGTATAGTTCATGTCCGTTCGCCTATATATAGGTAATTTGCCTAAAGATGAAATAGATCGTCAAGATCTGCAAGCAGTTTTTGCAGCAGAAGGTGATGCTGTAACTACTAAATTAATTAAAGACCGCAAAACTGGCAAATGCCGTGGTTTTGGTTTTCTTACAGTCAACAATGACGAACAAGCTGACGAAATCATTGAAAAATATAATGGTCAGATGTTCAAAGACACTCCCATTAAGCTAGAGAAGGCATTACCTCGTACAAAGGGTGATGAGGGTGAGGAGCAAGCTCCTAAACCAGTTACTCTTGCTAGTAGTACCCCTATTCCTAGCCCTAACAGAGAAGGTAGCCGTCGTGAGAAAAGCTCTAAGAAGCCTCGTCGTGGTAGCAGTGGTGGCGGTGGTTCTCGTGAAAGCAGCCCTACGACTACCGATTCAGACGCTATTCGTCCTGATCCTCGCTGGGCTTCGGAATTAGAAAAGCTGAAGCAGATGTTAGCTACACAAACTACGAATTAATCCCTAAAGGAGAGAAATTAAAAATTAAAAATCAGAATTTTTTTTTGATTTTTAATTTTTAATTGTTGATTATTATCTAGCTGCTTAGTGAAAATTTACTTGCAGCTAATTTTTTAAGTGCGTAGGCGCAACCTGCACTTCTCTACGAGACACTGCGCGTAGCTTGCTTCGAGTTCGCGTAGCGTCCCGTAGGGAAGTGGTACGACAGGCTCAGTAACCACCGTAGTATCGCATAGTCAAATCAAACGACACATAAATTTCACTCATTCTCCATACTTACGTAATAGCAATAAGTCTATACTGATACAACAGTAACTTCTATAGAGTTGCTGTTAAAGCCTGCTTATAAAAAAATTAAGTTTTTATGATTAGGCGGATTAAAAAACCTGACCGATGTGAATGCGATGCCTACGGCGGGCTGCGCCTACACAGTAATTATCTAGATTTGATAAGATATAGTCAAGATATGGTTGTTATAGCTAGCTCCATATGCGAAGGTGAACGGTCGGCGCAATCGCTCGAAAGATAATCTACACTCAAGGTGATACCGATCATTTGCAGCTTCTGTTATGTCCTCAACTCTAGATTCTTTGCCACCTGCGCTCGCTAAAATTGTCCAGCGCTTTCAACGCGCTTCCGAACCGAAGCGACGCTACGAACAGCTAATCTGGTATGCTCAGAAGCTCAATGAGTTCCCAGAATCTGAAAAATTACCCGAAAATAAAGTTCCTGGTTGCGTGTCTCAAGTTTATATCACCGCAGCCTTGGATGATGGTAAGGTTGTGTTTCAGGGCGATTCCGATTCCCAGTTAACTAAAGGATTAGTGGGGCTTTTGGTTGAAGGATTGGATGGACTAACGCCAACTGAAATTGTCCAACTTACTCCAGATTTTATTCAAGCAACAGGTTTAAATGTTAGTCTGACACCTTCCCGTGCTAATGGATTTTATAACATTTTTAAAACCATGCAAAAAAAAGCATTGGAATGTAAGTTAGATTTGCCTAGCTAAATAGATAACTGCAAATAAATATCAAGAGTTAAGAGTTTTGAATTCCTAAGTCCTAACTCTTAACTCCTAACTCCTCACTCTTAATAATAAATTTAGTCTCATGCCAACAAATTTATTATCTACCTCGGCTGCTATTGGCTTTGGTGGAGTAGTTCAAGAATATCTCTGGAATTGGGAAAATCAGCAATTGCGCGTTGTTTATGAAACCCTTGGTAAAGGTTCACCGCTATTGCTACTACCAGCTTTCAGCACTGTTTCGACGCGTTTAGAAATGGGCGAACTTGCCAAGTTACTAGCTCCCCATTTTCAAGTTGTAGCCTTAGACTGGCCTGGATTTGGACAATCTTCTCGCCCTAGTTTGAATTATCGACCCCAAATATATCAGCAATTTCTGGAAGATTTTGTCAAAGCTATTTTTAATACTCCAATTACTGTGGTGGCGGCTGGCCATGCTGCTAGTTACGTTTTACAATTAGCTGGGAAACAACCTGCTGTTTTATCACGAATTGTGTTGTTAGCTCCTACTTGGCGTGGCCCTTTGCCGACAATGGGGGCAAGTCAGCAAATAGCTGGCATTGTGAGAGAATTGGTGCGATCGCCTATACTTGGTCAAGCTCTTTACAAACTCAACACTACCCAATCTTTCTTAAGTTTTATGTACCGCCGTCATGTCTTTACTGACGCGGCTAAAATTACACCCAGTTTCATTGAGAAGAAATGGCACATTACTCAACAACCAGGAGCGCGATTTGCATCTGCTGCCTTTGTAACTGGTAATCTTGATGCTGTACACAAACAATCTGATTTTCTGGAACTCGTGCAATCTTTAACCGTACCGCTCATGGTAGTAATTGGGGAATCTAGCCCCCCAAAATCACGAGAAGAAATGAACGCGTTAGTAGCTTTACCAGGAGTGAGAAGCGTTGTCGTTCCTGGTTCTCTGGGACTGCATGAAGAATACCCAGCAGTTGTTTTAGAAGCAGTTGAAAATTTTTTGTTATTTTCAGAAAATTAAATTCTCACCCCAAGACGCAAAGAATCATTTTCCACCTTGGTGCGAAATTAAGATGATAGAACTAGCCCTTTTAAAGTAGGTAAAAATATTGGTCAATAAATTCCTTTAAACCGAGAGGCGCAGAGGACACAGAGAGACAAGAGAGAAGGAAATGCGGTTACTCGCACTTTTTTTCTCTCTCCGCTCTCTGCTCCTCTGCGGTTCGTTAAAAAAATGACTTTGACAAATAGTGCTAGCCTTAACCCAACCGTATTGACCGCAGGCTGGGTCAGCTTATACGCAATATTCCTATCAGGCTACGCCAACTTGTAAATATTTATTACTTATTACAGATGCATAACAATAAAATGTTTGGTGATTAAATTATGTGATGATTTTGCTGAGATCCAAAATAACAGCAAGTTCGCACAAAAATATAAAAAGATTTATGATATGTGATAATGATTATCTATATGACAAGAGGAATTTAGAGTATGGTGGCTGACGTAATCAACAATTCAGTTCCCGTTACTGTTCTTACAGGCTATTTGGGAGCAGGTAAAACGACTCTACTAAATCACATCCTCACCTACGAACACGGCAAAAAAGTTGCTGTAATTGTCAATGAATTTGGGGAAGTGGGTATTGATAATCAATTGATTATCGATGCAGATGAAGAAATATTTGAAATGAACAATGGCTGTATCTGTTGTACAGTGCGCGGCGATTTAATTCGGATTATTGGCAATTTGATGAAACGGCGCGATAAATTTGACCATTTAGTAATTGAAACGACTGGATTAGCCGATCCTGCACCAGTAATTCAGACATTTTTTGTTGATGAAGATTTGCAAAGCCAACTTTCTCTAGATGCTGTGGTGACAGTCGTAGATGCCAAGCATATCTCGCAGCACTGGGATGCAGACGAAGCCCAAGAACAGATTGCCTTTGCGGATGTAATTTTACTTAATAAAACAGATTTGGTAGCGCCAGAAGAGTTGGATGAATTAGAAAAACGGATTCGGGCGATGAATGCGATCGCCAAAATCTACCGTACCGAAAATTCTGAACTAGGAATGGATGCTTTATTAGGTGTAAAAGCCTTTGATTTAGACCGTGCATTAGAAATTGATCCAAATTTCTTAGGCGAAGATGCTCATGTACACGATGAAACTGTTTTTTCTGTGGCTTTAGTAGAAGCAGGTGCAGTCGATGGAGAAAAATTAAACGCTTGGATTTCCGAATTACTGCGTACCCAAGGCCCAGATATCTTTCGGATGAAAGGCATTTTAAATATTGCTGGAGAAAATAATCGATTTGTGTTTCAAGGAGTGCATATGATATTTGATGGCAAACCCGATCGCCCCTGGAAACCAAGTGAAACTCCCAAAAACGAACTAGTCTTCATCGGTCGTAACCTTAATGCAGCCCAACTCAAGCAAGATTTTCTCGCCTGTCTAGCTTAATTTAGGGAGTGGGGAGTATTTACCAATTCCCATTCTCTATTCCCCATTCCTCATTCCCCATTCCCCATTCCCCATTCAAAGATATGAACTCCACAAGCAGCAAATCTAAGGAATTTGAACAACACTATTCGGGGACACTTTCAGATTATGTAACTGCGATCGCTTGGTCGCCACAAGGTAAAACTTTAGCAGCAACTTCCGCCGCCGGGGAAGTAGTTTTGTGGAATGATGGCGAACTCACAACTTTGCAAACTGGTAACGGTAAATCAGTAGACTGTCTGGCCTTTTCGCCAGATGGGAAATTTTTAGCCGTTGGCGGACAAGATGGACAGGTGAAAATTTGGCAGAATACTGAATTAATCGCCACGTTGGAAAATGCCCCCGCATGGGTTGACAAGCTAGCTTGGAATTACACTAGTAACCAACTGGCTTTTAGTTTAGGGCGTTACGTCCAAGTCTGGGATGCAGATACTCATGAAATTGTCGTGACGCTGAATTTCGACAACTCATCAGTATTGGGTATAGATTGGCGCATTGACGGACAGTACTTAGCCATTAGTGGTTATAAAGGAGTCAAGATTTGGCATAGTCAAAACTGGGATGAAGACCCATACATCTTAGATATGACTACTGTCAGTTTAGCTATGGCTTGGTCGCCCGATGGCAAATTCCTGGCTTCTGGCAATATGGATCGTAGTGTCACCGTTTTAGAATGGAACAACCCCGACCCTTGGGTGATGCGTGGCTTCCCTGGTAAAATTCGCCAATTGGCATGGTCAGAAGCTACCACGAAAGTGGGTGCGCCAATACTGGCATCTTCTAGCGTTGAAGGTATTGTGGTCTGGGAAAAGCTAGAGGATGATTCCTTAGGTTGGGAAGCACGAGTCTTAACTAATCATGTGGATGTGATCAATGCGATCGCCTTTGCACCCAAAAGCTTCCTTCTCGCTTCTGCTGCTGCTGACGGCTGGTTATGTTTGTGGAACCAAGCCAAGGAAGTATCCCAAATTATCACAGGTGTTTCAGGAGGTTTTTCTACCCTAGCTTGGCATCCCCAAGGCAAGTTCCTGGCCGCAGGTGGTGAGCAGGGCGAATTAGTTGTTTGGTCAAAAGTTTTGCGGGGTCAAGGATTCGGGCGCGTTACATAAAAGTTAAAAGGGCGGTTAGAAACCGCACGCCAGTGGCCTCTCCCAAAGGGAGACGCTACGCGAACAACGGGGGGAAAATACGCACAGCGCTGGCTCGTCTACACGAGGCTTTACCCACCTGCGTGGGTTTCAAACTCTCAATTTTTCCTTAGTCCGCGGAGGCGGACGAGAGTTTGTGTAGCCGCAAATTCAATTCGCCCTGGCTTCTTAGCGATCGCACTAGCTGCGGTATCATCATGATATTCGCTAAGGGTCACGCTTAAAAAACGAGGTAGGAAAGCTGTTAAGTGAATCCCTAGATACTGAGAAAGCTGCTGGTAAGCTAGTGAAGTTAATGCAATCGCCATCTATATCCAAGCTCTTAAGCTCTTGTTAAAAGAGCTAGTATCTTAATTAGAAAACTTGCTAGAGTGAACAGAGTTAGCCTTAATGTCTAATCGCCAAAACCTATACATCTCATGGATTTTGCTAATATTGCATCCCAGCTAAACGCTGGAACGATTTTACCAGAGGGGATTGTTATTCTCACCCTCTTGGGGGTTTTGATTGTTGATTTGATTTTGGGGCGTACATCCGCACGCTGGATTGGATATCTAGCGATCGCAGGTTTATTTGCTTCGATTGTCGCCCTATATTTTCAATGGGATGCTCCTAATCCCATCGGTTTTACCGGCAGCTTTAACGGTGATGACCTAAGTATCATCTTTCGCGGGATTATTGCCTTGTCTGCGGTTGTCACTATACTGATGTCAATTCGCTATGTTGAGCAGAGCGGCACCGCTTTAGCCGAATTCATCGCCATTTTGCTGAGTGCTACTTTAGGAGGGATGTTTTTATCCGGGGCTAGTGAGTTGGTGATGATTTTCATCTCCCTAGAAACCCTGAGTATCTCCTCTTATTTATTGACAGGTTATACCAAGCGTGACCCCCGCTCCAATGAAGCGGCGCTGAAATACTTGTTAATTGGAGCTTCCAGCACGGCAATATTTTTGTACGGTGTATCACTGCTGTATGGATTATCTGGAGGACAAACTGAACTAAGTGCGATCGCTAATGGCATTGCCACAGCTAAAGTCGGTCAATCTTTAGGTTTAGTGATTGCCCTGGTTTTTGCGATCGCCGGTATTGGCTTCAAAATCTCCGCTGCACCCTTCCACCAGTGGACACCAGACGTTTACGAAGGCGCTCCCACCCCAGTAATCGCCTTTTTATCAGTCGGTTCCAAAGCGGCTGGGTTTGCCCTAGCTATCCGCTTGCTGACAACAGCCTTCCCCCTTGTTGCTGACGAGTGGAGGTTTGTCTTCACTGCTCTGGCCGTTCTCAGCATGATCTTGGGTAACGTAGTCGCCCTAGCGCAAACCAGCATGAAACGGATGCTAGCTTATTCATCCATTGCCCAAGCTGGCTTTGTGATGATTGGCTTGATTGCTAGTACACAAGCAGGGTATGCCAGTATGATATTTTACCTACTGGTTTACCTATTCATGAACCTGTGCGGTTTTACCTGCATCATTCTTTTCTCACTGCGGACGGGAACCGACCAGATTTCCGAATACTCTGGCTTATATCAAAAAGACCCACTCCTAACACTGGGGTTGAGTATCTCCCTACTTTCCTTGGGTGGTATTCCACCATTCGCGGGGTTTTTCGGCAAGATTTACTTATTCTGGGCTGGTTGGCAAGCAGGACTTTATTGGTTAGTCTTGCTGGGCTTAGTTACCAGCGTCGTCTCCATCTACTACTACATTCGCGTAGTTAAGATGATGGTAGTTAAAGAACCCCATGAAATGTCCGACGCGGTGAAGAATTATCCACAAGTGCGTTGGGATTTGCCTGGGCTGAGACCTTTGCAAGTCGGATTGGTGGTAACATTAATTGCCACTTCCATCGCAGGGATTTTGTCAAATCCACTGTTTACATTGGCTAACAATTCCATCTCCCATACACCAATTTTGCAAGCAACAATCAACAATAGTGTAAAAGCACAAAATCTCCTGCTTTTGCCAAAGTTAGATTCGGTTAGTCAGTCTCAACCTTCAGTTGATTCTACTGCGAAGATTTAATAACCCGAATCTCAACCAAACTTTGTACTCAAAGACACGCCTGTTTGCTAATAAGCAAACAGGCGTTTATTATATAATTATAGATAATCGTTATCTTTATTTTTGGCAAAAGCACTCAATTAAGCTAAACCACATCTAGTTTACATATCTAAAATTTATATAACTCTTGTGGGGTGGGCATCTTGCCCGCCCTAATTATGCAAGTTAAATGTGTAACAGCTTAGTAATTAAATTTTATGAGACAGAGTTAACAGGTATCTTAATTACAAACTCTGCACCTTTTCTTGGAACAGAAAAACAGTTAAGTTGTCCTTTATGTTTTTCAACTATAATCTGATAGCTTATATATAGCCCTAGTCCAGTACCTTTGCCCACAGTTTTAGTAGTGAAAAACGGATCAAATAGCTTTGAGCGAACTTGTTCATTTATCCCCAAACCATTATCAGCAATACTAATCATTATCCATTTTTCATCGATTAGCTCAGTTTTAATTTGAATTTGGGGATTATTCTTTGTCAATTTTTGATTGTCATTGTTCGCCGAGTCCTCCAGTGCATCGATCGCATTAGCAAGAATATTCATAAACACTTGGTTGAGTTGTCCAGGGTAGCAAGTTACATTCGGTAGTTGACTATATTTTTTGATGACTTTGATTTCTGGGTACTCATGCCTAGCTTGCAGGCGATGCTCCAAAATCATTAAAGTACTATCAATTCCTTCATGGACATTAACTTGCTTAACTTCTGCTTCATCAAGTCTGGAAAAGTTACGTAGTGATTTAACAATTTCCTGAATGCGTTCTGTTCCCACTTTCATTGAATGGAAGAGTTTAGTTATATCTGGAATCAGAAAATCCAAGTCTATTTCTTCTATTTGCTCTTGGATTTCTGGAGGAGGATTTGAATAAAATTGTTGATAAATTTGTACCAAATTCAGCAAATCCTGAGTGTATTGATGGGCGTGGTGAAGGTTCCCATAAATAAAACTCACGGGGTTATTAATTTCATGGGCAATACCAGCAACCATCTGACCTAAACTAGACATTTTCTCAGCTTGGATTAGCTGAGTTTGCATAAGTTGTAGTTCCTTTAGTGTTTCTTGTAAAGCATTTGTACGTTCCTCAACCCGAATTTCTAGCTCTTGATTCGCTTTCTTGAGTGCTGACTCCGCCTGTTTACGTCTCTGAACTTCTTTTGCTAACTCATCGATTTTTTCGTTCAGGAGAATGAAATTACTGCTGGCTAAAGTTCTATTTTCCAAGCGTAAGAGAATTAAAGCTGAAGATTTAGGAGACCAAGGTTGAATAACGGCTCCTTGACTACGACATACTAATGTTTGTCCATCATTCTTTCGTAAAGTTAAGGAGCCAATAATCATTGCCCTGCTACTTGAACAAGCTTGCAGGTACTTGACAATATCGTTAGCAGACTCAGTTACAAATTCAAAGAGCATTTTTCCCCGCAGTTCCTGGCGGCGTAACCCCAACATATCTGTTACTGGTTTATTAGTAGCCAACAAATGACCCTCTCCACTCACCAAGAGTAAAGGTTCTGGTAAAACTCTGGCAAATTCAAGAAATTGTTCAGGAGTCATGGGGCTTCCAATTTCAGGGTTTGACCTAATTTACATATCTGCACTCAAGCTTGTATCCTGGGGTTGGTTTAGTGCTGAAGGGTTTAGGCAGATTCTACTCCCCTAAAGTATTCTCTACCTTCTGCATCTTCTGCATCTTCTGTAATTTTTAAGTAGACAATAACTCTACATCCAGGATTACCCTGTTCTATGGTCTGTTGTAATTCTACTTTGGCATACCCCAGGTTACTAGCTGCGATCGTCCCAAAAACGTTTGAAGTCATCATGCACATGGCAGGGCGATTAAGTACTTTGTCGCCAAATGGGCAGGCGCGGTTGCCAAAGACTATTTTTTCATTATTTTGCTCAATTACATAAAAATCGCCCTGGATTCGTCTTTTTAAATCAACCAACACATCAGCTACCTGTTTACGAGAAAGGTTTGAGACTTCCAGGGCAGATTTGTAATCTTGGTTGAGCTGCGTACCCATCCTTTCACCAACTACACTAATAAATCCAGAAGCTTCTTCTAAGCCAACTACGTCCTGCAAGGTGCCAGATAATTCTCTAATTAATGTACGTAAAAATATATCCCGTTCTAAAGAAAGCTTAAGGGTAGTTACTGAGCGGTTAAGTGCATTGGTCATAAATTTTGAGGACACAATCTTGGAACTACAGTTTTAGAGTTCCCCAAAATGTCTCTAAAGTAACTGCTTAATATATTTCTTCAGAAAATTTGATGCTGGCTTTTGTTTCTTAATCAATGGTATTGGTCATCACAAATTCTCAACCTTGTCGTTGCGATAGTTCCTGATTTTGCAAAATCTCTTCTAGCTTACGTCCCCATTATTACCCAATAGGCTTGGGTTAAGGCTTGATCCTCCCTAACCGTCCTTAAAAAGGAGGGAATTAGAGCAAGCCTTAAAAAGGGGAGCCAGTACGGTCTTCTCCTTTGGCGCTAGCCTCTCCCTTTGGGAGAAGGGGAGATGCCAAGGGTGAATGAACGACTGGCATAGGTTGGGGGGATCTTCCTGGACAAAATATCACTAACCGAAGCGTATCGTATTATCACTCTACGCATAAATCTGCTTGATCACAATCATGATAAAAGTTTTCTGTTTTCTATAAATAAATTTTGTTGCTTTGAAACCGTGATTAATTACGAATTATTCAGTCACTATGCTATGACTTGCTACCACATTGAACATTTATTTTTCTTAATATTAATTTGAATAATTGATATATTTGCTACTTTAATAAATTGGAATGCTAATTATAAACTCGGAACCTTTTCCTAATACAGAATTTACTTCTAGAGTCCCTTTATGTTTTTCGACAATTATTTGATAGGCAATTGATAATCCTAATCCTGTTCCTTTTCCCACAGGTTTAGTTGTGAATAAATGGTCAAACATTTTTTGCTGAACATCAGCCGATATTCCCACACCATTATCTTGAATCCGAATCAATGCGTGACTGGTATCTTCAATTAGGGCAGTATGAATTGTAATTTGATTGGGATTCGCCTTAATTTGATCAAAACTCAGTTTAGAGTTAGACTCCTCTAAAGCATCAATGGCATTTGCCAATAGATTCATAAATACTTGATTCAATTGTCCTGGGAAGCATTTTACTAGAGAAAATTCTCCGTAATATTGAACTAATTCAATAGCAGGACGAATCTTATTAGCTTTCAAACGATGCTTGAGAATGAGGAGAGTGCTGTTAATACCTTCATGAACATTAAACAGAACTTTTTGTTCTGTATCTGCCCTAGAGAAAATTCGCAAGCTGTTGCTAATGTTGGAAATGCGATCTGTGCCTTCTTTCATTGAGGAAATGAGTTTAGGTAGATCCTCGCGCACATATTCCAGTTCAATCGCTTTGATTGTTTCTTGAATTTCCTCAGATGCTTTAGGATAGGTTTGCTGATAAAGGTCGATGAGATGTAACAAATTCTCAATATACTCTTGAGCCGGAGTCAGATTACCTGCTATAAACCCAACTGGGTTGTTAATTTCATGAGCTACATCTGCGACAAGACTTCCCAAACTAGACATCTTATTCTGCATTATCTGAAGATTAAAAAGCATCGTTTCTAGCTCATTGCTTCTTTCTTCTAACTTGTTTTGATATTCCTTTAATTCATCAATTACTTTCTTAAGCAAATATTCTTTTTTTTTATTGATATCTTCCAGCTTTACCCGGTCTGATTCAGAACGTTCCAATTTCTTTTGGATAATTCTATTAGCTTTTTTTAGTTCCTTAATTTCTTGTTGATAATCCGCGATTTCCATCAGCTTTTACCGACTCCCCAAAATTAAAGTTACAAAAGTTTCATTGTGAAATTGGGTCTGGCTAATTCGATCTATAGGAGCAATCTCTCCATAAGAATAAAATCCACAAGCAGGAAAATAGTTAGTTAGACAAAGTTTTGTATTCTGGTACTCTTCTTGCGCCCTCATACCAAGTATTTGCCGACGAGCTACACATGAAAAAAACAAAACAGCACTTGGTTCTGCACCTGGATAATTATCTAACGCATTCATGAATGAAGCTTTGGAAGCTGCCAGAATATCTTCATAACTTGCTTCTGAAATTTGAATAATTGCTTGATGGGGAATATCTCCAAAAAAGGTTATGCTACCAGATTCTTGATTGTAAGCAATAGGTGCTCTTATATAAAAATTGTCTCCCTTCTGAGCAAACACTGCTAGTGGATATTCCATTGAAGGAGGAAGCAAACCTAGATAATGATGATAAAAATCTAAAGCTGGCTTACCATCTATTTCATAGACTATGTTCTTATCTACCTTAGTCACTTTGCTTATTTGACCGATGGGATGCCAACCACTTGCAACAGCGTGGGAAAACAATATTGTGCCGGAAAAAAGCAAAATTGGTACAGAATCACTTAATACTTCTGTTTTAAAAAATTGATATGTATTTTCATATCTTGACTGATCGGCTGCCAAACCACCGAATATCGGCACATGTTGCCCAAGAGCTAGCTTTAAGCCATTCAATATAGACACACCACTAGTTGTGAGGCTCTCTGGATGAGTTAAACATAGCCTTGGAGCTGCGGTACTTTTTACTTTGGCTTGCTCCACAGCTTGTTTAGTTGCAGTTATTGGATCGCTTGAAACTTTGCGTCCAACTCCTGCATGAATTTCAACTTCGTCTGAGCAAAACAACATCAAGGTGATTGAGTCCTGCTGAAACTCTAAGATTGAAGAAATTTCTCCATCTGTTGTTCCACCAATCAACTCAATCTTCGGAAAAGCCTGATGAATTTGCTGCAAAATAAGAGAGTGTTCAAAATCAATTGCAGCAAATAGAATCCCAGCTTTTGGTATATCTCCTGCAAGAGAACTGGTACATTGCTGAAGAACTTCTTCAACTGCTGATAGAGAATCTGGATCGTTACTGTGACCTACTACTGCCTTGAACATACATTTTTTTATCTATTATGTTTATGAACGCAACTTACTATGATTATTAAATGGGAAGCTTAATGATAAAGTCTGAACCTTGTCCTAGTGCTGAATTTACCTCCAGAGTTCCTCCATGTTTTTCGACAACAATTTGATAGGCAATTGATAATCCTAATCCTGTGCCTTGACCCACAGCCTTGGTGGTGAATAAATAGTCAAAGATTTTTTGCTGGACATCAGCCGACATTCCCACGCCATTATCTTTAATCCGAATCAAGATATGATTTTGATCTTCAGTAAGAGTAGTTTGAATCAAAAGTTGATTGGGATTTGCTTCAATTTCAGTATAGGTGCGTCCTACATTAGACTCCTCTAAAGCATCAATAGCATTAGCTAACAAATTCATAAATACCTGATTTAGTTGTCCGATAAAACATTCTAATTCTGGCAAATTATCATAATCTCTAATTACTTGAATTTCGGGTCGAGACTGAGATGCTTTTAAGCGGTGTTTAAGGATCATGATTGTGCTGTCAATGCCATCATGAATGTTGCAATAAACTTTGCGATCGCTATCTGATCGAGAAAAAGTTCTTAGACTGGTACTAATATTACGAATGCGCTGAACACCATCTTGCATTGAGGAAATTAAATTAGGTAGATCGGAAAGCACATACTTCAAATCTATCGCTACAATTTTCTCTTGAATTTCTGGAACAGGATTAGGATAATGCTGCTGATAGAGATCAATGAGTTTAATCATCTCTTTGAAATATATTGAAGCATGTCCAAGATTTCCATAAATGAAACCAACTGGATTATTAATTTCATGAGCAACTCCTGCTACTAATTGACCAAGGGCAGACATTTTTTCTGTCTGTACAAGCTGAAGTTGAGATTCTTGTAGGTCTTTTAATGCCCTTGACAACGCTGCTGTCCTTTCTGCAACTCGTTTTTCTAAAGTTTTTGTGAGATTTCGTAATTGAAGATGGGTTTTAATTCTAGCTAATAATTCTTCTTCATGAAAAGGTTTGGTGATGTAATCAACTGCACCTATACTTAGACCCTTTACCTTGCTATCCGTATCAGAATTTGCCGTCATAAAAATTACGGGAATATCACAAGTAGCTGAATTTTGCTTCAGCCTTTTACAGGTTTCAAACCCATCTATTCCTGGCATCATTACATCTAGCAAAATCAAATCAGGAAGTCTAGATTGAACCTGCGTAAGTGCCCGTTCTCCATCATTTTGTGTAGTAACTTCAAAGCCGACATTAGTTAATATCTCAAAGACAAATTCTAAATTTGTAGTAGTATCATCTACTACTAAAATTAAATTATCCTCTGGTACATAAAGCGTTTTTATATCTGGCTTGTAATTCATGTATTTAAATTAATCTTACTCCTTGTTACTTATTCACTATTGCCGATGCGATCGCAGCTAAGTCACCTCTATTTTATTGGCACACTGACTGATAAGTTTCTAGTCTGACAATCCTATAGTTCCCAAAAACTCTGACAACAGCAACATTCTCACACCTAATCGACCACGGAGGCGATCGCTATCAGATGGAAATTAACCACCAATCTTCACTTTCATGAGAGTTTACTATCCTCTTTTAATAAGGCGATCGCTCTAAAATTAGTTATTATTACGCTTGTCTTTTTATAAAAGGAATGCTATCAAAGAACAATATTGTTGATACAATAGGTTAATTTTTTAAGTTCGTCAACAGCATTTATCATGAATAGACACAGAGTTAGCTATTTTTATTAAAAAAATATAATTCCATATAATTACGGTTATTTTTTATGAAAAAATATTGCTGACTAGCTAGATACCTTTTGATACATTCATATACGTTTACATACTACTGATAGTGGTGTAAATATAATTTACGCACACTTTAGAAAACCTTGTATTATTGTGAATTTTTCAAAAAACCTTGTTAAAGACTCAGATGATTTTGTTAGCTATCTTATTGAACACTCTAAACTCTTTGGATTAGTCAAATACATGCGTAAGCGTCACCGAGAGATTGACGCTTACAAAGAGCAAATTTGGGCTTTATCTTCTGAAATTGACACCAATAAGCATTGCTGTACCCCTACCGGGTAGTGTATTTACCTAAAAATTGCTGTAAGTTATTGCGATGCCTGCGGCGGTAAACAACGCAGTCAGTTTAATTTCTGTTACTGTACAAGTAAAAGTAGAATCAGTGCCATTGGAAGGATGTCTCATGAATGCTGTGACACCTAAGCGATTTACGATCGCTGAATACCATCGATTGATTGAACTCGGATTTCTGACAGAAGCCAATCATATTGAATTAATTCGAGGTGAACTGATTCAAATGACAGCAAAGCGAACACCTCATACTGTTTGTAGTTCTATCCTGTGCCGTCAATTGGATCGGCTTTTAGGTGATTAAACAGTCATCCGTGGACAAGATCTCATCACCCTTCCTGATCAAAGTGAGCCTGAGCCGGATGTCGTGATTGCACGAGGAAGAGATGAAGACTATCTCGCTCATCATCCCTATCCTGAAGATATTTTGTTGGTTATTGAAATTTCGGATAAAACCCTAGATTACGACCAAACAACTAAACTGTCATTGTATGCCGAAGCCGGAATTTCTGATTACTGGATTGTGAATTTGCCAGCTCGTCAACTTGAGCGTCATAGCCAGCCATATCAAAATGCTCAAAATAAGTTTAACTATCTCAGCAAGCAGATTTCTCTATCTAACCAATCAGTGGCGATTCCTGGATTTGAAG
The DNA here is from genome assembly GCF_029379315.1 of Nostoc sp. S13. GTDB lineage: Bacteria > Cyanobacteriota > Cyanobacteriia > Cyanobacteriales > Nostocaceae > Nostoc. Next base: position 21,984 of record NZ_JAQYWQ010000038.1, read on the forward strand.
ATGCGTTATTGGACTTAAATAGATTGTTTCCAGATAGTCCAGGTGAATAATTTTGTTGGTGCGATCGCTTGTCTACTAAAGTTAGTTAAGCTACTTATGCTTTTGCCATCGCTCAGATAAGTATTGTTATACCTAAAAATACCTCCCTAATACTTGTTGCTGACTCAAAAAATTATTTGAATAGCACGGGTAAATTAAGTAATTAGACAAACTAAACACAAAATGATTTAATTAAAGGTATTGCCCAAACAAACAACTTTTAATATGAGAAAACTGTCTCTAATTCTCCCCTTAGCTATCCTAGCTTTTGGCAGTGTAGTTGTTAAAAGCCAAGAAATTTCCTCACCCAATACTTACACTCAATCTCTTACCCGTGAAGTTTTAGCGAGTGGTTATCCTACTCCAGATAAAAAGCAGATTCTTGAGCTTGTACGCTATACCATCGCACCAAGAAAAAAACTACCTACTCATACTCATCCTGGAATGCAGATTGGACGAGTAGAGGCGGGAACTTTAACTTTTACTGTTGTGAAAGGAGAAGCTAAAGTAACGAAAGCTAACGGCACAGAATTGATTCTTCAAAAAGGGAAAACTATACAGCTTACAGTTGGAGATTCTTTAGTTGAATCTGTCGGAATAGTTCATTATGCAGAAAACCAAACAAACAAACCGATTATTCTGTTGTCTGCTTCTCTATTTAATGCTAATCAACCAAAAGCTATTTTAATCAATCCTGAAAACAGATGAATTTGATCAGAGATTTCGACTTATATCAAAGTTTACTAATTGGTATTTTAAATTACATCACACAGATGACGATATGAGTCGCCATTATCAGCAAAGTACCATCGAGTTGCCATTTAATCGTGTTAACCCTCTCAAGTGAAATGTGGAAGAGGTTAACAACTTTGTAAAGTGTCATAGAAAACTGAAAATTTAAATAATATTCTAAAGAAGGTTTTTCAATCTACTTGTTCTTCTGGCTAAGTGTCTTCATTATTAATTACAAACTAAATTCCGCTGCGCCATCCTCATCCACATCTGCATCCTTAGCAATACCAGTAGCTTTAAATTTAGAGCCATGAATTAATTCAGTAAACGCAATTTCTGAATTTTGGTAAAGAATATTCAGCACACTCATAAAATCTCGCACAATTTCCCCTGGTGTAAGTAATGCTTCTGCACCCAAGCGATTAATAATTTCTTGGACAAACTCCTTCAACTCACGATTTGTCAAAGTCTGTTCATACCCAAAATTGAGTGCATGAATCTCAGCTAAACGTTGCAAAAGCGTCAATATTTCCGCTTCACTCAACGGATTTAGCCGAATCACTGGCCCTAAGTATTCCTGAACATTAGCTTGTGCAACAAAACGACTTTCTTTTGTGCGTCTTTGCCAAGCTTGGTCTGCAAAAAGTCCCCGTTTGGGGTCTTCTAAAAACTTAGTTGTTCCACCAACGACAATACCAAGATGTTCTGCTTTGCACTGCATGGTGTCGTTAAACATTGCCAGGAGTCGATTATAATTCTTTTCCCGCGTGACTGTAGTAGATATTTGATATAAATGTACGGCTTCATCAACTAAAATTAACAGTCCTTTATAGCCAATTTCAGCTACAAATTTCGCAAATAGTTTTATATAGTCATACCAACTATCATCATCAATAATGACCCGCACTCCTAAAGCTGCTTTCGCCTCAACTTTAGTAGTAAATTCTCCACGCAACCAGCGCATCGCGGCATTTTTTAAATTATCATCATCCAATCGGTAGCCACGCCAATAAGCGATAATCACACTACCAAAATCAAAACCGTGAACTAAGTCTTCAATATACTGAACTACTTCCCTAATTTTCGATTCAACTTGGTCATCAAAACCATCGTCATTCGGACGCATTTCAGTTTCTTTAACCACTTCTTGTTGAATTTTATTAATCCATCCTTCTAAAATAGAGACTAAAGCACCACCATCAGGACGAGTTTTTGTCGCTAGGTGACTCATTAATTCTCGATAGGTAGCGACACCTTCATTGTTGCTTCCAGCCAATCGGCGTTCAGGAGATAAATCAGCATCAGCTACTACAAAACCTTGCTCCATAGCTCGGTTGCGAATTAGTTGCAGTAAAAAACTTTTCCCGGAACCGTAGTTACCAATTATGAAGCGAAATGCTGCTACACCTTCTGCAATGTCATCGAGATTTTGTAATAGGCTTTTGAGTTCTTTTTCTCGACCTACTGCTATATATTCAACTCCCACTCTTGGTACTACCCCTGCACCAAGGGAATTGATTAAAGCAGTGGAGATTTTTTTCGAGATTTTGAGCTTTGCCATGTATTACACTTCACTTTATTTTAAACGCATAAGCACACAGTAAAAATACCCCTAGCCTTGGCGAATAGAATTCGCAGCTATACAGACAAAACCCACCTCCGTGGGTTTCAAATTCTTAGAGTCGGTGCCAGCGGACTTCCCTGCCAGATGCTGTTCGCGTTCGTTTGTGTAGCCGCGATTTCTAATCGCCTGGTATATTTCCACTCATTGAGATGCTCGCGTAGGTAAGGTACATATGGGAGCATCTCAATGAGTGTAAAAAGCCTTGTAAAACCTTACCCCAACCCTCTCCGTGGGTTCGGAGAGGGAGCAAGAATCTTGTTTCTCATCTGGTATATTTGCTTTCACTGAGATGCTCCCGGTACATATTCACGTTACTACTAATCTGATGACGGCAATAATAATTTAATTTGACGCAGCATGTCTAGCCATAAGGTCTTCATAGATTGCGATTATTTTTTTCACATGCGTCATATGCTCCTGATAAACTTCTGGACTTTCCGAATCGGAATTAATTATTAATTCACCAATAATATCATTTGCCCGTTCATTTATAGAATCGATTAATAGATTCGGCATGGTGATGTTTGCTTCGGCAAGTTTTTTAATAGCAGCCTTGGGATTATTGTCTTCGACTATAGCTTTTAATACTTGTAACTCATATCCTGGTAAATTTTCTAGAAAAATAGTCCATTCTTCGGGTATATTATCCGATGTATCAACTTCCGAAGTGTCTATGATTGCTGAAGATTCAATCATTTCAGAGAAAGGAAACAATTCAATATCATCTTCTTGCGAATTATCAGATAAAGGTTGTGGATTAAATGTTTCTATTTGTTGGAGTAATTCCCATACTTGATTTTGCAATGAGTCTCGTTCTTCTTGCAATAATGAAACTTGCCCTTGCATCTGTTGCAACTCGGCTTTTTGTTCTGCTAGTTGGGTTTCTGAAGAATTCAGGATAGCTTGGATATTTTCTATTTCGGTTTTTTTCGCTATAAGTAGTTGATTTTTTTGGGTTGTCTCAACTTCTAGATCTTGAATTGCAATTCGCAGCTCGTATAGTCTTTCTTCTAATTGGGGTTTGAGTCTGCCTAAAAGGGTTAAATTACTTTCAACTTCTTCTTTCTCCTTTTGGAGTTCGGAAATTTGACTTTGTAACTGGGTGATTTCAGCACGAGATACATTACAATTGGACTCTAGACGGCGCTTCTCTGCTGTGAGAACAGAAAAAGCATTGTTCAATTCTGCTTGATTTTTCTGCAACTCATTAATTTCAGTTTTTAGGCTACTAATTTCGATTTCTAACTGCTTTTTTTGTCCGGCAAATGTTCTTAATTCTCGATGTAGACTATCTCTTTGGTTACGGCTTTCTGTTACTTGATTTTGCACTTGTTGCGACTCAGTATATAATAAATTATGATGTTCTTCAATTTGATTGATTTCTCTGACAACACGGGCCTTCAATCCCTCCATATCTTTAATTCGCTTGCGGAGAGAACCTAAAACAAACATTTCATAATTTCGGCGTCGCTTATCTACGAATAATGCTGTTGCATAGATAGTAACGGCAGTAATTACACCTGTGAGAAAGGCTTTATTAAAATCCCAGTTTGGTACAAGGCTAAGACCAAAACTCACACTAAAGGCAACTATGCCTAAGATTAATCGATTGCTGATCATTACTGATTGCATATTGCTGGTTTTTAGCGTAGTTAAATTATCAGAATAAGTAGCTCTCATACTAATTCGTAATTCGTAATTCGTAATGACGCTCTCTACGTTCGCGCAGCGTGTCGAAGACAGACGCTAAAAGCGTAGTTTGCTTCTCTGTAAGAGTACGCGGACTCGCTAACGCTGCGCTAACGTAATTCGCAATTAGAACACACAGAGAACAATACTTACTAAAAGATGGCTGCAATCTGTTGTTCTGTTTTGTGAAAAAAGACGTTTTTCCCAAATTTGCTGTCATAGGAGTTCTGAAATCTCTAGTTTGAGTTACTAGTGCATAATATTGTTCTGCAAATAACAAAGAAGTGGAATCATCAATGAATTAATTTTAGTGCTAGGTGTTAGATGTATTGTTATTTGCATGAAGAAGTGTTAAATCTGCTTTTAAAAAATCAACAAACTGCCGTGCTGTGCGTCCAGAACGACCATTGTGGCGAGTTGCCCATTGTAATGCTTGAAATTCCAAATCTTCTTGGGTAATATTAATTTCAGCTTGTGCCGCTAGATGCTGTACAATCTTTAAATAAGTTTTCTGATTGGCTGGTTCAAAGGTCAAGGTTAAACCAAAGCGATCGCTAAACGAAAGCTTCTCCTGCATCGTATCCCAGGCATGGATTTCTTCGTTATCCTTGGGTGCAGGTCTATCTACGAAAAACTCCCGAATCAGGTGACGGCGATTGGAAGTAGCGTAAACAACTACATTTTGAGGCCGCGCGGTTAAATTACCTTCTAAAACTACCTTGAGGGCTTTAAAGGCATCATCATCTTCTTCAAAAGAAAGGTCATCGACAAAGATGATAAATTTTTGTGACACCCCCCGTAAATGTTCCACAATTTTTGGTAACTCTTTTAAATCAGATTTTGCAACTTCCAACAAGCGAAGGCTGTGATTGCTATATTCATTCAACAAAGATTTCACTAAAGAAGATTTGCCAGAACCGCGACTACCGTAAAGTAATACATGCAGTGCCATCTCTCCTGATAATAAAAACTCTGTATTTTTTAGCAAAGCATCTCTTTGAGACTCGTAACCTACAAGCGCACTCAGCTTAATTGGGTCAGAATACCGGATACCGATAAACTGGCCAGCTTGCCAGCGTAAAGCGCGATATTCTGCAAATAAACCAGAGCCATATTGCCGATAATAAGCTGCGAACTCTTTTACAGCATCACCCCAATTATCTAACTCTTGTAGATATGTCGCGAACTTTGTCTCCACTCCTACGAATTCTTGCTCTTTATACCACACTACTGGTGAAATCGGCATATGAGCTACACCTTGTACCCACTCGCTCAAAGAAGCGCTGCTACATTCATAGAGACTTTGCAATATTTGTAAATCATGCTGAACTGCTACTACTAAAGCTGGGGGCAAATCTTCAAATTCTCGTACTTGGGCCAGCTTTGTAAAAGGATTCTCCGAGAAGAGAATTTGAGTAATTAAATAGTCTTCCCAGTTTTGATTTCTAGCAGCCAAAGCGTGGAAGTAACTGCCGTAGGCTTGGAGACAACCCCGTGCATCAGACTCAGTGTAACGTATAGCTTGCAACAGTTCCAGAAATGCCATCGCCACTTCGCCTTGCAGAACAGACTGGTACAGTAGAAGTGAGGCTGCTTGGCGCTGGAGATATTGAACCTTTGTATATGAGGAAGTACTTGCCATTGGCATCGCTTAATTATCCATCAATTAACTGTGTGGTATAGCTAAATAGCTATGGTAAATTGTCTGCTGACCTGGCAGTAAAGTCAAAATCTACATAGGTTTTAACAATGAATTTAGGTATAGTTGCTGCTTTTGCTTACGGCATATTAGCGATTTTTGGTGGCATTATTGGCTACATTCAGGCTAGAAGTAGGGTTTCACTCTTAAGTGGTACTATTAGCGGTTTGTTACTAATAATTGCCGCTTATTTTCAACTACAAGGGCAAACCTGGGGTTCGATTTTATCGGTGTTAGTTACTAGTGTTTTAGTAGTTTTTTTTGTATTTAGACTTGCTAAAACACGTAAGTTTATGCCTGCGGGATTAATGACGATTTTGGGTATGCTGGCATTGGCGGTGATGGTGAATCAACTGGTGGCGAATTGAGGGTTGAAATTTAAACGCAGAGGAACGCAGAGGGAAGCGCAAAGGTACGCAAAGAATTCGCTATAAATTAATGAAATGCTGTACTTAGCGCAAAATCTGGTCAATCATCCGGTTTGCCTGGGAAGCATAGCCGCCGCCAAATAAATTGAAGTGATTCAAAATGTGATACAGGTTATAGAGCGTTTTTCTTTGCTCATAGCCTGGATCTAAAGGAAAGACTTCGTTATAAGTTTTATAAAACGCTGCGGGGAACCCACCAAACAATTCTGTCATGGCAATATCAACTTCGCGATCGCCAAAATAAGTTGCTGGATCAAAAATCACGGGTTCTCCTGAGTTAGTACACCCAGCATTTCCGCCCCATAAGTCGCCATGTACTAAGGAAGGTTGCACCTGGTGCGCCAATAGTTCAGGGATAGCTACGAGTAATTTTTCTGAAGAAGGGAAATTTCCTCCCCGTCGCCTTGCCAACTGAAATTGATAACCCAAGCGATGTTTAATATAAAATTCTGCCCAGTCTGCTGTCCAAGTATTGATTTGGGGCGTGGAACCAATAGTATTGTTAATTTTCCAACCAAAACCTTCGCTGCTGCTAGCTTTATGCATCGCCGCCAACTTGCGCCCCATCTCTTCCCACGAATTGCTGTTACCGCTACCAAGTTCTAACCATTCCAGCACGATGTAGCTAGAATTTTCAGCGACACCCCAACAAATAGTTTTTGGGACACGAATACTAGCTGTTGCTAGCATTTCCTTTAAACTTATTGCCTCAGCCTCAAACATCGCAACTTGGGATGCTTGGTTAATCTTGACGAAGTAGGTTATTTGAGCATTGGAAACAGCATAACCTTGGTTGATGCACCCGCCACCAACCGATCGCCGTTGCTGACTTTGAAATTTTTCGCCTGTCACCTGGGTAATTTGAGCATCGATTTGAGTCCACATGATTAATTTTGGGAGTAGGGAGTGGGGAGTGGGGATGAGGGAGCAGGGGGAGCAGGGGAGGCAGGGGAGGCAGGGGAAGAAGAATTATTGATTAATGCCCAATGCCCAATGCCCAATGCCCCATTTTTAATTTACGGCTTGACGACGACTACACCATAAGCATTTGGGTAAAGATATTCTTTGGCAGCTTGCATCAAGTCAGTTGCATCTTGGCTCTGAATAATCGCCGGGTAGTTAAAGGCAGGTTCCAAATCTCCCACCAAAGACTGATAGTAACCATACAAGTTAGCGCGATCGCTTGGTGTTTCATTACCAAAAATAAATCTGTTCGCTACTCGCCGCCCCACGCGAGCAATTTCTGATTCTGTTACCAACTCGGTTTGGACTTGACCAATGTGTTGAGCGATCGCATCCTCTACTTGTGTTAAATTTTCCACTGCACATTTAGCTGAAATATAAAATATCCCTTGCAGCTGATTGCTCATGTTGCTCACAGAAATTGAAGAAACCAATCCCCGTTCTTCTCGTAAATCCCTCACCAGTCTTGATGTCCGTCCGTGTCCCAAAATTCCTGCTAAAACATCCAGTCCATAAGTGCGATCTAACTGCGTCATTCCTGGAACTCGCCAAACCATCACTAACCTTGCTTGCTGGAGACTTTCATCTATAAATTCTCGACGGACAATTTCTGTAAATGGTGACTCAGTGGGGAGTGGGGAGTGGGGAGTGGGGAGTGGGGAGTGTGTAGAGACGCGATTAATCGCGTCTGTACTGGCTTTTGTAAATCCTTCAGCAACGGTTGCAATTAATTCTTCCACAGGCAAATTGCCCACAGCTACAGCAGTAATTGACTGAGGTTGATACCAATTAGCATGAAAATCCCGCATCTGCTGGGATTTAAGTTCGGCAATCACCGATTCTGGCCCTAATACCGCACGGCGATAAGGTAACTCATCAAACGCTGTCTCCATCGCCCGTCGAAATGTCCGGCGCTGGGGATTATCCTCTGAACGCCTAATTTCTTCTAAAACTACTAATCGCTCACGTTCAAAAGCATCATCAGGAATACTAGCATTAGATACTACATCTATTTGTAGTGGAGCAAGCTCTGCAAAATCTTTAGGCGCAGTAGTTATATAGTAATGTGTATAATCTTGGCTAGTAGCGGCATTGGTAACAGCACCGCGCTCTTCAATTCGACGTTCAAATTCGCCGCTAGCCAGTCGCTCTGTTCCTTTAAAAATCATATGCTCTAAAAAGTGAGCCATGCCGTTAATGGCATCAGATTCTACTGCTGAACCAACTTTAAGCCATAGGTTCAGGTTTACAGCTTCAACTGGCATCTGCTCGGCGATGATTGTCAAACCATTAGGCAACTGATGCAGGGTTGGGGTATTAAGACGAGGAAATTTCGGCAGGGTTGAAGTCATTGCTACTTGTGCGAGGAGCTATGTTACTCCTTTATCTTATCCGTCACCGAAAATCATAGAGCGCAAGCCCCTGTTTTCAAGTAGCGATCGCTAGTTTACCCAGTGCGTCAATGTTGCTTGAAGAGTGTAGCAATATACTGTCAGTAGACCGAAAAGTTCTGCGATCGCCGTGCGGGGGTTCCAAGAGTTCAGGCGACTGACGTGCGGTTAGAAACCACCCTTTTTACCGGATATTAGTCTCTAGATCGCATCACCCTATGTTAACGAGAGTAAGGGTTATTGAAGGTTTCCCAAGCAGCGATCGCCGCCTTTTGCAGGCGAAAGCTGAAGTCTACGACATCTTTCATCATTAAGTGCCAGTTTCTCTCAGCCTCGTCCTGAATTATCGCCCAAGCATCTTCTAAGCGATCGTGTTCCACCAGTTTCCTTCCTTCAATTAATTCCCGTGCTTGTCGCACAGCTTTCAAATAGGTTTCACGGGTGAGAGTACCTGCTGACTCAGCTTGAGCGCGTCTTTTTAGCGCCTCAATCAGGGCTTTGGTTTCGCGCTTCACCTCATCACTTTCGCCAACCATTTCGGTTTCTACTAATTCGTTGGTTGCAGAACTAATTTCTACAATTACTATCGATTCGGTAGATTCAATTAGTGTCGGTTCAAAGGATTTGATATTGTTAGCAGTCATAGTTAAAACATCCTTATTTGCAAAGCTTACTCTCGGATGAAAACTGCACCCTGTAGTGATAATCATTAGTCATTGTTAATTTTACAAAGGACAAATGACTAATGAAAAATGACAAATGACAAATTAATAAGCTTTTGTTGGCAATTGTTGCTCTAATTTAAGCAATGCTGCAACTCGCACTTCTGTAGCAGGGTGACTGGAAAACAAGTTACCCAGAAACTGCCCAGAGATGGAATTGATAATTAATAATGGCTCAAATGCTGGATTGGCATTTAAAGGCATCTGCTTTGCTGAAGTTTCTAATCGTTGTAGCGCTCTGGCTAAAGCGCGGGGATTACCAGTTAATCTCGCAGAACCGGCATCGGCCGAGAATTCTCGTGTGCGCGAAATTGCTAACTGAATAATCGTCGCAGCCACTGGCGCAAGCATTACTGTTAACAAAACACCCAAAGGATTTGCACCTTTGTTGTCATCTCGTGAACCACCGCCAAACCATAAGCTGTAACTCACCATTTGCGCTAGGAATGAGATCGCACCAGCAACAGTAGCAGCAACAGCTTGTGTGAGGGTGTCACGATTAATAATGTGGGTAAGTTCGTGGGCGATAACGCCTTCGAGTTCGTCCTCTGGCAATATATTCAAAATGCCTTCGGTGACAGCCACAGCAGCGTGTTCTGGATCGCGCCCTGTAGCGAAGGCGTTAGCACCTTGGCTAGGAACAATGTAAACTTTGGGCATGGGAATGTTAGCGCGATCGCTCAATCTCTGCACCATCCGATAAAGTCCTGGTGCTTCCCTTTCACTCACAGACTGGGCGCGGTATACAGCCAGCGCAATCTTATCTGATTGATACCAGGAAAACAGGTTTGTTACTGCTGCTAAAGCTATTCCTATGATCAAGCCACTATAACCGCCAATTACCCAGTAACTAATTGCGATTAAAAGACCACTTAGCGCAGCTAGTAAAGCAGCTGTTTTAAATTGATTTGTCATCTTTTCGCTCTCCTGCTAATGCTGTATAAATTTTTTAGAAAACAGCATTAGTTCAGCTATATTTTGATTGTATCCAGCTAAACTTAGATATATGGTACAGAAAACCTATCAGATAAGTACGGTTTTCCTACTGAAGTTAGAGAAATGTCAGCGAATTTAGATGAACTTACATGAATATAATTTATGTTTTTTGAATATTTTTCTATTAAATAATATTGATTTACAGCTATTGCAGAAAAACACCTCTATCTGTAGTAGTAAATAATTAAAAAGTTGGTAGCTACGTATAGAATATAAGTTTGATTTTAAGATTTTCTAAGGTTTTATCAATTGCCTCTTCACTAGCTTGATCAATAGTTTCAATTTTGCCAAATGCTGCTGCAAGTCTTCTCGCCGTGGTAGTACGCACACCGACTGCTGTAGGTAGAGTGCGCCCAATTTTTTAAGTTTGCGTCAATGTTAAAAGCAATACAAATGCAAAAATGCTATTGTTGAATTAATTAAATAGTATTTATGGCGATGGAGCTCGCCAAAACCGCCTTTCCAGTACGGGTTAAATTCATAACTGGAAGACTGATGGCTCCTACTTTCCTCGCTGACTGCGGGAGGGTAGGGCTTGGCTAAATGCATTACCTGACTCCCCTGTAGAAAGTTTAAGTCTACAAATCGCACCTCAAAGAGTCATGGTATGAAACACTTTCGTCAATTTGAACCATTTATTGCATTACCCCACCTGATTAAGTGGTTGCCTATTTCCTTTGTGGTTGGCATTCTTGCTGGAACAGCTTCTGCGGCTCTTTTAGCATCATTGGAATGGGCAACTAATTGGCGAGAATCGCATCGGTGGATCATCGCCTTGCTGCCGCTTGGTGGTTTCTTGAGTGGTTGGATTTATCATCAGTTCGGTCGGACTGTAGAAGCCGGAAATAACCTTTTACTTGAAGAAATTCATAATCCAAAAAATATTATTCCCTTCCGTATGGCTCCTCTTGTTTTGCTAGGAACAGACCTTACACATTTATTTGGAGGTTCAGCCGGTCGTGAAGGTACAGCATTGCAAATGGGTGCAACTTTTTCAGACCAGCTAACTAAAATATTACATTTTCAAGGAGCCAACCGACGAATTTTGTTAACCGCAGGTATCAGTGGAGGATTCGCTTCAGTTTTCGGTACTCCCTTAGCTGGAACAGTATTTGGTCTAGAAGTTTTAGCAATTGGTAAAATTAATTATGATGCCCTTTTTCCTTCTTTGATTGCTGCGATCGTTGGAAATCAAGTAACCTTGATATTGGGTTTGCATCATACAGCATACCAACATGCTCCGTCTATACCGACAATGACAATTTGGGGACTGATTTCGGCGATTATTGCAGGTGCAATCTTTGGAATAATTGCCCGACTTTTTGCTCAATTAACTCACAAAATTAGTCACTTCTTTAAAGCAAAGATATCTTATCCTCCAATGCGTCCTTTAATAGGCGGTGCAATAATAGCAGCAATTGTTGGATTGAGTGGAACAACCAAGTACATTGGGCTTGGTATCCCAACCATCGTTGATTCCTTCCACACTCAGCTACCTCCTTGGGATTTTGCAGCCAAATTGGGTATGACAGCTTTAACTCTAGGAGCAGGTTTTAAGGGTGGGGAAGTAACCCCTTTGTTTTTTATTGGTGCAACTTTAGGTAATGCTTTGTCGTTGCTTTTAGCATTACCTGCACCACTGTTAGCAGGAATGGGATTTGTGGGTGTGTTTGCAGGTGCAGCAAATACACCTTTGGCATCCACATTAATGGGGATTGAATTATTTGGTCTGGAATCGGGGCTATTTATTGCTATTGGCTGTGTAGTGAGCTACTTATTTTCAGGTCATTCAGGAATTTACTCTGCACAGCGTATTGGGTTGAGTAAATACTCTGCTGTATATTTAGAAGAAGGGGTAACTTTAGCTAATTATGGACAACCAAAAGTTGAGCCGAAAATTGATTTACCTGATGATGGCGAAGAAGGAGGAAATAATTCTCAGGAATAATTTTTTGATGGAATTCATGGATAATTAGGAAAGTGCTTAGTTTACCGCCGTAGGCATCGCATAGTTAGAGTAGTCATGTATGCGCGATCGCTATTGTATAAAGGAAAGTAGCTAGTCAATCAAAAGGAGAGCAGCAAATCGTACATAAATTTGCTGGGCAAAAGGTGTCTGAAATCCTGAAGTACAAGAAGGGTAGTATAAAACAGGCTCCACTCCCAGAAAAATCGCCCAGTTGGGATGAGTTTTGTGAAATGTTATGGGAAGAGATTGAAGCGGGAGCAGAAGTAAATCAACCGGGTTTTAAAGTTGTTCGCAAGTTATTAAGCGATAAGAGGTTTGACAAATGAAGAATCATGGATTTGGCAAACTAGTTACTTTTCTAAATCAATTGGAACAAGAGAAAATTAATTATACTTTAGCTCATCAGCGGGATGAAACGATTATGGTAAATGTGGCAGTGGCTGGGGAACGATGGGAAGTAGAATTTTTTGAGGATGGTTCGGTTGAGGTAGAACGATTTGTTAGTAGTGGAGAGATTAATGGGGAAGAGGTTTTTACTGAGTTATTTGCTATGTATTCAGAGCCAGAAACTAATTCTGCCAAACATATCCAAAACGCTAAGTTTACAACCACGATGTGAAGGCGATCGCACTGCATCTTACCAGAAAAATCGCACTATTAATTTCAAAGTACATAAAGTATTAATTGTCAGTTAACTTTAACCCAAAAAATCTTTGATTGTTCTCGAAAGAGTTATAGTTTTTGCAGATGCACGATCATAATTTTTATTCACTGCCTTATCAATAATTTCTGTAGTTCTCAAGAAAGCTTCTTTACATTTATTTTCGTCAGATAAAGTTTTTTCCATGTCTTCACAATATTTAATAAACTTATTTGAGTTTATAGGAGGCATATCCTTGCCTGAAACTTGAATTCTAAAAATATTAAGCATATGATATTTAAAAGGTTTATATTTTCCTTCTATCTGCCTTTTCCTAAAAAATGCTTCTAAACGAAATTTTGCATATGCACTGACGTAATATCCTATTGGATCATGAGCAGATAAAAATATCTTTTTTCTAGTTTCTTCTTGCAAGTTTGCACGATATCTACCTGCATTATGAGCTTGGTCAAGAAACATAGAAGCAAAGCATCTCATTTGAGATGGTATATCTACTATTCTGATTTTCTCAATGCCTTGAATTCCATTAAATTGTCTCGGTCTTCTTTCGTAGAATAACTGTTTCTCTTCTGGTATAGACTTATAATATTCCTCAAGTTTTTTTTGAAAATCAGTTAATGCTTCAAGCTCTTCAATCTTTACTGGTGTTTGCCTATTATTAGCTTTAATTATATTATTTTTTAATTTACTATCACGAGCTAAAGCAATTATTTTGATTGGTATATAAAGGGAATCATCAATTGATTTTTGATTGTAGTATAGAACGTGACTAGTTTGACATCCATTAACTATCTGATAATCTGTAATAGTCATCTTATCGCCAACAACATTAATATCTTCTGCAACAATAGTTATACCATTGTTATATAATACAAATGATTTATGATTATCAGATTTTATTGTTGCCTCTATTTCCTGATTAACTTCGTTATCAACATCAAAATCCCGAACATTGTCATAGAATAATCCTTTGATTATATTAGCAGATTCGTCAATGATCAATTTTAAATATTCACGCGCTGGTAAAATTCCAATATATGCCTCTCTTACATCTTCTATTTCAGGGAGCGCAGTACGTTTCTCAAACCTAATTTCTCTTGAAATTTTATTATTTGCTAATCGATATAAATTTTGAAGATTCTCAGCATCAATAGGATTAAATAATACGTTTTCAAATATTTGTATATCTTCAAGATTTCTCTTTAAAGATTCTATAGTTCCTTTAAGATGCTGATCGTCAAGCCATTTACCAGTTGTGACATAGTACAATTTACATATTGGATTTCTAGTTTTAAAAAGATTGCTTTTATTATATATGAGTTCCATGATCTCAGATTTATAGCTTACTTGCTCATTTTCAGGTAATCCAGAATTTTCAATAAAAAATTCTTTGGAACCTAATAAAAACTTGGCAATATCACCTGCATCAAAACTACTACTCGTCTTAGATTGAATTAAAATAAATTCAACGTCTAAATATTTATTTCGTTTTTCTAAATCTTCAAGTTCTTCTTTTGAGTTAATTAAATTACCGTTAACAATAATTGCAATCCCATCTAAGGCTTTATCAGCTCCACCTCCAACGTGAATATCTTCAAGTGTAAATGATTCATTGTATTCTTTAGAAACTATGCAATAATTAACAAAATGCTCAAAAAGCTCTGATTGTCCTAAGTCTTCAGGAAAAGACTGTTCTTGTTTAAAAGCATTTAACAAGCCAACTGTGATCCTGTCCATAATTTTTTTTGTTATCTAAATATAAACAAATTATACCGAGTCTAAGTAAAAAAATAGGTTTTCAGTGTGATTGCTAACACAAATATACAAACTATCTCTTGAAGTTGGTATCTCCCTAACTATTTCCCGAAATGCGATCGCACCTTTTACTACCTATTTTTATTTACTAAATTATTGCTTCCAATTCTTCCAAAGCTTGAAAACTTCCTACTTGCCAACTACGTTCCACAGCAGCAGGGATAATCTGAGTAATAGCTATATCTGCAAAATTAGGACTAGTATTAGATTTTATGTATTTCCCATCTCTCAGCAAATAAATAGAAAGGCTCCCGCTATCGTAAAGCCACAGTTCTGGGACTCCAATAGCTTCATAAGCATCAAGAGTAGTTTTTGATGTGACATCAGTCTCAATCGCTAAATCTGGCGGCGGATCATCAGCTTGCAAGCGACGATGACCAATCATTTGTTGATAATTCTGAATATAAAAGCAAGCATCAGGTTCAACTCCTGCGACACCTTGCCGTTTAAAGGTGGTGGAACCAAAAGGTTGGTATCTGATATCTTTAGCCTTCAGCAATATTTTGACAATATCAGAAATTAAATCTTTCGGTATTTCATGTTCTGGTAAAGGAGCCATAATTTCTAAAGCACCCTGGCTGTAGGCAATTCGTGTAGTTCTTTTTTCTCCCAATTCTTGTAAAATCGATTCAAATTCTTCCCAGCTAACATCTGGAATGGTCACGGTACTACCAGGTGCTAACTGCATTTGGCTAACAGGTTTGAAAACGGGGATAGCAGCAGTCATAACCAGAATATAAGTAAGCTGAGTTTAAATAATTATCTATCAGGTTGCGGTGGATAATATAGCCCACCGTAACCTTTAGACTAATAGATTGAGTTTAACAAAAGCGACTCAAACCCAGCGCCTTACATTTTAAACTTCTCGGTAATCCGCTTCATCGCCTCTTCCACATTTTCCCGACTATTAAACGCTGAGATGCGGAAGTAACCTTCACCCGCAGCACCAAAGCCAGAACCAGGTGTCCCCACAACGTTAACAGTTTGCAGCAACTTATCAAAGAATTCCCAACTCGATAAACCATTAGGCGTTTTCACCCAGACATAAGGTGCATTCACGCCACCATAAACTAATAATCCGGCGGTTGTGAGTTTCTCGCGGATAATTTTGGCGTTTTCTAAATAGAAATTAACCAATCCTTTGATTTGTACCTGTCCTTCTTCAGAGTAAACCGCTTCGGCTCCTCGTTGGACGATGTAAGAAACGCCATTAAATTTGGTAGACTGGCGACGATTCCAGAGTTTCCACAGTTCTACATCGGAACCATCGGCAGCTTTTGCTGTGAGTGTTTTCGGTACCACAGTTAACGCGCAACGGGTTCCTGTAAAACCTGCATTCTTGGAGAAAGACCGAAACTCGATCGCAACTTCCCTAGCACCTTCAATTTCATAAATTGAGTGAGGAATCGACGGATCGGTAATGTAAGCTTCGTAGGCTGCATCAAAGAAAATAATCGAGTTATTAGCTTTGGCATACTCCACCCATGCTTTGAGATATTCTTTAGTAGCAGTTGCGCCAGTGGGGTTATTGGGAAAGCAGAGATAAATTAAATCGACTTTCTTTGAGGGAATCTCGGCGGTGAAGTTGTTATCAGCCGTAATTGGTAGATAAACTAAACCCTCAAACTCGCCTTTATCGTTGGCATCCCCAGTATTTCCCACCATAACGTTCGTGTCTACATACACGGGATAAACTGGGTCAGTAACGGCAATGATGTTGTCATGTCCAAAGATTTCCAAAATGTTACCTGTGTCGCATTTGGAACCGTCGGAGATAAAGATTTCTGAAGCATCGATCGCGGCTCCCCGTGCTTGGAAATCTTGAGTAGCAATTTTCTCTCGTAACCAGGCGTAGCCTTGCTCTGGGCCGTAGCCTTTGAAGGTATTGCGATCGCCCATTTCTTCCACAGCTTTAATCATAGCTGTGCGGCAAGCCTCCGGCAGAGGTTCAGTAACATCGCCAATGCCCAGCCGGATGACCTTAGCATCAGGATTCGCTTCTCCAAAGGCATTCACCCGCCGAGCAATTTCTGGAAACAGATAACCCGCTTTCAGTTTCAGGTAGTTGTCGTTAATAGTTGCCATATCTAGATTATGAAAAACGCCCTCAAACAGCTTACTGCTAATTTATGAGGGCGGGGAGTAAGAATTTTAGATTTTAGATTTTAGATTTTAGATTGAAATTTAATCCAAAATCCAAAATTGAATTGCCCAATGCCCAACTACACATTTACCGGTAGTTTATTATCGGTTGATGTGTAACTGCTGCGATCGCCAATTCCGAACTGCGTGAGTGATTCTTGCCCTGTAATCAATCTTGCTCCACGATTACGGGTGAAATAGTTCCATGCCCACTTAATCATCACTACTAATTTATTGTCAAATTCAATTAAGAAGTAGATGTGAATCAACAGCCAAAACAGCCATGCAAAGAAACCTTTCAGCTTGATAAAACCCAAATCTACCACAGCAGAATTGTGCCCAATCATCGCTAAACTACCGTGATCAACATAAGAAAAGGGTGGCAAGCTGTCACCTCTAAGCCGATGCTGGACTAGTTCTGCTACATATTCACCTTGTTGCTTCGCTACAGGTGCAACACCAGGTAGCGGTTTGCCATTTTGATGAGAAAAATTTGCTAAGTCGCCAATTACAAAAATATTGGGATATCCCTTAATACTTAAGTTAGATTCAACGATAATCCGTCCTGCGCGATCGCACTCAGTACCTGTGCGTTCTGCTAGCACTTTTCCCATTGCTGAAGCTTTCACACCTGCTGCCCATAATACCGTTTTTGAGGCAATTTCTTTAACTTCATCACCTTGTTTGAGGGTAACAAGATCATTTTCAATATTCGTTACCAATGTTTTTGTCTGAACAAGTACCCCCAACTGCGTTAGAGATGCTTCTGCTTCTTGTGATAACTCTGGTGCAAAGGGTGGTAGAATGCGATCCAAACCTTCTAATAGCAAAATCTTCGCTTCTGATGTGTCGATGTTGCGGAAATCTTCTTTGAGAGTTTGATTTGCCAATTCTGCGATCGCGCCCGCTAATTCTACACCAGTGGGGCCACCACCGATAATTACAAAAGTTAACCAAGCACGGCGTTTTTCTGGATCTGTTTCTTTTTCTGCGGCTTCAAAGGCCGTAAAGATCCGGCGACGCATTTCTATGGCATCTTCTACTGTTTTCAAGCCTGGAGCGAATTCTTCCCAGTTGTCTTTGCCAAAGTAGGAATGCTTGGCTCCTGTGGCAACAATTAACGTATCGTAAGCTATTGTTTCGTCGCCCACAATCACTTTTTGTGTTTCTGGATCAATATTATTCACCTCTCCCAGCAATACTTTCGTATTCTTGCTCTTGTTGAGTACAGAACGCAACGGTGAAGAAATATCCGCAGGAGATAGCGCACCTGTGGCGACTTGGTATAGGAGGGGTTGAAATAAATGAAAGTTGCGTTTATCAATCAGAGTAACGTTTACTGCCGCCTTGGCGAGTGTTTTGGCCGCATAAAGTCCACCAAAACCACCGCCAACAATTACTACTTGATGAGGTGGATTATTGTCAAGTGGATTTACCATAAGAAATATTATCCTGTATTTTGAGTATTGTAACTATTCTTAACAAATTATTATCAAATTTGTCATCATATATTTTGTATTACTTTTTACATTTGAAGAATGATTAAAGTTTGAACCTCACACGACTTGAAGTTGCGTGATGGAAAGCTTCAACGATCTCCGGCTGAATAGAAGACACGCCCTAGCGATCGCAATCTGGGACAAACGCTATAACCCTTATTCTTCCGTTCTGTCTTTTTTCTAACCACCTAGAAAATGGGCGAACCGGAAGTTACTGTGCAAAGATTGGGCATCGTCAAGTTTGGCGATCGCTAATCAGGTGCTAATTCCCCCAATTATGCAGGGAGATCATCGGAAAATGGCGATTACCCGACTTTTTGTCCATAAAAAAGCCCCACCGACTGATGGGGATAAAGACTGATAGATTTTTGGCACTTTTCTCTGTTTAGGGTGTGCTTGGCTTTACTCTCTATTTATTCACTTCTTCTAATGGAGAGCTGCCAGAGTTCGCTGATGTACTAATGACATATTCAGGGTAGGCTGGTATGCCATGCTCGTGTAAATCCAAACCTTCCAATTCGCCTTCTTTCGACACACGCAGTGTCCCGGTCAAATTTACCAAATACATCAACCCCATTGCCACGGCGAATGTAGACACAGTAATAATTAGGTTGCCGATAACTTGTGCGCTCAACACCTGTATCCCCCCACCATAAAGCAGACCTCTTAACGGTGCAGAGACATCAGGTAAGATGGGACCACTTGCGCCGAATTCACCAGTGGCAAACAAGCCGAGCGACCACGTTCCCCAGATCCCGCAAAAACCATGTACAGGAACTGCACCGATGGGGTCGTCAATACGAAGCCATTCCAAGAGGTCTATTCCTAGAATTACAACTACGCCAGCTACTGCCCCAATAATGATAGAACCTGTTGGATTAACCCAATAGCACGGGCAAGTGATCGCAACCAAACCCGCCAAGAAACCGTTGACGGTGAAACTCAAATCCCACTTTTTCGTTTTCGGATATCCAAAAAATAGTGCCGACAGACCACCTGCACATGCTGCCAAGGTAGTATTGGCGGCAACCCGTCCAGTCCCCACAAAGTCCATCGCCGAGAGTGTCGAGCCAGGGTTGAAACCATACCAGCCGAACCACAGAATCAGACCGCCGGAAGCAGCAATTACAAGGTCATGCGGTAACATTGGCCCGCCACCGTCGCGCTTGAACCGACGACCCAAACGCGGCCCAAGTGCGATCGCACCCGCTAGGGCAATGAATCCTCCAATGGTGTGAACAACTGTAGAGCCTGCAAAGTCATGGAAGCCAGTTCCCAAGAAGGGCAGGAAACCATCTTTGCTGCCCATCGTTACCAGAAAACCGTCTGGCCCCCAAGCCCAGTGTCCGATAATTGGGTAGATGAATCCAGAAACGCCAAAGCTGTAGAGAAGATCGCCAATAAACCCTGTCCGCCCAATCATCGCCCCAGAGGTAATCGTCGAGCAGGTGTCTGCAAAAGCAAACTGAAACAGCCAAAATGCCAGGAACGCCACACCTGAACTTTCATAAGTCGCGGGCGCATTTTGCAAGAAAAACCAATTCAGTCCAATCAAGCCGTTACCATGACTGAACATGAAGGCAAAGCCCCAGGCATAGAACAATAAACCGCAAAGACAGGTGTCAACGATGCACTCCATCAAGACATTGACGGTTTCACGAGAGCGACAGAAACCTGCTTCCAGCATCGTAAAACCTACCTGCATTGCAAATACTAGGAAGGCCGCTAGCAGCGTCCAGAGGGTATTAATCGGGTTAACGATGTCATTGCCTTTGAGTACTGGATCGGCTGCCAGAGCTGGTGTTTCCATCAAATTGGGGATGAAGGCAAATACCATGAACAGCATCATGATAGCCATTGCCTTGCCCAGCAGTAGTAAGTAACCATAGCGCCTCCACTCCGGATCACGTAAACGCTGTCCCAATCGTGCCAACTTGTTAACTTGCTGACTTTGCCCAACAGTAAGAGGCATTTTCTTCTTTGTGGGGAATGGCTGATGCTTAAAGAGGAAAAAGCCTTTCTTGACTGGGGTAGATCCCGCCTTCACGAAAAAGACAATAAAGCTTGTTACCAAATAGCCAAATATGTTGAGGCAATTTAAGCTATTTTTTCCCAAAGAACTACAAGCCTTAAATAAGATAGTTTTTAGCCCACTTCTCTTGTTACCCACTAAGTAAAACCTCCGTCAAGGTAAGTATTTTTAAACAACCAAAACCTCAATTGTCAGTCAAGCTGTTGAAGAAGAATCTGAAGGTATTTATGTCAAATAAACTTGAGCAGGATTGTCTCAAAACCGACAGCCCATCACGTTACGATAGTTAGGGCGGCATCAACAACATTAACGAAGTTTTTCTGTAAGTCTTAAACCACATTTTTCTAATATCAAAAACCCTGATATTGTGAGAAATCTGAATGTTCACTTACAGGAATAAACTAATAAATTTGACTAATTGTTTATTTCTTCCTGATAAAAAACTGTATTAAATAATACAGTTTTTTGTCAGGAGGTCAGATGAAGTTACTCTCGCCACATCAGATATAACAACTGTATTCCCTACAGTATCAGTGTTTACCGATATTAAGATAGAAACATTCAGAATGTTATTAATTTTATATACGACAAGTCAATAAGTTGTTACTTTTTGTATTCACAGCCTGATCAATCTCGTCACACTTTCGTCATGATTTTGTCATATCTTCGTCAATCTGATATGTAAGTATTACCAAAAATATGTTTATTCATTTTTCTCAGATGGAATTACCTGCCTTTTACTTATAGCTGGTTCCCATTCAGATGCCGTACAACATTACATCACAAGGTGTAGGGGCATCTCACGTAAATGAGAACCGCTATATCTTTAAATCCTCCTCATCACCTCACCACGTATTCCAGAGGCTTTATTGATTTCCTTGACTCATTAAGCGTTTATGTTTTTTACATAAGAGATGATGCTTTCTGGATGTAAGTCAACCTCTTAAATGTGTTGAATACCGTTCGGTTTTAAGATAATGTTACTGAAATATGGAGCGCCTAGTCATGACTCTTATATCACGAGTATGCGACTTGCAGAAATCAAAACTACAGGATAAACACAACTTTTCAAGATAGAGGCGCAGACAATAAAAGTTGGAAATATTTGAATCCCTCTTTGCATGTGTAAATTTATTAAAGGTAGATGTAGAATTTATACAAGTTCACTCAGAAATAGTTGGTTCTGGTGTTTGTGTCAAACGTGGTGAATGAGTTCGCCGCCAACGTGTAAAGCTATAGACAAGAGCAGCAAAAATTAACAAATAGGGACTGTAAACAATTAACCAAATACCCAGCTTGAGTAAGCCAACGGAAAATGCACTCAAAGAGTGGGTAGAGTTATTCCACGTTTCCTGAACTTGTAAACCAAAGGCAGGTTGTGGACTGGTGCTAGAA
This sequence comes from Nostoc sp. S13, assembly GCF_029379315.1. Taxonomy (GTDB): domain Bacteria; phylum Cyanobacteriota; class Cyanobacteriia; order Cyanobacteriales; family Nostocaceae; genus Nostoc. The sequence continues at coordinate 43,780 of NZ_JAQYWQ010000038.1, forward strand.
ACTGCTGCTTCTAGGTTCAGCGTAATAGTGGAATAAGCAACTTGATTTTGTAAGCTTTTGAGTTGAGCATTAATTTGTTCTATTGTTTGGCGGATATTACTCAATTCTTGGGCAACACTAAGCACATCTCTAATCGAACCCGCCCGATCCATAATTTTTTGCAAATTGACTTCAGTTTTCTGCAAATTAGTTAATCTAGCTTGGAAATCCACCAGGCGATCGCCCACATCTTCAGCAGTGATATTGCGACTCTCGACAGTGCCCAATTTAGCTAGTTGTTCTAAGGTAGATTCCAGCCGGTTCTCTGGTATCCGCAATTGTATTGTTGCTGTGTAACGCAGGTTGTCGTTTTTGGGTTGTTGTTCTTGCAACCCGATCAAATCCCCTTGCTGTTTATTGATAATTTGCGAAACAGCATCAATAGTCCGATCTACAGAGTTGACAGTCAAAGACATTGCTGCCTTTTTGATCAGTTGGGGACGAGAACGGGCTATTGGTGCAGCTTCCGTATTTTGGGAAATACTGCTTTCATTAGCAGGTGTCATTGCTTTATTTGCCCTGCCATCGGCTGCAATTTGAGGTAAAGCCTGATTTGCTGACTGATGGGAAGAGGCGCAACTAGTAAAAATCACCCCTCCTAATAACGCACTCACAAATAAAGCAGATGTGCGCGGTAATTTAACCGAAGTGTACATAATCTGCCCTCAGATGGATGAAGTTAACACCAGTATTACTGAACTAAAACTCAAAGCCTGTATTGTTGCGATTTATGTAACAGGGTTAGTCATTAGTCATTAGTCATTTGTCATTAGTCATTTGTCATTTGTCATTAGTAATTCTCACTTGCTCTCTCCATCTCCTGAGTTCAAAGGGATAAATTTAATGGCTCATAGTTCATCTGTGGCTACTCAATTTGAGGTACAATCAAAATTCTGCAAATTGACGATGCTTGCTGACAGGAGATGCTTCTATGGCCCGGATGTACTATGACGAAGATGCCAATTTAGACCTTTTGGCTGGAAAAACTATTGCTATTATCGGCTATGGTTCCCAAGGTCATGCCCACGCTCTCAATTTAAAAGATAGTGGTTTGAATGTGATTGTGGGATTATATCCGGGTAGTAAGTCAGTAGCAAAAGCTGAAGCAGCTGGGGTAACTGTGAAAAATGTTGCAGATGCTGCCAATGCTGCTGACTTCATCATGATTTTGTTACCTGATGAAGTCCAAAAAACGATTTACAAAAACGAGATTGAACCAAATCTACAAGAAGGGAATGTGTTAGCCTTTGCCCACGGTTTCAATATTCACTTTGGGCAAATTGTCCCACCGGCTAACGTAGATGTGGTGATGATAGCACCCAAAGGGCCGGGGCATATAGTACGGCGGACTTATGAACAGGGTGAAGGTGTACCAGCGCTATTTGCAGTTTATCAGGATGCCAGTGGTCAGGCACGCGATCGCGCGATGGCATACGCTAAAGGTATTGGTGGTAGCCGCGCTGGTGTTCTCGAAACTACTTTCCGCGAAGAAACCGAAACTGATTTATTTGGCGAACAAGCAGTATTGTGCGGTGGTTTGAGTGCTTTAATCAAAGCCGGATTTGAAACTTTGGTAGAAGCTGGTTATCAACCAGAATTGGCTTATTTTGAATGTCTGCATGAAGTCAAGCTGATTGTTGACTTGGTTGTGGAAGGTGGTTTAGCCAAAATGCGCGACAGCATTTCTAATACTGCTGAATATGGCGATTATACCCGTGGCCCGCGAATTGTTACCGAACAAACCAAAGCTGAAATGCAAAAGATTCTCAGCGAAATTCAATCTGGACAATTTGCACGGGAATTTGTTCTGGAAAACCAAGCTGGTAAACCAGGATTTACCGCCTTGCGTCGCAAAGAAGCTGAACACAAAATTGAGGAAGTTGGCAAAGATTTACGCGCTATGTTTAGCTGGTTGAAAAAAGCATAATGATTCAAAGATAGAGACTGGAGTTTCTGAGACTGTAATTCCAGAATTTTTTGGAAAATATAACTGGAGAAAGGGAAAGTCTATAAAGTCATCGTAACCATGCACGATACTCCAGCGCGAAGCTCTAAGGTGAGTAATTAGTAAATTGGATTAGTATCTTTTTGCACCTACTCATAGGAGGAATTAATTCTATATCTAAAGACTGTTTTTATCAGACAAAAAAGCAAATAAGCTGTTAATAGCAACATAACCGATGGGCAGTTGCAATAATTTTTGCATTGCTCATCTTTCCACAACTGTCTTCATCGTGCCCAATAACCTTTAACAGGTTGTCGATGATAGCACAGATCGTAATTATTTCGTTTAGCATCTTCCCCTCTTTTTTTCTCATAGGAGGGGATTTTATTATTTGATTAACCATGCACGATACCCCAGCGTCAAGCTCTGGGGTAAGTAATATCAAGTCTGGATAATTAGTTATCATTCCCACTACATTGGGGAGGGAACTAGATTTCCGGTTTCCCACCTTTGCAAGGGGGGTAATTCAACTTGTGTATGCCCCTCCCCGCAAGCGAGGAGGGGAGACAAAGCGTAGTTTTGGCTCTTTGGGGTTCTTGAGGTTTAGTAAGTAATCAAACGGACATAATATAACTAGCAACTTGGGTTATTTAGAAAATAATGAACATAATTTCATGTTTCATTCTCAGTAATCTCCTTTAAAATGTCTTGAGTTTATTTTGCGATCGCTATATTCAATATTCAATGTATTCAGTTCATTCATACAGCTTACAAATCTTGAGCAATTCTAAAACCAGCGTGTTGATAAAAATAAGGACGAAACCAGTTGCGATAGGTTGGTAATGCCATTGAACCATTAGTAGCCCAAGAACCGCCAAGCATCATCTGATGTTTGCCATCAAAAAACGGTGCTGCTTGATCTTCGTAAAGCGGATGAGGTTGAAATCCTGGTAAGGCGTTGAAAGTGTCCCCCAGCCATTCCCAGACATTTCCTCTAAGATCATAAAGCACAGAAGCACTATTAGCTGGTTTGAACATTCCCACAGGACTGGGGGAAATAAATTGTAAGTTGAGATTATAGTTAGTTAATAAGTGGTTATCCTCAGAGGTAAGTAAGGCTTGATTCCATTCGGCTTCACTCATCAAGCGGATTTCTGAGCCTTGAGAGCGACAAAATGCGATCGCTTCGTAGTAGTTGACTTCCACAGGCCAATCTAGGGGTAAGTCTATTTCGTCGAATGTGGCTCGATAACGGTATCCATCCTGGAACGGTATCCAGAATTTGGGATGTTGAACGTTGTAGAGTTGCTTCCAATTCCCAGATTCACTATTCCAGTAGTCGGAATTTTTGTAACCACCAGCTTGAACAAATTTCAGATATTCACCATTAGTGATTAGATATTGACTAGCTAAAAACGGTTTCACTTCAACTGTGCGATCGCCATATTCGCTATCCCAACCATAGGTAAGATCATCATTGGGTTTTCCTAGTTTCACCACACCACCTGGAACCCGGCGCATTTCATTCTTGGGAATGTTCCCCTTGCTAGGTGCATAATTCCAGCCTTGGGGACGTTTAAGGCGATTAACAGGCAATTGACGCACCAGCATCGAAGAGGTTTCAAAATGAATGCGACTATGTTCTATTCCCATCAGCAAAGCCCAGAAGGGATGCTGTTGATGAATCGGGAAATCCAGGTAAGTATTTTGAATCACCTTTGTGATTGCCTCTCGTGCCTTGTGCCGATATTGCCAAACTTTTTCGACATCAGGCCACCTAACCTCTTGTATAGCTGCGTCCAGTTCTGTCGGTGTTTCTGGATCAACTCCGATTTCAAATAGGGTTTCGTATTGGGAATTAATTCGAGCTTTGATTAAACCAACCGCAATTAACTTGTTGATGAAAAAAACAGCTGAGTGACCAAGATAAAAAATTAGACGGTTTCTTAAAGGATCAGGGTTAAGATAAAAAGTTTCTTCCCCAACCAAACTTTTCATGAGTGTTTCTTCAAGTTCCCAAGCATTCTCAAAGTAGTTGAGCAGGCTTTGTGGACTGCAATCATTGAGTGTGGGAACTTGAACTGATGTCAGTTTATTTATCGTTGAAACTAAAGCCATGATATTTTTGACAGGAGATTAATTGCACAAATTACATAAATTATGACTGATTACAAGAAAAAGTGTTTTTGATCACATTTTTTCTGTGTCGCCATGATCGGGCAATTTGCTCAATTTGTAAGTAGACAAAGAATGTATTTTAAAATACTTAAACTACTGATTGCGAGAATAATATAAATAATGAATTAGCGTTGAATTAGTTGTTTTAACTGAGTTTCAGATGATATCCCCGTTAGGGGAAGTGGTTATGGAAAGGTTTTTCTGACTGTTTATTTATACGGAGTTTCATCATGGGTTTCCATCCCCGTTAGGGGAAGTGGTTATGGAAAGAACTCTAATGGAAAAGCTGGAAACAATAAAACTTGCTCAGAAATGTTTCCATCCCCTTTAGGGGAAGTGGTTATGGAAAGTGGAGGAACTGCGGCTCCCGACAATGCTCCCGACAAGTTGTTTCCATCCCCGTTAGGGGAAGTGGTTATGGAAAGAGTTCACTTCTGGAAGCCTTACTAGGAGCGGGTTTTAGACCCCCTAATCGACGCATCTCTTGATTGGGACAAAAAATCGGAAAAAATTCGTCAATTTTGTAGCCTGAAAGCTTTCCTACACAAGGCATCGACGCATGTCAACGAAGTTATGCGGTTTTCAAGGTTCGGGCGGCATGCGTCGATGAACTTCAACACACTGAATAAAAAGTTATATATATTACCTAAAACCTGTCAAGTATTTAATAAATAAATTAACAATTGTGAGCGGGGTAAGTTTATCTGGAGCAGTTCGGCAAATAATTAGAGAAGCATACGGCGATGCCTTCACAGTAGGCATCGCGGATTTTAGATTTTATCTAATCTAAAATCCCAAATCGAGTTACCGATTCACCGCCGCAGCTTCCCGTGCTGCTGCTGCTTGATCTGGGTGGATACCCAAGCGTGTGAGATTAATCCGACCTTTGTTGTCAATTTCGCGCACTTTGATAATCACTTCATCGCCCACTGCTACTTCATCCTCAACTTTGCCAACGCGGTAATCAGCAAGTTGTGAGATATGGATCATACCTTCTTTTCCAGGCAGAAATTCCACAAATGCACCTATCGGTATAATCCGAGTGATGCGTCCGGCATAGACATCCCCTTCGTTCAGCTTGCGGGTCATGCCTTGGATGATGTTTTTAGCTCTCTTGGCCTTGTTCTCATCCACAGCCGAAATTGTCACCGTGCCATCATCTTCGATGTCAATTTTAGCACCAGTTTCCTCTGTGATTCCCTTAATAGTCTTGCCTCCAGGCCCAATGACCAAACCAATCATGTCTGAATCAATTTTGATTGTTAACAGACGTGGGGCATAGGGTGAGGTTTCAGTACGCGGCGTGTCAATGCAGGCGAGCATTTTCTCCAGAATGTGCAACCGGGCTGATTTGGCTTGGTGGACGGCTTGGGAAATAACGTCCAACGACAGACCGGAGATTTTCATATCCATTTGCAAGGCGGTAATCCCGACATCCGTCCCAGCAACTTTGAAGTCCATATCGCCCAAAAAGTCTTCAATGCCCTGAATGTCGGTCAGGACTCGCACTTCGTCTCCTTCCTTAATCAGACCCATTGCCGCGCCACTGACGGGTTTGAGAATTGGTACACCAGCATCCATTAGGGCTAGAGTGGAACCGCAGACTGAACCCATTGAGGTGGAACCGTTGGAGGAAAGTACTTCCGATACGATGCGAATCACGTAGGGAAATTGTTCTTTTGACGGTAGTACAGGTAGTAGCGCTCGCTCTGCCAATGCCCCGTGACCAATTTCGCGCCTTCCTGGGGCCCGCATTGGCTTGGTTTCCCCGACTGAGAAAGGCGGGAAGTTGTAATGATGCAGATAACGCTTGTGTTGATCTAGCTGCATGTCATCGTTGAGGTTTTGGGCATCTCCCGGTGTACCCAGAGTACAAGTGGATAATACCTGAGTTAGTTCCCGGTTAAATAAACCGCTACCGTGGACTCGCTTTGGTAAGACATCAACTAAACAAGAAACACGACGCACTTCATCGAGTTTACGGCCATCAACACGAACGTTATCTTCGATGATTTGCCGCCGCATGAAGTATTTGGTAATATCTTTAAAAGTGTTACCAAGTGCCTTGTTATTTGCAGTTGCGGCAACTCGAATTGGGTCTTCTTGTGGCAGTTCGGTAATTGTCGTGGCAATTTCATCCTTGACGACATCTAAAGCTGCATCGCGTTCGGGTTTGGTGAAATGAAATTGAGACAGGATTTTCTTAATCTGGCTGCTAGCGCGATCGCGGATATAATTTTCTAGCGTTTGGTCTACTTGTGGTGGTGCTTCTTGCACTATTATCAGACCAAGTTCTGCTACTAAATCTTGTTGCGCTTTGATTAAGTCGCGCACTGCTTCATAACCAAAGTCAATTGCCTCGATAATATCTCGCTCTGGCAACTGATTGGCTCCCGCCTCCACCATAATTACGCCATGCGGTGAACCTGCTACGACTAGATCCAAGTCTCCAGCTTCAATTTCTGCATAGGTGGGGTTAATAATGAAATCATCTCCCACTAAACCAACGCGCACTGCTGCCATTGGGCCATTAAAAGGAATCTGGGCAATCAAGGTAGCGATCGAAGCACCTGTAACTGCTAGCACATCAGGTGGTACTAACTCGTCCATCGACAGCGTTAAGGCAATAATTTGCAGATCATCCCGTAGCCATGAGGGGAACAGGGGACGCATGGGACGGTCTATAAGACGGCTGGTGAGAATTGTTTTTTCTGGTGGGCGACCTTCCCGCCGCATAATCCCGCCGGGAATCCTACCTGCGGCATATAGCCTTTCTTCATAATCTACTGTAAGTGGAAGAAAATCAATGCCTTCTCTGGCTTGCGATCGCGTAGCCGTCACTAAAACGGATGTATCCCCTGATTCTATCAAAACCGACCCACCAGCCTGGGGAGCTAGTAAGCCTACTTTCAGTCGAATATCCCTTCCATCGAAGGATATTGACTTATCAACTTCTGCCATTCAGTTTTTTTTCCTTCTCTTTCGCTATTCTCTTTCTGTGGCAATCCTAACATTTATGCCCTATGGCTGACTTCTAATACATACAAAGATAAGACTTGTAGTTCAACCCAAAGGGCGATACATCATTAGCGCGTCTACCACTTGTTCCTCCCCTAGCTTGGCTGCACCTGGAATCCGCCCAATAATCTCAAATCCTAACGACTGCCAAAGTGTAATTGAAGGTATATTAGTTTCAAAGACCAAATTGAATATTACTGCTTCATAACCAAGGCTTGCTGCGATCAAAAGCATCGCCTCTCCCATGAACCGCCCTATCCCTGACCGCGTAATCCAGGTTGTACAATAAAACCAGCGTTGCAAATATGTCTACACCGACCGAGAAAGTTTGGTTTTAAATAAAACGCCCCTAATATTTCTTTTGGTTTGTGTGTAGCATTCTCAAGAGATGTCTTGACAACAAAGGCATCCTTACTCAACCAGTAAGCTGAAAATTATGCCTGAGATAGAGGTTGCTTTTGAGGATAAGTTTTACCTTCAACAATTACAACATTAAGTAATGCTCTTACAACCTCCTGTTCTTGAGGATGCATATAATCTAGTTCCACTAATAACCCATTTTTTAAAACTTTAATTATGGGAAAAATCATTATTATTGAAGAAGAATTCAGAATTCTGAATTCAGGAGTCAGAATCAAGACGCTCTCTGCGAGACGCTGCGCGAACGCGGAC
>NZ_JAQYWQ010000124.1 GCF_029379315.1 Nostoc sp. S13
TCAAACCCTCATTTCCTCGTACAGCCAGATGGCGATCGCTCCTCCCGTGCAAATCCTTGTAACTCTCTTCTGGTAAGCTTTCATGATTCGCGGATGAGTCTAATGATAACTTAGACCAAAACTTGTCCCTTGCAGAAATTGCGGCGATCGTCCAGATAAGTCCGCATTATTTTCCTAGCTTGTTTAAGCAATCAATGGGAATAGCACCTCACCAATATGTCACTAAATGCCGAGTTGAAAAAGCAAAGTATTTACTTGGAAACTCCGCCAAGAATTAGCAGAAGTTGTAGGAGATCAAGCTTTGAACTTGGGACACCTCAAGCAACTTAATCAAATGACTTATTTTTTGAAAGAAATAGAACGACTTTACAACCCCGCAGGTGTAGTACTGTTTCGGGGAGTTGTAAAAGAAATTGAATATGCAGGTTACTGCATTCCTCCTGGTTGGGTAGTGATTGTTGCTCAAGGATTAACACATCGCATGAGCGAGATTTATACTAACCCACAAAGTTTTTATCCAGAACGCTTTGCCCCTCCCCACGAAGAAGATAAAAAAGACTCCTTTGCTTTAATTGGTTTTGGTGGTGGCGAACATATATGCATTGGAATAGAGTTTGCGAAGATGGAAATGAAGATTTTTTTAGCAACGTTACTGCAACGATATGATTGGAAAGTGACACCAGAATATGAACCTAACAACTATTATCAACTACCGTTTCAAAGAGAAGGAAAATTACAGGCGCAAGTCAGCAAACCCGCCCTGAAGACCTAAACTCAACATCATACAAATTCTGTATGAAGATGCGCCAAACTAGATGAGGAACGAACCGCAAAAAAGAAGCAGCCCGGTCTTGGGGAGCCAGTGCGTTGGGCGGCTCCGCCGACTTGAAGCACCTGGTGTCGGCTTCGCCGACTTGAAGCATCTGGCGTGGTCTCCCCCATGAGCGACTACCGTCGCAAAGGACACAAAGAAGAAAGAAAATTTAGCGCAGCCTCACAAAGAAATGGTATCACCCTGTATCCGTTGCTAACCTACTCACTCAGTTTTTTTATTTGTGAAGCACAAATTGCTCCAGATCGTGAAACTGCCCTTTGAAGAAGCCATACTGTTTCAGTACACCCTGACTGTGAAAACCTAACTTTTCTAGCAACTTTTTAGAAGCTATGTTGTCCAACATGACTTGGGCAACAACGAAACGCAAACCCATTTTCTTAAACCCAAATTGCAAGATAGTACTCACCGCCTCAGTCATGATGCCTTGTCTCCAAAAAGTACTGGCAAGCTCATAACCGACTTCAGCAGCGTGTTCTTGTGGGTTCCACGTAAACCCACAAGAACCAATCAAAACGTTATCTTGTTTACGGGCAATTCCCCAACGAATTCCATCTCCTCGCTCAAACCGCTTGGCTCTACGTTCAATGAGAGCGATCGCTTCTGTAATAGAAGTGAAAGTATCGAGATCATGAAACTTAGTCACGCCTGGATCAGAGAGGACAGCAAAGATTGCCTCAGCATCGTGCAACGTTGTCTCACGAAAAAAGAGCCTTTCTGTTTCTAATTGAGGAAAGGAAGATAGTGAAAAATCGTTGCTCATGCGACCGATGATCTGGGATTAGAGTTAATTTAGTACAGCATTTCCGAAATTCGTAGCTTTTTTAAACGCAGAGGGACGCTGAAGGGCGCTGAGTTTTGCCAATTTTAATTTGCTATGAACTTATGAAATTCTGTACTTAGCGATCGCCATAGTGACAAGACAATTCAAAAGGCTCAAGGCTGAATAGTCTTCGCCGACTGGTTAAATAACAAATCTCGTAACTTATCTGGATCTAGGGCTTGAGTTTTGAATGCTTCTGCTTTTTCGTAGGCGCGAATTGTTGCCGGACGAGCCTTAATTGTCTCAAACCAGCGCTTGAGGTGAGGAAAATCCTCTAGATTCTGACTTTGGAGTTCATGGGGCACAATCCAGGGATAGGCAGCAATATCGGCGATGGAATAATCACCAGCCACAAATTCTCTATCTGCTAGTTGCTTATTCAGCACTGCATATAAGCGTCCCGTCTCATTCACGTAGCGGTTAATGGCATATTCAATCTTTTCGGGAGCATAGACGCTAAAGTGATGATTTTGTCCCGCCATTGGCCCCAGTCCTGCCATTTGCCAGAACAACCATTCTAAAACTTGAGTGCGATTACGTAAATCTTGGGGGATTAATTTCCCGGTTTTTTCTGCCAAATATAGCAAGATTGCACCAGACTCAAAGATGGAAACCGGCGCACCTCCATCAGCTGGTTCACGGTCAACGATCGCGGGCATACGATTGTTAGGAGAAATCTTCAGAAATTCGGGCTTAAATTGATCCCCTGCCGCAATATTCACCGGAATTATGGTATATGGTAAGCTGACTTCTTCCAAGAAAATCGTAATTTTATGACCGTTTGGGGTTGCCCAATAATAGAGTTCAATCATGGTTATTTATCCTTATATTGAGGGTTGGAATTTAAACGCAAAGAATGCAGAGGTTTGGCTACGAATTACCAATTACGAATTAGATTGCGGTGATTTGGCGATCGCTGCCCAAACTCTGTGGTGAATCTGAAGAATTGGTGTGGGATATTTTGCTTCGAGTAATGTTGTCAATTCTTGGTCAAATATTTCTACTTTTTCTGGTGTCAAACTGGCTCCCACACCAGCACTAGCACGAATTCGTCCGCGCCAATCTTCGTGTGTATAAGATACAAATACATCGTAAGAAAATGTGCGAATTTCTCGGAATCCGCCTTCGCCAATGTCTTGTAACCACAGGGGATGCAATCCATTACCGCCGTCCAGATTCCAGACCGGATTATGAGCTTTAATCAGTTGTTCTGTGGCTTCCACTACATTACCTTTTAAGGGTATCCAATCAAAATGAGCGATCGCAAGCAAGCCATTTCCTCTCAATATCCGAGTAATTTCCTGGACGACACGCGGACGGTTAAACCAATGCCAACACTGTCCAGCTGTTACCACATCCGCACTTGCGTCTGGTAACTCGCTATTCTCGGCAGTTGCGACTCGATAATCTACTTTCAGTTGGATAGATTCGCTTAACAGTCTTGCTTGTTCTAAAAGTGATGCTGATGGGTCTATACCAATTACATAAGCACCTCTATCGGCAAAGCCCCGCGCTAGTGTTCCTGTTCCTGTACCAAGGTCAACAATGTTCTGCCCTGGTAAACCTATACCATATTCAGACAGTTTGTTAAATAATGAACTCGGAAAGCCAGCGCGGTGTTTTGCATAATCACTAGCAGTTGCACCAAAATCAATTCTCATACCTGCAAAAGTACTTTTCTAACAATTGTCAAGGCTAGAAGTTCTCTACCCACGGACGTAGTTCTACTTCCCATGTCCAAGCACTTCGCGGTTGGCGGAGAATACTAAGGTAAGTTAGAGCGATCGCATCGGGGTCAAGGGTACTATCTGGTTTATCTGCTGGATCTTGGCGGTCTGCTGAACGGATTCCACCATCAATCACGAAATGCGCCACATGGATGTTTTTTGGTGCTAATTCTCTAGCAATACTCTGAGCCAAACCGCGCAGTGCAAATTTACCCATTGCAAAGGGAGCAGACAGAGGATAACCCTTAACACTCGCTGAGGCTCCAGTAAAAAATATAGCACCGCCGCCAAGCTGCAAAAATCTTTTAGTAGCAGCTTGGGCTACGAGAAAGCCACCATAGGCAGTTACATCTAAGGTTTTTGCCACTTCACCAGGGTCTAGATCAACAAGAGGCCCCCGCACCCGGAAACTGGGATTGTAAATGACAATATTCGGGGAACCGACTTTATTATCAACATCAATAAATAACTGTTTTACTTCATCTGGCTTTGAAACATCAGCAGCGAAACTAATTGCGCCAATTTCACTGCTCAATTGAGTGAGTTTTTCAATTTGCCGAGCTGCTAAAACTACGGTGAATCCTTCTTTGGCAAATAGGCGAGCTAAAGAAGCGCTCAGTCCACTACCTGCACCGACAATTAAAGCTGTTGTTGCCATAAATTTAATTCTCCTTGTTAGAAATTTTTACCCAGTTCATAAGTTTCCGACAGCATTTGTTCTCGGTCTGCTTGCGAAATATGTGGCACACCATAAAAGGGCTTATAGATAATGTTTTGAATGCCACAGAACTGTAAAGTACCTTCCATCATGGTGTGTCGGAATACATCCTTATCAGTGCCGATGTGTGTAAACATTGCTTCTGTGCCGCCAGTGGTCTGAAAGATGATGGCTTTTTTGTGCATGAGTAAGCCTTTGATACCATCGGCATCTGTATCAAAGGCAAAGCCTTGTAAAAACACCCGATCAATCCAGCCTTTGAGAATAGCTGGACGGTCATACCACCAAATTGGGTAAATGAAAATAAGTCCCTCAGCCCAGAGAATATCTTGTTGTTCTTTTAAGATATCATCTGGCGTTTTTCCGTTGGCAATTTGCTCGAAATCTTCGGCATCAAGGGTAATTTTTAAAGATAAAGTATAAAGATCCTTAATTTTGGGAGTATGACCGGCTTGTTTGAGTCCAGTTACCACAGAGTCAAGGATGGCGTGATTAAAACTATTGGGATTTGGATGGGCATAAACGATTAAGACATTCATCTTACATACTAAGGATTGAGTGTGATTGAAGATAACTCGGAATTGCCCTTAGTGGGACTTTGACCAATTTGCAGTACACAAACTGCGGCAATCAAACAGAGAACACCTGATAAAATAAACGCTTGTAAATAACTACCCGTCCAAGTTCTTAACACCCCGGCTCCGAATGCTGCTGTGGCTGCACCGAGCTGATGTCCTGCGACAATCCAACCGAACATTACGCCGACATTTTCTTTACCGAAGACGTTGGCAACAAGACGTACTGTAGGTGGTACGGTGGCAATCCAATCAAGTCCATAGAAGATGGCGAAAATGGAAAGTCCATAGAAGGAAAAGTTGAAACTGAAGGGTAAGAAAATCAAAGATAAACCCCGCAGCCCGTAGTACCAACATAATAAGTAGCGATTGTTCCAGCGGTCAGATAGCCAACCAGACATAGTAGTTCCAAAAAAATCGAATAGTCCCATGATTGCCAAAAGACCCGCAGCTTTGACTTCAGGGATACCGTGGTCAATACAAGCAGGAATCAGATGAGTACCAATTAAGCCATTTGTGCTAGCACCGCAGATAAAAAAGCTACCAAATAACAGCCAGAAATCGCGCTTACGTATTCCCAGCCAGAGGGCGTTGAGGGTAGAGGTGATAGAATTCACTTTCGGCTTGAAAACTTCCACAGTTTCGCTGTTGTCGCCAAAGGGTCGCAAACCGACATCCGCCGCGCGATCGCGCATAAAGACCGCGATCGCTGGAATAATTAGAAGTGCTGCACCACTAAGAGCTAGAGCCGCAATTCGCCACCCAAAGCGATCGGCTACTGAGGCCAGCAAGGGCAGAAACACTAGTTGCCCCGTGGCTGTACTGGCAGTTAAGATGCCCAGAACTAAACCCCGCTTTTCCAAAAACCAGCGATTGACGACAATAGCACCCAAAACCAGGGCAATAACTCCGCTACCACAACCGACAACTACACCCCACAGCAAGACTAGCTGCCAGGATGCTGACATCAAAGTGGTTAAACCGACACCGAGAGCAATGACAGCAAGTGAGAACACCATCATCCGGCGAATGCCGACCCGCTCCATAACTGTGGCGGCAAAAGGGCCAATCAGTCCGTAAAGTACTAAGTTAATGGAGATTGCCAAAGATATAGTTGCTCTACTCCAGCCGAACTCCTGTTCGAGAGGTACTATAAAAACTCCTGGAGCAGAGCGAATTCCGGCCGCTACCAGCAAGGCTAGGAATGTTAAGCCTGCGACGAGCCAGCCATAGTGGAGCGAACGACGTGCTAGGAAGGAGGCTAAGGACATGGTTGGGGAGTGGGGAGTGGGGGGAGCAGGGGGAACAGGGGGAACAGGGGAGTGGAGTTCAAAGACTCATCGGTGAGTATTAAAGACTCATTAACGGAGTTCAAAGACTCATTAACGGAGTTCAAAGACTCATTAACGGAGTTCAAAGACTCATCGGTGAGTATTAAAGACTCGTCAGCGAGTATCAAAGACTCATTCACGAGTATCAAAGACTTATCGGCGAGTATCAAAGACTCATTAACAGAGTTCAAAGACTCATTCACGAGCATCAAAGACTCGTCAGCGAGTATCAAAGACTCATTCACGAGTATAAAAGACTCATCGGCGAGTATCAAAGACTCATCACCTATTCCCCATTCCCCATTTAGGAAAAGTTACCCTGTATAAGGATTACCAATTCTGTCTACAGAGACGTTGGAGGAGAATGGTAAACGACCTGGATTTAAGCGTGGTTCTGCTGCATAGCCAACAGGAATTAAAACAGCGATCGCTAAATCTGGATTATCCCCAGCACCAATTACTTCCTTTACCTGATCCTCAATCCAACCGTTCATAAAACAAGTGGACAATCCCAAACTTTCTGCTGCTAACACCAAATGAGTAGCGGCAATGATGGCATCTTTGATCGCATATTCGCGCCGTTTGTCGCCTAGTCCAGCGTGAAATTGTGGGATGGCGCTTTTAAAGTAGTTTACCGTGCCTTCATTCCATGCCCCAGTTTTAGTTGCCTGCTCAAAAATTGGGGTTAAGTCTCCTTCGCCGACGTTAGGATCAGCAGCAAAGACAAAGGTTACAGGTGCTTGGATAATTTGTTGTTGATTAAAAGATGCTGCTGATAGTGCTGCCTTTTGCGCTTCATCTTGCACAAGAATAATTTGCCAGTCCTGGATATTATAGCTGCTGGGTGCAGCCACGGTTAACTCTACCAGCTGCTTGAGTAGTTCTGGGGCGATGGGATCTATTTTAAAAGTTTTGATTGAACGGCGTTTAGTGATCGCACTGGGTACATCTAAAGGTTGAGTTTGAGTAATAGAAATCATGAGATTCTCCTGATAGTTGAGTTATGAAAGGATTTCAGATTTTACTCTGTTGAGAGTGATTAAGAGTGTTAAAGAGTAGGGCAATGTAATGTGTTCCTCTCTAATTGGCAATGTTAACCGGGTTAGAGATGTGCTCGTGGATAATGCGCCATTGTCCCTCTCGCTTCTCCCATACAAGCGTCGCATGAGCCGTAATTTTAACCGCCTCATTCGTTATAGTGGCTGCTGTACTCTCAAAAATCAGAGCCGAGACGGTAATGTTATCACCTGTAAATATCTGAATATCCCCAACTGATTTAACTTGCCACTGTGCTAGTGCTGTCATGAAGGGCTTCCATATCTCCTGATATGATTGCCATCCTTTAATTCGAGTGGTCTGCGGTGAGAGGGTATCGAAAGCGAGCAATTGTTCATCTTGCCAGTAGAGATTGTCTAGAACAGAAAAATCAAATGGTTTGTCGCCTGCACTAAACGCAGCTAGCCAATCGTTAACCCGTTGTGTGATTTCCGCTTCTTCTAAAGTATCTTTCATAGTTCACAACCAATTTACACAACCATTTTGTTGTATCTTGAAAAAATCTCAAACTCCTCAGTTTGATTTGATACTTTAGAGTGCGGAAAGTGGGTTTTAATTATTCAGATAACAAGAATTAGGCATTGACCGCCTGCTCGTTAGCAGCTGACCAAAATGGATAGTCTGTATATCCGTGTTCATCGCCACCATAAAAGCTTGCTTGATTTGCTTGATTTAGTGGTGCATTCAAAGCCAAGCGCCGGGGTAAATCTGGATTTGATATAAATAATGTGCCAAAAGCTACTAAATCTGCTGCTTTGTTTGCCAGTACCGCATCGCCTTTTTCACGGGTATAGCCACCATTGACGATGAGTGTACCTGTAAAGCGATCGCGTATATGACTGGTAGGTACAATTATCGCGCCATGTCTGATATCTGCCTCTATTGCCTCAAAAATATGCAGATATGCCAAATTGAACTGGTTTAACGCTTGAGCTGCATAACCGAATGTCTCCAGGGGATTCGAGTCATGCATATCGTTATAAGCCCCACTAGGAGATAAACGTACCCCAACTCGGTTAGAATCCCACACACTGGTTATTGCCTCTGTCACCTCTAACAGGAATCGGGCGCGATTCTCAATCGAACCCCCATATTTATCTGTACGTTGATTGGTGCGATCGCGGAGAAACTGATCTATTAAATAACCATTAGCTGCGTGAATTTCCACCCCATCAAACCCAGCCGCTAGGGCATTTGCCGCTCCCTGACGGTACTGTTCAATTATCTGCGGTATTTCCGAAATTTCTAAAGCACGGGGAGTAACAAAGGGTTTTGGCCCCTCATAAGTTGAGGCTTCACCTTTAGCAGCAATGGCAGAAGGTGCCACAGGTAAAGCTCCATTCGGTTGTAAATCAGGATGGGAAATCCTGCCTACGTGCCATAGTTGCAGAAAAATTCTCCCTCCATGCTGATGCACAGGATCGGTTACTAACTTCCATCCCTCCACCTGTTCTGGTGAATGAATTCCTGGTGTAGCAGGATAGCCCTGTCCTTCAGGAGTTACCTGTGTTGCTTCAGCAATAATCAATCCGGCGGAAGCACGTTGCACGTAGTAAGTAGCATTCAGTTGGTGTGGTACGTTTCCCTCACCTGCCCTGTTTCGGGTTAAGGGAGCCATTACTATCCGGTTAGGTAGTTCCAGATTCCCTAATTGGTAAGGAGAGAATAAGTTGATATCAGTAGTCATTGGTTGTATCTCCAAATTATTTTGGGCATTGGGCATTGGGCATTGGGCATTGGGCATTGGGCATTGGGCATTGGGCCCCTGCTCCCCCTACTCCAGTCCCATGCAAAGCGTATTAACTAAACAATCGATCGAATAACGCCACCATCTACCCGCAAAGCCGCACCATTAGTTGCTGATGCTACGGGACTAGAAAGGTAAACTATGATCGCTGCTACTTCTTCATTAGTTGCAAAGCGTTTAATTAGGGAAGTTGGACGCACATTTTGGAAAAACTCACCCTCAACTTCAGAGGGACTAATACCGCGTTCTTGCGCCAACTTGGTAATAAAGTCTTCAACTCCTTCTGAGCGCGTTGGCCCTGGTAGGACGGAGTTTACTGTGACTCCAGTCCCGACAGTGATTTCTGCTAGACCTCGTGCAATGGCAAGTTGCGCTGTCTTCGTTGTGCCGTAGTGAATCATTTCCACTGGTATCTGAATGGCAGATTCACTGGAGATAAAAATTATCCGCCCCCAGTTTTGCTCTAGCTGCTTTTGCAGATATTGCCGACTCAAACGGACTCCACTGAGGACGTTAACCTCAAATATCTTTAACCAGTCTTCATCAGTAATCTCAAAGAAGGTTTTTGGCTCATAAATACCTACATTGTTTATCAGGATATCAACGTGAGGAACTTTTTGAACGAGTTGCTCTACTCCTGATGCAGTGCCTGCGTCAGCAACAACACCAGAAACTTTCGCGTCGGGTGTAGTTTGCTTAATTTTAGCGATCGCTTCAGCTACTCGTTCTTCAGACCGACCGTTGACAATCACTGATGCACCCTCTTGAGCTAGCCCAAGGGCGATCGCAAAACCAATACCTGCGGTTGAGCCACTAACCAACGCGGATTTACCATACAATTTCAAGTCCATTTCGCTCTTTCCCCCTTAGTTGAAACAGAATTTAGAAATTGGGAGTAGGTACAGACGCGATTAATCGCGTCTGTACTGGGAGTGAGGAATGGGTCATTGGTGATTGGGCACAAGAAACTGAGGGGGAAGGGGAAGGGTCGAGAGGAGAGGAATTTTCCTCTTGCTCCCTGCTCCCTGCTCCCCTACTCCCTACCCCCTACTCCCTACCCCCTACTCCCCTTTCACTTAAATTAAAGATACTGTGCTAAGGTCTTATTCAAGGTGGTTTTTGGCACTGCCCCTACGACAGTATCGACCTGCCGACCTCCCTTAAAAACCATCAGCGTCGGGATGCTACGAATTCCATAATGGCTAGCCACAGTAGGATTTTGATCTGTGTTCAGCTTCACAAATTTCACTTGTCCTTCGTATTCAGCAGCAACTTCATCGACGACTGGGCCCACCATCCGACAAGGACCGCACCACGGTGCCCAAAAGTCTACTAAGACCGGAATTTCACTTTCTAAGACTTCTTGCTTGAATGTGGCTTCTGTGACATTTGTAATGGATGACATAAAATTGCCTTCCTAATTAATTCTATAATTCGATAATATCGAATAATAAAAATATATGCCACCTGATGAGATAATGCAAGTATGAGATTTCTTTATCATCCAGAGCGAAAAAATATTTCTTTACCGGGAGTGCTGTATGCCTTGGGCGACCCAGTGCGGCTAGAGATTGTGCGGCTGCTGGCGACTGAGGGGGAACAATGCTGTGCCAGATTTGATTTTGCGATCGCTAAGTCTACCATGTCTAATCACTTCAAGATTTTGCGCCAGTCGGGGATAGTCTTGACACGGAAATCCGGGACACATCACATTAACATACTCCGGCGTGAAGATTTACAGGTGCTGTTTCCAGGGTTGCTGGATGCGGTATTGAAAGCCGCTCAACCATTGCCTATTGAACCCGCCAGTACTAAACAAACAGCTTCAATAATTTAGGAGCATTGGGCATAGGGCATGACCTGTTTAAAAATCTTCTGGTTTTTCATTTTGTGTTTCTAAGTCACCAAAGATATCATGTTGTTCTCGAAAAACCCTTGAAGTATGAGATAAACCTAAATCTATAGAGAGTAAATCAATACCGTCGATAATTTTGGGTATCTGAGCTTGATCAACTTGCAGACCGAGAAAACATTTCTCCCTGTAATCTGGTTTTCCCTGAAAGAGTTTGATCGCTCTTTTTAAAGGACGTATAACCTCACAGGCTTTTTCTGCCTTCTCAATTACTGCTTGAGGGATTGGAGATTGCAACCTGAAAATTGCTAGATCAATAAAATCTTTTGCCTCAACGCTGTCATCTGCATAACGGTCAGAATTTGACAGCAGCTTAGAGGTAAAGCAGTCATTAAAGACCTAATTTTTCAGTAAATTTTTCGGCATCCGGCGCTGGATGGCTTTAAAGTAGGGGTGCTGACGTTATACATATTTTTAGATCAGGCCAAATTAATGAAAGACTTACAAGAAATATTAGCGATCGCTCGTGAGGTAGGTTGGGGGGCAGCAGATATACTGCGATCGTATTACCACGGCACTGCAAAAGACCCTAACTTAGAAGTGCAATATAAAGAGAATGAACCTGTGACTGTTGCCGATATAGCTGTAAGTCAATACATTTTGGAGAGGTTACAAGCAGCTTTAGGTAACGAAGATTTTGCTTACATTAGTGAAGAAACTTACCAATCACTAAATAATAGTACACAGCCTTCCAACCCTTGGGTATGGATCATTGACCCTTTGGATGGCACACGAGACTTTATCAAAAAAACTGGGGATTATGCGGTTCACATAGCTTTAGTCAAGGAAACACGGCCAGTGTTGGCAGTGGTGGCACTACCAGAGACAGAAAAGTTATATTACGCTACCAAAGGTGGTGGTACATTTGTAGAAACCTGTGATGGATCTGTTCCTTTACAAGTCTCGTCAGGTAAACGAGTTGAGGATTTAACCTTAGTCGTTAGTCGCTCTCACCGCAACCAACGGTTAGATTACTTACTACAAAACTTACCGTGTCAAAATCAGAAAGCTGTGGGTAGTGTCGGCTGCAAAATCGCCGCCATTGTCGAGCAACAGGCAGATATCTATATTTCTCTTTCCGGTAAGTCTGCGCCCAAAGATTGGGATATAGCAGCCCCAGAACTGATTTTAACAGAAGGTGGTGGTAAGTTTACCCACTTCGATGGTACTCCATTGCAGTATAACACCGGTGATATCAATCAATGGGGAGGTTTGCTGGCTAGTAACGGTGAATATCACCAAGTGCTGTGTCAGGAAGCAGAAAGGATTTTAGCGCAGTTTGACCACAGCTAATGGGGCATTTGAGGATGAATATTTTTTAATTTGCTTTTAAAACACTCGGTCATAGTATAGTTACTGATACTACCAATAATAATCTTTACCGCTTAGTTCCGAGCTGAATTTTCAAACCACTAACTGCCTGGGCGATCGCTACTTAATTCCGATTTACTGTTAAAAGTGTAACTTTTATCGTACAAGCAACAAAAGCCTCTCATTGGCAGGTTTGCAAACGTGCCCTAAAGGTTACATTTGTCAATAAAATTCATTATTCAGACGATATTCAAAGGCTGAAGGCTGTGCTAAACTCATGGACATAAAGATTATTTTCGGTTGAGTAACTCGTTTTGATTTCTAAAAAGTGTCTCTCCGAATTTAACTCTCTACACTCCTTGAATTCGGAGATTTCTATGTCAATTTACGTCGGAAACCTGTCCTATCAGGTTACAGAAGAGGACCTAAAGCAGGCTTTTGCAGAATACGGAACAGTGAATCGTGTTCAACTACCCACAGATCGGGAAACAGGCCGGCCGCGTGGGTTCGCTTTTGTGGAAATGGAAACAGACACACAAGAACAAGCTGCCATTGATGCACTTGATGGTGCTGAGTGGATGGGACGTGATTTGAAAGTAAACAAAGCTAAACCTCGTGAGGAAAGAAGCAGTTCCCCTCGTGGTAGCTGGGGTGGCGGTAATGCCCGCCGCAATAATAATCGCTACTAAGTCAATTCCTGAAGATTTCACATTTAGAGTCTCCAGCAGATAAAGCCAAAGGCTCCACTCTGCTGGAATATTTTATTTTGTATCTAACCTTGAACTATTCATCCACGGGAGCAACGCGAAAAAGTGAGATCGGGGTTTAGTTCTCAATTACACCTCTATATTCTCAACAAAACTTGGTTTTTTAGTTGCGATCGCATCCTGAAACAAGCTATATACGTCCCAGGTTTCAGCACCTCACAAAATCGCGTTGCTCCCTCATCCACATAAAGGAGGAATGAGAATGACACAAGTAGTTTTAGGGGAGAATGAAGGTATTGAATCAGCCTTGCGAAGATTTAAGCGGGAAGTTTCTAAAGCCGGAATTTTCCAAGATATGAGAAAAAAGCGTCACTTCGAGACGCAGATAGAAAAAGAGAAGCGTAAAGCGATTGCTAGGCACAAGCAACGTCGTCAACAACATTCTCGCTTCAGTTAATAAGTCCAAGCAAATTTGCCCTTCGATTTGACTGATCTCTTGACTTTGCGTACTTTGCGGTTCGTTTGATAAATATTAAATGTATCTTCAGAAAAAATTGTATTATAAGTTACAAGTTTGGATTTCTAACCCTGAGTTAAATTAATAGCCAAGCAGCCAAAACAGAGCAAATATCACGTTGCTTCAATGCCAACGCTTTGCTTAACTCTCTTGTATTCATAATCATATCTGCATTTAGCAGTAGTTTATTCCGGTTCAATAACTTAGGCATTAATGACCAATGCTAGAGGCAGGATTGTTTCTAGCTTTTTAAGATTAATACTGATGAGGTACTTTAAAAGGTTAAATAAGTCTCTTGAATACCATCGAGAACTAAGCTGACTGCGATCTGAGCCACTTATAACGGGCTAATAATCCAGTGCTTCAGATGATGTCGCTAGTGATGTCTACGACGGGCTACGCCTACGCGCCCAATTGGATGGAAATTAACTAGCCAGACTTAGGTTGTACTTTTGCTGTGGTCTTTTTTGGAGGAGTTTGTGAATCAGAAAATATCGAGAAGAGAGTTTGCTATGCTAGCAGGCTCAGGGGTGGTAGCGATCGCCTTAGGTAGCCCACTTTTGGCAAAGTCAGCAGGGGCTGTATCCACACCTGATGCCCAGATGAAAGCCGTGTTAGATGAACTTGCCTCTTTTAACGCACCGCCCATTGAGAAATTGTCGCCCATGAATGCTCGCAACAACCCGACTGTGGCAGATGCAGTCATAGGCGTGCTTGCCAAACGTCGCAAACCTGCGGTGGAAATGGTCGGGGATGTCAATCATCAACTTATACCAGGGCCGGGGGGCGATCTTCTAGCACGTATTTATCTACCAAATGGAAAGGGGCCCTTCCCTGTGCTGGTCTACTTCCATGGTGGCGGCTGGGTAATCGCCAATTTAGATACCTATGATTCATCGTGCCGCGCTTTGACTAATGCAGCTAACTGTATAGTTGTATCTGTCGCGTATCGCCAAGCCCCAGAACATAAGTTTCCCGCAGCGGCGGAAGATGCTTATGCTGCAACTCAATGGGTTATAGCGAATGCTGCCCGAATTAACGGCGACCCCAAGCAGGTTGCAGTTGGCGGCGAGAGCGCAGGTGGCAACTTGGCAGCTGTCACCTGCTTAATGGCACGCGATAGAGCGGGTAAGATGCCTGTGCATCAGATTCTAATCTATCCTGTTACCAATTACGCCTTTGACACACCCTCCTACCAGGAGAATGCCAACGCCAAACCGCTCAACAAAGCGATGATGATGTGGTTCTGGAGGCAATATCTAAACAGTGGATCTGATGGGAGTAATCCCTATGCTTCACCACTGCGAACAGAAAACCTGCGCGATCTGCCACCTGCGACCGTGATTACGGCAGAAATTGACCCACTGCGTAGTGAAGGAGAAGCCTATGCCAAGCGTTTGCGTGAGGCGGGTTCCCCTGTAAAGGCAATCAACTATAACGGCGTGACTCATGAATTCTTTGGCACTGGAGCAGTGGTAGATAAGGCGAAGCAGGCGGTTAAAGAAGCGGCAGGGGGACTGCGCTCTGGATTTATGGGTAATACTAGTAGAGCGACTAATGAAAAATCCTGAGTACCGAGTGCGATAATTTTATCAGTGCGAGCGCTCAACATCGCCATTGTATGAGATATCAAAAGTAAATGGTGTCTGCATAGCCACTTGCTTGACTTTGTGAACGGTAACTAATCCTAAATGGGACAGAAGCAGGATAAACTTAACTTCTGTCCTTTCCATTTTTACAGCCGACAATATATATTCTTATTTAGAGAAGTTTATTGAGATCAAGTTAAATAGCCGTGTGTTTAATGCACCTCTGTGCGCCCCTACCTTTTACCTGATTCCACAAATAAGCGCTATAGTTTGTTGAGTTTCATTTGCGAAACTCGCAGCAATATAAATGTATTCTTCCTCTATAGGAATCCGATTTGATTTATGAAAAAATCTAAATATGTGTAGAGTATGTTATTGCCTAGCATAACCACCCTACGTATATTTCAAAAATCAAATATGAATCCTATATACCCATAAAGTATTGTAGATATCATTATGATAATTCATAATTACTAATTCGTAATTATGAATTATTACACCATAGCTAAAAATAGGGGCTTAAAATGAGAAATATAAATTATTTTTCTCCATCAATTAATTGCAGGGCATCAGACCTGAATTAATTATGAATTACCTTGGCGAGTCCTCGTACTCCTGCAAAGAAACAAGCTACACGTAGCGTCTTGTAGAGAACGTTACTACGAATTACGAATTATTTGCTCAGTCTGCAATCCTTGCCTCTGGATTTTTAATAAAATGTTACGACTTTATCATTTATTACTAGGTTCTATTTTGGTGGTGTTAATACCGGTGGGAGCGAAATTTCTTCTCCCCCAATTTTCTCCACCGAAAGTGGTAGAATCGCCTGCTGTTACAAAACTTCCCAACCCTAATCAGGAAAATATCTGGCAGAAAATCCTGGGAAATGCTCCTGCTCCAACTAACTGGCAAGTTATTGCTTGTAAGGGAAATGTGGCTCTGTTGTGTGTCTCCTCCAAAGGGGAACTTTTGGGTACAGTTGAGATTAACGTTTACCCATTAGCAAACAATGACGATTTCCAAAAGAAACTCGTAGCAGCTGGTATTCCACCTGGTTCCCAAGTGGACTACCAGAGTTCCGAATACCAAACCCAGATATTACCAGCACTCAGGGCTTGGGTTGCAGACCAGTATGCTACTTTTGTGAAAGACCGTCAGGGTGAATATGGAAAACAGATTCTTTTCTCAGACTATCCACCCCAACCAGTACCCATTGGTAAGCTTCAAGGAATCCGCTATGGGTTCGCCGGACTCAAGCAACAAGGTGGAGTACAAGAGCAACATATCGGTCATGTTGCTTTTGATGGCACTAAACTTTACGTAATTACCACCGCTTTTGACCCAGGTACGCAAACAGGTAAGTTTGAGAAACTGGAAAACTTGGCTATTTTTCAACCTTACTTAGATGCGATCGCATCTGATCTGCGTTTACCCTAATTGGTATGGGCATTGGGCATTGGGCATTGGGCATTGGGCATTGGGCATTGCATTGGGCATTGGTTATTTTCCCCCACTCCCCACTCCCCACTCCCCACTCCCAATCAACCTAAATCTCAGCCACCGCCCGTTCAATCAAGCGACGTGCTAAAGTTTGCGTGCCGGTGTGTTCGTAATAATTCGTTGCTACATCTAGGAACGCCGCGAGGTAGTCCAACTTGTCATCGGCAATATCGACAAAACTTTGCAAGTTGCCAACTATCTTTTGTGGCGTTAAATTATTGGCGTTGACTAACCCACTCATCCAACCTTTAACTGAGTCAAAGCTTTCGCCGATAAAGGCGAGTTTACTATCAGCATTGTTCCCTGGAATCACATCTTTGATGTTTTGGAAAGTCGAGTTTTTTTCTAACTCCTGTGGATTTGTTTGATTAATCCCAGATATTGCTTTGCTGATGAAGTCTGGCCCCAAAGGGATCAAACCATCAACACAAACTAATGCCACCATACGGATGAGCGACTCACCACTATACTCACCTAAAGAGGCGACAAAATCCCCAATACTGTCTCCAGGAATGCCGTTAATTTGGCAGAAAGCTACTAACTCAGCCACTAATTTTAATGTCAGATCGATGGTTTGGGCTTTGTCAGGTTTGGGAGTGACAGAGTTTAAAAAACCCAACAAAGGAATTTTCTCGCCAACTTTGTTAGCTAAAGCTGCTGCACCAATCGCTCTATCAGTACCATCAACGGTTTGATATAACCACAAGGCTGTTTGGTATCCTTGAGATTTGTCGTTGAATAGATAAATCGCTCTTTCGCCAATTTGCTGAATTAAATCTTCGTCGTCTTCGCCAGTGACGGTCTTAATGGTGTTGACAAAGCCGACGGTATTTTGCCACTGGCCTGGAGCAACAAAATCGAGGGAATTCAACATAGAAATGGTCAAGCCGCTAGTTGGCAATTGATCAACCAACTCAACAATTGATTTGCTCACAAAAATCTCCTTATTTAAGTTTTGTTATCTAAATGTTCGTAGTGCAAATTATTTCAGTTTAGCCAAACCATTCAGATTAAACTTCTCTAGCCAATCTGCGCGATCGCTAGCTTTAAATGACGGATCGCGGGAAAGTGCTTTTACTTGGTACTTGCCTACCAAAATTGCAGTTTGGGTCTTACCTACTTCTACTGCGGGATAACCGCCAATTTTTTTGGTGCTTTTCGAGAACTTTGCTGCACTAGGTGTGCTGCTAGTATCAGTAATAGACAGCAATGCTACTTCTTTACCACCTTTTTTTAACTTCGCTTCCGCAAAGCCTTGTTTCTCTTGGGTATAGACGCGCTGGTAGCCATCACCGGTATCAGGGAAAAGTTTATTAAATTCGCTACCCTGAGTTGCGGTCTTAGTCACCGCTAGACCCTTTTTTTGTTGAGTGCTTTCTTTTTGTGCCTGGTCAAAACGTCCAGGTGCTTTTGGAGTACAGGCTGTTGTAAGTAGTACCACTGACAGCAACAAAGCAGCTACTACCCTACGCCCACGGTGTAAACTCATTCTTGGCTTCTCCTTATACTTGAGCTTTGAGGCAATTATCTGCGCTGCTAGCAATTTTTACCCGTAAAATTTACTTTTTGATCATTATTACCTAAATTCTGAACTATAGGGAACTAGTTTTGATACAACACCCATCAATATTTTTGCACTTCAAAAAAGTTAGGACTTACGCACGAGTTACGGAATAACGAACCGCAGAGGCGCAGAGTACACGGAGAGAAGTCGGAGCGGCGGCTTCCGCCGATCTGAACTTCGGTGGAAATCAGAGTTTCAGAGATATTTTGCGTAAGTCATAAAAGTGTCCAGTGCCATGCTTAACGTACCAATTAAGTAGGTCAACTTAATTAAATATAAGATAGAGATACTCTTCCCGTTGTATGTC
>NZ_JAQYWQ010000125.1 GCF_029379315.1 Nostoc sp. S13
GAAAGCGTGACGCTATCAGTCGGGGATTCAGACCCGCGACTTTCTTGTTGACCACCAAATTTTCAATTTGGTGGGGGTGTAAAAACGCCGATTATTCATCCACCAGTCGTACAGAATTCATTCTGAATTCTGACTTCTGACTCCTGAATTCTGTTTGATAAACCTAAACACATTTTATGAAACAAAAAGAGACGATATTTGTTATTCCGACTCATCGATTGAGAGATGTAGCACAGACCATCGAAAAGTATGATGAGAATTTCTGGGCAAATGGTCATGCTTTAAAAATTATCGTCTTTGATGATTCCAGCATTGCCAACCATGAGAAATATTATCCGATTTTAGAACAGACTAAGACAGTTAATGACGTGTTTTATGTCGGCCCCCAACAGAAAGAAGAATTTATTACATTTTTAAATGAAAGACTGCGCGATCGCAAGCTGGAATCACTAGTCAAAAACTTATTTAGACCTAGTTATGGAGGAAATCGCAACTTTACGCTGATGTATACTCTTGGTCATTTAATGGTTAGTGCAGATGACGATATGCGACCAGATGCATTAATTGAAACTAGCCCAGAATCTTTAACAGGCGATGAAATATGTCGAGGTAAATTAATCAAGTCAAATCAACAAGGCGGCTACATCCATAAATCTTTTGACTTACTCACAGCTTTTGCTGATGTTCTAGGTCAAAAAGCCAGCCATGTACCGGAAAACTTTGAGGCTGGAGAATTGGTTGTTGATACAGCAATGGATTTAGAAACTAACACGACTAAGGGTTACTTTCGGGAAAACAGCCTTTTATTACAAGAGGGGAGAGTATTAAATAATGCGATCGTCAAGATTGCCCAGACTTTTCGCACAGGAACTAATGATATCGATACACTTGATTTTATTCAGATGTATCTCAATGATGAAAACCAAATAAGTCCAAATGACCTGAATGATTTTTATATTCTCACCAATTTTCGACCTGTCATTACTAACAAAAACTGGCGAATGGATTGTGGAGTCGCTGGATATGATAATCAGCTAGGTTTACCACCATTTTTCCCAACTCGGCTGAGGTTTGAAGATTATATCTACAGGATTTGGATACAGCAAGAGGGGATTGTGGCTGCACACGTTGATGCTGTGCAAAACCACATTAGAAATAACTATATGCGTAATCCTCTGGCCAGTGAACTCTTCAATGAGGAAATATGTAGCCTGCTGAAAAAGAAGATTAAAAGCAGTGTTTATCATCTTGATGATCTGGGAATCAAGTTTGATTACTCTGGCGAGGTGACGTTGCTAGACTCGGAAGAAATCCTGGAAAAAATCTCTGCTATCCACAGCCAGGTAGTCAAAGCCTCAATGTCTACCCAGAATGAAGAACGTAAGCAGTCCTTGCAATTTTTTGCAGAGAACTTATCGAGAGCATTTTATGGGTTTGAACCAGACTTTTTTCAACAAAACGTTTCCAGAATTATCGATGATGTCATTAGCCAATTTCACGGTTCTCTAGAAATATGGACAACTCTAGTGGAAATCTGTTACTTTTACAAAGATAAAAAGGATTTACCACAAATCAGGGTGAAGAATAAGAAGGTGAAGTCCAGAAATGGCACAAAATCGAGCGAAATTATTCTATAAATGTGACCTTTGGTAAACAAGCCATCTGCAAGACTTTACGCAATCCTATTTAATTCAGATCCCCGACTTCTTCGAGAAGTCGGGGATGTTTCTTACGAATGATTCAGGATTGCCTAGCATACATTAATTAAAATTGTACGCAGTTAGGGCACTTCCAAATAAAAAATAACGAACCACAGAGGCGCGGAGAAGCCAGTGCGTTGCGGTGAGGCAGTCCGGTCTTGGGGGTTTCCCCCATGAGGAACTGCTGAACCCGAAGGGGGGTTCCCCCCGTTGTAGCAACTGGCGCGACACCGAGAGAAGGAAGAAATGCTTAACTTAACTGTATTGCCTTATGGTAGGATATTTGACAGAAAGTAGGGACAAGATTAACTAAAAAAATCTGGAAATAGTCATTGAGAAGTACCTGCAAAACCAGAATCAAGAACTGCAAAGTGCATGACAGCATCATTTATTAACAAAGATAGAACCAAAAATTTTAAAGTAGCAGATAACTTATCTAGGTACTATTCTAAGTGCAAAAACGTTCTATATAATAGTTAATTTAGGATGTATGCAAACATTAATTATTGATAACTATGACTCTTATACCTTTAATCTTTACCAGATGATTGCCGAGGTAAATGGGGAACTGCCTTTGGTAATTCCTAATGATCAGCTTAACTGGAATGAATTGAAAGAAATTCCATTTGACAACATTGTGATTTCACCTGGCCCCGGTCGTCCAGAAAGGTCAGAAGATTTTGGAGTCTGTCGACAGATAATTGAGAATGCGGATATGCCTTTGTTGGGAGTTTGTCTGGGACATCAAGGACTTGGCTACCTACATGGTGGAAGAGTGATTCATGCACCGGAAGTTCGACACGGTAGACTCAGTAAAATTTATCATAATAATTCCAAATTATTCCAAGGCATTCCCAGTCAGTTTTCTGTGGTCCGCTATCACTCCTTGATAGTTGCTGATGAATTACCTGAGTGCTTAGAAAAAATTGCTTGGACTGAGGAAGGACTGGTGATGGGATTGCGTCATCGCCATCTACCTTTTTGGGGTGTGCAGTTTCACCCAGAGTCTATCTGTACAGAATATGGACAAACATTGCTAGAAAACTTTAGAGATATCACGCTGCAATTTATAGATAAATCATCAAAAAGTTCAGAAAAGCGGTATTGGACTGGATATGGATTTATTGCTCCTCCTATCGATGAACCCGATCAAAAACAGCAAGAGAAGTTTGAACTTCATCGGCGCAAACTGGATATTTGCCCGAACACAGAACAAATATTTGTCCATTTATTTCGGCAAGCAGCAAATGCCTTTTGGTTAGACAGTAGCCGTGTGGAACCGGGTTTATCTCGCTTCTCGTTTATGGGCGATGGCAACGGCGAAAATAGCCTTTTGGTGCGCTACCATACCCAAACGCAAGAATTGACGATCGCACAGTTAGATTGTGTTACCCATCGCAGCGAAAGTATTTTCGACTATCTCAAACGAGAAATTGACCTCCGAAGTTGCCAAGCTGATGATTTACCCTTTGATTTTAACTGTGGATTTGTTGGCTATTTTGGCTATGAACTCAAGGCATCTGGATCGTCATTGGTGCATTCTTCACCATTACCTGATGCAATTTTCTTATTTGCCGATCGCATGATTGCCATCGATCACCAAGAACAGTGTGTTTATTTGTTGCAATTAATCAAAAAAGGACAAACACAACAGGTAGAAACTTGGTTTGATACTATCCAACAACAACTCGAAACCCTGAGTGCTCTGACTCCCCTTGTACCTCAAGGAAATAGTCAGCCGGTGAAGTTTCGTTTAAGTCGTACTTACCAGACTTATATTAATGATATTCACCATTGCTTAGAGGAAATTTATGAAGGAGAAACCTATCAAGTTTGCCTCACAAATCAGCTTCATACTGATATAACCCCCGATCCATTGACGTTCTACCGCAGATTACGTCGGCTCAATCCTGCCCCCTATGCGGCATTTTTGCGCTTTGGTGAGATTGCGATCGCCTGCTCATCTCCAGAGCGATTTCTGCGGATTGATCAGCAGGGTTGGGTAGAAACTAAGCCGATTAAGGGAACCCTGAGACGCGGAAAACTCCCTCAAGAAGATTTTATCCTCAAAGAACAGTTACGCAACAGCGAAAAAGACAGGGCTGAGAATCTGATGATTGTCGATCTGTTACGCAATGATTTAGGACGAGTTTGTGAAGTCAGTAGCATTCACGTACCGAAGTTAATGGATGTAGAAACTTATGCAACAGTGCATCAACTGGTAACAACAGTACGCGGGCATTTGCGACCAGATTTAACAGCAATAGATTGCGTGCAGGCTTCATTTCCAGGAGGCTCGATGACAGGTGCGCCCAAACTCAGAACCATGCAAATTATTGATCGACTGGAACAAGAGGCGCGGGGAGTGTATTCAGGAGCGAGCGGCTTTTTGGGATTGAATGGTTCAGCCGATTTAAATATTGTGATTCGCACTGCTGTTTTGACTCCTAATCAAACTTCTATTGGTATCGGTGGCGGGATTGTGGCGCTTTCCGAGCCGGAGATAGAGTTTCAAGAAACGCTGCTGAAAGCGGAAGCCTTAATTCATGCGATCGTTCTCACGATGCACGGAACATTTGAGCCAGGCAGGTATGATATTGCGGGAGTAAAATCAAAGACTGTTGATAGTTATAAAACTATTACGAAAATACTTGAACCGCCAGTGACTCAAGTCACTGGCTAATAGCAAAAGTCCGTTTCAACGGACTAAAATTACTTTCATTAGTCGGTTTAAACAGAATCTCCTTTGCTGAGAAATTGCTTAACCGTCTTGGGTTTAATGTGGGGATAGCGATCGTTCTCAATGCGATCAAGTTTGCCTTTACCCGATACCATCGCGTACATATACTGGTGGTAAACGTACTCTTCGAGCGAGCTGGCTGACGCTTTTTTGTTAGCAATCCAAGCTTTCATCTCGGCGATACTGCCCAATGAGTGACTTTTGACTTCCACCTTGCGGTACTAGTGTCTAAATGGAGTAAAATTCACTCATGAATCAGCTAATCTCAAAAAATAAGAGACGTAGCTACGTCTCTACAAGAGTTCTGGATAACGCATATTTAATGTCACCAAATGTCTAATTATTTGCTGAGAATTTACCCTGAGTATTTTATGGTTTTGAACCCGACTTTTTTTAGCAAAACGAAAACATTATAAATCTGCAATTAGTCGGGCCTTTCTGAGGAAGAATTGTAGTACAGTCTCTTCGCGAGAAATGATATCAACCCTACCCTCCATTCCTAATTGAATGTGACACTGATTTTTCCCTTTACCTAAAATCATATTTTCCGGTTCAATGGTCACTTCGTAGTAACTACCAGCCGTTGGAGCTTGCCGACTAACAGACGTGTCATTAGATGAATTGCTATTATTCTTTTGGGGAGTAATTGCATCTGGAGAAATCGCTTGGACTTTGCCCTTGAGCGTACCATAATCGGGGTAAGGACAAGCACTAACCCGCATTTGGACTTTTTGACCAATTTTTAACTTGTTCTTATCTTCAGATGCCACTGCTGCTTTTAAAACCTGAGCGACATCGCTAGGAACAATTTGCACCACTTCCTCGCCAGCACGCAGGGTTTGACCGGAGTTTCGGAGATTAAGTTGAGAAATAATCCCATCAGCAGTAGCTGTAATAGTGGTTTGACTTAAGTCGGTTTCTATTTGTTTAAATTCGCTGGTATCCCGTTCTAGCTGTTTTTCAAGTTCAATTTTTTGTTTAACTAGAGCTTGGCGATCCTTTTCTAAAGTTGCTTTGTTGCTTTCTCCTGCGGCTTTTTCTTGGGCGATGCGCTCAGTAGCAATAGTAACTTCAGCATTACTAGGGTTGAGGGCAGTTTGGGCGCGTTCTCGTCTTGCTACAGTCGCAGATAGTGCTTGTTGTAAGCGTTCAATTGTTTGTTTTTGCCCCTCAACGGCGGCTCTTTGCCCTTCTACTGATTGTTGTTGCTGTTTCACAAGCAGTTGTGCCTCTTCAAATTGGTCTTTAGATAGGGCACCGACTGCGGCTACGGCCTGATAACGGTTTTCTTTCGATGTGGCTGCACCCAAGGCAGCTTCGGAGGCACGAAGATTTGCTTGTGCTGTTTTTAGCTGTTCCTTACCGATCTGCAATTCTCTTTCAGAAATTCTGATATTGGCATCAGCTTCTTGTAATTCGGAAACAGTAGTAATTTTTTTATCTTGATATTCTCGGTAGCGACCGCTCAATTCGGCTTGGGCACCTGTAATAATCCGGTGAATGCGGTCGGTTTCAGCGCGAATCTGACTATTGAAGGCTTGAATCTGGGCATAGGTTTGCACCAGTTGTAATTTACCTTGTTGGATATTAGTTTGCAGTTGACTTTTTTTAGTTTGCAGACGGGAATCGTCAATGGTTGCAATCGCATCTCCCTTTTTAACAACTTGATTTTGTTTGACATAAATATGCATTACTTGACCTTCGGTTGTGGCTTGCACAATCCGCAATTCACCGATTGGACGAACAACGGCCTGTCCTTTAACTGTGACTTTATATTTAGCGATCGCAGCAACGGGAATCGCTAAACTGAGAATGCCAAGGATAATCATGCCACCAAAGCTAGTCCAACGGCTAATTGGTGGTAAAAATTCGTTTGTTTTAATTGGAGATACAAAATCTGTGTTATTTACCATACTTATAGTCCAGTATTAAACAAAAATACGATTTAATTAATTACGAATTACGAATTAATTAATGGTAGCAGGCTTGCCGTTAAGGTAAGAACCAGAAGCTGCGATCGCTAAATCATTTTTTGATGTCACAATATCATCTAAGAAATTTAAATGGTCGCCTTTGATTTGACGCAACTCTTCTGGTGTACCTTGAATTTGTAAGCGTCCTTGTTCTAGCATGACAATCCAATCGGCTCGCTGGATGACTTTTGGCCGATGACTAATCATAATAGTAGTTTTACCCTGGCGATAGTAAAGCAATTGATCTAATACTTGGGCTTCGCTTACCGAGTCGAGGGCACTTGTAGATTCGTCTAAAATTAGAATCGGGGGTTGAGTAACTATTGCCCTAGCGATGGCTAACCTTTGCCGTTGTCCCCCAGAAAGATTGGCACCAAATTCTCCTAAAATAGTTTGATATTTATCGGGTAGTTTGCTGATAAACTCATCTGCACCAGCAATCTGACAAGCTTCGACAATACTTTCAAAACTAATGTCAGGATAGCTGAAGCGGAAATTATCGATAATTGAACGACTCCAAAAATGTGGTTCTTGCGGAATTAACACCACCTGTTGTCGCAGACATTCTAAAGACAAATCTTGCTGGTTGTAAAGACCATAACGAATATTACCCGACTGGCTTTTGTATAAACCAGTAATTAATTTAGCTAGGCTACTCTTCCCACACCCAGATTTACCAATTAAAGCAATTACTTGACTGCCGCGAATAGTTAGGGAAAAATCTGACAATAGATCAACTCTACCTGCGTGGTGGAAGTTGAGTTGAGTACACGTAATCTCTGCATCTCCAGGAATTTTTGCCCAAGGCTTTTTAAAATCATTTTCATCTTCTGGAGTAGCATCAATGACTTCTGTTAAGCGTTGAATGACTATTTGAGCCGTAATAAATTCATCAACTAAGCCAATGGCAGAACTCAGAAAGCCAAGAAAGTTACCACTCATGCCGTTATAGGCGATTAATTGCCCAATACTTAGAGTCTGATTAATTACTAAGCTGCTACCTATCCAGAGAATACTAATATTAGTGAAAGTGGAAAGAACACCGACGAGGGTGCTGCTGTAAAGTTCTAATTTCATCGTACTCCAACCCAAGTTAGCCAGCCGACCGTAATTTCCTTGGTACTCTTCCCAAGCTTGGGGTGTGGCTTGGGTAGTTTTTAACACTTGGACACCACGAAAGGTTTCCACGAGAAAGCCTTGGTTTTCTGTACCCGAAACAATCATATTGCGGGTTTGGTGGCGGATAGCTGGTAAAAACAGCAGACTAACAGCTGTAATCACGAGAAAAGCGGCGATGGAAGCTAAAGTCAGTTGCCAACTGTAGAACAGCATCAAAGCTAAGGAAACTACAGCAATAAAAAATTGACTGGGTAAACCGAGGACAATTTGAGAAACCAGATTATTGATGGCATGAACATCAGAAATACGGCTTACAACTTCCCCACTGCGTCGGGCTTCAAAGTAGGAAAGAGGCAAATGTAGGAGTTTGCGTCCATATTCCAGAATTAGCCCTAATTGTAATCTTTGACCAAAGTGACCAATTAGATGAGATTGCACTAAGCCAATCACACTTCTAATCAGGTTCATAGTTATCACCCCAATTGCTACAGTTGTTAGCAGTTGGGTATCTCCTCGCACCAACACATCATCCGTCAGCAGTTGCATCATAAACGGAGTAGCCAAAGAAAGGATTCCAATGGCGATGTTGATGGCGATCGCTTGGGCAATAATAAAACGATAGGGATAAACTCGTTGGATATAACGCCCAAGACCACCGATTTTATCAGACTCTTGGTGATAAAAGCGACTGTCATCAGGAGCGAGAAGCAACATCACACCATTAGCCCAACCCGCCATTAATTCTTGACGGGTGAGATGGCGGATGCCAATACCAGGGTCGGCAATTACGTATTTTTTGCCTTTTTGTCCGTATAACACTACCCAGTGGTTGCCTTTCCAGTGAATGATGGCTGGTAGGCATATTTGGTGCAATTGGTCGATGAGTTGGGGAGTAGCTTTGACTTGACGGGCATTAAATCCCAGTGTTTCTGCTCCCCGCTTCAAGCCCAATAAGGACGTGCCTCGCGAACCGGTACTTACCGCTTCCCGGACGCGGTTGAGGGTAAAGGTGCGTCCGTAATGTTTGGCGATTGTGGCAATGCAAGCAGCACCACAATCTTCTTCACTGTGTTGAAGAACAATCTGGTATTTCATTTTCAAGTGCAATTATTGGCCAGAAAATAAAGTCGGGTCAAATGACCCGACTTAATTGAGCATTTGGCTTGTCAGATCAGACTTTTTACAGCTTGGCTGACGCGCTAAAAAGTCATTGCGCTTGCCTTATAACCGATTTGCAGCATGTTTAAGAGATTCAAAACAGTTAGGACTTAGGCATCAAGTCCGAAATGTACGGACAATCCATGACTTGCTCCTACAGGAAATCAAGGCTTTCACTGCCTTTTTGCGTAAGTCCTGACAGTAAATCTGCTTCAAATTTATCCCCCAACCTTATAGAGGTCTATATCGTATGGATTACCAGGAGTGTTGTTGTTGTATTGAAATTCATATTTTCCACCATTGGCCAAATTGTATGATTTGTCCTGCACATAACCCGCTCTACCGTCAGTGTCAAATTTAATGATTCCTCCGCTGTAGGCAGTCCATACAGCAGAACCACCGGGTTTTGCAAACTGTGGCTTTGTTTTTGTACCATCGACAGAGTACGAGACATTGTATTTCGTTGTGTTTGTAACGGTAAACACCTCGTATCCGCCAGTAATTGTTTCACCAGCTTGTTCGTCAAGTTCTTCCACCAAACCAAAGCCTTGTAAGATGTCTTGATTGTTTGACATGATTTTTCTCCTTGATCTAAATTGAGTTTAGGCAGAGGTATTTGGATAAATCTTGCCTTGCCTCATTGGTACATTGTTGAGATACAGCAAAATTAGAAGTAAAACAGCCTTTAAGACTTAGGTTGTGTACTTCATGAATTTTAATTAATCTCTCTTATGTAGTATTTCATGAAATTAATTGCTAGATTATTAAGAAAAAATAAATTTAACAGTAAAATTATGGAGAGCTAAGTGACGTTCTCTTATTACTCTCATGAGAAAATATTCAAACCCTTGTTTCTCCGTGCTTGGTTTCAAACAACGTTTCTAGTATGGGCATCAGCCCTGACTACGAAACAATTTAATTAATTTTGGATTGCGTAACATAGTTTCATTTATTTTTGCCTACTTACTTGTAGCACCACAGCCTTCTTCACTATATTGAAGAAGACTGTGGTATTTCATTTTCTATTTTCAATTATTAGGGAGAAAATAAAGTTGGGTCAAATGACCCGATTTAATTAAGCGTTTGGCTTGTCAGATAAGACTTTTGACAGCTTGCCTGACGCACTAAAAAGTGATTGTGCTTGCCTTATAATCAATTTGCAGTATGTTTGAGAGATTCAAAATAGTAAATCTGCTTCAAATTTACACAACATACAGGTCTAGATCCTATAGATTGCCAAGAGTGTAGTTGTTGTCTTGAAATTCAGATGTTTTCCCATTCTCCAAAGGATAAATCTTGTCTTACCTCATTGGTAGGCGGCCAGTAATATAA
This sequence comes from Nostoc sp. S13, assembly GCF_029379315.1. Classification (GTDB taxonomy): domain Bacteria; phylum Cyanobacteriota; class Cyanobacteriia; order Cyanobacteriales; family Nostocaceae; genus Nostoc. The sequence goes on from NZ_JAQYWQ010000125.1 coordinate 10,023, forward strand.
CTGTTGGCGATGAGTTATACATTAAATTAGAAGTTAAGATTACACATTCACCTTTTCTGCTTATGTGCGTTCAGTTTCGATACCTGGAGAATGCATGAATGCGTAGGCATCGCCTAATTGGAGTAGGACTTACGCAGAAGAGATCCCCCAACCCCCTTAAAAGGGGGCTTTCAAGTTCCCCCCTTTTTTAAGGGGGGTTAGGGGGGTTAGGGGGGATCGAGGTTTCAAGCTTTGATTGCGTAAGTCCTGTGCAGAAAACTGCGTAATTAATAAATATTAGTTGTGGTGAGTAAAAAAAGCAATACTTCGACCCTTAGGCAGGCTCAAGGCAGGCGAAGCTCAGTAACAATAATTGGACTCAGCATCAAATAGACATCTCCAGAAATTAAATATGCGTTATTTATAACCCTTGTAGAGACGCGAAATTTCGCGTCTCTACATTCTTTTTCGGAGATGTCTAATTAGTTCTGAGTAGTCAGTGCGGAGTCGGAAGATTTACAAGTACTACTTCTTACTTAGAACTCAGCACGGGCTAAACCCTAACTATCCGCTAACAGCACTCCTGAAGATTCTTCATTCCTGAAAATTTTGTGAGACATATCTTAGTTCACTGCAATCTGATAAGATTTCCAACAAGTAGAATAACTGCTTGTTCTCTTTTTCTTGAAGCCATTGATTTCGGGCCTTTTTTGGGAAAGGAAAATAAAAAAATGTCTTATCTATTGTGGAAAACTCTGGTACTAAGTCCAGTAGTTTTGGGAGTGACAGTGTTGGTTTCCGCAAGGGCTATGGCTGCTGAAGTCGCACCCTCTTCTGAAGATACAAAGGCAAAAGTTGTTCAGACAGAAGCACCAATAGCTTCTGCTGCTTCAATGTTCATTCAAACAGAGCAACCAAAAGTTAATCAGCAGTTAATTGCCCAAAAGACTAATGATAATAAGGTTTTAGAACAGGTTAACCGCTACAACAGCGAAGGCAATAACCAGAATTCAATGTCTCAAGTCACATCAGTTTCTCAGTTTTCTGATGTACAGCCGACTGACTGGGCATTCCAAGCTTTGCAATCTCTAGTTGAGCGCTACGGTTGTATTGCTGGATACCCCAATAATACTTACCGTGGCAACCGAGCATTGACCCGTTATGAGTTTGCCGCAGGTTTGAATGCTTGTTTAGATCGGGTTAATGAACTGATTGCGACAGCAACTTCTGGCTTGTTGTCAAAACAGGATTTGGCGACCCTCCAGCGTTTGCAAGAGGAATTCTCGGTAGAATTAGCAACTCTGCGTGGTCGAGTAGATGCTGTAGAAGCACGGAGTGCTGAACTAGAAGCAAATCAGTTTTCCACTACAACCAAACTGGTTGGTGAAGCAGTTTTCGCTGTCACCGACAACTTTGGCGACAACGACAACAACAACACTGTTTTCCAAGACAGGGTGCGTTTAGACTTGCAAACCAGCTTTACAGGTAAAGATACTTTGCATACTAGGCTTGCAGCTGGTAATGCAGTTGGATTGGCTTTACCAGGTGGCACATTTGAAGGGACTCAAACCATTAGCATCTCTCCTTCTACGAACAACAGTGTTTATATAGACTGGTTGTCTTATTACTTCCCCATTGGCAACTCCCAGGTTTACATAGCTGCGACTGGAGGTATTCAAAGCGATTACGTTCCTACAGTCAGCCCATACTTTGAAGATTATGATGGCGGTAACGGTGCTCTGTCTACCTTTGCTTCCGAAAGCCCAATCTATCGGATTGGCGGCGGTGCTGGTATGGGCGTTAACTTAGCCTTTGGTAGTGGTGGCGGTGGCTTTGAACCTTCATTAACCTTGGGTTACTTGGCATCTCAAGCGAATAACCCTGGTCTAAATACGGGTTTATTGGAGGGTAACTATGCTGCTTTAGGACAGTTGAATTTAAAAGTAGGCGATCGCATCACCTTAGCTGCAACCTACGTCCACGGTTATCATAATGGTGGTACTGTATTATTCGATGCCGGCTCTGCGAGTACAACAACTGGTGTAGTCGGTACTGCCCAAGCTAACTTTGTCGGTGGTGGCAATCCATATTCAAGTAATTCCTACGGCTTTGAGGCTGCTTTCAAACCTAGTGACAAACTTTCGATTAGTGGCTTTGCGCTTTACAGCGACATCAGGGGCTTTGGTGCTAATGATGATAGTCAAGTTTGGAGTTATGGACTTGGGGTAGCCCTGCCAGACTTGGGTAAAAAGGGTAACGTTTTAGGACTTTTCGCCGGTATTGAACCATATGTTGGAGGTAACACTGGTGATAAACCATACCACTTTGAAGGTTTCTATAAGTATCGCGTCAGCGACAACATTTCTATTACTCCTGGGGTAATTTGGTTAACCAATCCTGGTCAACTTCCAGGCAACAACGATGATGCAATTATTGGGACGCTGAGAACTACCTTCACTTTCTAAAGGTTTACAGCAATTTGCTGTAGGGTAGTACAGTTAGAGGCTGTAAATACTCCTTAGACATGGGAGTGAAAATGAATGTAGAGACGTAGCAGTACTACGTCTCTACAAGGTTTATGGATAACGCATATTTAACGAACTTTGGGGGTTTAAGTCCCCTGTGCTCTACAGGCAGCGCGAATTGAACGCCTATGTAGTAAGCGGCTCTATCCCTGGTGTTATGCAACTTAAATGCTGATTAGCGTACCTGCCATTTTTTGCAGTTTCCTGCCCACTTCTTCCATCGTGTAGAAGAATGTGAAAAATCGGAGTAGCTCATCCATTGGGTAATGTTGCTGCTTAATTTCTTCCAGGCGATTTAATTGCTCTGTAGCATTGGCAAGGGCAACTTCTATTCCTGACAGAGATAAATTAGGCTGGTGCGATTTGACTGCGGTTGCTAGGGTGAGCATTGCACTTTGAGTTTCTTGTGCCAGTTGAGTAATTTGAGGTGAGAGAATTTGCCAGAAAGTATCCTGCTGTCTAGCAAGTACGGTATGTTCCATTGTCAAGATGTGTTCCCAAATGCGGCGGATGAGAAACTCCCAGGCTTCATTGACGCGTTTTTCTGGCAGTTCATTTGTCTGTCCCCGCCTGACTTCCTGCCATAGCGATCGCCCTTTGCTCAGTGAACTAATGATACTATTTTTCAACTTATCCACACGGGGCCGATCGTAATTTCCTGTAAAAGCAGAGTCCACAACCAACTCATAAAACTGCTCCAAATCAGTTAGCGTTTGCGACAAATTACGCCTCAGTTCTACTCCAGCCGAGGCAGGAAAAATAAAGTTGTTTACCAACAGTGCCACACCAATACCCAAGAGCGTTTCGAGAAATCTGCCCCAGGCGTACAGCCAAGGAGATTGGCTGTGACTCAAAATGACGATCGCTGACACATACCCCGCCAATTTTGCCGCCTCATTGAATTTCCAATAAGAAGTCAGAAAGATCGTCAAAAATACACTGATTCCCAGTGACCAGAAATTGGTACCCAATGCAACCGCAAAGATGGCTCCACCGATGGCACCAATCACAGTGCCAATTATTCGTTGAATTCCTAGTAACAAAGTGCTGCCATGAGTAGATGACATCACAATGATGGCGGCAATCGCTGCATAGAAAGGATACTCCCATCGCAACGCCTGAGCAACTTCAAAAGAAATTGCCGATGCGATCGCCATTTTGAATGCCATCTTCGCTAGTAGAATTGTTGAGATTCCATCGGGAGTAACAGCCCAAGTTTGCAATACTCTGATGATTCTCAGCCTGGGCGATCGCCCTTTAGGTGGAAGTTCATTGGAGGGTTGTATCATGGGTATTGGGATTATTTGATTTCTGCAAGCGATCGCAATGACAATATTACTGATAAAATATGCAAAATGCGAGAACTTTACCCAGCGATCGAGCCTTACTTAGAAGGTAGTTTACAGGTTTCCGACCTTCATACCATTCATTTTGAAGAGTCAGGGAACCCGCAAGGTCAACCCATCGTTTTGCTGCATGGGGGCCCTGGTGGTGGATGTCCAGCTTTTTATCGGCAATATTTCCACCCAGAAAAATGGCGGTTAGTGATGTTTGACCAGCGCGGTTGTGGTCAAAGTACGCCCCATGCGGAATTACGAGAAAATACCACTTGGGATTTAGTCAGTGATATCGAAAAACTGCGCCAACATTTAGGTATAGAAAAGTGGGCGGTCTTCGGTGGTAGTTGGGGTAGCACTTTATCATTAGCCTACAGTCAAACCCATCCCTCTCGATGCACGGGGCTAATTCTCCGTGGGATCTTCATGCTCAGGCAAAAAGAGTTGCGCTGGTTCTACCAAGAGGGTGCTAGCTATATTTTTCCTGATGCTTGGGAAGAATATCTTAAACCAATTGCCGTAGATGAACGCGATGATCTGATCGCAGCATATTACAAACAGTTGACTAGTCCAGATTTAGAAATTCAATTAACAGCAGCGCGTGCCTGGTCAATTTGGGAAGCTAGTACTAGTAGACTTTTCTTAGACCCAGAACTCATGCAAAAATTTGGCGAGAGTGAATTTGCTTCCGCTTTTGCACGAATTGAATGCCATTACTTTATGAATAAGGGATTTTTGGAAACAGAAGATCAATTACTCTTAAATGTACACCGTATCCGCCATATTCCGGCTGTAATTGTTCAGGGACGCTATGATGTAGTCTGCCCAATGATATCAGCTTGGGAATTACATCGCGCTTGGCCAGAAGCCGAATTTATAGTGGTTCCTGATGCTGGACATTCGATGAGTGAACCAGGAATTTGCAGTGCTTTGATTGAGGCAACAGATAATATTGAATTCGGTTGAATATTTAGCCTGTGAGACGGGGAAGTTCGCCATAGTAGCCAATTTGACGCACCCATGCCTTCTAGGCGTGGATTCATGTGATACCCGCTATCGGGACTTAAACATTTTTGAGGGTAAAACAAGCCTAAAACCCATGCAGGGTAAGAGAAATACATTAAACGGCAGTGGGGTGACTGAAATCTTCTTTCGGTCATGCCGAGTATGTTGATGCAGCTGTGGGCTTGGACGATTTTATGCGGGTTGCTCTGATGTACAGGGAAGTGAAGAAACAGACACTGAAAGCTGACGAAGTGATCGCAGCGTAAAATACAGGTAAGGACTACAGGTGAGTAAGCCGCCAAATGTACCGTAATGCAACGGGGAAAATGAGTTGAGTACAACCTCAGCGCGGGTTGGGTTTAATGCATCTCGTATTCGCAGCACTTTGCCGCTAAATTGGTCGAGATAAGGAGTTCATAGTGCAATTTAAAGGTAAAGCCAAGCTAAGTGTCATCCCAGATGCGATCGCCTATCACTTTTCCAGTATAGGGATTAACAAACACCCGAAAATCTTTCCCATTTGCAGTTTCCGCCCGGAACTGATACGGCTCTCCCTCAACCATATCGACATAGGTGAGTTTGAACTTAGAGCTAAAAGCCCAGTTATGAGATGACTGGGCTTTTTTGTATGCGATCGCAGACGCGATTTTAACAGAATTGGTGGGGCGATCAGCAGGAGCGAAAGCAGGATGTATTGATTTGGTCAGTTTTAATCAACTGCCTTTGCCCTGTTTAGGGAACTCCAGAAAATAAATTATCCAATTTCACGCCCATCAAAACCACTTTCCCTCCCCCTGCCCTCAAAGCGATGGGATATTTTTTAAATTGGAGTCCCTTAGATCACTTAGGCGCACGGAAACCAGCTTGTTGTGCTGTTGCTGGGTCTTTAAAACAAATATCCGGCTTGACTTTTTCATAATCTAAGGTTTTAGGAAGGTGATAAATGTTGCCTCTCTTATTTGTAATCTTGCCTTTTACCAGTGCATTACTTGGGCAAGTTGTTTCGTTTTGCGGTTTTACTCCTAGACTTTGTGCTGCTGCTAAAACTGCTGTTTTATTCCCCGCCGATGCTGGCTTCTTAGAGCTAGAAGTTGTATTTCCAGGGATAGGACTAGCTGCTGTACTAGAGGCAGGATTAGCTGCTGTACTAGAGGCAGGACTAGCTGGAGCAACAGCAGTTGGTGCTTGAGGCGTAGTACTAGTAGATTCTTCAGGTTTCTTCGCACAACTACTTAGGATCAGCACTGTAAATAATGTCAGTACCATGCTGAGTGACGTTCGTTTAAGTTGATTGTTCATTGCCGTTAATTCTGCTCCTCATCCTCTAATATTTAATTCCCAATATTTTAAGCGATTTCTAATTCCAAATCTCAAATCCAAGTTTTTAAATGCGATTAGATACTTTTTCTTAGTTGCAACCAATCTTTACCGATCTGGATGCTGATATCGGAGTAGAGATTGCCAGTGCTTTCCACTCGGACTTCCCCTAATTCTAAAGTGTTGCGAATTGATTGAGCGCTATCACTATCTCCTTGTTGGGCAATAATCCGAGTTACTTCTAAAGGCTCACCCCAGCTTTTGGTAACATAAATATTACTATAGCCAGCTTCTTGTAAGATTTTGATTAGTGGACGCAAGTTAGCATGATTGCTGCCAGTGCTGTCTTGAATTGCAACTCGTAAACTAGCTGGATGATGGGCTACTTGTGGTTTTACTGCTGAGTCCAAATCAAAATACTCAGCCATCATGGCAGGAATGCGCCTACTGTCTGGTATCCAGTAACTAGCATCATACTCTTTCTTTTCGCTAAAACGACCAGGCACCATTAACATCTGCATATTAGAACGAGTAGTTTGCACCATAAAACCTAACAGCGCCATTAATTCCTCCACCGTTAAGTTGGAATCGATATGTTCTTTAACTATGTCAAGAATTTTAGGCAGTTGAGTGAGTGTGGCTGGGTTGAGCGTTTGATCGGTTAAGGCACTAATCACCATTTGCTGCCGTTGAATGCGACCAATGTCTCCTAACTCGTCATGGCGAAAGCGCAAAAGTTGCAGCGCTTGGTCTCCGTTGAGATGTTGCTTGCCTGCTTTCAAATTGATGTATAGATGCTGAGAATCATCTCGGTATTTCATATTTTTTGGTACGTAGACTGTCACACCACCCAAGGCATCGACTAACTTGCTAACTCCCAAAACGTTAATTCTGATGTACCGATCGATTCCCACTCCACCCAAGAGATTACTGACTGTTGTACTGGTCAAAGCCGGCCCACCATAAACATTGGCAGCATTAATTTTGGTCAAACCATGTCCAGATACCTCTATGCGTGTATCTCTAGGAATGGAAAGCATAATTAATTTTTTCTTTTCTGGCTCAAATCGCAGTAGAAGCATGACATCAGATAGACCATCAAAGGAGTTTAGCTCGGGCTGATATCTCAGATGTAGGCTTTCAGGGGGCGGGTTTTTAATATCTGGTGGCAGCACACTCATCCCTAAAACTAAAATGTTCACAGGGCGACTTAATCCCGAAAATTGTAGTCCACTCCCAGTGATCCCCTCTCCATCAAACACTGCTTGCTGTTGTTGATTTAGCTGAGTTTTCTGCAAAGGTTTACTGGTGAAAGAAACTGCTAACAGGGTTCCTGCGATCGCTGATATCATTGCCACAGCACTCATCCCTACCCCAAACCACAGCCAACGTCCGAGTGTAAGTTTTTTAGTATTTTTGTTGCCCCCTTTGAAGCCTTTCACTGAATGGTTTTCTCCTGTTGGCATTCTTTTAACACTCACTCCTCACACTAGAAAATTTGTGCTTGTCATTCGGATTTAAAACAGACAAGCTAACCTACAATAGCTGGCTCTCAAATTACCTCTTAGCCAAAATCTTATCTGACTTTGGAGTAATACCAACCAACACTTTTAATAAAATATCTATAAAATAACTTATGCCAATGGCATTTTTGTGACTAATATATGGCACTTAGATGACGCTTACCGTGATCCGTCCATACCATGATTTTTGAGGGTGATACGGATCTAGCTTGTCACTTTGAACTGTGTAAAAAAGTTGTAAAAAAGTGTAGTCGTTTACCTCCATAAATATTCACCAAATAATTAAAAAATAATAAACCAGTTGAGCAACAATCAGTAAAACGCTTTTGCTACAAGGTTTGTGAGAGACATTGCTGTTTACTTTCTAAAAGGGATCGCGTCAAGCAAAGTGATATAGCAACCGCCAAGGCGGTTAAGACAAAGAATATAATCTATGAGTAAAGTAAT
>NZ_JAQYWQ010000126.1 GCF_029379315.1 Nostoc sp. S13
AGCTCCAAAATTTCACATTACTAATCAGCTTTTCAGCCTTAACTGAACCGTATTGCCGTATAAGCGGGTTGATTAAGTATTTTTTACAGTGCGATCGCAGCCTTCTCAAGATTTAGATTCTTTGGAAGATGAATTAAATAATTTAGATAAATTCTATAGCAATTAGTATTTATATTCTGCCTAAATCAGACCATGCTTGATAAGCAAAGAGGATAAAATTTCTCGTCATACACAGACAGAGATGCAGCGAAGAAATATATCTCAATCTTTCGTTGAACAAAGTATGTTCAGTTTAATTCCCCAGCAAGACAGGCACTTCTGTTTTGATGCCTAATTAAAATCCCCGTCACAAAACCTAATTGCGAATTAGTTTAATCTGTTCTTAAGGTCAACCTTCCCGCACCATCCAAACCAACATTCCCAATAGTATTTCCACTGGGGGAACGGTATAATCATTCAAATCAATACTCAATGTTTGCCCTTCTAATTTCAAAAATCGCCAAGCCGTACCACTGCTGACACTGCCATAAATTATCTTAATCGGTATATTATTGGTTTCATTGAATTTTTGTGCGGCAATCATTTCTGCTGCACATTGCCCTAAACCAGGTTTTAAATCACCTTTTTTGGCTTCAATAATCACGATTACAGGAGCTTCAATAAATATTTGTTCGGGTGAGCGGCTAATTAAAAAATCACATACTCCACTTAAGCCTAGCTCCGGTGCGACGGTAAAATCTTCACCCGAAAAAAAGCTGACTTTGCGTTCGAGAATTTTCCTAAATTCTACGAGGATAGGACTAATAATTAACTCTGAGCGCGCTTTTTCTGAACCAGTTGCTGTTGCTAGTGGTAGTCCTTCGCTTAGTGCTTCTTTGAGGTAAAGACTAGGTTCTATGGACTGCGTTTCTGGTAAAAACCGTCCATTTTCAACCGTAGTTAAGTTAAAGTCGCGTTTGACTTTTGATAGCGAGAAGTCACTATAAGACATTATAAATATGATTAAATATTAATCTATGAGTATTGATCTTATCGCGTTTATAGGTGTTCTGTTGAGAATGGGATCAACAAGAGCGATGCCTACGGCGGCAAGCTACGCAACTCTTGCATTGAGCCTCTACAGGTAAACCTGTGACATCAACAATGATTTCCAGATTGATACCTTTATTAATCATTTTGATGGCAATCTCCTGAGCTTTTTGTTCAATACCCTGTTCAATACCCTGTTCAAGCCCTTGTTCTAATCCTTGTGCAAGCCCTTTTTGTAGAATATCTTGATAAATTACAGATTCGCGCATCATATCACTGTGCAAAATTCTTTTAATCACATCTTTATTTAATACTAGCTATAAGCTTTCACTGCTGTTGATGCAGCAATATTACTGCGGACTCGGGTGTCGTTGAGTGCTTCAATAACCTGAGCAACTTCTTCTAAAGTTCGCGTTTGATCGTTAGTTTGGCTTAAAGCTGCAAACCGTAGCAAACCCGGAGAATTGAAAAATACTTCGGTTGGCTGTTCCCAAAGTCGGATGACTTCAAATCTGTGCAGGCTGTTTTCTATAGGACTGATATTTGATTTTTGAAATATACGTAGGGTGCGTTACGCCAAAGGCTAACGCACCCTACGTATATTTAGATTTTTTCACAAATCAAATCGGATTGCTATAGAACAAATTCTGTTTGATAAACTAACTTAGAATCAGTTGGTTTTAGATAAATTACCACCTGACGCATTCGCTTATGTGGAAATTTTCGATATGCCCGTAAGCGATAATCATTCATCCGAAAGGGAATATCGGCTTTAGGTGCGGTTTGGAATTCGAGATGCAAGATAATTTCATTCGACTGCAACAAAATTAGTGCATCGGCGCGGATGGGTTCAAGAGATAATTCAGAAGGACTAAGTTCGATGAGAGTTATTGGTTCACCGAGTAGCCAAGTTGCAAAGTCGCTGGAAAATGACTCTGCGAGAAACTTGCAGACATTATCAAAGATAGAGCAAATTATATCAGTTTAATAACAGACCAGAGAGCAATCGCCTACTGTAAACACAAAACCGCTAGAATTACAATTGCGGCGGACTGCAACCATCGTAATTCTGGCATTGTGGCGGATCGCTGCCTGCAAAATGAATCACTCCTGTTGCGCCTGTAACGGAGAATTGAGCCGTTGCAAGTGTTTTAGGTTGCGATTTTTTAGGCGGTAATGCATCGCTACAGGAACGAATTTAGTAATATTTGCCTCTTGACTAATGGCCCCTAACTCCTGACCATTAACTAATGACTCAAGTAGATATTCTCATCCTATCAAATGGCCCAGGTGAGGTAACAACCTGGGTGCGTCCAGTAGTGAAGGCGTTGCGGCAAGAACTAGGGGATGACCGTTTTGTACTAAGGATTTCTGTGGTATTATCACCTTGCTCAAATGCCAGTGGTAAAGAAGCAGCGATCGCTCTTTCTTACCCAGAAGTAGACAGAGTTCAGGGAGCAGAGCATTTTTGGCAATTTTTGGTTTGGGGCAAAACATTTGAGAATTGGGACTGGAGAAGTCGCGGTGTAGTCGTCTTCCTCGGTGGCGATCAACTTTTCCCTGTAGTTATAGGCAAAAAGCTCGGATATCGCACAGTGGTTTACGCCGAATGGTCAGCCCGTTGGCATAACTGGATTGACCGCTTTGGCGTAATGAAAGCTCAAGTTGCTGCCCGTGTTTCGCAAAAATATGCCCACAAATTCACTGTTGTGGGAGATTTGATGTTAGAAGCTAGTAGTAATTCCACTGACAAAGCGCAAAGTCTGAGCGGAGGTTTTCTCGGAGCAGAACTTTGTAAGAGAGGACAAATAACTGACTTGATTGGTATCTTACCGGGTTCAAAAGCGGCAAAATTAACCCAAGGGATACCTTTAATGTTAGCGATCGCCGAATACATCCACAGCAATAGACCTCAAACCAAATTTGTGATTCCTGTCGCTCCAACCGTCGATTTACAAACTTTAGCTAGTTTTGGCGATTCCCAAAAAAACCCTTTTGTGGAAACTTTTAGCTTTAGCGGTGCTTCCTTAATTGTCGCAGAGGACTCTAGAGGTAAGGCATTGCTAAAAACAGCAAGTGGTTTAACTATAGAACTGTCGCAAGAAAACCCTGCATATCACTTATTATCCCAATGCTGTGTCTGCTTGACTACAGTGGGGGCAAATACTGCCGAACTCGGTGCTTTAGGAGTACCAATGATTGTTTTGCTGCCAACACAGCAACTTGACGCTATGCGTTCTTGGGATGGTTTACCTGGGTTGTTGGCAAATCTGCCAGGAGTCGGTACGCCCTTTGCTAAGGTGATTAATTGGTTATTCCTGAGATTTGTGAAACGCAAAGGTTTATTAGCATGGCCAAATATCTGGGCACAGGAAGAGATAGTGCCAGAACTTTTGGGTAAACTCCAACCGCAAGAAGTTGGGGAAATGGTTTTAGATTTATTAGCGCATCCAGAAAAATTGGATAATATCCGCACAAAACTTCGTAATATTCGCGGCGAAAGCGGTGCCGCGCAAAAATTAGCAACTTTGGTGAGGGAACAAATTGATAAATTTTGAAGATTAGAATTAAGGTAAAGTAAAATTGGTTCGTAGCGACCAATGAATCGCTCACTACGAACCATTTTAAGAACTAATTATGACCGCACCACCTAGTATTATTCAACTTATTGATCATTTTCACGCCTCAATAGATTTATATCGGGCTGGTAGTTTAAATGAAACACAAACTAGAATTGAATTTATCGATCCATTTTTTGCAGGGTTAGGATGGGATATTAGAAATGAACAACAAGCTTCTGATATTTATAAAGATGTTGTTCACGAAGATAGTTTAAAAATTACTGATGCCAAAAAAGCCAAAGCCCCTGATTATAGTTTTCGTGTTGGTGGAGCTAGAAAGTTTTTTGTCGAAGCTAAAAAACCTGCTGTGAATGTAGGAACAAATATTAGTGCTGCTTTTAAACTTAGGCGTTATGGATGGTCAGCTAAATTACCCCTGAGCATTCTAACTGATTTTGAAGAATTTGCAGTTTATGATTGTCGAATCATGCCGAATAAAAATGATTCAGCATCGACAGCTAAAATTAAGCATTTTAACTATACAGAATATGTGGAAAAATGGGAAGAAATTTATAATCTTTTTTCTAAAGAAGCAGTGTTAAATGGTTCCTTAGAAAAATTTGCTGAAACTAAAGTTAAAGCAGGGATTACTGTTGATAAAGCTTTTTTACAGGAAATTGAAAATTGGCGAGAAAATTTAGCTGCTAATATTGCTTGGCGCAACCTGGAAATTAAACAACGGGAGTTAAATTTTGCAGTGCAAATGACAATTAACAGAATTGTCTTTTTACGTATCTGCGAAGATCGGGGAATTGAAATTTATGAACAGTTATTTAATTTATTAAGATTAGAAAATATTTATGAAGAATTAGGGCGTTTATTTAGAAATGCAGATTATCGTTATAATTCTGGCTTATTTCATTTTCAAACTGAGAAAGGACGGGATGATCCAGATGATTTTACCCTGAATATTAAAATTGATGATACCACTTTAAAACCAATTATCAGAAAACTCTATCTTCCTGAAAGTCCTTATGAGTTTTCAGTTATTCCGGTGGAAATTTTGGGACAGGTTTATGAGCAGTTTTTGGGTAAGGTAATTACTTTATCAGCAAGTCGTCAAGCATCTATCGAAGCTAAACCAGAAGTGAGAAAAGCAGGAGGTGTTTATTACACTCCTAGCTATATTGTTGATTATATTGTTAAACAAACTATTGGTAAAGTTTTAGAGGGTAAAAAACCAGAAAAGATAAAAGAAATCACAATTCTTGATCCGGCTTGTGGTTCAGGTTCTTTTTTAATTGTGGCTTATCAGTTTTTATTAGATTGGTATTTACAGCAGTATCTTCAAAATCTCAATAAAAAAGATAAAAATAAAGTATATCAAACTACGGGTGGTAACTTTCGTTTAACTTCAACTGAAAGAAAGCGCATTTTATTAACTCATATCTATGGGGTGGATATTGATCATTTCTGCTAGTCAAGGAAATTATGATATTTATGTTGTATTTTTAGAAAAGGGATTGAATTTATTGAAAAAAGATGGTCGTTTAGGTTTTATTTTACCCCATAAGTTTTTTAATGCTCAATATGGAGAATCTTTAAGAAACTTAATTTCACAAGGTAAATATATTGAAAAGATTATTCACTTTGGATATCAACAAGTATTCACATCTGTATCAACTTATACTTGTTTGTTATTTTTGAGAAAATCACAGCAATTTAATTTGCAAATGGAGAAAGTTATTGATTTAATAGATTGGAAAATTAATAATAATAGTCAGACAGGAATAATTTCTCATCCATTAGCTTCAGCCTCAGAATGGAATTTTATTCTTGGTAAAGATGGCGAATTATTTGAACGACTGAAACAGATGGAGGTTAAACTAGAAAATGTTACAGATAGAATTTTTCAAGGCATAAAAACCAGTGCTGATAAAATATACATCGTTCAAGAGCTAGCACGTCAAGATAATTTAATACAAGTTTTTTCTAAAGAAAAGCAAAAAACATATTGGCTAGAATCTAACTTACTACATCCTTTAATTAAAGGTGGTGATAGCAAAAGATACAATCTGTCTAAAACTAATAAGTTGATTATTTTTCCTTATGAAAATCAGAATAGGAGTTCAATTAAATTAGTCCCGATTAATATAATTAAAAGTAAATATCCTTTAACATGGAATTACTTATTAGATAATAAAATTTATTTAGAAAATAGAGAAAAAGGTAAAATGTTGGGAGATAATTGGTACGGATATGTCTATCCGAAAGCCTTAGATATAATGTCTTTACCTAAACTATTTACTCCTGATATTGCAACAGTTTCATCGTTTACATGGGATAAGACAGGCAAAATTTTCTTTACAGGTGGAGTCTCTGGAGGCTATGGAATTTTAGTCTCATCAGGATATTCATGGGAATATATCTTAGGACTATTGAATAGTAAAGTCTTAGAATTTTATGTGAAACAATCATCCACATCAATGAGGGGCGGTTATTACAGCTTTGAATCTCGTTTTATTCATAACCTTCCTATTCGTATTATTGATAATTCCCAAAAAGCCGAGAAAAATAAACATGATTTGATTGTTAATTTAGTAGAAACAATGCTCTCACTTCATCAACAACTAAATGAAGCACAAACACCCCCAGCTAAAAAAAGAATTCAACAACAAATTAATGCCACAGATAGACAAATAAATCAATTAGTGTATGAACTCTATGGATTAACTGACAGGGTAAGCGCATCTCAAACACTCTTGACACGGACGTTTTAGGGTTCACCCAAAGCACAAATAAGTTCAAACTTACTATACTGAGCCAAAGGGTGGGATTGAGATTTTCATCTTTATGTGGTTAAAAAACATAAAAAGCTATTTGACCCATGTTTTTTCAATCATTTACGACAATTCGTCCTATTTTGAATGAAAAATTGATATTTAGATAGAGTTTCAAGCTTTTTATCTGTATCAAGAGCTACAAAATTAGATGCGCTTACCCTGGATTAACTGATGAGGAAATACTTCTTGTTGAAGGTGCATGAATTCAATCCGAAGACTCTCCATTCCTGCGCCCAAGTTCAAAAATGCCAGCGCCCATACAAGCTAATATTCCTGTACTAATTCCCCAACTCTCACCTAAACTAATTTCCAGACCCCAGTTACATAAAGCACCAACTACCAAAAAAGGCGTGATGCTAAATAATGAGGCATAGAAAGCGTTTTGGGATTCTCTAGCTTTACGAGTCTTTTCAAATTCTGACTGGCTGGTGTAAAGCGATCGCTCCGCAAAGTTAAACCAGCGATTGAGTTGCTCGATTACCCATTCACTGACTCTGGAAAAACCTAGATATAGGGCTAAAGACCACAAACTCGTTCCGGCGATCGCGATCGTATCTAACTCAAAGCGGAAAGGCAAAATTTCAGTCAGCATGGGTTATGGTAGTCCTGCAAAGGGTCAACTTTAGCTTTGATGTAGATGCTAAATAAACCTCTTGTGCAATTTTAAGCATAAAGGTTAACAAGATTTCAACTACTTGGCAACCAGTTTTGTTCACATAAGCGTTGCCAAGCTTTCCGAATATGTTCAGGTTTAAATAACTTGCGTTTACGATCACTCCATTTATGCACAAGAGCGATCGCTTCTTCACTATCTTTTGCTGTGTTGGGCTGTTTGGTGGCAACCCAGTGAACTGTCGCTAATAATTCCATCCCATAAGGCGTTTCAAAGCCGTATATGAGTTTGCTAACTCGCTCTAAATGCTCTTGGGCTTCTGTTTCTGTTTCTAAAAAAGTCTTTGCTGCTTTTCTACCTTCTGGCAATACATAAATGCTTGCTCTGCCAGTACCGTCACCATAACCAAGAATGTAATGACCTTCTATATGTTTTAAAACTTGGTTAAGGTTGTCAGCGTAGGGGCCATATAAATGCTTTTGATAGGGTAACTTGAGCAATTCCCCTGCTTCTTGGAGAAAATAGGCAAGTTTTTGAATTTCTAGCTTGGTTAACTCATAGCCTGGAATACCGTAAGCTTCGAGCAAGTAAATGATTAGGGCGCGGCCACGGGTCATGTTGGGCTTTTTGGTTGCAACCAGCATCGTTTCTGCTGCTGGTGCGCCTGATGGCTCAAAAATAATCACTTGCACATTAGGCAGTTGGGCAAAGGCTGATTTGATTAAAGGCTTAACTTCTAGCCAGTTTAAGCCACCGTTGCCACATCCTAACGGGGGAATGGCAATTGAGGTAATACCTAATCTTTGCACTTCTGCAACTAAGGACACCAGTCCACTTTTAATGTCAGCTATTTTGGACTTGCTTTTCCAATGGGCTTTAGTGGGGAAGTTAATAATATATTTGGGATTAAACAGGCTACCTGTTGCCACGGTAAACATCCGCCCTGGCTGCACTTCTCCCGCACGACAAGCTTTTTCGTATTGACGGAAGTTTTCAGGATAGGCTTGCTTAAATTGCAAGGCGATACCTTTACCCATGACACCGACATTATTAACGGTGTTAACTAGGGCTTCGGCGTTTTCTGCTAGTAAGTTGCCTTGCTTAAACTCAATCATCTCCCTTCACTGGCTATATATATATGTACTATAATTCTACTTTTATCTCAAAGTTTTTAATAGTACCATTTAGAGCAAACTTTTATTGGGGTTTGAATGTTAATTTTATATAACATTTCTCTAACTTGTGTTTGAATTGTGGTGTTAATGACTCCAATTTCTTGAATTAGTTGCCAGGGAAAAAACTGATGCACTAAAAACTCGGCTTGTCGTCGGCGTTTTCTGTCCCCGTCTTCTTCTGTATCAGCCCAGTAGGTGGCTTCCATTATTTCCCAGTCAATTAGTTCATCTGCATACAAATATTCAAGTTCATCAAAAAAAGCTGTATATTCCATAGCTACGTGTCCGTCCGTACCTACAAAAGATAGTCCCGCAGCATCAACAACTTCTGCACTGGAAACTAAATGGAGAATTGGTGTTTGTCCACCACTATATTTGTCTACACTCTTTTTGTGATTGGCGTAAAGCATGGGAGAGCGAGGGGCAAAATAGAACGGTACATAGTCATGTAAAGATCCACCAGCACCACAAGGAACACGAGTCATTCCTCGTCTATCTTGGATGTGTCCATAAGCAATATCAAGGTATTTAATTGTTTCTTTCCGTAGCCTACTGTTTGCCATCAATCCACCTGATTTGAGAATGGAGGGTAAGTTGTTGATGTGGGTGATATGGTAGATAGGCGTGGGCATTAGCTTATGCAGTTGTAGATATGGCTACATTATTTTT
Source organism: Nostoc sp. S13 (assembly GCF_029379315.1). Classification (GTDB taxonomy): domain Bacteria; phylum Cyanobacteriota; class Cyanobacteriia; order Cyanobacteriales; family Nostocaceae; genus Nostoc. Next base: position 8,891 of record NZ_JAQYWQ010000126.1, read on the forward strand.
AATCTGATTGACTCGTACTTTGCCTTTTCAGGACAGAAACCATAACGGAAACACCCCTCAAATTTTAACCCTCTCTACAATAGTTTTGACAACGCGGACATCTATTTTAGCAATCGATATCAATCCAGATTTTGCAGCCCCATCGCAATCTTACTATGCTTCTCAATTTGCCCCATCACTTGTTTTGCTCGTTGAATCACCACCGCAGGTAAACCCGCCAACCTTCCCGCCTCAATTCCATAAGACTTATCAGCGCCTCCCGGTTGGACTTGATGCAAAAAGATAATTTGGTCGGGTAATTCTTTCACTGTCACCTGATAGTTAGCCACATTCGGCAAAATGCTAGCCAGTTCATTTAACTCGTGATAATGAGTCGCAAAAATCGTTCGCGCCCGAATATCCACTGCGATATATTCCGCCACCGCCCAAGCTATGGAAAGGCCATCAAATGTCGCTGTGCCGCGGCCAATTTCATCTAACAGTACCAGTGACCTAAATGTGGCATGGTTGAGAATATTCGCCGTTTCATTCATCTCTACCATAAACGTAGATTGACCAGTTGCAAGATCATCTACTGCACCTACACGGGTGAAAATGCGATCGCATATTCCCAATCTGGCAAACTTAGCTGGTACAAAACTACCAATCTGCGCCATTAACTGAATTAATCCCAGCTGACGCAAATAACAACTTTTACCACTAGCGTTTGGCCCAGTCAGAATGATCAAATCGGGGAGTGGGGAGTCGGGAGTGGGGAGTGGGGAAATTTCTTCTTCACTACTCCCTACTCCCGATTCCCTACTCCCTAATTGAGTCGAATTCGGCACAAAGAAACCCGCGGGTAAAGACTGTTCCACTACCGGATGACGCCCATCAACAATGTTTATCTCCCTTCCTGACAACATTTCTGGACGACAGTAACCTTGATGTACCGCCAATTCAGCCAAACCACACAACACATCCGCCGCCGCCACTGCACGAGACAGATTACGAATTACTTCCGCCTCTTGTGCTACCTCTTGCCGCAACGCCGTAAAAATCTCATATTCCAACTGATTTAAATCATCCCGCGCCGTGAGAATCCGCGCTTCCCGTTCCTTCAAATCAGGGGTGATGTAACGTTCCTCATTTGTCAGGGTTTGCTTGCGGATATAATTAGCTGGTACTTGATCAGATTTGGTGCGGGAAATACTGATATAATAACCAAAAGTTTTGTTAAATCCTACCTTCAGTGTCGAAATTCCCGTCTTAGCCCTCTCATCAACTTCTAAATTGGCAATCCATTGCTGATCTGCTTCTACAGTTGCTTTCCTTTCATCCAACAGGGAATTGACGCTAGGGCGAATTAATCCGCCTTCCTTGATTTGTATGGGTGGCGACTCTACAAGATGCGCGTGTAACTTTTGTGCTAGTTCTTCCAACACACTTGGGACTTTCTGCAAAGCTTTGAGGAAGGGAGAATGCGCCTCAGTTACTAAGCTGGATAATTCTGGTAAGCGTGAGAGTGAATCTGCCAAAGCTACTAAATCTTTAGCATTAGCCATACCAGAACCCGCCCTTCCCGTCAAGCGTTCTAGGTCATAAATTTGCCGTAACAACTGCCGCAAATCTTGACGTAAAAGCGTATTTTCCATCAATTCTTGGATGGTATCTTGCCGCGCCCGAATGCCTTTAATATCGAGTAGGGGTTGCAACAACCACCGCCGCAGAGCACGCCCACCCATTGCTGTACTAGTTCTATCTAATGCCCAGAGTAGGGAGCCGTGAAAAGTGCCATCCCGGACGGTTTGAGTAATTTCCAGGTTACGACGGGTTTGATTGTCAACAATTAGGTAGTCGGTGACAGTGTAGCTGCGGAGTCTTTGAAGGGTGACAGGGTTTTCTTTTTGAGTATCTTCCAAGTATTCCAGAAGACCGCCAGCCGCACGGACGGCGAGGGGAAGATGATCACAACCGAGTCCTTCGAGCGATCGCACCTTAAATTTCTGCAATAATCTAGGTCTAGCTTCGGCTTGGGAAAAGGGAACTTGCGATCGCAAACTATAACAAAATGATGGTGGCAAACACTGGGGAAGATGTGGCGAAGTTTCTCCCGGACGCAGCAAACTACCTAAATCGGGCGCATTTGTGGGAACCAGCACTTCCGAAGGTTGCAAGCGCATTAATTCCTGTGTCAAATGTTCTAAATCACTACCTTGAGTCGTGAGGAATTCGCCAGTAGAGATGTCTGCATAGGCTAAACCCCAATGATTTGCGGCAATTACTACTGCTGCTAAGTAATTATTGCGACTTGACTTGAGCATTCCTTCTTCCAGCAAAGTGCCAGGAGTCAGGATGCGCGTTACCTCTCGCCGCACCAATCTACCAGCAGCTTCCGAAGCATCTTCCACTTGGTCACAAATTACTACTGCATAGCCTTTTTCTACCAGCAGTGTCGTGTAGCGTTCCCATGCGTGGTGCGGAACACCCGACATCGCCACCCGTCCCTGTTCCCCAGCTTGCTTACTAGTAAGAACTAATTCCAATTCTTGCGCTAGTTTTACAGCATCTTGGAAATAGCATTCAAAGAAATCTCCTACCCGATACAGCAATACCGCGTGAGGGTACTTATCCTTCGTCTCGACATAGTGCAGGTACATTTGACTTAGCTTGCTGCGGTCTACCTGTCGATGGTCGGAAATAAAAGTACTCGCGTCGGGTTTGTTAGATGGAGTTTCAGAATGAGAAGCGGTCATAGATGCTACTGAGTTACGCACGGAAATTCCCCAATATCAGATGATAGCTTGATGTTAGAGAGGAATGGCGATCGCTGAAGAATTTTTTACCCTTCGTTATATTAGCGTGCTGATGCATCCATTATTGCTGTTAAAGTGGTGAACAGGCGATGTCTTGTCTACGACACGCTACGCGAACGCCAACACCTTCGGTGAACGCAGTATGGCGAAGCTTGGCGAACTTTAGATACATTAGACTTATCCACAAATAAACCTCAAAATAGCTGAAACCCTTACATAGCTGGCTTTTTAGCTTATATAAAACAGGAACCTCTAAAACCCTCTCCAGAGCTAGGTTTCAGCCAAATAAAGTTCTCATTTCCGGATAAGTCTATTGAGAGGTTGTAGTTCAATTTCTTCACCCTCACTTCCATAAGAAAGGAAGTTTTATAATCGCAGAGTGCGGATAAATACTTTACCTTTGATTCAATTTTCCTATTTAGTTAATTATCTATTCTATTAATGTCATAGATACTAGTAATTACGCATGTAAATTCCACAATATTCGATGGTAACGTGATGTTGGAGGTGAATGGCGATGCCTACGGCGGACTACGCCTACGCTCAAGGAGATTTTACCCTTTTGGTGCGATCGCATCGCCGTATAGAAGTATTAACAGAAACTTTTCAGAACACAACTCAAAAATCTTATAACTTTAATCCTAATTCCTGTCGCAGACGATACAGAATTGTGTTCTGGTCAACTTGAGAAAGAATTTCTTGAATGACGCTGCTAGCGCCCAACTGTCCCCAAGTGCAGCCTTTTTCAAGATACACTTGAGCAGCTTTGCCAACGGAGTATGCTCCATAACCGGCGATACCAGCTTGAGCGATCGCACTGCCAGCAAAGGCAGTAATATTGCTGGGATTGTCACCACTGGTTATTGCAGCTGTACTCTTACCCAAACCCAAAAGGAAACTACTGCCTAATTCTAAGAGCAGCAAGCCACCGGAACTAAATAAAATCGTTTTTAAAATTTTCCCGGCTTCATAGCTAGTCATCGGCAAACCATACAACCTAGCTAGAGCGCGAATTAAAGCCAAATCGGCAACAGTTCCGCCAAGGATATCTAAAAAGGCGATGGGATTGAGCATTACTACCAAAGCTTTATATTTGGTAAATTGCCAAATGATATTTTCGGCTTCTTGTTCGCGTAAATCGATAGTTTTTTGAGCGATCGCGGCTTCTGCATCCCGTGCTTGGATCAGTGCATTTAAAGCCAGAAGCGATCGCCCTTCTCGATTCAGAATATTCAGAATTGTCTCTTTAAGTTCATCTACTTGCGGTGGTGGTGTCTCCCATTCATAACTGACACGACCATCAGACCACTCAACCCGTACTTCCATTGGGGCTGGTTCTGCCGCCACCATCACAATTTCATCAGGTAATAGAGGCTTCGCTTTCGGATGTCCTGCACCCAGTTGTTGCAAATTTTGGTAAATCGCTCCCTGATCTGTATCTGGGTAAAGGTCTATCTTGTTAAATACCAAAATCAACGGTTTTTGGGCTTGCCGCAATTCCAGCAGTGCTTGATACTCAGTGCGCGTGATATCACCAGACACGACAAACAAAATCAAATCCGCCTGATGTACCACTTCTCGTGCCATATCTGCCCGTGACTCACCCTCAATTTCATCTAATCCCGGAGTATCAATTAACTCTACTAGCACCTTACCACCGGGCTGCCAACGGACGGAACGGGGCCATTGAGTGACACCGTTGAGTGGCCCAGTTTGCAGAATCTTCTCTCCTAGCAAGGCATTTAAAACTGCTGACTTTCCACGACTCACTAAACCAAAAGCGGCAATTCTAATGATGTTAGAGTCAAGCTTGTTAAGTGTGGAATTCAAAGCTTCCAATTCCGGTTTCATCAAACCTGCCAATTCTGGGTTAGATGAAAACTGTCCTGACTTGCGAAGATATCCATACCAAGACAGCGCTTGTCTGAGACTGGCACGGGCACGATTTAAGTGAGTTTCTTGCAGATTACGCACGAAGTTAGGTTGATTCAAGGTTGGACAAACAACAGGCTACATATCCATTTTGATCTAATTCCCAGACGATTAACCTATTTTGTCAAATTAAGCAATTATTCTGATTGTTTGCATACCTTCTTTGTGCGCTATCCATTTAGAACATGGGACTGTGTTGATTATCCCAACACTTGCGATCGCGCCAGTTTCTCCCAGTATGTTGACATTCCGATGCATTATCTATCCAAGGAATCGATGTAGAGTGGTACGAGGTTCCAATGGAAGCGAATAAGCTAGCAGTGAATAGGGGCAATAAGAAGGATAAAGTTATCAATGTACAAATCGGTAGAGTGATTAAATATCCAGTGAGCAGCACAATATTGCTATGAGTCCAAAAAACTGTGCCTATTTGATTATTTTTTCTGCCAGTTTTTAAGCTAGTTGTTGAATTCGATAAATGCATAATGCAACCCTATTAATGTCAGTTTATATAGCAATCCCATTTTATTTGTCAAAGCCAAGCTGACTGAGAGTTAGCCAGATCAGGTTTTAGCTCTCAGTATATTTAGCAAAAATCAAATAGGAGTACTATGCGAGTGCGTATTCTTACATAAGAACATTATTGAAGCTATACACTCTGATGTCAAATGTGTAAGTGACAACTTCTTATAATTTTTATTATTTGGACGCTAAAAAATGTTTTTAATGAAAATATGTTGAAGTTTGAGCGATTCCCATTACGTAAACCGTGGCAAATTTAAATTACAGCCTTCTTTTGCCGGTGCTGGATTGTGGTATTGCGATCGCCTTCCGGGTAAACTGGAAATTTTCCTTCCCGCCGCAGCCTTTCAGCAGGGAGACCATTATTTCAGACTTGCTGGTGAGTGTATCCCTAATTTGGTTAGCTGGTTAGCAAAATTTTGCCTGATACTGGCAGTATAGAAGTAGCATTAATTCTTTTTTATGCCTAGAGACGATAAATCCGAAGCTTCAGGAAGGGATGCATCTGCGATCGTTGGTTATGAAGATTTTTTAACTGAATTAAAAAGCCGAATTTCTAGCGCTCAATTACGAGCAGCAGTTGTAGTCAATAAAGAATTAGTATTACTCTACTGGCAAATTGGGCGAGATATTCTGAATCGCCAACAGCAGCAGGGTTGGGGAGCAAAAGTTATCAATCGTCTGGCGGCTGACTTGCAGAAAGCTTTTCCAGAGATGAAGGGTTTTTCACGTACTAATCTCATGTAGATGAGAGCATTCGCTGAGGCTTACCCAGACGAGCAAATTGTCCAACAAGTTGTTGGACAAATTCCTTGGGGTCATAATGTCCGTATATTGGATACTATTAAAGACCAGATGGAAAAATGCAAGTAACGCATTATCCACTAGATGAAGCATATCAAAGGATTAGGTTACGTACAAAAAAAACCGAGTTTTCACCACAAGAAATAGCAAACGAAGTTGCAAAAATTCGGAGCGAAATAAACGCTAAAACAACTAAAGATTCTGATTTAATTTATAGTGTATTCCAATGCAGAGAAAAATATCTTTAACCTACAGTCGGCTGGCGTCGATGCTGCAAAAACCACTCATACAACTCTGGATTATTATATGTCTGCGTCCACGAGTCGTGTTCGGCTTCCGGGTAAACTGTAAATTTCACATTCCCGTGGCGGGCTTTGAGTGCAGAAACCATGATTTCAGACTCCTTTAAGGGAACGACATTATCCCTTGCTCCGTGAAATGCCCACACGGGAAGATTTTTCAACTTACCTGCTGCTTGGGGGTTGCCACCGCCACAGATAGGCGCGATCGCGGCAAATCTTTGGGGCTGTGCTGCTGCTAAATGCCATGTTCCGTAACCACCCATACTTAAGCCGGTCAGGTAAACCCGATCTGGATCAACATAGGATGCGTAGCCGTTTTGGGGCTTGTGTCCAGACATCACCTGATCCAGAAGGACGCTCAATCGTTCTATATTCCAATATTCACCGCGCGGACATTGGGGAGAAATAACAATGAAGGGAAAGTCTGGCTGTTGTTCAACAATTTTGGTAACACCCTGCTTTTTCAAATCATCTAAGTTAGAACCTCGCTCACCCGCACCATGTAAAAATAGGATTGTTGGCAAAAGTGGCTGTTGTATTTCATTGCGATCGCCTCCGGTGGGGCATAGTCCATCGGGCAAGAATAGCAGGTAGTTGTAGCTGTTGGTAAAAGTAACTTGCTCTTGTTTTGAGGGCATAATGTTCGTATTATACAATGTCATCGGGGGCTAAGTATTCCAGAAATCGAGTGGGTGGCAATGAATTGCGGGTTTGGCATCAGCGATCGCCATCATCTAGATGAAGATGGTGTAATCACCGGGCCTATAACAGATGAGTTAGCAATTCGTGGTGATCACCACGAATGGAAGCGCCTGATGAAAGCTAATTTCAAACTAACCGCACTCTTGAATTGAACATCATTAGGCAATTCAAATGAAAAGACCTGGATTTATTGAGCGTCATCACCTGTGGACAGAAATCCAAAAAGAAGCATCTGAAAAGATCAAGGCTGTTGTCAAAGAACGGGATCTATTGTTGATTCGTACCGCTTGGTCAGACCAGCATGGCCTTGTTCGCAGTAAGTCGCTCTTACCCCAAGCGTTTTTAAGCGCCTTAGAAAATGGTATGCAAATCAGCACAGGGACATTCCTGTTTGATACTGGTGGTGCAATAGTATTTAACCCCTTCATTCCCGGCGGTAGTTTAGACATGTCTCAGATGACAGGTGCGCCAAATCTTGTGGCTGTTCCTGACCCTCATACCTTCAAAATTGTGCCTTGGGCAAAACGCACTGGCTTTATCCTCTGTGACGAGTACTTTCAAAATGGCCAGGTAATGCCCTTTTCCAGTCGCGGTATTTTGCGCCAATCATTGGTAGAGTTACATCAAAGAGGGTTGGAGCATATTGTCGGCTTAGAAGTTGAGTGGTATCTGGCAAAGTTGTCAGATCCGATGTTAGCGATCGCTCATGTTGGTACTTCTGGAAAACCCGGTGAACCTCCCAAAGTTAGCGCCGTAGAGCATAGCTTCCAATACCTTTTAGAATCCCACAATCCAGAGATTCACGACTTACTGCGCGTTTTGGCAGAAAACTTAGTTGAAATGGAATTGCCTTTAAGGAGTGTAGAAAACGAAGGAGGTGCCGGTCAATTTGAATTTACCTTTGACCCAATTGGAGCATTGCAAGCTGCGGATACAATGACCATATTCCGAATGGCGATCAAGCAAATCTGCCGTCAACAAGGTTACATCGCATCGTTTATGTGTCGTCCAGGACTGCAAGGTTGTTCTTCTAATGGCTGGCATTTGCACCAATCCTTTGTAGACCGAACCACAGGCGAGAACGCTTTCATGTCTGCAAACACCAAAACCCTAATTTCAGATTTAGGTAAACACTTCATTGGTGGTCTTCTTAAACACGCCAATGCTGCTTCTGTGTTCACAACCCCAACAATTAACGGCTACAAAAGATTTAGACCTTATTCCCTAGCCCCTGACCGTGCTGGGTGGGGGTTGGAAAACCGAGGAGCAATGATTAGATTACAAGGCGGTTTTGATGATCCCACCACCCACATTGAAAACCGAGTTGGAGAACCAGCAGCCAATCCCTATCTGTATATGGCATCACAATTGATTTCTGGGTTAGATGGTGTAGCTCATAAACTTGACCCTGGCTCCCCGACAGAGGAACCTTACACTACAGAAAATCCGACTTTACCCAAAAGTTTGCCAGAGGCGATTTCATATTTGAGCCAAAGCGAACTTTTTTCTCAAAAAATGGGGCAGCAGTTCATAAACTTCATCATTAAGATCAAACAGAGTGAAATTAATCGCTTTTTGCAGTCCGTCGCTGATCAGCCACCAGAAGACTATTTAAAGCAGGTGACTAACTGGGAGCAAAGAGAATATTTTGAATTATTTTGAGTTGAGTTTGGTTTAAAAGACTTCCAAAAAATGAAATCAGCAGTAAATCATAATGATAATCATTTTTATAAAATAGTGGTCAAATAAATTATTTTTCAACTATTTCGCTAGTTATAGTTTGCAAAATAAGGAGTGAACATATAGTTCAGCTTTTAAAGTAAAATACACTTATAGCTATTGGGCTAAAAAATTTACTGTGTAAGCTTTTCCAACATACATAAAGGCTGTTAAATTACACTTATAGTTTCTGTAAATCGCTCAACTTGTTTATGTACTATACATTTGCAAGAGATGCTTTAGATCACACCTATTGCGTAATACCATTTCTTTGTGAGGCTGCGCTAAACCCTTTTAACTTCTTTCTTTCTTTCTTTGCGGTTCGTTTTTCTTTCTTGTACTTAAATATGGTTTAGCGCATCTTCATACAGAATTGGTATAAGTAACAAAAAGTTGCGCCTTATTTCCAAATATGACTAGGTAGTGGTAAATATGTAGTGAAACCTGATAATTTCTAACTCAAATTATTCATTT
>NZ_JAQYWQ010000039.1:0-9962 GCF_029379315.1 Nostoc sp. S13
GCCCAATGCCCAATGCCCAATGCCCAATGCCCAATGCCCAATGCCCAATGCCCAAAGTATCAGAAATATCATTCCGATATAATTTAAGCGTTCAGCATGACCCAATTATCAGCTTGATTTATCACTAGAAACTCAGGAGATCCCGCTTGTCCATCCATAAGCGGGAGTGGGATGATGAGGATACTGTGGGGAATCTAAAATAACCCCAGCAAGAGAAGCTACCAAGAATGCTAACCCGTCGTTAAAAACAAGAGATTATGACTGTTGCAACCCAATCCCCCAAAGAAGTTTCCCTCGAAGAACTTTGTATTAACTCGATCCGCTTCTTGGCTGTTGATGCCGTAGAAAAGGCCAAATCGGGACACCCAGGACTACCAATGGGCGCGGCTCCGATGGCTTTTGTACTTTGGGATCGCTTTTTGAAGTTTAACCCCAAGAATCCCAAATGGTTTAACCGCGATCGCTTTGTTTTGTCTGCCGGTCATGGCTCAATGTTACAGTACGCCCTGCTTTATCTGACAGGCTACGACAGCGTCAGCATTGAAGATATCAAGCAATTCCGTCAATGGGAGTCCAAAACCCCTGGACACCCCGAAAACTTCATGACCCCAGGCGTGGAAGTCACCACCGGCCCACTAGGTCAAGGAATTGCCAATGCTGTCGGTTTAGCGATCGCCGAAGCGCATCTTGCCGCTAAATTTAACAAAGCTGATACTAAGATTGTTGACCATTACACCTACGTAATTGTAGGTGACGGTTGCAACATGGAAGGAATTTCCGGTGAAGCGGCTTCTTTTGCAGGGCACTTGGGATTAGGCAAACTCATCGCTCTGTACGACGACAACCACATTTCCATCGACGGTTCCACAGATGTAGCATTCACCGAAGATGTTTCCAAGCGATTTGAAGCATACGGTTGGCACGTCCAACACGTCAAGGACGGCAACACTGACCTAGAAGCGATCGCCAAAGCAATTGAAGCAGCCAAAGCCGTTACTGATAAGCCTTCTTTCATCAAGGTAACAACGATTATTGGTTACGGTTCCCCCAATAAAGCAAACACTGCTGGTGTTCACGGTGCTGCCCTTGGCGGAGACGAAATAGCATTGACTCGGAAAAATTTGGGTTGGGAATACGAGCCTTTCGTAGTCCCAGAAGAAGCCCTCAACCACACGCGCAAAGCAGTTGAGCGCGGCGCAGGTTACGAAACCGAATGGAACAAGACCTTTGCGGACTACAAAGCTAAGTATGCCCAAGAAGCGGCTGATTTTGAACGCTACATAAGCGGCAAACTACCCGATGGTTGGGATAAGGTACTACCCACCTACACCCCAGAAGACAAAGGATTGCCCACCCGCAAACACTCAGAAACTTGTCTCAACAAACTGGCGGCGGTTTTACCTGAATTGATTGGTGGTTCGGCTGACTTGACTCACTCCAACCTGACAGAAATCAAGGGCAAGGGCGACTTCCAAAAAGGGGAATACCAAAACCCCAACATCCACTTTGGGGTACGGGAACATGGTATGGGCGCAATCTGTAATGGTATAGCGTTGGACAATTCGGGATTAATTCCCTACGGCGCTACCTTCTTGATCTTCACAGATTACATGCGTGCTGCCATCCGCTTATCCGCACTTTCCCAAGCTGGCGTGATTTGGGTGATGACTCACGATTCCATTGGACAAGGTGAAGATGGCCCCACGCACCAACCCATTGAAACTCTGGCTTCCTTGCGAGCCATTCCTAATTTAACCGTGTTTCGTCCCGCAGACGGTAACGAAACCTCTGGCGCTTATAAAATAGCGATCGAGAAGGCGAAGCAAAATGCTCCTACCCTATTGGCATTCACTCGTCAAAATGTCCCCAACTTGGCAGGTACATCGGTTGAGGGTGTAGCCAAGGGTGGATACACCGTGGTGGATAGCCAAGGTACGCCTGAGATTATCTTGATTGGCACTGGTTCAGAATTGAGCCTCGCCGTCAGCGCAGCCGAAAAACTCACAGCCGAAGGTAAGAAAGTCCGTGTTGTCTCGCTACCTTCATGGGAACTGTTTCAAGCACAGGATGCGGCTTATAGAGAGTCCGTTTTGCCGAAAGCTGTCACTAAGCGTTTGTCTGTAGAAGCTGCTAGCAGTTTCGGTTGGCACAAGTACGTGGGTACTGAAGGTGATTGCGTTAGTATTGATCGCTTTGGTGCTTCGGCTCCAGGCAATGTTTGTCTAGAGAAGTTTGGCTTTAGTGTTGATAATGTGTTCGCTAAGGCCAAACAATTGTTGGGTTAATAGCAACAGAATATTCTCGAAATTGTGTGGGGTGGGCATTTTGTCCACCTTTTTTTACGCAGAGGAGCGCTGAGGGAGATTGTTTATAATTGAGGTAATTAGTTAAATATTGGGAGGAAGTTATGCAAGAAGTTTCTAGCTATCATCAAGAACTTACTAACCGGATATCGCCAATTGTAGACAACCTATTTAAAAGCAATAGCTTGTACTTGGTGAAATTAAAAAAATGGGAAATGATTGAAATGCTGGTAGACCTGTTTGGTAAATTTTTACTAGAAGAAATGCGAGCGATTAAAGATGATGATTTAACACGTAGAATTGATAGTATCCTAGTTTTAGAAGCTGTTTCAGGTACTTTAAATGATTTGACGCCAGAGCAAATAAAAATGTACGATGAAGCAGTAAAAAGAAAATAGACAAAGTGACTTATTTACTTGATACAAACATTGTCAGCTATATTCTCAAAAAGAACATCAATGTAGACAATAAGTTCCGAGAAGCACGCCGTCTCCAAAAAGATATATTTATTAGCTGCATCACTTATTATGAGGTCAAACGGGGACTTTTAGCTATCAATGCTACAAGGCAATCAGCTGACTTTAGTTTGTTCTGCCATAGATATCAAATTTTGTTTTTAGATGATATTGCAATTCTTGAAAAAGCCTGCGAAATTCATGTAGATTTAAAACGCAGAAGTCTAACTATCCAAGAGCAAGATATATTCATAGCAGCAACTGCAATTACACGCGATTTAATTCTGGTTTCTAATGATTCTGATTTGCTGAGAGTGCAGGGAATTAATTTAGAGAATTGGGCAAGAATAGAATCTTGAGTTGGCAGTTGTGAGGAGAAAGCGATCGCACCCATAGCTAGGTTGAGCCTAAATTTAAACACCAGTTTTTAAAAGCCTCAAATGTGTAGTTTAGGTCTAAGACCTCTTCAGTGCATACCCTTCTGTATACCTTGTATTTAAGGCTACGGTAAAAAAGTTATTATATACGGTTTACTATAAATATTTAATATAGAGCCTGTACAAGTAAGTCAAAGATTATGCAGACCAAGCCTTGATGGTGCAAGTTGACTAGGATTGAAGAGAAAAATTTCCCCAATATGAAATTTTTTACCGATTTACACCCCTTAATTTAACGGATAGGCTAGCGCATGCTCGTCTAAAATAAGACACATTCGGTGTGATCGACCTGATGGCGACTACACCAAGGAATGACCAAATACATAAACCAAGATCAATTCAAATACGCCATGACCAAAGAAGGTCATAGCAAGGAGTTTGTAATTATGATCGAGAACATAGCTAATGCCGTTGAAATTCTTCAGAAACGGAATGCTCGTTATTTCTACTCCAGTCCTTATTGGACTGAGCGAGTAGATAGAGCTATCGATACTTTGCTTCGTCATCCTCACTCCAGAAGGAAGCCATATCATCTAATTAAAAATGCGTTGAGCGATGCTAGAAAGGTGATGCATCGCCGCGGCCAAATTTGCCCAATTGCTGAAGTAAGAAATACTGAAGAAGATACTCAACTCCAACAATCTGTTGAGAATCTAGCCGATTCATCAGCAAATTCTGTAGAGTTCATTCTAGGCATAATAGACTGGTTAAACAACGCTCCTCTTAACAGCAATTACCGGACTATCTTATGTCTGCTCATGCAGGGTTATGAAGCAGAAGACATCGCTATACATCTTGGTCTTACTGTTAAACAAGCTCGTGTTCGCATCAGTCAAGCTCATATGCACCCCGATCCAGATAGCGTTTATGACGACTTGCGGAGCTACTGGGGTTTACACGCAAACGCCTACACTCGTGAAGCACTACGTGACAAATAACGAACCGCAGAGGCGCAGAGAAAACAGAGAGAAGAAAAAAATGCTTAACTTAACCGTATTGCCTTCTATGGCATTTATGAAGTGAAGAAAGCCAGTGTCCAGGTGTATCAATTGCTTAGGGGTGAATATCAGCTAATACCTGCCAATGAACGCGGACATTATCCTATTAGACTTATCCGGAAATGAGAACTTTATTTGGCTGAAACCTAGCTCTGGAGAGGGTTTTAGAGGTTCCTGTTTTATATAAGCTAAAAAGCCAGCTATGTAAGGGTTTCAGCTATTTTGAGGTTTATTTGTGGATAAGTCTATTGAACCGATGGGTGTAGAATTAAGAATTTGGCAAGGCCGCTATCAGAATCTAGAATTACCGTGGTTGCGTTGGTGGGATAATCAGGGTAATTTGCTACAAACAGGATGGGAGCGATCGCAGCAAGCAGAAGCACGATCGCAACTCTTGGCTGCTAGACTAAGAGAATTAAATATTAACCCCGACGAGCTAGTGTAATTATTTTGACAACTATCTTTAGATAGATAGGGTAAACACTACGCGATTTCTCATTAGAAACCCCTTGGTAGTAATGAAACAAGCTCTACTGCATATTTAATTCATTTTGTCAATATGTAATCTCCAGCATTGCCTAAGAAATCAGCAGGGCCTTCTCTAGACTGAATCTATATTCATGCTTTCAGTAGATGCAGTTATGACTTTGCAAATGCGATTATTTATCTATAAATGTACTCGAACAATAAATAGTTGCTGTTGTTTAGAAAAAAAATCAGATTTTAATCCGATTTAAGTAACTTTGGTTTTTAGCCAATTGTTTGGTGTTTTGAAAAGGTAACACAATGAATAATATCCTAAAGCGCACACTTCTACCCAGTCTTATGGCTGCCAGTTTAGCTGGTGTCACCTTAGTTCCCGCTAAACCTGCTGCTGCTGATGACCAAGTACTAAGAGATGCAGGTATTGGTGCTGTTACCAATGTAGTCACCGGAGCTGTTAGGGGACGTGGTAATGTATTAAGAAATGGTGTTAGGGGTGCTGTGACTGGCGCAGCTGTCAATGGTGCAAATGGTCTGAGAAAGCATCCTCGTCACCGGAGCGCTGTTCAAGATGTTGGAGTCGGTGCAGGGGCTAGCGCATTGACTGGCGTAATTACCGGCGATCGCAAAGATACCCTTGGCAATGCTGTTGATGGTGCAGCTGTAGGTGGAGTAATCCATCTATTAACTAAGTAAATTCTTCAGCTGAAATACTTCCAACAGTTAACGAACTTATCTTTCCCTAATTCCCCTGCTTCCTAAAAGGAACAAACCCAACCTCTCTTCCCTAGTGGCGAAGGGAGGTTGGGGCGTTAGATTTATATTGAGATATATGCCACCGTCAGCATCGGATGACGTTAGACTTAATAGTAAACTCTAGCCCTTCAACGCCTTTCTAAAGTTTCGACGATAGGATTGATTTGTAATAAACAAAGCTGGCCATAGCAAAGATAAACCAATGCGATTGGTCAAAGTCGGATTAAAATTAGTCCGCCCAAACCCATTCCAAAACTTCCAAACGCCGCCTCCGTAAACCACTATCAAGGCAAAAATAATAAAGTTACCCATTCCTATCAACTCCGTTAGTAACTGACAGAATTTAAGTTAAACAAAGAAGAATTCAGAATTGAGAGAGAATTCTGAATCAATAATTTAGACGTTTTGGGATCGATCGCTGTCAAAAACCCACATAAAGACTTTTCACTTTAAATGTTGCTACAAATGGGCAGCAGAGACATTTATTCTACTTATCATAACTTTCTGGCATACCGACTGGTGATAAACCCGCGATCGCTCGTAAGTTTTGGCAACGAATCAACTCAGTAAAATTTAAACTGGAATGCCCTTCAATTTTAGCTACCGCTTCAATTGCAGATAACAGGTGTTGTGCTGCTTCTGCTTCTGAATAACCGCGACGCTGTGCTATGCGAATTGCTGCTGCATCGGCATTTAACTCTGACTCTTGAGATTTATTAGTGCGCCAGATCCTCCAAGCAGCGATCGCACTTAATCCCCCAGCTACGGCTACACCTACCACATCTGACTGTGCTGCTTCCAAGAATCCGCCTAATAGCCCAGCTAGCACTACACCTTGATAAATGTCAGGTTTAAACCACTTCACCCCCGTCAACCAGCTAACCATGTGCAACAGCAGCAAATCCCGTTGCGGCTTTGTCAAGCGATGCCACAAATCAAAATTAATATATATCGGTCGCGCCTGATTCCACGGTTGGGGAAAGGAGGCGTCAATCACTTTTGCTTGCTGCGGCTTACTAACAAGTTTTGTCGTCATCCGACCAGAAGCAGGCATCACATCTAACAAACGGCGAATTTCAACATTTGGCTCCATAAATTTAATTATTAGCCATAATGTGCATGGTAACTATTTTAGTTATCATTCGTGTTAATCTTTGATTTGTGATTTGATAATGTGGCGGAATTTTATTGTATCCGTTTGCGCCCAAGTTCAAAACCTCAAAGTTCTCGATAACCATTGAGACTACACTTTTAACGACATGGACGCTTTTGTACCGATCCCGCCTGAATGGACAAATGAAGCAACACACGCTTACGAGTTTTGCTGTCCTAGCTGCCGCTCAAGTAGCTTGGAAGCTGAAAAAGTTTGGCTAAATCGCCGCTCGCCTGTACTTACAGAAGACCATCGTCGCAAATGGCAAGAGTTCTACTATTGCCACTGTGGTTCTGTATGGTGGGCTTGGAGTAGCGATCGCCCCTCGAAAGATATATCGAATCAGCAAGATTATAATCCTACATAGCCAATTTTTTTAAATGAATGGGGATTGATTAATCTATGACCATCTGTAATGCCAATTGTGAATCAGCCGATAAATATTTCTACTGGAAGTCCTGACTGTAAATTAAAAGGTTTAAATAAATCCTCGACTGAAATTGCTAACTCCCGAATAAACTCAAAAGCAAATTGTGCGTTAGGTAAAGCCATAACGCACTCTACTGTTGAATGGCAGCTACTATCTCAACTCAATTGTTCATACTTAAATTTACCTTTAATAAACTTGTTAAAATATTGACCTTTAGACGGTGCATTGTCTAAGTCTTCCTTGACACTAGGAGGTACTTTGAAATACTCGTAAACACTTCCACTATCAAATTCAATAGTCAGTGTTTGAGTTTTGGGATCAAAGCTAAATTGCTTAATAACGCTGCCTTCAGGCTTGAGAAGAGGGAAGGCGATCGCATCCCGAATACTGGCACAATCTGTTAATAACATTACCAACCGATCAATCCCAATCCCTAAACCACCTGTAGGCGGCATACCGTATTCAAGGGCTGTCAAAAAGTCTTCATCTACACCTTGAGCTTCTAAGTCGCCAGCAGCTTTTCTTTCAGCTTGGGCTTCTAAGCGTTCTCTTTGCTCGATGGGATCGGTAAGTTCTGAGAAGCTATTGCCAGTTTCTCGCCCAACGATAAATAACTCAAATCTTTCCACCAAACCAGGTTGAGAACGATGCGGTTTTGCTAGGGGCGAAATTTCTACAGGGTAATCAATTACAAAGGTTGGTTGAATTAAATTAGCCTCTACCTTCTCTTCAAAGGTTAAATTTAGTAACTTACCAATTGATTGGGCTTCATCTACACCAGGAATCCCAGCATTTTTACTTGCTGTTTTGGCTTGTTCCAAACTTGGGAACGAATTAAAATCCAACCCCGTAAATTCTTTAACTAAATCGTGCATTGTCACCCGCCGCCAAGGTGTTGTCAAATCTATAGGTTCCCCTTGGTAGGTGATTTGCAATGTGCCGAGTACCTCTTGGGCGACAGTGGTAATAATCCCTTCTGTCAACGCCATCATATCGTTGTAGTCGGCGTAGGCTTGGTAAATTTCAATCGTCGTAAATTCGGGATTGTGTCGAGTTGAAATTCCCTCATTGCGGAAAACTCGGCCTAATTCAAACACCTTTTCAAAACCACCCACAATCAACCGCTTGAGATGAAGTTCTGTGGCAATTCGCAGATACAATTCCATTTCTAAAGTGTTGTGGTAAGTGATAAATGGACGTGCATCTGCACCCCCAGTTTCACTTTGCAAAACCGGTGTTTCAATTTCCAGAAAATCCCGTTCTTCCAAATAGCGACGAATACCAGCAGTAATTTGGGCGCGACGGCGGAAAGTTTGCCGCACTTCCGGGTTAACAATCAAGTCAACGTAGCGCTGACGGTAGCGCTTGGCAACATCCGTTAATCCGTGCCACTTGTCGGGTAGGGGCAACAGGGATTTAGTCAGGATAGTATATTGTTTAACGTAGACAGATAACTCGCCCTTTTCAGTCCGTTTAATAGTACCTTTAGCTCCCAAAATGTCACCTGCATCTGTAAGTTGCTTCAGGTGATTGAAGGCATCAGCATCAATATCTGCCATACCTTCTTGGATGCGATTTTTGTCTAGATACAGCTGAATTGTGCCGGTTTCATCTTGCAAAGTGAAGAAAGCCAATTTACCGAAAACCCGACGCGCCATAATGCGTCCAGCTATAGCAACTTCTAAATCAACTTCTTCGCCACTGGGTAAATCGGCAAACTTTTCTTGCAACTGCGCTGCATGATGGGTAGATTCCCAACGATAAGCATAGGGATTAGTCCCTAGCTGCTTGAGTTGTTCTACTTTCTCCAGCCTGGCGGCCCGGATATCTTCTTCCGACATGGTAACGAACTATTCAGAGGGCAAATTAATTATAGATGCTGCAAAAGTTGAGAGTAAGAGATATTTGCACTTTGCAGATGATGATATCGCCTAAAAGTGATCTGCGTAGGGGTAGCCCGCCGCAGGCATCGCTAAAGGAAATACATACTAGAGTCCGCCTGTGGAGTGTAAACGAATATAGCGCTTCTGGGTTGAGTGCAATACAGACCTAACAAGAACAGCCCCTTGCCTATAAGGGAAGGGCAGGGTCGTTTCATACGAAAAAAGAAAAATACATAAGTCTTGATTTCTCGTTTTGTGGCATGGCTTTTGACCCCTCTCCAAACCTCTCCCCCACGGGGGAAGAGGCTTTGAAACTCAGTTTTAGTTTTTCTCTGCTTGTCTGAAACCACCCTGCTTCCCTATAAGGGAAGGGGAGTAAGATTCAAAGCCTCTCTCCAAAAAGGAGAGAGGTTTGGAGAGAGGTCAAAGTGTATTGCTTCCATTCTAGAAGCGCTATATTACCGGATATTTTAAACGGATATGATGATTACAGAGGATGAGCGGGTAGAACTGATTGATGTGCAAGCATCCCCATGAGTACCAATTCTGTATGAAGATGCACATAACAATAACCCCATGTAATCCCCCCAATGCTTTTGGGGACTAGAATTGATTAAAAATTATCCCATGAATGAAGTGGAAGTTGATGGCGTAGTTTACCGCCGTAGGCATCGCTTGGAGAGTGCATACCGTCAACTCCCTCGATTCCAAACAAGCCGAGAAGATTTATTTTGTATTTAGTAAGCTAAAGTTTCTAAAGTTTCCCTTAAATACCTTTGTACCTGTTGTTCCAAGCGAATTCCCTGTAATTGAGCATCCCGTTCTAGTTGCCAGCGTTGAAAACCGGAACTCGTGGAAATCGCACATTTGAGACTATACCAAATTTCAGTATCAGCAGAAAATTGGCGATCGCTAGAAGCTGGAATTTGAGCCATAGTTCCTCATTCCTTTATTTTAACTTCAACGGTAACTGGGTATTGGGTATTGGGGATTGGACAATTCAAATTTGGATTTTGGATTTTGGATTAAATTTCAATTCTTTAATCTAAAATCTAAAATTCTTA
>NZ_JAQYWQ010000039.1:10062-50734 GCF_029379315.1 Nostoc sp. S13
GATTTTGGATTTTGGATTAAATTTCAATTCTTTAATCTAAAATCTAAAATTCTTACTCCCCCTGATCCTTATTTGTAACCCTTTAAAGTAAAATAATATACTTTAGGGGCTGCTACGAATCTGTATTAATCCTAAACAGGGATTGCAACAATCGGGGCACGATTTGATTAACCCGTACCCCTAAAATTGTGAAATCCTGCTTAATCTTTTCTAAAGATAATGGCTCTATGCCAGCGAATTCTGTGTCATTAGTCACCAAAACACGCATTACGCTCACAGGTATTTGTAAAAATAGATTGCTGCCTAAAAAGGCTAATCCCGCAAGCACTAGTGCAAGGCCGCGCCATTGTGGGAGAAATTTAGCTGAATTTGCTACTAATGGGGCAATTTGGTAGAGCTGCCACAGCACCCAAACCGACAATACTGATGCCACTAGGGCTAGGATACGATTTAACTTTGTATTAATTAAACAGAGAATTTTTCGCTGCCGCTCAGTCAGATTTTCTGGCTTTAGGGCTATTCCTAAAAGAGCAAATATATAAAAAGGGCGACGCAACTGCATCCATAGCAGGGGGAGAACACCAATGGCGGCAACTAACAATAGCTCCATCCAGACTGGCAAAAACGGCTCGCCTACAGACAAAAACAATAAGCAGAGGATTAAAAAAACAGGCAACGTCGCCAATCCAGCGACGTGAATCCACAAAATAGGTTCAGAGCGAAATGAATGCATGTTATAAAAAGTTGTGAGTTAGGAGTTAGGAGTTAGCAGTTAGCAGCTTTTAACTCCTAACTCCTAATTTATCACTCCTAACTTCTAACCATTTTACCCTCAACACTATCTCGTTAAGGTGAGAGTGCGGCGTTTTGTAACCATCTGATAGGCTTCGATGATGTCACCTTCAACCCAATCATTGAATTTATCTATGCCGACACCGCATTCATAACCGGCGTTGACCTCACGGGTATCTTCTTTCATCCGTTTTAAGGAGTCAAGGACGCCTTCAAAGATCACCTTACCGTTGCGTCGCACCCTGACTTTACAGTTGCGAACTAGCTTGCCAGACTGAACATAGCAACCGGCAACAGCACCACGGCCGACTGGGAAGACGGCACGTACTTCGGTTTGACCCAAGGGTTCTTCCACCAACTCTGGTTCCAAAAGACCTTCCAAGGCATCTTGGATATCTTCTAGGAGTTTGTAGATCACGTTGTATTCCCGGACATCTACACCGGCTTCATCGGCGGCTTGTCTGGCACCACTGGCGAAGGTGGTGTTGAAGCCAATAATCACAGCGTTACTAGCAGCTGCTAAGTCGATATCTGTCTCCGTGATTTCCCCAGCAGTAGCCAACAGCATCCGAATTTGGACTTCGTTTTGGGGGATTTGCTTGAGCGCTCCCACAATGGCTTCCACGGAACCTTGTACGTCTCCTTTCAAGATCAAGTTGAGTTCTTTCAACTCGCCTTCTTGTGCTTGAGCCGACAGGGTTGTCAGGGTAACACGACCCTGCAATAGGCGGGATAGGCGTTGTCTGTCTGCGCGATCGCTAGCGAGTGCTCTGGCTTCTTTTTCGTTCTGGAAGACCTCGAACTCGTCGCCTGCTGCTGGCACATCGCTTAAACCTAGTACCTCGACAGCAAAGGAAGGAGAAGCAATGTCTACTCTCTTGCTTCTGTCATCCACCATCGCCCGGACTTTACCGAAAGCCGAGCCAGCTACTAAGATATCTCCCACATGCAGGGTGCCATTCTGAATTAGCAGGGTAGCAACTGCTCCCTTGGCTTTATCCAGATGTGCTTCAATCACAGTTCCTTTGGCGGTACGATCTGGGTTGGCAGATAGTTCTCCAACCTCTGCTACTAAGAGAATCATCTCTAAGAGCGTATCCAGGTTTTCACCCCTGATGGCGCTCACGGGAACCATGATCGTCTCACCACCCCAGTCTTCTGAAGTCAGACCATACTGGGTCAGCTCTTGTTTAACCCGTTCTGGCTGTGCCCCTTCTTTGTCAATTTTGTTGATTGCAACCACAATTGGCACTCCCGCAGCTTGGGCGTGGCTAATGGCTTCAATGGTTTGGGGACGGACACCATCATCAGCAGCTACAACTAATACGGCAATGTCTGTTACCCGCGCTCCTCGTGCTCGCATAGCTGTAAAGGCTTCGTGACCGGGAGTATCCAGGAAGACTATCTGCTGCGGTTTGCCCTCATGTACGACATCCACATGGTACGCACCAATGTGTTGAGTGATACCTCCCGCTTCGCCAGCAGCCACTTTCGTTTTGCGAATCGAGTCGAGCAGGGTTGTTTTACCGTGGTCTACGTGACCCATAATTGTCACAACTGGCGGACGGCGGTGGAGATATTCTCGGTCTTCTGCGCCGACCATTTCCGTAATTTTCCGAGCTTCTGCTTCTCGCTCGGCGGTTTCGACTTCTATTTCTAGTTCTTTTCCTACCAGGGTAATTGTGGGAATATCCAGGTTTTGGGTGATACTCACTGCCATGCCTTTGAGGAACAGAATTTTTACAATTTCTGTATCAGGAACGGCTAAAACGTCAGACAG
Source organism: Nostoc sp. S13 (assembly GCF_029379315.1). Classification (GTDB taxonomy): domain Bacteria; phylum Cyanobacteriota; class Cyanobacteriia; order Cyanobacteriales; family Nostocaceae; genus Nostoc. Next base: position 12,635 of record NZ_JAQYWQ010000039.1, read on the forward strand.
TTCTTGCACTGTCAACGGGCCTGTGATCACCACTTTTTCTGGACGGTCACGCTTTGTCTCGGCTTCTTGGCGACGGTTATGGTGATGGTCACGACTGGAACCAGACTTGGAACCAGACTTTCTCGCTCTTGCAGTTGGGGCGCTAGCAAGGATTGCGCCTGGCATCTGTACAGGCCGAGTCGCTTTGGGTTTCGGAGGACGGGCGATGGAAAGGCTGACTTGGACGGTGGCTGGTGAGTCGAGATCGTCATCATCCAGCAAATCTTCTTCAAACTCATCATCAAGTATCGGCTTGATCCGCTTGCCTTTGACGCCAGCTTTAGCCTTCTCTTTAACTTCGTCAATAATTTCCTCTTCTACCCATTTTTTGCCACCTTTGGTTGGGCGAGGCGGACTTGGGCGTTTCAAATCGAGGAGATCAGGTGCGACTGGATCATCACCTAATCCTTCAGATTTGCCCGCTATTCCTGACATCTGTCTGGGTGGAGTAGCGATCGGCATTGCGGCTGCTGATTCACCTGGACGTGCTGGCCTTGGTCGTTGCCCCTCGCCTAGTTGTGACGGTGCAGATGGTCTATTGCCTCTCTGCTCTGGTCTGCTGGGTGAAGGAGTAGGACGACTTGTTCTTTGTGGTGCAGCTTGTGGGGACTGGTCAGTTGGCAGTTTAGCAACTTTTGGCTTAATTTGCTCGCGATCGCCTTCGACGGGTCGTAGCCGTTGGTCACGTTTGAGGATCGGTTTGTCTGCCTGAGATGCCTGCTCATCTACTACCTGGGCTTCTTCCGCCGCAGGTCTTGCTGGAGGGGCAACTAGTTGCGGTTTTTGAGGTTTTTCCGGTTTCGGTCTGGGTGGAACTATTTTTTCCGGTTTTTGCCCTGCTATTTTTTCCGATGCCTGATCTTGATTAGGCGTTTGTTCCAAGTCTATGACAGGAGGTTGCTCTTGGGTCTCAGATTGATTCCGGGGTACAGGTCGAGTTGGTGCCGTCGGCTTCATGGGTGAGACTGGTGTAGCAAAAGGCCGTGGAGGAGAGGGAGGATTAGCTTCAGACAAGGCTGCTTGGGTATTGTTAGCAAGTGACGCCTCTGGGGCGTTGGAGGTAGTATTTCTCAATATTTTGGGTTTGCGTATTTCCAAAATTTGCTGTTTGTGGGGTGCAGCAGGTCGGTTACGTCCGCCGTTCGGTGATGAATTTGGCTTATGGCTGGTTGTACCTAGTTCCTTTTTGGCCGACACATTCGTAGCTGCTAGTTTTTCTGCTGCCGCGCGAATGTTTTCTGCCTCGGATTCTGAAATCGTGCTGCTATGACTTTTGACCGAGATGCTGAGCTGCTCGCAAATTGCTAATAGCTCTTTATTATCCAAATTCAATTCCTTTGATAATTCATAGATTCTAACTTTGCCGTTGTTCATCCACTCTTCCCCTTTAAATTACAGTTTTAGCGGATGGTTGCCTGGTTTGCGACATCTCCATCCTTCGATTACTGTTTTTAGGTTGCCGTTCAGTTTTTGCCGGTGCCTCCAATCAGGAAAGAGAGATGTTTCGGTTTAATAATGGCATCTCCACCAGGAATGATGGTTGAGGGACACCCATAAAAATTTCTTAAATAAAAGATTTTTATGGGAACCCTTGAAGCCGAACTGCGCCTGGGCGCTACCAGGTTGCCATTTTTTTGTAGTTCCTTGTTTTGTTGATTCTGAGTCTTCCACAACACAATCGAGTACATCTTGATTCTGGGAATGTTGCCTCGCCCCTCTTAATTATTCGAGAGGCGAATGCCTTTTACACCCATTTACTATTTTGGCACTAACCTTAACGATCAACAGAGGGTGTGATGAAAGCGCGACTTCGGCTTTCGCACAATTCCTCTGGTAATGACGCTACAAAGTTGTTCCAACTAAATTCGGTTTTGGGTATTACTGCGGGCTAGACGTTGCGACAAGCTTTGGTACAGTGTTTCTGGCACTGATGCATGTAGCGATCGCCCTAGTCGATTTTTTTTTTGAGCCGCTTGTAAGCAACTCGTTTCGGGACAAATATAGGCAGAACGCCCCATGCCCTGATCTAATTGTACCTTTCCCGATGGAAAGACGCGGACAATCCGCCAAAACTGATCTTTTGAGCCTACTTTTCGGCAACTAATACAGCGCCGATAATTTGGTTTCATCGATTCTCTGTGATTTCACTCCAGCATTCTGGGTGTAAAAAGAAGTTTATTATTACTATTTTTTACTTATACCAAGTAGCTTTTGAGAAAATAATCCTTGAGACTGAGACTACAATCAACAGTATCAAAACTTTACAAAATTAATCAATTATTCATCATCGTTACTATCAAAACTATCCTCCTCTTCTAATTCCTCCTGATTTTCATCGTCTAATTCATCCTCAAAGTCAAGATCATCTTCCTCTGATTGATATTTTGCTCTGACACCTGCAAATTTGGCATCCTCTCCTGCATAGTCATACTTAGCTTTGTCTTTGATGTCAATTTTCCAACCAGTCAGACGGGCTGCCAAACGGACATTTTGTCCTTCTTTGCCAATGGCCAAACTCAGTTGATCTTCAGCCACGAGTACGTGAGTTTGCCGAGTTTCTGGGTCCATTAAGCGCACTTCATCCACCCGTGCAGGACTTAAGGCATTAGCGATATATGTTGCTGGGTCTGGCGACCAGCGAATTACATCTATTTTTTCACCGCGTAATTCGTTAACTACCACTTGAATTCGCGATCCCCTGGCTCCGATACAAGCGCCTACTGGGTCTACATCGCGATCAAGAGTATCTACTGCTATTTTAGTCCGGGGGCCTACATAACGGGAAGGGGGGTTTGCCTCCCTAGCTACGGCAACAATCCGTACCACTTCATCTTCGATTTCTGGGACTTCGTTGGCAAACAGATAAACCACCAAACCAGCATCCGCACGAGACACAAGCAACTGTGGCCCTCGTTGCTGACCTTGAGAGACTTTTTTAAGATATACCTTGAAAGTGGCATTTGCCCGATAATTATCGTTGGGCAGCTGTTCCCGCTTCGGTAACTCGGCTTCTACTTCTGGCTGGCCAAAGCCACTGCTAACAGCCAGAACCACCGATTGCCGCTCAAACCGCAGGACTCTTGCTTGCAGGACAGTTCCTTCTAAATCTTGGAACTCTTCTTGCACCATTTGGCGCTGTTGATCCCGTAATTTTTGTGCCAGTACCTGCTTGGTTTGCATCGCCGCCATCCGACCAAATTCTCCTTGATCGGGGGTAACATCCAGTACTACAGAGTCCCCTAACTGCGCTTCGGGAGCTACTTGTTGAACTTCATCTAGGGAAATCTGATGGTCTGTGTTATTAACTTCCTCAACAATGGTTTTGGTAGAAAGAACGCGAAATCCTTCTCCTTCAATATCCAGTTCTACTTCAAAATTCTCAAAATAATCTTCGTCAAACTGTTTGCGCTCTAAATTTTGGGCGCGACGATAACGTTCGTAGCCTTTAAGTAATGCTTCTCTAATAGCTGATTGAACTGCAAGACGGGGTAAATTCCGATCGCGACTTATACTTTCAATTAATTCTTTTAATCCAGGTAAAGTAACCATTGACATAAGCAATCTCCTTTAAAAATTAGGGAGTCGGGAGTCGGGAGTCGGGAGTCGGGAGTCGGGAGTGAAAACTACGCATTAGATAGAGCTAGAGATTAGAGAATAGTTTTGCACTAGCCCCTAATCTCTAGCCCTTAGTTCCTAACCTCTAGCCCCTAAACTCTAGTCTCTAACTCCTAAGCCCTAGCCCTTTGTTTATCGGCGCTCGTCTAGCTGCACCTTAGTAATTAGGGAGCGGGGAATTTCGACTACACGACCTTTTTGATTTAAGTAAAGTGCTGTTTCATCCCGGCGAATCAACTGACCAGTCCACTCTTGTTGTCCGTCGTAGGGTGGCGAGGTGGAGATAATGACAGGAAATCCTTTAAAGGAAATAAACTCCCTGTCTGTTACTAATTGCCGCGAAATACCAGGACTAGACACTTCCAAGACATAGGCATCTGGAACGATTTCCGCAGCATCTAAGGAGGCTTCTAAAGCACGGCTCATCCTCTCACAATCATTCAACCCAGTGTCTTGCTGAGGATTGCGAATGTCTACCCGCAACACTGGTGGACTTTGGTTAGTGTGAAAAACCACGCCAACTACTTCCAATCCCAGTTCTTCTGCCACTGGTGTCGCCAAATCAATAATTTGTGGAATTAAAGGATGAGCCATGAGAGAATTCAATAAAAAAAGTGGGCATCGACCCACTTCCTGCGATAGGTATATCTTCCAAGAAGTCTTGTGACGAACCAATAATGATTCGCCTAATTCGAGTTTAGCGCATTTCTTTTACAGTCGCGCATTGGGCAATTCAATTTTAGATTTGAGATTTGAGATTTTGGATTTTGGATTAAATTTCAATTCTTTAATCTAAAATCTAAAATTCTTACTCCCCTGCTGTTTCTATCCTCGGCCTATTTCTGGCAGAGTAGTGCCTTTATCAACTACTGCTGGAACTGATACTTGTGTTCGTAGCTGCCTGGTTTGCTCGATAATTTGGTCTATGTCTTCTTGGGACAAACGCTGGACGTAGTTGAGTTTGATTTCCTCTAAGAAGTCAAAAAGTAAACTCTGAATTTCTGAAAGTACGTGTTTTTCCTTTATTTCCGCTCCCAAGGCGTCGCTGAAGCTTTGTACGAGTTGACTGGTGAGTTTTGCTCCCACAGGATCTTTAACAGCGCTAACTAAAGTTTTGTAAAGATTAGTTGTGATTTGGGTTGCCAATTGTTCACTTAATTGGGTTTGGGCCTTTCCCATGCCAGGGAGGTTCTGGAGGTTGCGGTAGACGGGGATTTGCTCAAAGACGGTTTCGATATTGTGGCGCAAAATGGCAACGATCGCAGGTTGGATTTCGGGTAGCACTTGGTAGACAATTGTTTTTACCAAAAGACCTGCGATCGCTTCTACTTCATTCACATTATTAATATCTATGTAGGGACGTAAATTTTCCTGTTGTGAGAGCCAACCCGTTAACTCACCGCGTCTAATTGAACCCTGAACCTGATTAATTACTCTCACCACGACAATTTCTGTAAGTTCTTCGGCAAAATTGGCGACAATCCCTTGATTAATTTGCTTTCGCACTGGATGCAGATTAAATAACCGCGCTTGATCGAGGCGAATTAATACAGGTATGATTCGCAATCCCCGCCAAAATGGTAGTAGTAAAAATAAATCGTACCAACGCCATAATACTGCTTCCAACCAGCTAAAACCAGGATGTTGGCGTCTGAGCAAGAAAGTACGCCCCAGCAATTCTACGCCAAATAAAATCACAAAGGGTAAGTCAATCATCCAGAAATCATCAACAAATTCGCCATTTTCCCCGATTTGGCGGTAGTAGTTAGAGGCAATCAAAGGGCGGATGCTTTGGTTGAAAAAATTATTTTCTTGATCCCAGCCTTTTTGGGTTAAGTATGGTTGACTCCAAAAAGTGGCAAAGGACTGTTTTGCAGATTCCTTACCGATGCGATCGCGCATTCTATTTTTGATTTTTTCCAGAGTCCCACTCTTATTCACTCCCGCAAATGGATTGCTGTCAATCATCTCGCTACTAAGACGACTTATTTGTATTAGCTTGCTATTTACCTGAGACGACTGTAACCCTGTTTGCTTGACTTGTTCTTCTAATGCGTCTACTGTTTCTAGATAACTTTTTGTGTCTCGATGAGCTTCAATACCTTTTATTGGGTCATAAATCTTAATAATTTGGGGAAGTTTTCGCAAGTATAAATATCGCCAGGGTACGTAACTAAAATTAAACAAAACTAAAGCTAAATTTACTGTGGCAGTAATTGCCATAAATCTTTCAAACCAAAGATGACGCTGCTTAGGAGATTTTATGTCTTTCATGTTTTGTCATATATTATACATTTTGTGAATATTTGGAATATAAGCTCTTTCATTTATTAATTTTCGGCTCTTTCCAAGAAATTACAGCAATTTGGAGTTGAGTAGACCCCAGGCGCATATCTGTCATGGGTGTCAACTTAACGTTAAAAGGGCGTGTTGGCGAATTTATAAAGAATTTAACCCATCAGCCTCAATCCATCTTAATTTCTTTAATTTCAGTGCGTTTCAAAGCACTTTAGCTTTTAGCCCGCAATTTCTTGCAGGGCGAGAAACCAACGCAAAACCAATGTTTTAGAGATTGGGTTTAATCCATCGTGAATTGACCAACAGCTTCATAAAATTCTCCCAGGCTCTAAGTTGACACAGACACATATCTGTGCATCCATACTGTAATTTAGTGTTCAAGAGTGTATTCGATTCAAATGATAACTATCGCTGCTAATACAAGATACTTCTTTGGATAGATGACATAAAGTAGGTTTTGTATATAAAGCTAAATTTCACAAAAATAAATTACAAATTATTCAAAAATCATTAAATAATCGCGAAAAAAGTTATTAAACAAACTTAAAATGCAGCTGTTAACCTTTATAATCCTGCTGATTTAATCCAAAGGAGTTTTAAGTATGTGGTGTGGGTTTGGAAAATCAAGCGCGACCTTTGCTGTTACTTGCCTGATAACTGCTAGTGTAGTAATTGCAGACACAGGTTTCGCAGCTTCTCAACGTAGCTATACGCCCCAGCAGTTCCGTGCTGTATTGCGGGGGTTAGGCTATAACGTCAAGGTAACAAATAGTGCTTTGACAGATGAGGAAACTAAAAAGGCAATTCGTGAATTTCAGACGGGTTATAAGCTAAAACCAGTTGATGGGATAGCGGGGCCAAAAACCCAAAACTTTGCTGCTAACATCGTTCAAATTCTGCACAAAAATTTGAATGCAGTGGTGAAGCCAAATCCTCCCCTCCCGCGCGATCATTTTTATGGTTCACAGACGGAAGCAGTGGTGAAGGAGTATCAGAAGAAATATCAGTTGCAAGAAACTGGAATTGCTAATTTAGCACTCCGCCAAAAGCTGAATGAAGAAGCAAAGACACTCTTCAGTCAGCCGACGGCTAAACCAACGGCTACACCAACAGCTAAACCGACGACTAAACCGACGACTAAACCGACGGCTAAACCGACGACTAAACCGATGTCTACACCGATGTCTACACCGATGTCTACCCCGATGTCTACACCGATGTCTACACCGATGTCTACACCGATGTCTACACCGATGTCTACACCGACAGCTACACCCTAGTCGCCACGAAAATTCCTACCTCAAAGCCTCAAGTCATCTGATTTGGTTCTTCTAAGGGTCTGCCCTTGGGTGTCGGTAGAATTGGACGGCGGTCATTGTAAGGCATAGGAATGTACTGCACGCTGGGTCGCCCTCCTTGTGGTTGTGGGTACAGATCCATGAGATCATAAATAGAATGGGGCAGTCCGACGGTTACGGGCAGCCCCATTTCTGTTGCTTCCTCAATAGTTATGGGATAGTCGTGGGTGACGCGCCCAGTTGTCAGGGCTTCGATAATCGATTCGATATTTTCTGGCATAACTTTTTGTTTGGGTATACTGTCTTTTAGCAAAGTTCGCACAAATCGCTGTACCTGCTGAATTGCTTTGCGTGAGAGGTCGGCCATAATTAGAGTTTGGTCATCAATCTCACTGATAGGTTTATCTTCAACTACTTTCAGGATACTGGCTGCGGGATAATTACCCAATTGGGGATCAACTGGCCCCAAGACAGCGTTAGCATCCATAATAATTTCATCAGAGGCGATCGCCAGCATAGTACCGCCACTCATGGCATAGTGGGGTACAAAGACTGTGACTTTTGCTTGGTGGCGAATTAATGCTCTGGCGATTTGTTCCGTAGCCAAAACCAAACCACCAGGAGTGTGCAAAATTAAATCAATTGGCACATCTGGGGGTGTGAGGCGAATTGCTCGCAGTATCTGTTCTGAGTCTTCAATAGTAATGTAGCGAGATATGGGAATTCCCAGAAAGCTAAGGGACTCTTGGCGGTGAATCAGCAAAATCACCCGACTTTTGCGTTCCTGCTGGAATTGTTCTAAAGCACGCAAACGCCGATATTCTATTTGACGTTTTTGCCAAAGGGGTTGCAAAGAAGTCAGAGCGAGAAAAATCCAGAATAAATCACCAATACCAAAGCCCATAAAATTTATTGTTCAAAAATCACAGTTGCCGTCATTATTGTCACAAATTTGGGGCGATCGCATTTCTATCTGTAGGTTTAATTTAGTAAGGTAAGATGTATATACTCAAGTAAGGAATCCTTACTTTTGATAGCAAATGCTAGGAGGCAAGTTATGCTCGCCAAGTTAACTTCTAAGAATCAACTAACGTTGCCTAAAAGTATTACTCGTGAAATCGGGGAGGCTGAGTATTTTGAGGTAAAGGTGGAGGGGGGGAAAATTATTCTGACTCCTGTAAAAATTCATCGGGCTGATGCGGTTCGGTCTAAGCTGGCGGATTTAGGGCTGAGTGAGCAGGATGTGGCTGATGCGGTGGCTTGGGCGCGTCAGTCGTAATGGTTTGTCCACGGGTGGTAATTGATACTAATATCATCATCTCGGCGCTGATATTTGGGGGCAGAGTATCTAGGCTTCGTTTGGCATGGCAAGACCATCTCTTCACTCCCCTGGTTTCTAAAGCGACAACGAGTGAGTTAATCCGAGTGCTGGCTTATCCAAAGTTTAAGCTCACGCCAACTGAGCAAGAAGATTTACTATCGGATTACATACTCTTTTGTGAAGCTGTAACGATGCCCGACCGCTTGCCTGTAATTCCTGAATGTCGTGACCCGTTTGATGTGCCTTTTTTACTTTTGGCTATGGTCAGTGAGGGGGATTATCTCGTGACGGGTGATTGCGATTTACTCAGTCTAAAAGATAATTTTTCTTGCCCGATTATCACGGCTGAAGATTTTCTAAATGTTATTGATGGTCAGTCACCCTAATTTTTCCGGTGATGCTGTAGGTTTAAAATTCACTAATCACACTATGATTCTTTTGTACAGTGCCTAAGTCGGATTTTTTCTAAAACTTAATATTATTAATAATTGAGAAGCATATTACACTTTTTGCGTAAAAAAAAGAGAGTTAAGTATATAGCCACCTGCAAAAATTGAAATTTGCAAGAGCTTTAACCAACTCGTTCTATTGAACAGGAGTAAATATGGAAACTGAACCCAACGACGGTTTTGGCACTGCCACTCCCACAGGTGTAGGCTTCGGATTCAGAGATGGTTTTCCAGACCCGGGATTTGCTTCCTATGCATCTTATGGGAACAATATTGGTGCTGGAGACAACGACTACTTCTACTTATATGCTAAAAGGGGAAATACAATTTCCATAAACACCTCTGGTAGAGGTTCCTACGCTGATGATGTGGATACGACTATAGCAATCCTAAATGATTCATGAGAAAACACCAGATTCGTGGAGCTTTGGAAAGTCAAAAATTTGACAGCTTACTGATAGCTCAAATAAAGCCTTGACTACAGAGAAAGAATGACAGAAAAAATAAAACTCTCGAATTAATCTTTTCGCCTGCAACCAAATATCTTCTACAGGATTTTGTTGTGGTGCATTTGGAGCAAAACGTTCACAAGTTATCAACCAGTGTTCAGATTCCAGATGCCTATTTAACGAGTCTAAATAATCTTTTATTTGCTGCAATCTATGGTAGCTTGCACCATCCCAAACAATTAAAATATTTGCTCCTGGACGTTGAGAGCGAAGATATTTTAGAAAATTAATCGTGTTTTCAGAGTCACCTTTTTTAGCTGGATAAGTTATAAATTCCTTTGTCTTGTAATCTAATCCACCGAAATATGTTTGTTTATAACGAGCATTTACTACTGGTATTGATACTCGTTCACTAGTTTTTCCCCAAACATACCCTATTATGTCTCCCCAAAGTAGATGACATTCATCAACCATGAACACAACTAGCTCTCCCGACTCTATTTCGGCTCGTCGGGCTGACAATAACTCACAAATCTCTTTTTTTTTGACGCTACCTTATCTGGCTCATATTTTGGATTATGAGCTTGGCTTTTTTTCCAACTAATACGTGCTTCCTTAAATAAATCGTAGTAGCTTTGTTTTGAATCGAAAGCAACTCCATACTTGGATGCAATCTGATACTCTAATTCCTTAATAGTCCATGATTGTTTTGTTAAAAGCCATTCAATTATCTCTACATGTTGTTGTTGGTTTAAAATTCCAATGCTTCCTTTATATGCTAACTTTAAACCCTCAACCCCATGAAGAAAAAATGCCTTTTTATACTTACTGATCAAGCCAGATGAAACGCCTAGTATTGGCATAATCGCCTCATGCTTGTGTCCTGAGAGTAACATCTTGACTGCAATCGCTCGTTTGACTTCACGCTTGTCTTGGCTATTTTCGATAAACTCTGTTAGCGATACCTTCGGTGAGCTTCGCTAACGCATCCACATTGCCACAACCCCTTTATAGTCGCAAATAGTACTTATCTTCTTTTCAGTATTTTCTCACGAATGATTCAGGATTGCTATATAACACTCTTTAATGCGTACTACTCACAAATAGGCTTTGATAACAATAGTGGAAAAGGACTTAACAGCTCATTAACCTACAAGGTTCCACTAGATGGCTACTACTACTTTGATGTAGCGGGATATTTGGGTGATAAAGGCAATTACGATATTAGCGTCAATTTGACGATTTAAATGGGATTGCTTCGCTCGCAATGACGGGTTTTGGATCATTTATTTTTTGGAACACTCTTAATATGAAGCGATTGACATTGTGTGGTTCATTTCCAAAGGTTCGTCCCCGGTATCGATTATTTCTACTAGTCGCCTAGCTGTGTTTTTAGCAATCCGCTTGCAATACTCCTCAGATGAAGTACATCCTCAAAGTTGAAAGCATTTATATATAAAAGACCTCTTGCAAAAATAAATTATGGTAAAATTGGAGATTTTAAAAATTTGCTTTCTATCTCTATCAGACATCCCAATGAGGTAACAAAAGTTCTCTGTATAGATTCTGATATGGATTTTTTATAAAATACCCAATCATACCACAAAATAATTATGCAAGAGGTCTAAAGTCTAGGTCTACCTCGCCAGGATAGGAAACGCTACATAAATTACGAATTACGAATTACGAATTATTTATTACCCCCGTCGCCAAATCTTGATAGTGTCATCATCACCACCGCTAACGAGGGTTTGGCCATCGAGACTGAAAGCAACGCATCTAACATAGTTAGAATGCCCTGTAAGTGTGGTGATTTCTCTACCACTCTGTACGTGCCACAGTTTGATAGTGTTGTCCCAACTACCACTAGCAAGAAATTGCCCATCTTGGCTAAAAGCGACTGACCAAACTGAATCAGAATGACCACTGAGAGTACGAATTTCTCTACCTGTATTTACATGCCACAGCTTAATCGTGTTGTCAGCACTACCACTGGCGAGAAATTCCCCATCCTGGCTGAAGGCGATACAGTTGACGAAGAAAGAATGACCTATAAGTATACAAATGTTCCTGCCTGTGTATACTTGCCACAGTTTGACGGTGTAATCATTACTGCCACTAGCCACCAGCTGTCTATCCTTGCTATTCGTTGTCAGTGTTCTCGGAGAGTAGGCGACTGAGGAAACTGAGTCAGAATGACCTGTGATAGTTTTGATTTCTATGCCAGTGTGTACCTGCCACAGTTTGATTGTGCAGTCAGCACTGCCGCTAACCAGAAACTTGCCATCTGGACTAAAGGCAACGGAATTCACCCAATTAGCATGACCAATGAGAGTACGAATTTCTTTGCCTGTGTTTACATCCCAAAATTTGATCGTGTTATCCCAACTACCGCTAGCCAAAATCCCCCGGTTCAGGTCTGTAACTCCCGCAGATTTGCCGAACTCACCTTGATAAGAAAGGTTTGAGGAGATTGGGCTAAAGGCGACGGAATGAACCATATTGGAATGACCAGAAAACCAACGACCCAGTTGACGCACTAGTTTGCCAGTACCCACTTGCCAAAGTTTGATAGTCTTGTCATTACTACCACTAGCAATAAATTGGCCGTCTGAACTAATGGCGATCGCATGAACCATACTAGAATGACCTTTGATCGTCTGTACACATTGCCACTTCTGTTGATCTAATACAACAGGTTGAGGTGGTTTAAGTCTAGGCGTTATCACTAAAGTAGATGATATTGCTGTTACATACTCTTGATTATCAGGGCCCAATAAATCCAACCACTCCTGCACAGACTGAGGACGATAGGTTGACTCCAAATCCATGCCGCAGATAATAGCCTGATTGACCCTGTTGCTGATGTTGGGATTAAAATATTGTGGTGGTTCTAAATTAATATTGTGACGCCGATCATCTGCACTTGTCGGTATAACGGCGGTAAGCAAATTATACAAGGTAGCAGCTAGGGCGTAAATATCAATGTATTCTCCTCGTGGCGCTTCTGATTCATACTGCTCAGGTGGGGCAAAACCAGGAGTGCGATACACCGTATGCCTTTGAATCATATTAGGAATAAATTCTCTAGCAATGCCAAAGTCTATCAGCACTGCTTCTGATTTCTCAATGCGGATCATAATGTTACGTGGTTTGAGATCCCGATGCAGCAGTCCTTTAGAGTGGATTAGTGTCAAAGCCTCGCCAATTTGCCGGATGTACAGCAGCGCTTCTGCTTCTAATAGCACCCCCATCCGTCTCAGATACTGTGCTAAGTCTTCCCCTTCGATGTACTCCATCACCATGCAGGGCAAATTTCCCTCATCAAAGATGGTTTCTATCTGTACTATATGAGGATGGTGACACACAGCCAGCCGAACTGCTTCATCACGGAAGTCTTGCCGTAACTTGTTTCGGTGGAGTATCCAAGCTGGGTGATTTAGAATTTCTTCTTTGAGGGTTTTAATCACTCGCAGTTGATTCCGTTGATTTCTGGCAAGATAAGTAATGCCAATTCCGCCTTCGCCTAATTGGTTTTCGATAATGTAGCGTCCACCGAATAAAGACTTTCCTGCATTCCACACCATTAGTAATATTTGACAATTTCTGGTATTTATTTTGGCACGGGATCAAAACAGCCAACAGGAATTTTTGCAAATTCAATTTTGTTTTGCTGTTATAGCTTTTTGGAATTTAATTACTTAAAGAACATTTTCATTAACCTCAACAATTATTAATATAAAGTTGGATATACCCTAATAGTTTTAACTAAACTATCACCTTTACAATAAAATCTTTAATTGATTGCTTATGCTAGAGTCAACGATGACTTTAGCCATATTTTGTCATAATAATTTGACGTGTAGATAATCAGAAATTATGCTAAAGAATCTCAATCTGAAACAAAAATTTACAATTTTGCTATTAGTAATTTTAACATTCGGTTTGAGCTTGAGTGGATTAGCTCTTTCTTCTCTGCTTAGGGAGAATGCCAAACAAGATATTAGCTCAACTGCTCTCATGCTCATGGAAACAATGAGTTCTGTTCGTAAATATACCAGTACTCAAGTGAATCCAGAGCTAGCTGATAAATTGGCTACTGAGTTTTTGCCGCAAAGTGTGCCTGCATACTCAGCCCGGGAAGTCTTTGAGATTTTACGGAAAACAACAGACTACCGTGACTTTTTTTATAAAGAAGCAACTCTCAATCCCACAAATCTTCGGGATAAGGCTGACGGTTTTGAAACGGAAATTGTAGAAAGGTTCCAAAATAAATCAGACCTTAAAGAAGTGAGTGGATTTCGCTCAATTCCTGGTGGAGATATCTTTTATATCGCTCGTCCCTTGCCCGTTTCTGAAGAAAGCTGTCTGAAGTGTCATAGTGTACCCGAAGCTGCACCTCAAAGTATGATTACTCAATACGGTACAGCTAATGGATTTGGGTGGAAGCTTAATCAAATTATCGGCGCTCAGATTATATCAGTACCTGCGAATAAGGTGATCAAAAAAGCTAATCAGTCTTCCTTACTAATTATCCTAATTGTATCAACTATTTTTATCGCGACTATCCTGTTAGTCAATCTTTTCTTGAATCGACAAGTTGTTATGCCTCTCAAACGCATGACTCGCATAGCCGAAGAAGTTAGTACCGGACATATGGAAGTTGAATTTGAACAGATGTCTAATGATGAAATTGGTAATTTAGCTAAAGCCTTTAAACGGATGCAATTAAGTTTAGAAATGGCAATGAAAAGAATCAAACGCACTCAGGGAGGTACAGGGGATTAAAGTAATTCGTAATTAAGTTTTATAACAGCGATTTAGCGCTAACAGAGCGCCGGTTTCCGGCGCTCTGTTAGCGCAGCGTTAGCGACGCAGGAACGTCACTTTGTAAGAGACACCCCGCCACAAAAGTTGCGGCTTGTTAGTTGCCGAGGACTTAAACTTACCGAATTTGTTAAAAATTATCTCTAAATTCGTAGTGTCTAAATATCATGAGAATAAATTTTTTTTGAATTCAAAAGCTGCTTGAAAGTCAGGAATTTCCCTGGCTATGAGTTCAATAAATTGGTCAGGTGAAAGATCAGAATTTTGAGCTAATATTTCTTCTATAATCAGATTTGCCATTGGTCCGATATGGTAGGCTAACTCTTGCTGACAACGTTTGATAAATGCTGGTTTGAGAGAAGGTTGTTGTTCAATTCGCCCAATTTGCGGACTAGGAGGTGAACTAGCTGAACTAAAAATTGTTTCTCCAGGTTGTTTGTATGAGGGGGATATGGCCGACATAGCTTGAAATTCCGGGTTAAATACCGTGGGAGGCAAATCATCAACGATGATTGCGGGAGACATTGCCACTTCTGGTTCTCCGATACGCTCTAAATCTATAAGAACTTCCTTGGCTGTTTGGTATCGTTTGTTAGGTCTATCTGCCAACATATAATCGAGTACTTGAGCCAGACTATTAGCAACATAGGTATAATAACGCCAGTTCCATTCTAAGGAGTACTGATCCATTAATAAGGATGGATCTCTACCTGTGAGTAGTACAATAGCTGTTACCCCCAAAGCATAAAGGTCACTAGAGGGGGAACATAAGCCCAAGCTAATCTGTTCGCGGGGAGCATATCCTACTTTGCCTACAAGAGACATTTTGCCAACAAACGTTACTTGGTGGTTGGAACTTCTCCCCTCCTTCATGTCAGCAATTTGCTTGCCTACACCGAAATCAATCAGCACTGGCAGATCCTTGCCATCAGGTAACATGATGTTGTCAGGAGAAATATCTCGATGGATGATGTTGTGCTGGTGGACATATTCCAAAACAGGCAGCAGATTCTTTAGCCACTGGATAACTTCTTCTTGAGAAAAATTTCTTCCTTGACGTTGAAGTTCTCCCAATAGCCTAGAATACGTTTTACCGTCAACATACTCTTGTACTAGGAATAACCGACCATCTCCTTCAAAGCAAGCCAAAAACTTGGGAATTTGAGGATGTTGCAATTGATGAAGAATTTTTGCCTCTCTTTTAAATAAGTTACGATATTGTTCCAGTCCACTCTCCCCTGTGCCAATGGGTGCAAACTCCTTGAGAACACAAGCTTCATTAAATCGACGAGTGTCAAACGCCAAGTAAGTTCGCCCCAATCCTCCCTGTCCCAGAAGTTTTTGGATAATATAGCGGTTATCGATTAGAGTTCCAGCAGCTATTTCTGGCCTTGTCATCGGGGACTGTGACATCTCATCGCACTCCTAACGATTTTATTGTTGATAGATTATCTAGTTTGCTGAAAGTCAGAAACTCTAGCAGATAAAGGCTGATAACATGCTTCAAATTGAGATTAGCAGGACTATAGAGACAAGGAAATACACTTTTGTGGGATTTTTTAATAGTCTTGTGTTACCAAATAGAAGATTTTTACGTGAGTAGTTTTCCCATAGTACTTATATTTAAGTATTTTAGCAGCCGCAACATAACCAGTGTCTGCGGTAATATCTGCGAATATCGCCTTTGAGATTTGCTGCTGAACCTTATCTACCCCTAGTAACCCAATTAATAATGAGTTTGGGAACAGTAAGGATATAGCATGACCTGATGGTTTTTCAGAAAAACTGACTTTTAACTTTTGAATGAGTGACTTTTGACTTCCCCGTTCGCGTAGCGTCTCCAAGAGTTGGGGCTGACGTAGCTATAGACTTCCTGAGGGAAATATTATATGTATTTCAAGTGCTGAATATGCGTTAGCGCAGCTCGTCTTAGACATCGCATTCAAAAATTAATCTTTATGGGAGGCAATATCGTTATCAAATAACTGCTTCGGCATCGGCTATCAAACTTTTCAGTAGAGGTAATTCCTCAAAAGCAGAAAATGATGCTGCGTATCAGAAAAGACTGATGAAGCTACAATAATTCATCTATAGCAATCCGATTTGATTCTTGAACTTATTTGCGTAGGCAGGGAGTAGGGAGTAGGGAATGGGGAATCAGCCCTTTCGAGTTGTACGGAGTTTTTTCAAAAATAAAATAGGAGTCCTATAGTTCATCAGGATTCACACCTAACTGACGCAAACGTTCTGCTAATTGTTCTGCTTTTCGTTTGGCTTGAGCAGCTTCTTGTTTAGCTGCTGTAGCTTCTTGTTTAGCTGCTGTAGCTTCTTGTTCCGCAATGATAGCTCGTTCAGTTGCAGCAGCAGCTTCCTCTGTGGGTGCGGGAATTAATTCTCCCGCCAAAGTGAACCACCTTAACCACAACCTTTCAATATCTCGAAATGAACCCTGCCATAAGCCTAAACTTAAATCTATTTCTGGCATTAGTAAGCGCCCTTCGTCCAAATTCATCGGTTCATAGTGACCGCCTACTAACTGAAAAGCCCGAAGTTCATTAGTATAGCGACTAAAAACAACATAGTACGGAATCCGCAAAATTCGTTCATAAACTTCCCATTTGCTAGGAGGTTTATCTGCTGCACTTTCTCTTCTTGTGCCTAAATCTTCGTCTTCCGTACCTGGAGATAACAACTCAATAACAACGAAGGGATTTGCTGGCTCTTGCCAAGTTACATAACTTAACCGTAAGTCTTGCCCTTTGTATAACTTTCCTACCCCGACTACACCAAACCAATCTGGGCGCTTATACCACAAAGGATGCTGTAAATCATAGTAGAGATTAAGGTCAGCAGCACTGTAAACTAGTTCGGGGTTCCAGTTAATGGGCTGAAAAGTTAAGTATAAAAGTAAGGGTTGTAAAAAGTGAAAATCGTCTGGCAAGCCTGGTTCCTCTGGGTTGTCACTTGGTAAATCATACATCGTTGGTAGAGTTTCCCAAGGAGGAAGCGGCGGATCAGATTGAGGAATATAGTGGGGAGAAGAAGTCATATTTTTTATTCTTCAAGAGAAGACTATATTTAGCTGGATGCGTTGACGCAGTTTTTCCCTATCGTTGCCATATCTGGATATTACCGCCATATTCGCCAATGGCTAACAACTGTCCATTTGCGTTGAAGGAAATGGAATGAACTTGCCAAGAAGCAATATTGCTTGGCTCTGCAATTCCTTTTGCAGTTTCCAGTAGGCGTTACTACTAGGCAACCCTTGCACGCAACTCATTACTTTGGTTTCTAGCGAGGTAGGTAATGCCAATTCCACCTCCACCCAATTCTCTTTCGATTATGTAGCGATCGCTAAACAACTGCTGCCTTGGATTCCACGCCATTGGTAAAAACCGTAGTTTTACTGATCTTTATTTTGGCACACCATAAATACGAGTTTTTGCTAAGGTTGATGTGTAAACTTTGTATGCAATGTCTCTACATTAAGTTTTTTACTCAACTTTGCTCATCAGCTGTTAAGAATTCATCCCGCGAGATACCCACTTGAGTGCAAATTGATCTTAATGTCCCTGATTTAATTTGAGATTGATTAGGCATTAGCAATGGTGTCTGCGATCGATCTTCATTTTCTCGCGCCATGACAATATGTTCACGTTCCCGAATAATCCGAAATCCTAACAACTCAAATGCTTTGATAACTCTCTTTTTCGGAGCATCGACAGGAAACTTCGGCATTAAATAGCCACCTCTGCCTCTGCCAAAAATACCTCAATTACTGGTGAGTCATCTTCGAGCATTTTTTTGCCAAATATCTCAATGTAGCAGCGAATAGCTGACTTGACATCGGCTAAGGCTTCTTCATAACTGTTACCTTGACCAACTATAGCCCCTTTTATACCAAGAGGATAGGCAACATAACCGTCAGAATGTTTTTCGATAATAATTTTGATTTGTTTCATTGCTAGGGCGTTTGGCAAAGGAGATTTTAGGCGATTCTGATGGAGCCGAGCAGTATATTCAATCGTAATCAACCTATGGCGATCGCATTTTTAGACTAAATGGGGCGTAGGCGTAGCCCGTCGTAGACATCGCTTTTGCTCGACAATATGATCGGGGAGCGTGATTAGCAAAAGCGAGAATAATTCATCTGGGGTATGTCAAACCTAAATTTGCTTTAACGTTCCCAATCATCCCTCGCAGATAACCTTTCGGCGGTCGGATGCATTGGGATTATGCGAGGTTTTTACGCAGTTTAGGCTAATAGCTATGCCTCTTTTGATACAGCTACAGACTGTACACCTGTTTGGGATGATGTTTGTTGAATCAATCTTATCAATAGGCGCAGCCCTTCATTAACTGCCCCAGAATCTGGAAAAATTGCTGCTACATCGGGATCTAACTGGACAGTTAGGGTGGATCGTTTGCGCCCTTGACCCCGTGCTATAACTGGGAGTTGAGTAAAGTCGTATTCAGGACGTAAGTCATCATCCATTTCAAAGGTCTGACTCATAAGCTTTGCGTTCCTTACGGGTAGCTGGACGGGCACTAATTAAGCGCGTGGTGTCTGCACGGTCAGTATAAGCGACAACTAGTAATTGCCCTTTGGCTGATTCTCCCATAATAATGAAACGTTGCTCTTGAAGGGAGTGTTCTGGATCGGCAAAGGTTAAAAACAGCGGATCGTCAAACACAGAAGTAGCTTCATCAAAAGAAACATTATGCTTGGCAAGGTTGCTTTTGGCTTTTTCTTCGTTCCAATCAAATACCATGTTTCTAATTTGCAACGACTTCTTTTCCCAAGCCAAAACTTTAAGCAATGCTGATGGAGCCTACAATAAGCGGTATATCCAATTGTAATAAACTTATGGCGATCGCAGTTGTTAAACCATCGTCTTGCCTAACAACTGGTATTCAGCCCTACTTAATCATTTGTGAGAAATTAAGATCCCCAACTTGTTTGACAAATCGGGGATCAGTGGCTTTCAATTTTTCCTAAAACATTTCATCACACTTCTGGTTCAATCCCCGCCGCCCGCAATTGTGCTACTAGTCGTTCGGCACGTTGGCGTTCCTGTTCAGCTAACTCCGAACCCCAAAGCAGAAGGTTTCCTTGTTCATCCCACCACCGTAACCACTTTCCGGCGTGATTTTCACGAGTACCTTGCCACACCCCAAGGTAAAGATTCATTTCTGCTATCCAGTAGCGTTGATTTTCATTAGGCTCTTGCAAGATGTACTGTTCTGTGCTTTGTAAGCGATACATCTCGAAACTACCACTGTCTGGTTCAAAGATGATGTAGTTTGGTACTTTTAAGATGCGCTCATAGAAAAACCATTTTCCTGGGGGATATGTCGCTTTGATAGAATACTCTGTCTCCTGTGTATCGGAAATAAATTCCATCACAATTACTGGCATTTCTCCTTGTAGCTGGGGAGTGTAACTGCGTTTTACCTCTTGGCGTTCAACACGAATATTAGGTATGTATGCCCAATCAGGAGCTTTGATGACCATTCTGCCATTCAAGGTGGCGCAAATGCCATAATTGGTTGGAGTTAGGGCGTTAACTGAAATTTTTCCCGCTAATTGTAGGCTTTCCGTGAGTGCAGCAGCTAAGGCTGGTTGATTGATATTGTCCCCTGGATCATCTGGAAGTTTGTAATCATCGGGTAGTTTTTCCCAAGTGATTTGGTAATCTTGGGTGAGGGTTGTCATGATCGGTTTTCCTTCGATGTGTAAAAGGGACTGAAGACTAGGGACTGTTTTCCTAAGTACCCAGTTCTGAAACGGCTATGCTTACTCATCTTCATCGGGTTCTAAATCGTCGGCTGTCAATTCCTGATGCGGGATGGCGGCGATAATCGCATCTATTACTTTAGATACTTGCAAAATCTCAATATTGAGGTCGGGAAATTTTGTCCCTTTTGGCACGATCGCTCGTTTAAATCCTAACTTAGCCGCTTCTTTCAACCGCAATTCCATTTGGGAAACCGATCGCACTTGTCCGCCTAACCCAACTTCCCCAATCAATACTGTACCGGGATCAACTATGCGATCGCGGAAACTGGCAACGATCGCGATCGCGATTCCCAAATCTACTGCCGGTTCTTCCACATTCAATCCACCCGCAGAAGCAACATAGGAATCTAACTTGGACATGGGAATTCCCACCCGTTTTTCTAAGACGGCGAGAATTTGCACTAGGCGGTTATAGTCTACGCCAGTTCCAGCACGCCGAGGAGAAGGGTAGCTGGTGGGACTCACCAAAGCTTGCAATTCCACAACTATCGGGCGAGTACCTTCGCAAGCCACGACAATGGCAGTACCGGGAGCAGGATCGTCACGGTTGCCTAAAAATAGCTCTGAGGGATTGGAGACTTCTCGCAGTCCCTCCGCTACCATTTCAAAGATGCCGATTTCGTGAGTTGCACCGAAGCGGTTTTTTACTGTCCGTAATAACCGATGGGAGGCAAAGCGATCGCCTTCAAAATACAACACAGTATCAACTAAATGTTCTAAGACTTTTGGCCCGGCGATCGCTCCTTCTTTGGTAACGTGTCCCACAATCAGCATAGTGACATCTTCGTGCTTCGCAACCTTCATTAGTGCTGCCGTACATTCCCGTACCTGAGCCACTGAACCTGGTGCAGAAGTCAGCGCCGGAAAAAACACAGTTTGAATACTATCAATCACTGCCACGTTTGGTTTTAGAGAGTCTATTTCCCGTAAAATTTCTTCTAAATCTGTTTCTGGCAGTATATATAAATCTGCACCGATACTATCAGGGTCTATGGGTAGTGTAGTATCTAGTACTACTGTTCCCTTCTCCTCCTTCACCACATTTAGGGTTTTTGATACTCCCAAACGAGAAGCTCGTAATTTTACCTGCTGTCCCGATTCTTCACCAGTTACGTAAAGGATGCGATATTTCTGTGCTAATTGATTTGATACTTGCAGCAATAAAGTCGATTTACCGATACCCGGATCACCACCAATCAGCACCATAGAACCTGGGACAACCCCACCCCCAAGCACTCGATCCAATTCTCCATAACCAGACTCCCATCGAGCAATTTGGCGATCGGTAATTTGGTCAAATGTTAAGGAGGCTCGCGCTTTAGCTGGTTTAGCGTGAGATTTGCCATTGGTTTGAGTTGATTGCCAACTACTCACTCCCCCGCGACTGGGTACATCTACTGAAGACTGGATAGTAATTTGTTCTTCTAGAGAATTGTATGTGCCGCAACCTGGACACTTACCAAACCACTGGGGAGATTCTGCTCCACATTCGTTACAAACATAAAAGGTTTTTGGCTTTGCCATTCTTAAATCTTATTAAATAATCTTAATATTTACTTAATTCGGAAAAAAAACTAAAATCCAATCATAGTAGTATTTAGAGCTTTTTCCAAATCCATTGATGGAATGATATCTTAATATTATGGTATTAAAAATTAATCATGTAAATTTTTAGTGAAGGAGCCTTGAAAAACTTGGAAAGCCATAAAGAAAAAATCTTGGTGGTAGACGACGAAGCCAGCATTCGCCGGATTTTGGAAACGCGCCTTTCCATGATTGGCTACGATGTCGTGACGGCTGGCGACGGGGAAGAAGCTTTAGAAACTTTTCGCAAAACTGATCCTGACCTGGTAGTTTTGGATGTAATGATGCCAAAGCTCGACGGCTATGGTGTATGTCAAGAATTACGAAAAGAATCAGATGTCCCGATTATTATGCTAACAGCCTTGGGTGATGTAGCTGATCGGATCACTGGGCTAGAATTGGGTGCTGATGACTATGTAGTTAAACCATTTTCCCCCAAGGAGCTAGAAGCTCGAATTCGCTCGGTGTTGCGGCGGGTAGACAAAACCAGTGGTTCTGGCATTCCTAGTTCTGGGGTGATCCATGTCGCTAATATTAAAATCGATACGAATAAGCGACAAGTCTACAAAGGTGATGAGCGGATTCGATTGACGGGTATGGAGTTCAGCTTGTTAGAGTTGTTAGTTAGCCGCTCTGGAGAACCTTTTTCTCGTTCAGAAATTTTGCAGGAAGTTTGGGGTTATACACCAGAACGTCATGTAGATACCCGTGTAGTAGATGTGCATATATCCCGTTTGCGGGCAAAGTTAGAAGATGATCCTAGCAACCCAGAATTGATTCTCACAGCGCGGGGTACTGGTTATCTTTTCCAGCGGATTATTGAACCAGGGGAGGAGTGACGAGATGAGGGAGCAGGGGAGCAGAGGAGAATAATTAATACCCAATGCCCAACACTTCGACTTACCTCGGCTCCGCTCGGCACGAGTCGCTCAGTACAAGTGCCCAATGACTAATGACTAATGACTAATGACTAATGACCAAACCTGATCCTAATCGAGTTTTGCGGCGTCTACCCATTGTCGTGGGTGGGATAGGCGCTGTGCTTTTGCTGATTAACCGTTTATTGACACCGGAATTAACCCAGTCTCAATCGCGTGGTGATGTGGTGGGTGTAATTTTGAGTGCGGTGTTAATTTTGACGGGTTTAATTTGGCAGCAAGTTCAGCCGCGATCGCCTGATACTGTAGAACTAATTGGAGAAGAAGGTTTTGTACTAGCAGCAGATTTACCGGAAGCAGTGAAAACAGAGCTAGCCTGGGCATCTCATTTATTGTTGACTAATACAATAACGCGATCGCTTGTGGTTTTTTATCAAGGTAAAGTTTTGTTGCGTCGTGGGATTCTGGGTACTAAATCTGAGGTTGTACCAGGAGTAATCTTAAAACAGGTACTCGAAAAACAAAAGCCGATTTATCTAGTTGCGCTAAAAGTGTATCCAGGTAGGGTTGAATTTGATTATTTACCAGAAAATACTCAAGGTGTAATTTGTCAACCTATTGGCAACCAAGGTGCGCTAATTTTGGCAGCGAATGCTCCTCGCAGTTATACTAAACAAGATGAAAACTGGATTGCGGGAATTGCTGATAAACTTGCTGTGACTCTTAATAGTTAGGTTATTCGCTACTTTAGAAGTCAGACAATTTTAGATTTTGGGATATTTACCTGTGATTCCACTTAAAAATTTCAAACAAATACACCCATTAAGTCTGAGTGCACAGAAGCAGGTTGGATCTAAAACTCAATTACGTGTGTCGATTGGAGATGAGAAAAAACCAGGAGCAGGTTTACCCAGAGAATGGCCGCAACTTGATTTTTCAGCAATGATTTAGTCGGGATGAAGCTGTCCACTACCAATAATATAGAGTTACAAACACAACTTGCAATTGTGAACAAAAATTGGATTTCGTCAGATATTTTTTACCCTAAATATAATGTTTACGCATTTCAATGCTAACTTCACGCGCATAGATGAGATAGTTCCTAATATATATAAGCTTTCTATCTCAAATAATAAAAAGTTTGTTTTCAGTCAATTCCTTATCCTTGATGAGCGCCCTATGCTTATTCATACGGGTCGCTCAAATTGGTTCGAGCAAACTTATCAGCTTGTTTCGTCTGTCTGTGACCCTTCAAAACTTCATTACATTGCCTTTTGTCACCTTGAGGCTGATGAGTGCGGAGCGCTTAATCAGTGGCTTGAAGCAGCTCCGCAAGCCAAAACAATTGTGAGTCCTCTAAATCAATCGAACATGGATGACTTTGCATTGAGACCAACAACGGTTCTTAATAATAACAAAGCTCTTTCCTTGGGTAAAAGAGATATCATACTTATTGAAACTCCTCATTTTCCTCATGGATGGGAGGGTTGTGTATTCTATCAGCCGCAAGAGGAGATGCTTTTTTGTTCCGATCTGGCGGCTCACCCTGGTCAGTTCGAGGAACCTGTTACCGAGAAGGATCTTACAGAATCTATCATTAAGTTTCAGCAAAAAGTCGGGTTTATGTCTGAAGGCAAAAGCTTCACTCGAGGGATTGAAGCAATAGAGAAGCTACCCATTAAGTACCTTGCAACAATGCATGGTTCTATTATCCACGGTGAGTCCATCTCGAAGCTTCTTTCAAAAATGAAACAAACCTTTGGTTCTTAAAGCAACTAAATTTATTTATGGGGTTCTTACTTTTAACTTTTCAATGAGTGACTTTTGACCGAAAACGAAAAGGGTACAAGCCCCTAAATTTATTTATGGAGAACAGAAAAAATGTATTTCGAGACGTAGAGCGCGAGAAATACTAAGTCATTATTACAAGCTCCTCTCTTACAAAGTTCTGATGCCTGCGGCGGGCTGTGCCAACGAAGGAAACCTCCGCTCAGACTTTGCGCTAAATTGATTTATGGGGATTATTAATTTTTAATTTTTAATTTTTAATTTTTAATTCCCCGAAGGGGTTGACTTCCCCGTTCGCGTAGCGTCTCCAAGAGTTGGGGCTGACTCTATGCTCAATCAAAGGATTTGGAATTGCTGATAGCACATTAATTAGCAATTCATTGAGCGTCACAAACCTATTTTGAATTGAAAAATTTAATTTAAAATCGGTAATTTAAAATATAATCACCAAGAAGTCAAAAAATTCCACCCCTCCTTTTCTTCCGGTGTCTTTCCTTCTTTTTCTTCCGGTTCTTCTGGTGTCTTTAAATTTTTCTGTTGAATTACATTCTCATATTCTCCTGAATCAACCCATTTTAATAACTCACCAGCCCGCATAACTACCCAGGAAAGCCCGGGTTCTGTATAGCTTAATATTTTGGTAACTTTATCAACAGTATCAAAGCTATTGGATGCAAACTCACGGGCTTGGACGAGAAAATCTTCGATTACAGCAGTAGTCAAGTACTCATCTGGCAAACCTGCAAGTTTCATCAGTGTAATAGTTGCGACGTCAATATCCTGACAAGCCAGCAAACCAGCCCGATCAGCAGTGAATCTAGCCATCATCCGCCAATTATACAAACCCAGTTCCATTCCACTAGCTACCAAACCACCTACCCCCAGTGTGGTACTGCTCAACAAATTTTTCAAAGTTGGCATAACAATTGCCATTTGGTGATAAACCATATGCTGACTCTTGATGCGAGCGACTTCGTGTCCGAAAACGTAAAGCAACTCATCTGCGCCAAGCCACTCCATTGCATCTAAATTGATACCGACAAGGGGTTTTTCCACCCCAACAATGTAGGTTTCAATGTGACCTGTGCCTCTAAACAGATACAGTTCAGGAACTGGAACAACATCAAGAATTTCGCAGGTTTCTACAAATGCTTGATACAATTGGGGAAAATTACGGGGCGAAATTCTAATTTCACTACCAAGGCTTTGTAGCCTGAGTAGGCGATCGATGCCGTATTCATTAATTTTTTTGAGTAGCAAGGAGACACCGGGCATATTTTGCAAAGAAGCCAAGGCTTTGCGATCGAAGGGGTGTTCGTAGACTTTTGAACTCAGTCCAGTTAATAATTTTCTCGTCATGGGTTTTGAGCTTTATCTTGGAGTGTTTGGGAACTTCAGTTACTCAATACGAACGGCTTGTGCTTTCACTAGGCCTGTCGCTAGGGGTTTGGGTAGTAAACAAATCGCAAGTAGCGCCCCTACTAATGACTAACTGACTCGGAAATTTGGAAATTTACAATTTTATCTATGCAAATTACTT
Source organism: Nostoc sp. S13 (assembly GCF_029379315.1). Classification (GTDB taxonomy): domain Bacteria; phylum Cyanobacteriota; class Cyanobacteriia; order Cyanobacteriales; family Nostocaceae; genus Nostoc. The sequence continues at coordinate 38,521 of NZ_JAQYWQ010000039.1, forward strand.
ATTGGCTATTAGACTTATCCGGAAATGAGAACTTTATTTGGCTGAAACCTAGCTCTGGAGAGGGTTTTAGAGGTTCCTGTTTTATATAAGCTAAAAAGCCAGCTATGTAAGGGTTTCAGCTATTTTGAGGTTTATTTGTGGATAAGTCTATTAGTTGCGGTAATGGTTGTAGGTGTTATCGGTGCCGTAGTTCCAGCTATTCCGGGTAGCAGCTTAATTTTAATTGCAATTATCGTCTGGGGAATCGTTAGTAGTTCTTTTGCAGCTATCAAGATTCCACTAATTGTGACAATTATAGTTTTACTGCTCAGTGTCGGAGTGGATTTTTTAGCTAGCTATGTGGGAGCAAGACAAGCAGGAGCTAGCAAGTGGGGGCAAATTGGCGCAATTGTCGGTTTGATCGTGGGATTTTTAGGATTATTGCCAACGTTGCCTTTTGGGGGTCCACTGTTAGGAATTTTACTAGGGCCGCTTTTGGGAGCAATTATTGGAGAGTACTTTTACCGACGTGAATTCATGTTGGCAGTTAAAGCGGGTATAGGAATTATAGTCGGCTCTTTGGTTGGAAATTTGATTCAAGGGTTGTTAGCGATCGCCGCAGTTGTAGTTTTTGTTGTGACAACTTGGCCACAAGTATTTGGCTCTTAGGATTTGGAAAATCTGAGAGATTTTAGAACAGAGGTAATAGCTAGCAGTTAGCAGTTAGCTATTTATTACAAACATTCAATTTGATACAAAAACTGTCCATAGTAAACAAATACAGAGGTTCCCCTCATTTTTTCTAGGAGAGGAACCGTTTCAGTAAATATTAGTAAGTGGAGAGATTATAGATACACTGCATACTCCATTTATCTAAAATGTGGCTGAATAGATTTAAGTATTAAAAATTATCAGTATTTCAATTATACGTAAATTAACTTTCTTAAAGTCAGAGCGATCACCAACAATTTAAACCGGATAAATGAAAGATATACAAAGCGCAGATATATCAGAAATTAAAATTTCATGAAGGATAGTAATGCCTTAAAGATGTGATGAAGACCACTAAGTAAATCTTGCAGGGTCTAAATCTATGTGATTTTATGGAGATAAGAAATAGATCACGCAAGCTTCGCTTTCACTGACAGTATTTTTTATAAATTACTGAGATTAAAAGTAAAGCAATTGCTCTAATTTAAACTTATTACTAGGAGCCTCAAACAAGAATGATTGGTTTTAAATCTACATTACTAAATGCAACTTTAGCCGTTACTGCTGCACTCCCTTTAGCTACTGGGTTTTTTACCTCTGCTGGATCTGCTCAAGCTGCTGCACTCAATGGGAGTTTTAATTACGGTGGTGCTGGGTTTCCTGCTACTACAGTTACAGTGTCAAATACATTGTTACAATTTACCCCTAACCCTGGTTTAGCTTCTCTAGCATTACAAACTGGAAGTTTTACAGCATTTGACGCAGCTCACATATTCAATGTTACTACTAACCCCTTAACATCGGGTTCTCTTTTTCTTGACTTAGGTGTATTTGCAACTTCTAGTACTTTAGGAGATGGAGTAAATACATTTAGTTTAACGTCTTTGGGAACCCCAACATTCACAAAACAGAACGCAGGAACAGATATAAATTTGAATTACGTTGGATTCTTTGATGATGGATCTGGTAACAAAACCAATGGAACGGGATATATCACTTTTTCTACTCAAGATAATGATGCAGCAAATGACTACACATCTGGTAAAGCATTCAAAGCCACTTTTACTGGTCTTGCAATAACTACCGTTCCTGAACCAGCTGCATTATTAGGCTTAGGTGGAGTAGGTGCAGTAATGGCTATGTCTCGCCGCCGTAAGAGTTTCGTTCAATAGACCTATCCTAAATATAAAAAAGTGACTTTTAGCAACTAAAAGTCACTCTAATTTCTTAATTCGATCTGACTGGAATGCAAAATTTACCAACCAGATCGAATTTTTTTATCCTCTCAGATAAATCTATATTAAAGGTGAATTTTCTTAACATGAGATAGACTTAAACTGATTGCAAAGAATTTTTGGCTTCAGTTGCGATCGCTTCTACTTGATCATTAGCCAGAGTTTCTAATATAGATTTAGCTTCTGCATTACCCAAGCGAGCCAAGGCTTGTACAAGTCTGTAACGAATTTGCCAATCTGGATTGGTAGCATAGGGAGCCAATAAGGCAACTGCTTGTACATCTCCCAAGTCACCCAAAGAACTAATAGCAGCAGTTTGGACTAATTCGTTTTCTGATGAGAGTGCCTCTTTGAGTAGTTCAAAGGCTCGTGGATCGCCTAACTCTCCTAATGTAGCAATGATACTGAATTGTATTAGCCATTCACCAGTTGTATGATAAAGCAACTGCAAATCTTCAAAAGCTTCGCGTAACTTCAAAGCACCCAAACAATCTGCTGCTGCTGCTTGGACATCTACTTCGGAGTCATGAAGTAAGCGATCGCGCAAGATATCCAAGGATAACTGTAAATCCTGCGTTCCGAGTGTATCCATTTGACTCACCGCCGAGTAACGGACACGAGAATTGCGATCGCCAATAGCATTTTGAATTAATTCAAAGCCGATCGCAGGTTCCAGTTGGCGGATTTGATTTACTGCACGTAAGCGATCGCCTAAATCCTCAGAACTGAGCAATTGCTTAACAGACTCCGGAGTAATACTCATTTAGTTATCCTTGATTTTCAAAGGTATAAAAAAAACTGTCATTAGTCAACAGTCAAAAAACTCTGGACTAATGACAAATGACAACTGACTAATCTTGACTTGCTGCCATTGCCCGAATAATATCACCACGAGTGAGGATACCAATTACTTGATCCGTGCTGTCAAGTACTGGCAAGCGGTGAACACTGCGATCGTGCATGATTGTGGCTGCTTCCTTTAAAGTTTTATCAGGGGAAATAGCGATCGGGTTTTTACTCATTACCTCCCCAACGGTTTGCCCTAGTGCCTTGTGCAAATCACGATCATAAGTAGCAGGATTTTTTAAATAGATAACGCTATCAAGAAACATAATGTACGCAGGTGGAGTAACACCAGTTTCTTGCCACATCAAATCTGTTTCTGAGATAATGCCCACCAATTTACCGACATCATCCACAACAGGTAGTCCGCTGATATGGCGTTCTGCGAGAATTTGGATAGCTTCCTTCAGTGGAGTTTCCGCCCGGACGACAATTGGATCGCGGCTCATCACATCGGCAACGGTTTTAGGCATTTATTTGCTGACACCTTTAATCAAAGTTCCTGCGCCTATTGTAGAAAATTGCGGGACTCAACCTGATGCAATTAATAGATTGTTACGCTATTGGGCATTGGGCATTAGGCATTGGGCATTGGGTATTGGGCATTGGGCATTGGCCATTGGTCATTTGTCATTTGTCATTGGAGAAAAGTCTATCTCCCTCATCTCCCTCATCCCCACTGCCCACTCCCCACTCCCCACTCCCTTTTAAAGCAGCAATAATTTGAGTATTTGCTTTCGGAAAAGTAAACTGCTCCAGTTCTTCCAAAATTACCCAGCGAATTTCATCGGATTCCAAAGGTTGGGGAACACCTGTAACATGGCGGCAATGATGTACTGTGAGGGTAACGCGCAAGTCTGTATAGGTATGGTCAATAGTAATCAGATGCTCTCCCACTTCAATTACTATTCCCAGTTCTTCGGAAATTTCCCGTTGAATACACTCGCTGATAGTTTCACCAGGCTCAATTTTACCACCAGGAAATTCCCACAAGCCACCCATCGCTCCTTCTGGACGACGGCGATCGATTAAAATTTGCTTTTGGTCATTCCAAATTACTGCAACACCAATGATTTTATGGGGTGGGAAAGAACTAGAACTGGTTTCACGCATTGTTAATTGGGGAAATCGGGACTAGGGAAAGAATTCCTGACTTTTGACTCTTGACTAATAACAAAACTCGGCAAGCTGCTTTGAACTCTGCCGAGTTTTAATTTATTGCCAACTTAGTCTACCTTTGTTACCTTATCCACAAATGTGTATTAATCATTTAGAAATACGCCTCTAGTTGAACTAATCACCAAATTACAAGAGTTCACAGATAGCCAAATTCAAAAATAGCCCCTAAATTTATTTATGGGGATTGTTAATTTTGAATTCGTAGAGAAGCGACGCGACTAGCTATCAGCCCGACAATATTAAATTTCACAAATTTTATATTTCTAGTCAACTTCGCTATTGTTGGTTTCAGATCCTTGTACGGCGACTTCAAAACTCATTCTCTGTTCCGCGTTACGCAAGAAATAACCACTAATCATCGCCGAGGCGAGAAGCCGACCCAGATTTTCCCGATTTGTGGTTACAGTAACACCAAAGTGTTCTGAAGGTAGATTTCCCAACAGTCCCGTAATATTACGTTCCATCACCTGAAAAACTTCGGCAGACGTGGGTTTGGATAGCTGGGTAACTGTCTCTGGACTTAAGGATTTAACGTACTGCCATAGTAAATCGCTAGTTTCTGAATCGCTATTAAAAAACTCTGAGACACGATTGGATGGGTTATTCATTTTTTAGTTCCTTAACTACCATTACTGGCTGACGTGCTTATGATTTGAATATTAAATACCTGTTTTGGATTTGACTTAGCTAGCTATTTGGTCTTCCTGTTAACTAATGTAACAGGCTAGGGTAAGAGTGGAAGTAGGTGTAACCGTACCAAAGTCAGCGTATTTTCTCACCTTAATCATTAACAAATAAACTGAGAAGTGACAAGTTAATTTAAAACTCATCACTCCTCATTCTTAACTCCTAACTTTCCCCTAACTTGCCAAATATTCATCCATGCTGGCTTTAGACTTGCGAAGTTTGGTTAAGGCTTCTCGCTCAATTTGCCGGACTCGTTCCCGGCTGATGTTCAGTATTTCACCAATTCTAGCCAGAGTCAGCGCTTGCCCATCAGTTAAGCCAAAGCGCAGCGTGATCACTTCTCTCTGTTGTGGCGTGAGATCCCCCATCAGGCGATCTAAGTCATAAGATAGAGAAGATTGCATGACAAACTCTTCGGGAGATGCTCCTGGATCTTCCAGCATTTCTCCAAGTTCGGTGTCGTAATTATCACCCAGCCGCAAATCCAAGGAAAGGGGCAAACGCGCCTTTTCTAGATACTCTCGTACTTGTTTGGGGGTCAATTCTAATTCTTGAGCTAGCTCACCAGCTGTGGGAGCGCGTCCCAACTTTTGAGACAATTGGCGCTGTGCTTTTTTAATCTTATTTAATTTTTCGGTTATGTGGATAGGCAGCCGAATGGTACGAGCTTTTTCGGCTATAGCACGAGTGATCGCTTGCCGAATCCACCAATAGGCATAGGTAGAAAACCTATAGCCTTTGGTGGGGTCAAACTTCTCTACGCCCCGTTGCATACCAATACTACCTTCTTGGATCAAGTCCAGTAAATCGACGTTGCGCTTTATGTACTTTTTGGCAACGGACACTACCAGCCGCAAATTGGCTTCTACCATCTTGCGCTTGGCAATTTCACCATCAGCGATCGCTTCGTTCAACTCTGCTGGTTCTAGCTTTGTCGCTTTGGCCCACTCTTCTAGAGTCGGTTGACGACCTAACTGGGTGACAAGATATTCTCTTGATTGATGCAAAGCGCAGGAACGTTGCACCTGTTTACCATAGAAAATCTCTTCCTCGTGGGTTAAGAGTGGCACACGGCCAATCTCACGCAGGTAAGTCCGCACGAGGTCTGTGGCTGTCTGAGCGGTCTTCATGGCGCTACTCTTTGGTAATGATGGGTTTGGCGGTAGGGTCATTAACGGATAGATGCTTTGTTAGGGTGCTACCCAGTTTGACTGGGAACCCATGCTCTGGTTTGCAACTTACGCGCCCGATCAACTCGTCGGCTGCTCATAATAATCAAATTTGGGCTACTAACTGCTAAAAATTACAGTTATTTCCTACTTTTCACAAGTATCTATAGTTAGATAAAAGGTAGCTTCTTAAACATTTTTCTATTGGAACCTTATTAACAATTGTAACATTTATGAGAATGTTTTGGCTAGATGGCGGCATGAAATTTCCTGACTGTTCCAGTTCATGCAATGTCGCCCTTTTCCTCAAGGCTGACTAGAAGTCAATTTAAGAAATTATCTAGCTCAAAGTAAGCTTCCTCATATTTGTCAAAATATCTCAATGAGAACTATAGTCATTCTCTTATAACAATTGCTTAATTTTTTCTGGGAATGGGGAATAGGGAATGGGGCATGGGGCATGGGGCATGGGGCATGGGGCATGGGGCATGGGGCATGGGGCATTGGGCATTGATTATTCTCTTTGTCCCCCTTATCCCCACTCCCTAGTACAGACGCGATTAATCGCGTCTCTCCCTACTCCTTGAAGATCGCGCAGTAATCTTGGATGGCTTTGACATCCAAAGTCGTATTTTGTAAGGAATGGATGGCGGCGACGGTAGCTTTTGCGCCGGCAATCGTAGTAATGATCGGAATTTTGTAAGCTAAGGCTGTGCGACGGATTAACCTAGCATCAGTCTGGGCTTCTTCCCCTGAAGGTGTGTTGATAATAAGTTGGATTTTTTGGTTTTTGATCGCATCTAGGACGTGGGGACGACCTTCATGGAGTTTCAACACCAACTCAATATCTAATCCCTGTTCGAGAAGAACTCGCCGTGTACCAAGTGTAGCCATCACTTTAAAGCCCAAATCGATAAATTCTTTCACCACAGCACCCGCAGCAGCTTTATCGCGATCGCTCATTGATACAAATACGGTTCCCGTCAGTGGTAAACTCTCCCCAGCACCCATTTCCGCTTTGGCAAAGGCACGGCCAAAGTCACTGTCAATCCCCATCACCTCACCAGTGGATCGCATTTCTGGGCCCAATATTGTATCAGTTCCAGGGAATTTATTAAAGGGTAATACTGCTTCTTTGACAGCAATGTGGGTTGGGATAACTTCCTCGGTGAAATGTAGTTCCTCTAAGGTTTTGCCTGACATAATTAAGGATGCTAGTTTCGCCAACTGTACGCCCGTTGCTTTAGAAACAAAGGGGACTGTGCGAGAGGCGCGGGGGTTGGCTTCCAGAATGTAAACTTGGGGAGAATAGCTGCTTGCGCCGACAACGGCAAATTGAATATTCATCAGTCCCACAACTGACAGCGCTTGTGCTAGCTGCACCGTCCAAGTGCGAATTTGATTGAGAACTGCTGGTGATAGGGAAATAGAAGGTAAAGAACAAGCGGAATCTCCTGAGTGAATCCCTGCTTGTTCGATGTGTTCCATGATGCCACCAATCACTACCCTTCCTGTATGATCAGCGATCGCATCGACATCGACTTCAATCGCGTTTTCCAAAAACTTATCAATTAAAATCGGATGTTCTGGTTCCACTAGTACCGCAAAGGTCATGTAGCGTTCCAACTCAGTATCGGAATAAACGATTTCCATCGCCCGTCCCCCCAACACGTAACTGGGACGCACTACCACTGGATAGCCAATGCGTTTGGCGACAATCAGCGCATCTTCGTAACTCCGAGCGATACCATTGGGTGGTTGGGCAATATTCAACTGTTGGAGAATCTTTTCAAACCGCTCCCGGTTTTCTGCCATGTCGATGGAATCTGGTGATGTACCCCAAATTTTAGTAATCAGTCCAGAGGTGTCATTGTTAAGAAACTCTTGTAATGGGAGAGCCAACTTTAGCGGTGTTTGCCCGCCAAACTGGATGATCACCCCGACTGGATTTTCAATTTCGATGATGTTAAGAACATCTTCTTTTGTTAACGGCTCAAAGTAAAGGCGATCGCTGGTATCGTAATCTGTCGAAACTGTCTCTGGGTTGGAATTGACCATAATTGTCTCATACCCCGCTTCCTTCAAGGCATAGGCGGCGTGACAACAACAATAATCAAACTCAATTCCCTGACCAATGCGGTTGGGGCCACCACCCAAAATCAACACTTTTGGCTTGGTTGCGGGCATTACCTCTGTTTCTTCTTCGTAGGTAGAATAGTAATAAGGAGTAAACGCTTCAAACTCGGCGGCGCAGGTATCTACGGTTTTGTAAACTGGGATAATCCCTAGTGACTTGCGGTAGGTGCGAACTTCATCTTCGGTGGTTTTGGTGGCATAGGCAATCTGGCGATCGCTATATCCGTCCCGCTTCACTTCATAAAATTGCTCTTTTGTCAATTGCTGCAAAGGTGTCCGCTTGAGAAATTTCTCCACATCTAGCAGTTGCTGCAATTTATCCAAGAACCATCGGTCAATACCAGTGAGTTCGTAGATTTCCTCAATGGTCATCCCTTGCTGCAAGGCATGGCGCACGGCGAAAATGCGATCGGGGTTGGGTGTCCGCAATTGGGCGCGAATTTGTTCACCACTGGGTAATTTTTCGGCTTTGTCGCAACCCCAACCAGCACGTCCTGTTTCTAGCGATCGCAACGCCTTTTGAAAGGATTCATTGAACGTCCGCCCAATTGCCATTGCTTCCCCGACTGACTTCATTTGGGTTGTCAGCACTGGTTCTGAACCGGGGAACTTTTCAAAGGCGAAGCGGGGGATTTTTGTCACCACATAGTCAATTGTCGGCTCAAAGGACGCGGGAGTTTTCTTGGTGATGTCATTTTGAATTTCATCCAGGGTGTAGCCCACAGCCAATTTTGCGGCAATTTTAGCGATCGGGAAACCTGTGGCTTTGGAAGATAAAGCCGAACTGCGGGAAACGCGGGGGTTCATCTCAATTACAACTACATCCCCATTAACCGGATTGACGGCAAATTGAATATTAGAACCGCCAGTTTCCACACCGATCTCGTGGATGATCTTAATTGCCATATCGCGCAGCCTTTGATATTCTTTATCAGTGAGGGTTTGCGCGGGAGCGACGGTAATCGAGTCCCCGGTGTGGATACCCATAGGGTCAAGGTTTTCGATGGAGCAGATAATCACCACGTTATCTGCCAAATCACGCATCACTTCAAGTTCGTATTCTTTCCAGCCGAGTAAAGACTGGTCAATGAGAATTTGCGAAACGGGGCTGGCATCTATACCTACCTGCGCCATTTCTTCAAATTCTTCTTGGTTGTAGGCAATACCGCCGCCACTTCCACCCATTGTGAAAGCTGGACGAATAATTAGGGGATAAGTACCAATTTGACGGGCAACAGCTTTGGCTTCTTCCAAAGATTCGGCTGTGTCGCTAGGACACACAGCTATTCCAATTCTTGCCATTGCCTGACCAAACAGTTTTCGATCTTCAGCTTTTTCGATCGCTGGTAATTTAGCGCCGATTAACTCAACGCCGTACTTTTCTAACACTCCATTTTTGGCTAAAGCAACGGCGAGATTGAGGGCGGTTTGTCCTCCCATCGTCGGTAGTAGAGCATCAGGGCGTTCTTTCTCGATCACTTTTTCGACCAATTCCGGTGTCAGCGGCTCAATGTAAGTGCGATCGGCTGTTTCCGGGTCGGTCATAATCGTTGCAGGGTTGGAGTTGACCAAAATCACCTCATAGCCTTCTTCTCGCAGAGCTTTGCAGGCTTGAGTGCCAGAGTAGTCAAACTCACAGGCTTGTCCGATCACAATTGGACCAGAGCCTAACAGTAGAATCTTCCGGAGGTCGTCACGGCGGGGCATAGTAGTTGCCTTGGAGTACGAGAATACAAATCCTGATTATTTTAAGGGTCTTTACCCCCTATAGTGCTTTTTATTATTAAGTTTTCTAAGTTTGATTGTAGAGAGGGAGTGGGGAGATAAGGGAGATAAGGGGGACAAGGGAGATAAGCAAGACAAGGGAGACAAGGAAAATTAAGTATGCCCAATTCTCAATGCCCAAGGATTATTTTGTATTTATAATTTTATTTAATTTTGATGCTTAAATTTATTAAGCTTTTGCAAATCTTTCTTCTTTAACTTGATGATAGCTTGCAACGGATGGTGATTTATTTTTGCATCTACCTATCTGATTGTTCAGCACAAATAAATTTCTTAGATAAAAATTTATCTTAACTAGCTAATTGCTAAATATTTTCAATGTTAAATATTATGTGTATATGTTTACTTAGATTAAAAATGGCAGAGAGATAAGGATACCATTCTCTGCCATTTTTTATAATATTTTAAGAGTTAGTGCTGCCAACTTTTTCTTTCAGTCTAGCTAGACAAATCTAGATTATGAGAGTTTTAGCTTTGAGCAGCTTGGACAAACCCTAATGTTAAGCTGTCTTTGGCGAGGAAGTGAGACAAATGATAAGCACGTTCCTCAGCTTTCAACAAAATCTTTTCGTAGAGATAGCGTGTGCCTCGATCTCCCAAACTCTCTGCCTGAGCAGCTTGACGCCGAATTACGCCAATAATGGCTTGTTCTGCCCCTAGGTCATTTTCTACCATTTGGCGAGACGAATATACGCCTTCAGATTCTTGCTCAAAACAGGTTAATTCTGCTAGTTTGCTGAAGGTCGCTACTGGCACACCACCCAGTCCATCCAAGCGTTCTCCAATTTCATGAACGTGGTCTTGTACTTGGTTGTAGCTTTCGTTAAAAAACTCATGCAGAGAGTAAAATTCTGAGCCTTCAACTACAAAATGATGCTTTTGGTACTGCAAGTACAGTGCTTGGAAACTAGCTAATACAACGTTGAATCCTTCTGTAACTGGAGCAGTTACGCTGTGATCCAGCAACACGGGATTGTCATATACATGACCAAAATTTCGTAACAAAGTTTGCGTTTCAGACATTATGCTCCTCGCTCTTTAGCAGTTAATAGATTTTAACTGCTTATTGTTTACATATTAACATTTTAATAATTAAGAGCAAGCTAATTCGCCATCACAATATTTTGTATTTTTGCTGACTAAAATTCTCAATTTTATTATTTGTTGGATGATGTTATGCTCATCAAGTTGCATGTATTTATGATTATTTTTGACATAAAAACTTAAGTGTGGATATTTACCCGGACAGTGGGGAGTAGGAGAAGACAGGGTAGAATTTTCCCCTTGTCGCCCTTGTCTGGGTGATCCTGCTGTGTGCGATCGCTGCAAAAATTTTATTTTTTCCAAAATTAATGACAATTATTTGCACTTAATGTATGCTGGTGTTGAAAGGCTAAACTCCTAAGATTTTACAAAAAGCAAAGAGTTAAATCGCGGTAGTTACCGCAAGTTTGTTGCACTTTGAGGGCAATTTTCTTGAAATCATTTAGTTCAGAAATAGAAATAAAGCACCTTGTAGAGGTGAATTGGGCAGACCGCTGGCAAATCTATCAACGCCTAAAGGAATTAAACATTCCTTGTAGTTGTGCGGCTAACCAGCCATTGAAAGTTGAAATTGGCAATCCTAGTGCGGCTGTTCAACTTTGGAGTGTGATCCGGGGATTTACTGTCTCCCGTCAAGATCAGATTTTGACTCTTGAACGTTGCTGGTATACTCGTTACTAAATAGTTATAATATGCGGCTGCTGGTGAAAATATCTCGCTTGATAGCTTGTTTTAGTTAAAAATAGGTCAAAAAAATGAGTGCATCCCACACTACAGAAGTATCAGAGTTTTGCCTTGAAGGCAGATTTATAGAATTTGTTATTAAAGATGGTTATAAGCTTAAAGGCTTACTGTTGGAGACTCATGAGGGTGAGTCTTACATTAAACTAGCTAAACATTTACGGGCTGCTTTTGATTTGCGCCTACCACCAGGTACTTGGCTAGAAGTTGTTGGTTATAAAGAATACGATATAAAAAAAGACAAAGTTACACTGAAAGCTGAACGTGTGATGGCGGCGCGTTCTGAGATGGCAAGAGTTCACACGACTACTCCAGTACAAGAACCCCCATCTATTGATGATGTCAAGGTAAAACCAGCTAAAACTAAAGCCACGATTTTGGTGTGTCAAAAGTCTGATTGCATGAAACGTGGCGGCAAAGAAGTTTGTCAGGCGTTGGAGGCTGTTTTAAGCGATCGCGGTTTAGAAGACCAAGTTACAATCAAGGGCACTGGTTGTATGAAGAACTGTAAAGCTGGGCCTAACTTAGTAATGCCCGATAAAACCCGCCATAGCCGAATTCAAGCCTCACAAGTCCCGGCGCTGATGAATCAGCATTTTGGTGACAAAAGTTTGTCAGTACAGCCTGAGAATTTAAGGGAAGTGGTGATATCTAATAGACTTATCCGGAAATGAGAACTTTATTTGGCTGAAACCTAGCTCTGGA
>NZ_JAQYWQ010000127.1 GCF_029379315.1 Nostoc sp. S13
ATCTTCTTCGATTTGTCAAGTTTTATTTATACCAAATTAGATGAGCTTACCCTGGGTGATATGGTTTACCAGCACGAGTACCGTTTCTTTCAACCTTAATTAAGGACTTCAATCCAGCCCATTCTGGACTGATGCCAGTTAAATTATGAAAAACTTCTACAGTACGTGTTGTAAATCTGTTTCGAGTTTTTTCGGCTGTGATGTACCGACTTGTTGGCTTGGAGTTATCCGTATTTTTTCTAATTTGGCAATACAAGTTTTTTTGATTTGCCTTGACAGCGATCGCATAGTCATTGCCACTATCAATAATTAGCTTGCAGGTTTTTTTTGACAATGTAGAGCATCTAAACTGAAAACAACACCCTCAATATCTAATAGTGCAATTAAATTTTGAACTGTGCTAATTTCACTACCTTGCTTGTTCTCCAATTTGCTCAGACTTAGGACTAGCCCTTGTTTCTCAGTAAATACCGATAGGATATTTACGAAATTCTGATACTCGTTTTTGTAGTTTTGTACAGTTCCTTTGATACTTTTACCATCAATTGCAAACCACTCCGATGTATCCACATGAACGTAGTTTTCCGCCCACTGGTTAAATATTTTGGCAAGAATATCAAAGTCTACTCCTATTAGTATCCGACGGATTGTCGAGGTTGATGGCACGCCATGTTTTTCAATTCTGAATTTATCAATTAATACACGACGATGACGTTTTACAAAGTCTCCCCATGCACGATATCCTACGTACCCGCTCATTGTTCCCATAATCACAAACAGCAATACCATCCACAGTTGATGTCTTTGCCCATCTTTGACTCGAAAATCTTTTACTTGCCGTAGTTGTTCAATCAGATTTGCACCCATTGTTTTCATCCCCTCGATGCTTGTCATTTTACATCTTTTAGGGAACGAAACAGCCCTGCCTTTTTAAGGGGGTTGGGGGATCTCTTGTGCCTAAGTCCTAACAAATATTTACGCATCGCCCTACCTCGACGTTTCATAGCATAGGCGATCGCCATGATATCTCTACCTAGCTTCGCAAAAATCAAATATTAGTCCTATATAGGAATCGTATTTGATTTTTGAAATTATCTACGTAGGCGGGGAGTGGGGAGTAGGGAGTAGGGAATAGGGAATAAGGAATTAGGCTTTTCGAGTTGTACCAAACTTTTTCAGAAATCAAATATTAATCTTATATATTGAGTAAGTAGACAGGAAAAACTAAAATATGTGATGCAACTTGCTCCCCTTTACCCCATTTTGTACCGTATTCTCCAACCGACTTTTCCCAATTGCCTTTGGAGTGGCGATGACTTGTCTGCGACACGATCGGCGAACCCCAAAAGCGTTGGCGATCGCAATTCTAAAGTGATCGCTCTGACTTTTGATGATGGGCCCCATCCTGAATACACACCCGAAGTCTTGGCAGTGTTAGATCGTTACAATATTACTGCGAGTTTTTTTTGGTTGGGTGTTTGCGTCAACCGTTCACCAGCGATCGCCGCATCTGTGAGCGATCGTGGACACTGGCTCGGATTGCATGGCTACGATCATCGCTCTTTTCCGATGCTTTCCCCAAATGACCTGAAAGACAGTTTAGAAAAAACCCAAGCTGCCATCTACAATGCCTGTAATCTCCAACCAGAACAAGTCCGAGATGTCCGCCCCCCCAATGGTTTATTTACACCTGCGACTTTAAAATTGTTCTTTCAGTGGAATTACCGCCCAGTTATGTGGAGCGTTGTACCCGAAGACTGGGTGCGTCCAGGCGTAACCACCGTGGTAGAGCGAGTTATGCAGCAAGTCAAAAATGGTTCAATAATTGTTTTACATGACGGTACTTGCGGTGGACAAGATGTTGCTGCCACAATTCAAATTCTGATTCCGCAACTGCTACAACAAGGCTATGAGTTTGTGAGTGTTGATACTATGTGGCAACGAGCTAAGGCTAACCATTGACTGTTACACATATTAAAAATATGTGAAGTTAATAATTTGCTCTAAATCAGGCTTTTCCATAAATTATGCCAGAGCAGTTTCCAATCATTGACATTCCCCTAGATGCCCGAGAAGCTAATGAGGATTTGGGAACAAAAGAAAAATTTTGGTTTCGTCATCAGGATCTAGGTCGTTGTCTATTCAAGAAAGCTAGACCAAACACAGGAGAAGATTGGGCAGAGAAGATTGCAGCCGATTTGTGCCAGTTGCTTGGGCTACCTCATGCTGATTATGAACTGGCGACATACAATGGCGAAAATGGCATTGTTTCACCCTCATTTTTGCCGCCTCAAGAAGGTACAATTCTCACCCTTGGTAATGAAATTCTGGCTCGGATAGTATCCGATTATCCGCAAGATTCTAAAGACCTGTCCCAACACACAATAGACAATGTATTCAATGCAATCGGAGATGCTTTAGTTAATTTGCCCATCAATTGGAAACTGCCAGAAAGAATTAACCATGCGAAGGAAACTTTTGTTGGGTATTTACTTTTAGATGCTTGGATCGGGAATAGCGATCAACACCATGAAAATTGGGCATTCATCAGTTTGGAAGAGAAGATTTATTTAGCACCAACCTATGACCATGCTTCCTGTCTTGGTAGGAACGAGTCTGATTCTAAAAGAAAAAGTAGGCTAATCACACAAGACGCTGGCTTTACTGTCCAAGCATATGTGGAAAAATGTAATTCTGCCTTGTATGCTAGAGTTAGTGACAAAAAAACCCTCAAGACTTTTAATGCATTTTGTGAAGTGCAACAGCGCTATCCAGATGCAGCCAGCGTATGGTTGAATAATTTAGCAAGGGTGTCAAGCAATGATACGTTAGAGCTTTTTGAGCGTATTCCATTTAATCGCATATCGCAAACAGCAATTGAATTTGCACAAAAGATATTGGAGTTAAATCAAAGTAAGCTGCTGGACACCCTACGATGAAAACACTTTTTTTAGCTTGGCAAGATCCTAAAAGTCGCGCTTGGCTTCCCATTGGTCGCTTAACATTTGACGGAAAAAAATATCAGTTTGTATATACGCAAGGTGCTGTTAAAGCTCAAGCTGAACATAATTTTCAGCTATTGTATTCCTTTCCAAATTTGAACAAAGTATACACATCGGTTGAACTGTTTCCCTTGTTTTCTAATCGATTAATGCGACGCTCTCGCCCCGACTACAAAAATTATATTGAATATCTAAATATTCCTGAAGGTGAAGATGACCCAGTTACCATCCTTTCTCGTAGTGGTGGGCGCAAGGTAACGGATAATTTTGAAGTTTTCCCCTACCCAGAACCAGATGAAAATGGTTTATACCACATCCATTTTTTTGCACATGGGTTGCGACACCTTCCTACTTGTGCAACTGAACGGATTAATCAATTACAAACGGGTGAACCGTTATATTTAGCGAACGAATTTCAAAATCCCTATGACCCGCGTGCATTGTTCTTATGTACAGAGGATCATCACATCGTAGGTTATTGCCCTCGATATATTGTGGATAATGTTTTTAAACTCAAGAACAAAAATCCCGAACTTGTAAAAGTAAAAGTTGAGCGCGTTAACCCAGTACCCACACCTCTGCAACTACGTTTATTGCGCAATATGACCGCAGAATGGCATGAGGACTTTCGTCCATTTTCTAGTTGGGAGTATCAGCCTTTGGTGGCTGATATCCCAGTGGCTTATGCTAATTCTTAGAGTTGATGTGCGGCTAGAAAAGCTTCGACTTCAGCATCTGTTGGTTGAGAAGCGATCGCACCTGGTTTAATGGTAGTCAGCGCTCCAACAGCACTGGCGTATGTGACAATGCGTTTTGCTGTTTCTGCATCCCGCAAGCTGTGGATGCCATACTGACTCAGTTGGTGAATGAATCCAGCCAAAAAGCTATCTCCTGCGCCAGTTGTATCAACGACAGGGATGGAAAACGCAGGTAATTTGCCTTCGTTCTCACCCAGACAGTAGGTGCAACCGTTTTCCCCATCTGTTACTAATACTCCTTCAATTGAAGCCAGACGGTAAGTTATGGCTCCGGGATCTGCGGTTTCAAATAGCCATTCAGCTTCTTCTTTGGAGAGTTTGAGGAAATCGACTCGTTTAAATAATTCTGGAATTTTTTGATGAGCGATGTTTGGTTCATCCCAAAATACAGGACGCCAGTTGACATCCAGCACAATCTTCAAGTCGTAATGTTCTGCTAACTCTAAAGCGCGGTGAATTGCCTCTTCACTTTCAGGATAGGCTAATTCCAAAGTACCCAAAACCAGAAAATCTGCCTCTTGAAACAGTGAATCTGACAATTTTTTAGCTTGCAGGTGAGTATCGGCAAATTCTGAGCTATCATACTGACCAAATCCGGCAAAGGTGCGATCGCCAGCCAGATCCCGTGTAACATAAACTTGCCGCGTTGGTGCTGTGGGATGGCGTTGTACCCCTGTCGTCTCTACACCTACATCTTGTAATAGCTTGACCAGTGCATTCCCTGGTTCATCTTCACCAACGGCTCCGATAAATCCGGCTGATGTCCCCAGCTTGACTAAAGCACAGGCTACGTTAGCTGGTGCCCCTCCTGGGTAGGGAGTCCAAGATTTCACTTCTTCCAGCTTTAGCCCCAATTGATCGGCTAAACAATCAAACAAAATTTCACCAAGGCACAAAACACGGGGATTGCTCATCTCATTTTCAATTGTAGATTTCGATTTGGGATTAGGAATTGACAGTATAAAATCTACAATAGTTTTTGCTAATCTGTCGCCAGTCCTTCATAGAATTAAATAGCAATTTTAACTACTCCCGTAACATGTATATGCTTCTAATACCCTCCAAAATTGTCTCAGTGAATAAACTAGATTGCTGTAAAATTAATGTACTTTTTAATACCAAAAATAAATTGCAATTTATATTTCTGCCAACTTGAAATCCAAAGAAAATATTGACAATAGTATTACTGCTAACACTTGAAACCCCTACCAACAAAAGAATCCTCTAGAATTAGAAAGAGCGATTAAGTACATATACCAACAGAGGATAGAAATAGTCATGGCTGGTGGCAAGTCTGAGACCCCCGTTAGTCTATCAGACAGAGAACTGCAAATTATCGACTTAGTGGCCACTGGCTTAACTAACCAAGAGATTGCAGGAAAACTGGAGATTAGCAAGCGTACAGTTGATAACCATATCAGTAATATTCTCACCAAAACCGAGACAGAAAATCGAGTAGCTCTTGTCCGCTGGGCTTTACAGTGGGGCAAAGTCTGTTTGAATAATGTCAATTGCTGTCTTCTGCCTAACCAGATCGAATAAATAATTTACTAGTAGCAAGGTAATTGCTCTGGTCTGGTACACTCAAGAGCCAATGAATGAGGTTTACTGATTCTTCCCCTCCTCACGTCTTTGTTTCAGTGTGAACACTCTACCAAAAGTTCCGAGTCCTTCACTCAGCCGGAGTTTATGTTAGTGGAGCCAGCTGACCCTCGGACTCGGAAACTATAACAAAGATCACAATTTCTTCGGACTTACGCACTCTACAAATTAATCATGGTATGATTTTACCAAAATAGGTCGTTTCAGACTTTGATTAATCATTACTTTGATGGAAAGTAGATCAGCGCTGTAGTTGTACAGATGCGGTTTTTTCCATCACCCATATTTGCTATTTTCTGTCAATGCGTAAGTCCTATTTCTTTTCAAATTCAGCAGAACAGATGTGGGACTTACGCATCAGCAACGAAAAATTAAGGGTTTGGGCAGAGGACTGAGAGTAGGGGGAGCAGGGGAAAATCATTAATAACCAACGCCCAACGCCCAACGCCCAAACTCGACAATCATCCACAAAAATTAGCAACAATTTAGTGGTGCAAGCGTTACATTTGAAAGAAATATATTTTACTCCATCAGCTTGGAGAGCAGTGTTCCAATGAATACTTCTGCTTCTTTTCAGGGTGGCTCGTCTCCCTTTGAATTTTTTAACTTTGATCTTAGGACACTTGTATCTGAAAAAGTTCCGAGTCTTGAAGACCGATTTTCAGACTTTCCCCAACCCACACAAGATGCCGACTTACTTAGGCAGCTATCGTTTATTCCAGGGTTGAAAGAAATTTTGATGGTGCGGCAGGTTCACGCCTTAGAACATGCTACTGTTTGGGTTCTTAGCGAATCAAAAAGTGCCTATCCTGCCAAAGGAGAACCCACTAACGTTCAACCAGATAACGAACTATTAGGCGGTTTGTCTACTGAGCAGGGATTTTACCTCTATGGTGAGGTGAATATTAGTGATTTGCGGCGTGCGGTCACACTTGCTCGACATCGCCTCACCAGTGGAGAATGGGATTTGGCTGTACATCCCCGTTGCGGCACAAATTTATCAGTAGCAATGCTCTTAACAGCTGGACTAGCTGTGGGTGTGCATCTGTTGCTACCATTTCGACCAATCGAGCAACTTATAGGTTTAGGGTTAGCCGCGACGACAGCCGCTGAACTCGCACCTGATTTAGGTTCTATGGCCCAGCGTTACCTAACAACTGCCATTCCTTTTAACCTAACAATTGAAAATATTACGCGTACACGCGACGTTTGGGGGCGTGAGGCACATTTTGTGAAAGTGGGCTGGCAAGAAGAATGAAGAGAGCAAGAGGAGATGAGGGAGATGAAGGAGATAAGGGGGATGAGGGGGACAAGAAAAAATTTTCTCCATAGTCTTACCTATCTACCTCATCCCCCCCTGCTCCCTTATCTTCCCCCACTCCCTACTCCCTACTCCCCACTCCCCTAAAAAAATTATGAGAAAACTTTACTTCTTACTCCCTGGTACAGATGGAAAATTTGCTTGTGGTGGTCTTTGGGCTGAGTTAAAAGCACTTAATCTGGTTCAGCAGTTTTGTAGTGCTGATGTTGTAACTTACCGTCAACGGGAAAAAGGCAAGCTTTTCATCGATGATTTGCTAAAAGAGAAAAATTTAAATGATGTAATTTTTGTCATCAGTTGGGGATTTGATATAGCTCAACTCGTGGCTAAACTTAAGCAATACAATGTCGTTTACCATGCACATAGTGCAGGTTATGCATTCAGGCTAAGAGCAAGTATTCCGATCATCACTGTCAGCCGCTATACAATGGGATATTGGGGAGAAAAATCACCTAATTCTCTGATTTATTATTTGCCCAATCAAATTTCTGATGAGTTTCAAAATTTCGGACTGGAACGGGATATTGATGTTTTAGTTCAGGCTCGGAAGTCTTCTGAGTATTTAATTAAAGAATTAATTCCAGCTTTGCAAAAACGTTGTAAAGTATTGGTTGTTGACTCCTATATAGAGGATTTGCCTGGACTATTCAACCGAGCCAAGGTTTACCTCTATGATTCGGCTGAGTACTGGGCACAACAGGGTGTTAGTGAAGGATTTGGTCTGCAACCAATGGAAGCTCTTGCCTGTGGCTGTCAAGTATTTTCTAGTGTCAACGGTGGACTGGCAGATTACTTAGATCCGGGATTTAATTGCTATAAAATTGCTGGATATTCCCAAGAATATGATGTCCAACGTATTATGAAGGTGATTGAATCTTCAGTGGGAGTTAGCTTGTCTGAAGAGTTTTTGGTTGAGCATCGAACTGAAAACATTATTAAGCGTTTCCAAGTTATTCTGGATGAATTAAATGAATTTTTTGACCACAAGATACAGCAGCCTTCTAATATTAAGAGTTTGACGAAAATACGTATGTTAAAGTTATTTGCACAGAGGATATACGGTAAATTGACGAAGAAATACTTTCACTTGAAATAGAGACTTCCAAATAAAAAAATATTCAATTATTTATTGTGGGGTGGGCATCTTGCCCGCCTTTGGTTACTGGACGGGCAAGATGCCCACCCCAGAAGATTGGATAATTTATTTCTGGAAAATTCCATAAAAGAACCGCTCCAGACGAAAAGAACATAGAGAGAAGAGAGGAAATTGGATGAATCGGCGGTTATTAGTTACAGGGGGTGCGGGGTTTATTGGGGCGAATTTTGTCCATCATTGGTGTCAGGTTTATCCAAATGACCGGGTGGTGGTGTTAGATGCTCTTACCTATGCGGGGAATCGTCTAAATTTGGTGCCCTTTGAGGGAAGAGAAAATTTTCGGTTTGTGCAGGGGGATATTTGCGATCGCACCATTATAGATCAGTTACTATCAACGGAAAATATTAATGCGATCGCTCATTTTGCTGCCGAATCTCATGTTGATCGTTCGATTCTTGGGCCTGGGGCTTTTGTGCAAACTAATGTAGTGGGAACTTTCACCCTACTAGAAGCTTTTCGGCAACATTGGGAGGCAAAAGCACAGCCATCAGATTATCGTTTCCTACACGTTTCTACTGATGAAGTCTACGGTAGTCTGGACACAGATGATCCAGCTTTTTCTGAAACTACACCCTACGCTCCTAATAGTCCCTATTCAGCCTCCAAAGCTGGCAGTGACCATTTAGTGCGTGCTTATTATCATACTTATAAACTTCCAACCATTATCACAAATTGCTCTAATAATTACGGCCCTTATCAGTTTCCCGAAAAGCTAATTCCCCTGATGTGTATCAACACTTTGATAGGTAAACCATTACCTGTTTATGGTGATGGTAAAAATGTGCGCGATTGGCTTTATGTCGGCGATCATTGTCTGGCTCTGGATGTGGTAATTAATCATGGTCAAGCAGGGGAAACATACAATATTGGTGGCAATAATGAGGTGGAAAATATTAACCTCGTGCAACTTTTATGTCAGATGATGGATGAATTAGCACCTGATTTACCAGTACGTCCGGCAAAGGAGTTGATTACTTTTGTCAAAGATAGACAGGGACATGATCAAAGATATGCAATTAATGCGAACAAAATTAAAACTCAGCTTGGTTGGACACCTTCAGTAACCATTGCTGAGGGTTTACGTTTAACTGTTGAATGGTATCTCAATCATCGTGATTGGTGGGAACCTCTGCTATCTGCGGAATATCAAGCTTACTATCGCAAAAATTATCTGTAGAATTACCTAAAATAGTGCTAACTCTAACGAGTAACGTCCTTAAATTTTTATGAGGAATTAATTTGTCATAATGTAAGCGACTAAGAATTATGCCTGGATGTCTATTTTGATTTTGAGCAAATTCTTCAATTTCCCACTAGATAAAGTCGATACTTTACTTCAAGGTTTGTCCATAAGAGATGATTTATAAAGTAAACCTTAAATTGTAGGGTGCGTTATAGCAACGCTTAACGCACCGAGAAACATGGTGCGTTACGGCTACTTCTCACTCTCTCGAACTCCCAAATCCTTGCATAGCCGTAACACACCCTACTTAATATTTACTTTATAAATAGCCTCTAACTCGGGAGAAGTACCCAAGGCTTGGGAGAGTTCAATAGCTGTTTCAGGTGTAATTTGCTGGCTTCCCCGAATAATGTCATTGATGGTTTGAACTGGACGCTGCATAATTTCTGCTAAATCTTTCTGTGTCTAGCCACGGGCTTCTAATTCTCGACTTAAAATTTTTCCTGGCGTTGATACTCTTGATGGTGCTAGCTTCTGGCTCATATTGCTATCTCCCCTGCTGACAAAAGTTAGTGCTAGTCTTTGATATAGATTATTGTGAGATATTTTCCTTTTCTCCGTACACGCGCAACGACGCGCAAGGATGCCAACAACGCGCCAGAATCCTTGTCTTCTGCATATTTCTGAAATATCTCGGTCAAATAATCGTCGATTTCTTCCGGGTGCTTACGGAAGTACTCTTCTTAAAATTCATCAAGTGTTCTAAATTTTCTCACGGCTTAGGTACTCCTTTTTCAAAAAATTATCAGGCTCCCACAGTTTTTCTAGATAATGATTATCCTTGAATAATAAGGGAATCAAATCAGCGTAAATTGCCAGCAGGTGTCAGATGCTGCAACCAGAACAGATATTACAAGACCGTTATCAAATTCAACGCCAACTTGGTAACAATGGGATTCGTCAAACTTGGCAAGCATTGGATTTACAAGCCTCTGATGACGAAAATTCGACCGTTGTGGTCAAACTTTTGGCCTTTGGCGGTACTGTGCAGTGGGACGATTTAAAACTTTTTGAAAGGGAAGCACAAATTCTTAAACAGTTAAATCATCCCCGCATCCCTCGATATATAGATTATTTTTGTATCGACGATCGCACACTCTGGTTTGGCTTAATCCAAGAATATATTCCTGGTGAGTCGCTTAAGGAAAAACTTGCTGCTGGCAAAAGATTTACTGAAAAGCGAGCGAGAAAAATTGCTGTTGAGGTTTTAAATATTCTCACGTATCTACACGAGTTGAATCCAGGAGTGTTACATAGAGATATAAAACCGAGTAATTTAATCTGGGGCGAAGATAATCGGATTTATTTAGTTGATTTTGGCGCAGTTCAAGATAAAGCGGCAAGAGAGGGCGTTACTTTTACCGTTGTCGGTACTTATGGCTATGCGCCAATGGAACAATTTGGTGGTCGAGCGGTTGCGGCTTCAGACCTCTATGCACTGGGAGCAACTTTAATTCATTTGTTAACTGGGACTTCCCCATCTGATTTACCCCAGCAGGATTTGCGACTGCAATTTACAGACCGAGTTAACCTCAGTTCCAGTTTTGTCAGTTGGCTACAAAAGTTGATAGAACCGGCTCCAGAACAACGATTTACTAATACCCGCCAAGCCCTAGAAGCTCTCAAATCTGGTTTAGTTGTCAAATCTGCAAATAACAATCAACTTTTGCCGCTAAAAGAAATAATCAACAATTCTGGATGCGGGATAAATAATCACAATGAAACAGTCCCAGAGGAAATTCTCGGTTGGAATTGGGGTGCATTTCTTATACCTTGGTTGTGGATGTGGACAAATCAAGTGTGGTATGGTCTATTCTGTTTTGTACCCCAAATTGGTTGGGTAATGGCGATCTCACTCGGTGCAAAAGGCAACGAATGGGCTTGGAAAAGTAGACGGTGGCGCAGTATTGAACAATTCAAAGCACATCAAAGAGGCTGGGCGATCGCTGGTATTTTAATTGGAGCGCCTATTAGTATTATGTTGTGGACTTGGGCGATCGCTTTGCTCAAATCTGCACTGTAAGCCAGTCTTTTGGGTAAATATCAATTTTGGGAGAAAGGGAGATGCCAAGGGCGGATAGCGCAGTGTTAGCCAGTCAGACACACTCCTACGGAGGCTCGTTCCTCTCGTAGAGAGGCACAAGGGATGCTACTGCTTCTCGTAGAGAGAAAGCAATAACTCAATTGCTTCATCTCACCGTACCCGTACACCTAATTTTGTATCCCAGTGGAGGGGTTTATCTGCTTTTTGCAGGGGAGATTCTGGAATTTGACCTACTGATACGCCGTATTTCCAGTCTGGCGGACAGATAGCAATGTAACGTGCATAACCTCCCAAACCACCTTTGAATTTGGGATACCCAATAGTGATCAACGCACCTGTTTCTGGCACTTGATCTAGATTTGCAACACCCTCTGCTTGGGTATATCCATTTTTTAACAACCAAGCTTCTCCTTCAAGTGTTGGGGTGCTGTCTGTATCGAGGGGTTCGTGTCCGTGGAAAAGAATTTTGCGCTCAAGGTGCAGAAACTGCAAAGCTTCTAGCTTTACCCCAGGAAACTTAGTTCTTGTAGCTAGTTCGGGGTTTGGCCATTCTTTAGACCAGTCAGAGCGAACAAACACAACTGAGCCTTTTGGAATCCTCCCATGTTTACGTTCCCAATCCTGAATATCTTTGAGACTCAGGTGGTAATTGGGGTCTTTGGCAACTTTATCCTGGATCGGAATTACTACTAGAGGACGAACAGCAAAAGTAGCAGGCAACTCATCAATAGCTGGATAATCAGGGTTCCAGTGAGCCGGTGGATCTAGTTGGGTTCCTAGCTGATCGGTGGATAAATCGTAATGAGTTGCTTCAAACCCATCCTTTTGGTAAGTGTATGGCTCACCCGTTTTTGGATTGATGGCAGGCGCAAACTTGGATGAACCAAAACCTGACCATACAGGAATTGCCGGAGCGATGGCATGAGTCAAGTCAACATATTTTGCTGACTTGAGTGAGTGCTGATAAATTTGCCACAGGGAAGGCTTTCGTAATGGCTGTACTGCGTTCACAGACACAAAACCAGTACTAAACAGAACTATTAAACAAACAATTCCCCAGAAAGTTTTTTGAAATGGTTGACGCAAAAATCTATTTAGTTCCTGCTTCAGACGTGAATAGTTACATTGCGGCAGTATTCTCATTCTGTTCGAGCTTATTGCTTTTGAAGGCTCTAATTGTTTTACCACAAATTGCTACATTGTTTACCCTGTAACTCTTTCGGGGTATTTTATCTTAGAGCAAGGCTGCTATCTCACGGATGCTAATGTTTCAATAGTCATTCTGTTTGATTGATTCCCCCAACCCTTAGATGTACCCAAATACGTATATTCGGGAGGATGAAAACCACCGACGCGATCGCGTTCAGCGTCTCGTTGAGAGGAAAATAGGACTTACGCAAAATATCTCTCAAACTCAAAGGCTAATCCAAGTGTTTTTTATCACAAGCCATAAATCCGGAATATAAGGCTTGAACTTAGTTTTGGATGAGTTTTTATATGAGGTTTATGTGAAAAAGCATTAGTTATATAGATTTCCTATAGATAAAATTCAAACTATTATAGTTTATAGAAAAGCAAAAAGTTAAATAGCAAAAATAACAATTAGAAGTGATGAAATGAAATCTATAACTAAGGCATCTGCACTCAAAGAATACTACTCTGAGAATGATTGGCGTACTCAACCTTACACAATCACTTATATTGAAGATGCAGACCCAGATACTTGGCAAGCTAAAACTGATAAACCTGATGCTTGGAATGATGTGAGAATCCTTTGGGTTCCAGCAGAAGATAAAGTAGTTATGAGTGCTACTGCTACTACTGAACCAGGTGTAAAAATGGTAGAAAACCCTGTTGTTTCTGATGGTGCTTTTCGGATTCAACTGGATACACTCTTTAAAGAATGTTGGGAAATAGGGCGGCATATTACAGCACACTCTAATCAAGAGGCTTTAGTTCAGTGTGATGATATATCTGGCTTTAGAGATTTTAATAAAGATTTCAAGAGAACAGGAGATAAATTATATACTGGTCAATTTGGCGTTAACCAACACACAACAGCTGACAATGCAGAAGGAGAAGCCCCGATTGCTGTAGGTGGATGGTCTGCTGGATGTTTGGTTGGACGTTATCCTCCCACTCATTACAATACTTTTATACCTCACTGTAAAGGTTCAGGACAGAAGAAATTTGATACCGTAGTTTTAGATGGTACTAAGTTTTGGAATTGGTTAAAAGTGAAAGGCTACTCTTTATTGTCCTAATATTATAGTTAGTAATCATTAATAATATTAAGGGGCAGTTTTAAAAGTAATTGGCTGCAATTGAATATGTTTGACTAAGCTTTGATAATTTTAAAAAGAAGAATTTAATTACAATTCCTGCTTTTTAGATAGAGTTTAGTAAACATAATATTATTTAATACAGCATTAATAACTTTTAAAACAGCCTCTTATACATCCTCTTATACAGTAATTCTATCTGATTTGTCAAAATTCGCAGTGTCCAGATACCCGACTTCTTTAAGAAGTCGGGTATCTAACTTTTCACGAATGATTATACGATGGGCTGCGCCTACGCACATTTACTATATGTTTTCTAGTAAATTACTAGCCAGTTGTAGAGAAGCGATGACCGAGCGCTATGAGTTGGCTGCTGAGTTATTCTATAGCGTTGGGTCAACAACTGGCGATTTGTGGCTATTCTGTTCTGTTGATATCTCATTTAAACCGCAATTCAGAGACTTGTGATGCCAAATTGCCAGAACCTTTGAACATGACGCCGTAACTTGAACTTTTTCTTAGAGGAGGAGTGGAAAGAGCTGATGGCAGTTTGGTCAAATACCTCCACCATTTTAAGAGACAACTTTTAGCAGAGTTCGTTAAGCACCTCAAATAATGGTCGGTTGTTACACACACCAATCTGATTGTTATTAGTCAGAATGTAAGAGTGCAATAGATCGCACTCTTACAAAAGCTAAATACAGAGGTAAACTATGTTTCCTTTTTGGGGTAATCCTTGTTATGGAAGCGAACCCATTTCGCACAAAGCTAGTTTAGAGCGGAAATTAAAATTCTTGATTTGGATGCGAGATGATTTAGAGTCCAAACTGGCTGGCATTAATGCTTCTATTGATACCATTCGGCAGCAAATACAACGCTCAGACTCAGCTGTTTAGAACTTAGTTCTTGCAGACATTTATACTGAAGCCGATTGTAACTTTTTTGTGACTGGGCGCTGTAAATGGGCTACATCATGTAGGTCTTTGTGCAGCGCTCTGTCACAAACTAGGTAGTCTTAAAAAAGGAAGCCCAGTCTTTTATGCTGGCAGATGGTGAAACTAACCCTGAATATTTAACTCAAGACAGAGGTAAAGTCAGCAGAGTTGATTAATATCTGGAAGTTAGAGCCGTAATCGTCTGAAAGTGCCAAAACTTATAAAAATGAAAAATATTATCTCGATTATTTGGAATAACTCCTTAAAACGGGACAAAGAATCTGTTTTACTATTTGACTCAACTGCTGCCGCAAGTGAGATTGCCCTGATGCTTAACGGTCAGTGGGATGGCTGCAATGGTGTGATTATCGCTAAATGTGATGAGGTAGCTGTTAACACTGCGTGCTTACTATTAGAAAGTACATGGTGTTATCAAGGCGCATCAAAAGCTGTTTTAGACAGAGTAACAACTGATGAAATTTTACGCCGTTATGCAATCGGAGAAAGACATTTTATTAATGCTAATTTGAGGTGTGCAGTACTTGCATCAGTGAAGCTGAGTGAAATAAACCTAAGTTATGCGAAGTTGAGTTGGGCAGACTTAAGTCAAGCCAATCTCAGTAAAGCCGATTTAATAGCGGCAGACCTAAGTCAAGCTAATTTAAGTGGAGCCGACTTGATTTCGGCATACCTAATGAGGGCAAACCTAAAGGGAGCAGACCTGCAACAAGCTTCACTGAGGGGGGCTAACCTAAGTAGTGCTAACTTAAGTGAAGTTAACCTCACTGGTGCAGATTTAAGAGGGGCCAATCTAGCACTAGCAGACCTAAGAGGAGCAAATTTTCACTTGTGTAATTTGACTGGGGCTAACCTAACAGGTGCCAAGTTAATTGAAAGTGACTTGGCTTTTGCTATACAATAATCGCGCCTAGAGGCGGTTTGCTCAAGTAACCAACGATAATAATGTGCGATCGCCTGGCATCAGACTAAGCTTAAATATAACGTGAGTTCGACGGGTCGCATGGTATTCGCCTAATTACTCGGGTTTGAGCTTACACCGATTTTCAGGTAAATGAACCACAAATAGACCTCTCTCCTTGTAGGAGAGAGGTTTTGATTTTCTCCCCTTGTAGGGAAGGGGCTGGTGGTTAGGTCTCATAATTGTGGTCTAAATACATGAAAACTGCTGTAAGTTGACACCAATGGCGTCTCGCCCGCCGAACTGGGCGGGCTTTCCGGCCCACCGCACAAGAGTTTTACCATTGCTTTTTAATTGTAGTCTGGCCGTGCATTATGGCAATTAAGTTAAAAAATTGAGATTTATCGGGATATTTTCGATTTTAGATACCCTAGCATCGCTTTTCCATCTCATTGCGTCTTATCTCTAAGCTATTCTTCTTAAAATCACGATTTTTTTCTTAAAGTCACGATTTTTTTCTTAAAGTCACGATTTTTTTCTTAAAATCATGATTTAGATTTTGTTAATCCCCTCCCCGCAAGGCTACGGTGTATACACAAGCAAAATTACCCCCCTTAATCCCCCCGATGCATCGGGGGAAACAGGAAATCTAGTTCCCTCACGCCACATGCTTCAAGTCGGCAAAGCCGCCCAACGCAGTGGCTCCCCAATCCATCGGGGAGGGTTAGGGTGCGGTAAAACCTTGGTTAATCAGCTATTTCAGACTTGTGCGTACACCGTAGCTCCGAGTCGGAGAGAAACCTGAACTTTAATTCAAGGTAGCGAGAAGTTCGCCGAACTCACGTTAAGTTGACTACCAACTCCATTTCTAACTACTAACTTGCGATTCAACTACACCCACGGGACAAGAAACATTTGTCCCTCCTAAACCACAATACCCGTTGGGATTTTTAGCGAGGTATTGCTGATGGTAAGCTTCGGCGTAGTAGAATTCAGGTGCATCCAAGATTTCTGTAGTAATCTTGCCGTAACCTGCACCGTTGAGAGCTTGCTGATAAGCTTCCCGCGATGCTTCTGCTAGCTGCTTTTGACTTTCAGAATATACATAAATTCCCGACCGGTACTGAGTACCAGCATCATTACCTTGGCGCATCCCTTGGGTGGGATTGTGACTTTCCCAAAAGACTTTGAGCAGTTCGGCATAACTAATCACTTTCGGATCAAACACAACCAACACCACTTCATTGTGGCCGGTTCGTCCACTACATACCTCTTCATAGGTGGGATTGGGTGTCAACCCAGCAGCATAACCGACTGCGGTAGTGTAAACTCCTTTAAGTTCCCAGAATTTGCGTTCTGCACCCCAAAAACAGCCCAAGCCAAAAACTACCTTCTCTAATCCTTCAGGATAAGGAGGCTTCAGGGGATTCTTGTTGACATAATGAGCTGCGGGTACTGACATAGATTGTGCCCTTCCTGACAAAGCGTCCTCAGCAGTGGGCATAACTTGCTTTTTGCCAAATCCGAATAGTGCCATTGATTTTGACTCTGATATACATCTTTACCTTATTTACTATTTTAACGCTGTAAAGATTCTGGCATCACTTGGGGTTTCTCAGACTCGTCACTTGACCAGGAATAAAAAGGTACAAGCCGCTAAATTTATTTATGGGGTTCAAAATTTTTGAGAGGCTATTTATAAAGTAAATATTAAGTGGGGTGTGTTACGGCTATGCAAGGATTTGGGAGTTCGAGAGAGTGAGAAGTAGCCGTAACGCACCATGTTTCTCGGTGCGTTAAGCGTTGCTATAACGCACCCTACAATTTAAGGTTTACTTTATAAATCATCTCTGACTTTTGACTTTTGACTTCCCCGTTCGCGTAGCGTCTCCAAGAGTCGTCACTTGACTGTGTTGACCTTTAGAAAAACAGTGCTGAAATCAAGCTCTTGCCTTCAGTGCCTATTTTGCGAATCAATGTTATGAATACTTGTCAAGGGAAACTTGGCATCAAAAAATACTCATGGATAAAATACCGAAAATTGACCGTCAAAGGGAGCATCAAGCGAACGAACGTACCTTTCTGGCTTGGCTACGCACTTCCATTGCATTGATTAGCTTTGGAATTGCCATTGCCCGATTTGGTATATTTTTGCGCCAGCTTAATGTATCCATTACTCAACAAGAACCTTATGTAAATCCATTATCTAATTCCGAAATTTTGGGTCTTGCTTTGGTAATTTCTGGAATTTTCACAATTGTGTTAGCTGCGTGGCGATACAATCAAGTTTTCTGGCAAGTTGAACAAGGGAACTATAGACCAACTCGGTTAATGGTTTCGATAATGACTGGAGTAGTAATTATTTTGGGACTTTTTTGTATTCCTTTGATCCTATGGCGTGATAAGATACCTTATCGGTCTCCTGTCCCAATTCAACCACAGTCCCGAAATTTGCAAGGCTCAACCCCAAACCTCAATATTAAAAAGGGGACAATTACTACTTTATACAAACAAATATTTTACCGAACAGAATTCAGGAGTCAGGAGTCAGAATTCAGAATGAATTCTGTACGACTGGTGGATGAATA
>NZ_JAQYWQ010000128.1 GCF_029379315.1 Nostoc sp. S13
TTTATACCTACATATTGCATTCACTGTCTTTACTTATTGTTACACATTTTGCTTATCTCACGCCCACCTACTTAGTGATTTTGAACGGATGCGTCAAGTTAGGGAATTTTCGTTAGAAAATTGGGTCTAATTTCTCGAAAACACTGTAGGGGTAATTCATGAATTACCCCTACAGGTGCAAGGTTATTCAAAGGCTTCGCGGAGGACGGTTTGCATGAAGTCTTGTGCGAGTTGTTTCCGGTGTTTGATTTGTTCTTCCAGTTGGTCAATTATTTTGATCAGATAATCGACTTTTTCAACGATCGCTTTTTGTTTGGCAAGCGGAGGAAGGGGAAAAGGAACTTCAACGAGTCTTTTTGACTTTATACCTTGAGCAGTAACGCCAGTTTTTTTGATGTCTATTTCATGTTGTATCACAAAACTCAAAAGAACTTTCCATCAGTGAAATAGACCTGTTCTCGGACTTGCTTGCTGACATCCCACCCTGATTTAAGCAAAGCAGGTAAAACATACTGTGTACAAATATCCTGTTCTGAAAGCTCTCGTTGATCGGTCATCAGTAAATTCACTTACTTTTATGAAGAGTTGAGGCAATACCCTACGAGAAGCTAAAGCTACATGAATTGCCCCTACTGAGTAATTTATTGCTCAATTATACACAGAGTCCCTGAGGCTAATACAAATTTCGTCATGGAACTGTTTGTTTTGAATCTAAAAACAAAATCAAGTTATCTCAGCTGTAAAATATAAGTGTATAGCCAGTAATAGATTAAACCTCGGCAAAAGTAATCCCTAAAAATGCCAGGGTAATTTTATGCTTGTTTGGTGTCTAAGAAAAAATCAAGTTATCCCAGATGTAAAATATGAGGGTGGAGCCAAAGGTGACTAGTATTGATAATTACAACTTCTCTTTTTCAGGAGAAGTAACAATCCCACAGGCTCCTCCTGAATTTAAATCAGGTTTTATCGGCATTGTTGGTCGTCCTAATGTCGGTAAATCTACTTTAATGAATCAATTGGTAGGACAAAAAATTGCCATTACATCACCAGTAGCGCAAACAACACGTAACCGTTTGCGCGGCATATTAACGACACCAGAGGCGCAGTTAATATTTGTAGATACGCCAGGAATTCATAAGCCCCATCATCAATTGGGGGAAGTATTGGTGCAAAATGCCAAAATTGCGATTGAATCGGTAGATGTAGTGCTATTTGTGGTAGATGGAGCAGTGGCTTGTGGTGCAGGCGATCGCTATATTGCCGATTTGCTCAGTCGCAGCAAAACACCGGTGATTCTGGGTGTGAACAAAACCGACCAACAACCTCCCGATTCCCAGTTTCTAGATAATAGTTACGCCCAGATGGGCAAGTCCCATGAATGGGAAATCGTGAAATTTTCTGCCAAGACTAGTGCCGGATTACCACAACTTCAAGAATTATTAATTGAACATTTAGAAATTGGCCCATTATACTATCCCCCAGACTTGGTAACTGACCAGCCAGAGCGCTTTATTATGGGTGAATTAATCCGAGAACAAATTTTATTATTGACTCGTGAAGAAGTACCCCATTCAGTAGCGATCGCCATTGACTTAGTAGAAGAAACTCCTAGCATTACCCGTATACTTGCTACCATCAACGTCGAGCGCGATTCCCAAAAAGGCATACTCATAGGCAAAGGCGGGGCGATGCTCAAAGCAATTGGTAGTGAAGCCCGCGAACAAATCCAAAAGTTAATCGCTGGTAAAGTTTACCTAGAATTGTTTGTCAAAGTCCAGCCAAAATGGCGACAGTCGCGGGTGAGTTTAGCAGAGTTAGGCTATCGCGTCGAAGAATAATAATTAGTCATTTGTCATTAGTCACTGGTCATTGGTCATTAATCATTGGCAAGCAAAAAAAGCAAAGGACAAATGACAAAGGACAAAGGACAAATGACAAATGACTAATGACTCTTAATTAATAAAAATGTCTTTAGATACTCGCTATCCCTTAAATTTACCAGCCAATGCTCCGCCATTACGTGTGTTAATTGTCGAAGATGATCCGATGATGCAACTGGGATTAGAGCAATCATTAATGGCTCATCCTCAATTGGAGATTGTTGGACAAGCAGAAGATGGTTATTTGGGAGTTAAAGCAGCACTACAACTGAAACCTGATTTGGTGGTTATGGATATTGGATTGCCGCGATTGGATGGCATTGCAGCGACACAGCAAATTAAGGCGGCGCTGCCAGCAACTCATGTGGTGATGCTGACATCTCATCAAACGGAGACAGAAATTATTGCTGCACTGTCTAGTGGTGCAGATGCATATTGTATCAAAGGTGCAAGTGTAGAACGATTGTTAAGTGCGATCGCAGCCGCAGTTGATGGTGCAGCCTATCTCGATCCCCAAATTGCGCGGCGAGTAATTGATAATCTCAAACCGCCCTTACCCACCAGCAATAATGCCAATTTATCGGGGCGCGAGTTAGAAGTATTAAAACTCATGGTAGACGGGTTGAGTAACCCAGAGATTGCTGAAAAACTTTATCTCAGTCCTAATACCATCAAAACTCACGTCCGAGGGATTATGAATAAATTAGCAGTAGACGATCGCGTGCAAGCAGCAGTTGTGGCACTCCGTTCGGGGTTGGTTTGATTATCTGGTGATCTTTATTTGTGGCGCTGGTAGTTTAATTTCATGAACAACTAACTCTGGTTTTTTTGATATCAGAACAAATTCAAACCTTTACTACTAATCTGACTTTTCACGGTATCTGGAAAACCTCTCTTCTTCATCTCTCTTACAAGGACGTGAGTTCGACAAGTTTTATTTGACCTCTCAAGAGCAGCCCCTCTCCGACGCGGAGAGGGGAGCAAAAAGCTGAATTTTTCGTTGCTCCTCCCTTTCCGTTTCCCAGAGGGAGGCTGTCCGGGAGAGGTTCATCGAACTCACGTTAAAAGGAGAGAGATTTTGAATTTTCCCGCTGCCCTTTGCGGGAAGGAGGTTAGGTTTTTCGTGGGTCTTTCCAGATTACGTGAAAAGTCAATACTACTGATAGCGTCTATTACTTAAGAAATTGATCGCCTCTACCACTTCTCAGAATCCCCCAGCTTTAGAGGAAGCCGTAGCAGGGGGATGTCAAAACACTAAATCCCCAAATTTGTAGCTTAGCGTCTGCAATAATTAATGCCAAGATCCCTCAGAGTTCGTCATGACCGTATTGATAAAGTCAAGATTGCAGTTGCAATTAATGGCTATCCCAATCAAAGAGCTTTGGCTCATGATACAGGATTTGCCCTAGCTACAATTAGTAACTTCCTGACAGGTAAACCTGTTGGTCATGCAACTTTTGAAGAACTATGTCGTAGATTAAATATGGATTGGAAAGAAATCTCTACTCTTAATATTAAACCTAAAAATATAAGCATAAATACACAAGAAGCTGTAAAAAAACAAGATTGGGGTACAGCAATTGATGTTTCATCATTTTACGGACGCTTTCAAGAACTGTTGCAGATAGAATCATGGATTCTGCAAGATAACTGTCGCTTGGTTGCTGTGTTGGGTATGGGTGGGGTTGGTAAAACAGCTTTAGTGACGCAGCTAGCACAAAAGATTCAGGATGAGTTTGATTATGTGATTTGGCGATCGCTACGCACAAGCCCATCCTTTGATAGCATCATGACAGACTTGGTATCCTTTGTATCAAATCATCAGGAAACCAAACCCGACATCAATCGACTCATCCAATATCTGCGTACCAACCGATGTCTATTAATCTTAGACAACTTAGAGACGGTTTTAGATGTTGGTCATGCTGGTAATTACAGCTTAGATTATGAAAAATATGGTGAATTAATCCGAGTGATTGGAGAAGCAGCGCATAGTAGTTGTCTGATTTTGACCAGTCGAAATAAATCTGCTGAAGTCGCCTTACTCGAAGGGACAGAACTACCAGTGCGCTCTCTAAATTTGTTTGGTTCACCAGAACTAGCCTTTTCTCTATTAAGATCAAAGCAACTTGTAGGTTCAGATAAGCAAAAACGGGAATTATGCGCTCGCTACAGTAACAATCCCCTAAAAGTAAAGATTGTTGCTAATACTATCATCGACTTATTCAATGGCAATATTTGTAAATTTCTCAAGCAAAATACCTTATTAGTAACAAATATTAGCCGCTTGCTGGAACAGCAGTTAAATCGCATCTCTAAAATAGAACAAGAAATTATGTATTGGCTAGCAATTAATCGGGAATTGACAACTATTACTGACTTAGCCAGAGATTTTGTACCTGCTATTTCTCAAAGCCAGCTTTTGCAAGTAATAGAAAGTTTTATTTGGCGCTCTTTAATTGAAAAAAATGCTAACTACTACACCCAGCGACCTACAGTAATGGAGTACATTACAGAGCAACTTCACCATAAAATTGTCATAGAACTGGTAAATAAAAATTTTTCTCTGTTTAATCGCCTTGCACTGATTGTAACAACTGCTAAAGACGATATCAGAGCAACCCAAATGCAGTTAATTATGCAGCCAATTGCAGACAAATTATACCATCATTTTCTGTTGATATCTGCTTTAGAGCAACACATTCTAGATATTTTGGCGGAAGTACAACAGTTGAAAAATTGCTTATCTAGTTATGGGTCGACCAACTACCAACTTGAATCACCTCTGTTATCATCTGAAAATTGAGTTAGTAACCTCATAAAAAGCGGTGTTGATCTATGAGCAATTACTCTTATTTTAAATATATAGAAATAATATAGCGCTTCTCGTTTAGATACAATACACTTTGACCTCACTTCCATTCCTCTTTCCTAAAAGGAGAGAGGCTTTGAACAGTTATCAGTTATTAGTAAACAGTTAAAAGTTTTGATAATTGGCTTTAAGACCGACGCTGATATCGGCATTAACTGATAACTGAAAACTAATCACTGAAAGCCGATTAGTGTTAGGCGTTAGTGACGGGTTGAAAACCGACGCTTATACGCCGTCAGGACTGATAACTGTTGACTGTTGACTGATTTAATCTTACTCCCCTTCCCTTATAGGGCAATACGGTTCAATTAAGGCTAAAACTCTTTGTCAAAGTCGATTTTTTTAACGAGTAAGTTGGCAATAAAAATTCAATATATATGAAGAAATATTTAGCGATCGCCACAATTTTTAATCCCATTTACAAGTAAAGGTGTACTTATATACGCCTCTACAGTCGATTTATTTGTTGCCAATATTTTTGAAAAATAGTTTAGCTTAATCCATTTTATTTAAAAGAGTTTGAGAATTGATTCGGGTCTAAATTAACAGGAAATAATAAAATTTCCTTGCCTTCTAAGTTTGCCTTCTGGTGAAGCAAAATTGCCTTTTGTAAAGAACAATATTTAATTGGAATCCAGCCGTTGCTATAAAAGTAGACAGTCACTCGGCTGATTGCATACTCTTTCAACGGCAGTGGAACATACCAGGACGAGTCCACAATTAGAACTTTACCTGTCGAATCCATGCTTTGAACCTCAGCTACTAAATATACTTGCTTTGACTCATCACTCTCACTAATTTAATTCATCCAGATGATTTAAAGTAACTATCATAAGTAATAAATAATATGGCTTTAAGTTAGGTATTTAGGTAGAAGTTCAGGAGTCAACGAAGAGGACAAGGGGAAAACCCCATAGCGAAAGTTTGACAGGTTGTCTTTTGACGCAACTATTCTTTTAAAATTATCGTTCTTAAATACTGGTGGAAAACATAACATCAAAAATCTTTGAATTTTTCTTTAATTGCTTTTCCCCAGCCAGCCAGGTCTACTTCGCTCACTCTTAGAAACTTTATGTTCCACTTTACCCTAGAGAAGAATTTGGGATGGTTATTATTAATTTCGGTTTTGATTGCTACACCAGTCAATGCCCACACTGAAAAGGTCTCTGGAGACGTAGGCGGAATGCTGCATATTGAACCCCATGACAATCCTCAAGCTGGCAAAACCGCTCATGCTTGGATTGTCCTCACCCGAAAAGGCGGGCAACTAATCCCCCTGACACAATGTAACTGTCACTTGGCTGTCTACCCTGAACCTCACAGGGAAACTGATACCCCATTGCTGAAGCCTACTTTACATAATGTATCAACCAAGCAATATAAAAGCATTCCCGGAGCCGAGATCGTTTTTCCTAAAGTAGGAGCTTATGAATTGGAGTTAAGCGGTACTCCAAAATCTGGAGCTAGTTTCAAGCCCTTTGTGTTGTCTTACCCCGTCACAGTCGGTTCATAAAAGCTGAACTGGTAAACTTTGTTTCTAGTCTCTGGCAGGGCTGCTGCCGCAAGTCTTAAGGCAGCAGCCCTGCCATTAGGCATTAAGAGTCAGAGACTCTTAACGAGACAACCTCTTAAAGCTCTTTCTATACTGGATTTTACGTTAAGTTAAGACCAATGAGTATTGCTGTGCCCCTACCGCGTGGTCTATTTAAGATGAAAATAGCTGTAAAATCCTGCCAAACGATGTGAAGGTTTCAAACTCAGGGATGATGAAGAATTAGCCATTAAATTGACAAAATCACACTATAAAAAGTGATATTAAGCGATAGATAGCGCTTGTAAAGGACTAACGGGCATGATTAAATCTTGGATGGTGATTGGGGGTGTGGCTTTCTTGGTTGCTTTAGCAGCTAACGTGATTACGCCTAGCGATCGCCAATGGTTCAAGCGCTTACAACGACCGAGATGGCTAACTTTTGAGGGGGCGATTCCAATTATCTGGACTGTAATATTTATTTGCGGTGCTTGGTCAGCTTATATTGTCTGGGAAAAAGATCCACGAAGCACCTCAACCTGGTTAATCATGGGTTTATACTTGCTTTTAGAAATTATTACCATTGCCTATACACCTGTAATGTTTAAGCTTCGCAGCCTGAAAGTGGGTACAATTCTTGGTGGCACAGGTTTTATCATTTGTGCTTTATTGATACTTGCAGTCTTAGGTTTTTCTGGTTGGGCAGCATTGCTACTAGTTCCTTATATACTCTGGAGTCCTATTGGTACTTATACCACTTGGCAGATGATCAGTCTCAATCCTCAAGATGCCTAAGATTCCACCAGGGAATGATTCAACCTATGCCCTAAATTGTCAAACTTGCAGTGTATGACTTGACAAAATACACAAGCAAGAGTGCATTATGATTCCATCTTGGATAATAATTGGGGCTGTAACTTTCTTCATCGCCCTTGGTAGTTTCTTGATCACGCCGCGTGATGTTAAATGGTTTGCACGGTTAAGTCGTCCTCGCTGGCTAGTTTTTGAGCCGCTAATTCCGTTCATCTGGACTGTGATTTTTATTGGCGGTGCAGCTTCAGCTTATGTTGTCTGGGAAAAAAATCCAGGAAGCTTAATTACTTGGCTACTAATGGCTTTTTACCTCTTGGTAGAAATTATTACCGTCGCCTACATACCGCTAATGCTGAGGTTTCGCAGTCTCAAAACGGGGGAAATTCTGGGACTAACGGGTTTGATTTTAGCAGTTGTCCTGGCAATCTGCGTTTTGCCAATTTCTCTAATGGCGGCGTTGTTACTCCTTCCCTATTTAGTTTGGACTCCCATTGGTACTTATACTACCGACGAGTTAAAGGAGTTAAACCCTCAAGATGCATAACGCATCTATGCAAGACGCCCATAGCGTGCGGTGACAGGATTGGCTGGATTGGATTGATTATTCAGCCAAGCCCACATTTGATCGCCAACAGAAAAATGCCACCACTCTCTAGGATTGCGTTGAAAGCCTGCTTTTAACATTACATCCCGCAATAGCTGACGGTGAGCATGATACTTTTGTGCTTCTTGGTGGTAACTATTGGCATAATAATCGGGATGCGATCGCTCTGACATTTCATCAATCGGCGAACCCATATTCACTATTTGCCCTGCATCATCTACTAGCGTCACATCCACCGCCGCACCTGTACTGTGAGGAGGCGGGGTTTTTTCATCTAAACTTGGTACAGCCCAAATTTTATAAACCGCCTCCCAAATCTCTTGGCGTTGGTTTAATGATAACTCCACCTCAGTCAGTCCCCTATCCTGCACTGCTTGGGCGAAGCTGTAATTTACCATAAATTGCTGGACTGCGATCGGGCGATAAGCATCAAAGATTTGGATACGCCAGTTAGGATACAAAAGATAAAGGTAATTTTGGGCTTGGAGCAAATTTTCAATCACGCTTTGACGGAGATAATAAGGCGAGTGTTCGCCATAAATAGCACCTAATTTTTCATAAGGATGGGGAGATTCCACCGCAAACAGTTCTAAAGGAATCTTTATTAGCGGTTCACCACACTCGAAAATTGGGATTTGATGATAGGGCCTCATAAGGTTCCTGCTTGTCCCACACGTTTGAGGCGCAACAATTTTCGCACCTGCGCTACGCAGTCGTGCGAAGTCCAGCCGAATGGTTCCTTTAAGTTGATAAAACCTTGAAATAACACAAAATCAATAGTTACAGCTTCTAAATTCTATAAAATATTCATCAATATTCAGCAGTTTATACCTTATAAAGCATTAATAAGAAAATTTTAATGTATATAAACAAATATAAATTAACGTCGGGTGTGTTAGAGGATGTTTGAAAAGTATTGGGCGAATATAATTTCGCTACTAGACAAACGAAAAATCACGGTTTTTAACCTATGGAAGTGGGTAAAGTCTCGTGTAGCCGTGATTTCTAGTCGCCAGGTGAGTAATAAATTAGACTTTTCAAACAACCTCTTACCCGGAAATAATAACTCACCTTCAGTGATGGCTCTGTTATTAAACCTCGTCTAACTTGAGAGCTTTAGTTTTTTACCAAAGTTTTGCGATTGCTTCCTTCGTCGCAATGACACAACTGAATAATTCAAAACTCCAGGTTTCAACATGGACGAGGTTTAAATGAATGAACCTTGACCATTATTAAAGTGACTTGCGGACTTGAATACTCCTCCATCTTGCCAAACTTCAATTAAATCACTATTACCATCTCCATTAACATCTCCAGTGAGATACTGTGTGTTATCTCTAAAACCACCGACAACAGTTGTAGCAGCTACGTTATTAAATATACCTTGTCCATTGTTCAAGTGACTTGCGGACTTGAATACTCCTCCATCTTGCCAAACTTCAATTAAATCACTATTACCATCTCCATTAACATCTCCAGTGAGATACTGTGTGTTATCTCTAAAACCACCGACAACAGTTGTAGCAGCTACGTTATTAAATATACCTTGTCCATTGTTCAAGTGACTTGCGGACTTGAATACTCCTCCATCTTGCCAAACTTCAATTAAATCACTATTACCATCTCCATTAACATCTCCAGTGAGATACTGTGTGTTATCTCTAAAGTCACCCACAACATTTGTCACAACAGCCATAAAGTTCCTTTATGCTTTTCAAAGTATTGGTAAATACCTTATCATGAAGTTATTAAGCGTTTATTAAGCTGTTAATCAAATTTTACTAACTAGCGAAAATTTTCACTGGCTAGCAATAACAAAAACTGTTATTATAATGTCTATTCTTGTTATAAGGAAATAGATACATGAATATTTCGCTTACTCCTGAGTTGGAAGCCTTCGTCCAACTACAGGTTGAGTCCGGCTTGTACCATTCTCAAAGCGAGGTGATTCGGGAGGGATTGCGTCTTTTGAAACGCTTTAACGACCATTCCGAGGAATATAAATTGTGGCTCAATGAGCAAATTGCTATCGGTATTTCAGAGCTTGATAATGCACAAGGTCTTCCGCAAGAAGGTGCGCGAGAGCGCATCCGCAACAAGGCGCGACAATTGATCAAAAAATCGTTGTGACGAACCCAAAACTTTATATTCTCTCGCCGCAAGCAGAGAACGACCTCGCGGGAATTTATGCCTATATCGCGCGAGATAATCCCGATGCTGCCGAACGGATTCTGGACAAGCTTCTTTCCGCCTGTGAATTACTGACAGACAACTGCGGAATAGGACAGTACCGTTACGATCTGACTCCGCTTCCTGTCCGTTTCTGGTTGGTGCAGCCCCGATATTTCCTAATATACCGAGGTGAAAACCCCGTTGAAATCGTGCGTGTACTAGCAGCAAACATGGATATTGCGCGGGAACTCGCCGGAGAATAAACAAACTAATTGTTTATAGTCAAATAAAAATCATCACATGCAGCAATGCAACACCAATATCCAACATCCAAAATCCGAAGCTGACTATGGTATTGGGGAGTTTTTTTTTGCGGGTTTGGCTGCTTTTGTATCCAGCAATTGAGCTAATTCGGTTGTATTCAATGACTTGACAAGACTCAAACCAAGCGATTTACTAGAAATGCTTTGGGTATAGGCGGCGTTGAGGTAGGAAATGTATTGTGGTTTTCCTGCAACATAGGTTTGGAAGAAGGGTAAACTCAAAACATTCATGTAACGACGCGCTTGGGAAGCATCACCAATCATATCGGCAGGTAATGCTATTTGTTGATTTGCAGGGTTGCCATTGCCAATGGTGGAGAAGTGGGTGCCACCTACAAGCATGACGAAATACTTTTGTGAATTCCTAAACCAGGAGAAAGGTAAAATTTGCTCGGCTAAAGCTGGTGCAACTGTATCATCACTACTGCTGACAATCATCACTGGAGTTTTTGTTTGACTTAAGCCAGCTTTGCCGAAAATAGAGCTAGTAATGGGATTAACTGCGATCGCAGCTTTCACTCTCTCATCCCGCAGGTTATAATCCTTGTCAGACTTGCCGATGCTCAGTTCCAAAGCGCGACACTGGAGCAGTAAAGACATATTCCAGGTATTTTGCAGTGCTGCTGGTTGACAGTCTTGTTTTAACTGCTGAAAGTTAATTTTAGCACCTGCCAAGGCCAAGGCTGTGTAGCCTCCCAAAGATTGACCAAATACTCCGACTTGTTGCAAATTTAACCGACCTTTAAACCGTGAATCAGATTGATTATCTTTTTCCAATTGATTCAGTATATATGTTATGTCCAAAGGTCGGTCTTTAAATTCACCTGGTTCTGCTACTTCAAT
Organism: Nostoc sp. S13; assembly: GCF_029379315.1. Classification (GTDB taxonomy): domain Bacteria; phylum Cyanobacteriota; class Cyanobacteriia; order Cyanobacteriales; family Nostocaceae; genus Nostoc. The sequence goes on from NZ_JAQYWQ010000128.1 coordinate 11,039, forward strand.
GGCACGTCGATTCAACAGAGAATGTAATTGTTTAGCATCACTACCAGGGTGATTGGGAACGACGACGGCAAATCCGTAGGAAGCTAGATGAGTGGCTAAATATTGAAAGTTGCTGCTGTCTAAACCCAAGCCGTGAGAAATCACAATTACGGGTGCAGTCTTCTGGATATTGGGAATGTAAACATCAGTTAATAAAAGCCGATTGCGCCTTGAGTCAAAAAACTTCAGGGTGTATTTTTGTGACTTCAACTTTCCCGGAACCTGCAAATCGGGCAATTGTGAGAAATTTTGTTGTGAAATGGTAGCAGCTTCTATTTTAGACTTTTGGGAAACTGCTGCGATCGCACGATGGGTTTGATTAACAAGTTTCTCCAATTCCGTAGCTATTTCTAAAGTCTCTACTACATCAAGGTGAATACTGCTGTGGGGATATTTACGCAACACATTCAAAAGTGTTAAGCCAGACGATTCCGCAGAGGCTAAAATTAGCGCCTTCCTCAAGGCATCAAATTCTGATTCTGGCTGAGGAGATTTGGCTATAATCACATGCGCCAACCGATGCAACAAAAATTCCCCTTGCGGTGTGTAGAGAAGTTGCGAAACTACTGCCGGACTGACTTTCACACGATTAAGTAAAATCCGCCGCAATTGTTGAAGCTTTTCAAGAGGCAGATATTGCTGATACGCTGCCAAATCGTTGTCAATTACACCTGTTTTGGCGTAGTTTTCTAAAGCAGTGACTGAAATGGAAAGCTCTAAAGCTGAATAAGATGCATAAATCTGCTCTGCTGCCAAGACAGAATTACTAATTCCAAATGTTGGCAGCACCATCGAAAGAACCAGCAATAGAGAATTTTTTCTGAGGCTGCTGGCCCAATTACCAAACAAACTATTCATCGCTCAACTATTTCGGTGGTCTGGTTTTATCAGGTGTTGGCTTTGGTAGTTATTCGGGCACCCTGCTTGGTTTACTTAAAGTTATCGAACAGAATTCAGGAGTCAGGAGTCAGAATTCAGAATGAATTCTGTACGACTGGTGGATGAATAATCGGGTTTAAGACCCCCACAAAACAAGAAAATTTGGTGGTCTTCAATCAGTCGCGGGTCTGAATCCCCGACTGATAGCGCCACGGAGAGCGAGTCCGCGTTCGCGCAGCGTCTCGCAGAGAGCGTCTTGATTCTGACGAATGTATTCTGACTTCTGAATTCTTCTTCAATACCCTCAATTTTATCAAAACATAATTTAGGAGTCAGTCGTTATAATTCAGCATAAATTGTGGATTTACTGGCTAGGTATCAAGAGTTTAAATGGGTTTAACATCCCCATAAAATCTAGTATTTGGTAGTCCAAAAAGTAGCGATTAACAATTAACTAGTGATTAATTCTGACTCCTGAATTCTGACTTCTGAATTCTGCTCCAAAGATTTTTTGGGTTGGCTATAAGCTCAATAATTAAATCCTACAAAGTCACATAGATGAGTAAAGTATCTATCTTGCAATAGGCTCACCAAATAATTACGAATTACGAATTATTTTGACTCCAGTAGTTTGCCTTCACTATTAAATCATAACAAATAAAAAATACTCTGCCTCAGTATTTATGTTGTAGCTTTGAATATGGCACGAATTTACTAGATAAAAAACCCAGTAAAAATCCGGGAAATTATTTTATTAATTAACTTTTCCCAAGGCGATCGCTACTGAACCTGTGACTACCAAACCCGCTCCTAATATTGCTATGAAGGTCAAGTGTTCTGGTGATGTCCAATCAGGTGCAATAACTGATACCACTGCGACTGATATTAATGTCACAATTGGAGCTAGAGCTAAGACTGCACTCACTCGTGATGCTTCCCAATGTTCTAATGATTCCGCAAAAGCCCCGTAAGCAATTAAAGTATTCAAAGCACAAAAAACCAACATTTCTAAATGGAAAGCATCAAGTATAAAAAGTGATTTTACTCTGGCTAGAGGAGTGAATAATAAACTACAACCCCCGTAAATAATCAGCATAATACTAGGGGAAGATAAAGATTGTAATAACTGCTTTTGTGCCAAAGCATAAATAGCCCATGTTGCTGCTCCTAGCCCAATCAAAACGCTACCTAGTATATATGTGCCATGCGCTGTAACTAAATTTGTTAGTTGTTCACGAAAAAATAAAAGATAACCACAAGTCATTACACTTACACCAATCCATTGATACAGCCGGTAACGTTCTTTAAAAATCACTAACCCTCCAAAACCTAATAAAAGGGTAGATAATTGAACGAGAACTTCAGCGTTAGCAGGCGATGTTAGTGCTAAACCTTGCATAAAGAAAAAGTAATTAATCCCTAAGAAAAGTGTAGCGATCGCTAATAATTTCCAAGAAGCAGAAGACAATTGTTCTAACTTTGGTAATTTCCCGCATATTGCTAAATACGTAGCCAGGAGTAAAAAAGATACCAGAAACCGAAACCAAATGACGGTATAGATATCAAGTACTTGCAGAGTTACCGTCAGAGCAATAGGTAAAATTCCCCACAATAAAACCGTCGATAGCGATAACCCTAGCCCTAAACGCCACCGACCAGAACTTTGATGCAGTGACATTCAAATATCCTACGCAAACTAGGGCTAATCATAAGCTAAAACATATCTAATTTGCATATCTAAATTTTATCAATCTTTTGTGGAGTAAGCATATTAACAACTTACTTAATGAAACTTAAATATCGAATAGCTGACCGACTCTACTGAATTTTTTGTAGTCATATGGCGTTTTTTGTTCACATAAAATTAGTAAATTACGTAATTACTTTACAAGAATAATAAATTTAAAACTTGCTCATAGATGTATAATTTTTTCGTTGTTATTTTATGAAAAAAACTATGGGAATTACACCCATAATAAGCTTAGTAGTCTTTATTACAGGCTTATCAATTTACTTCCTACTAACCTCAAAAGGTCGATTTTGGCTGAAATCTTTGGTGATAAAAATAAAGGGACAAGGGTGGAGATTCAGAGATGGCCAGCTTAACTACCTGAGATCAAGATTTTCAAAGACTATAACTATTTCTGCGATTATTATGGTAGCAGTAATAGCTGGAAATAGTGTATCGGCGCAGGTTACAGGGTCGCCTCCAGTTTCGCTCAAGAGCGTATCGGTTCCAGAGCCGGACAATCTTGGAGACTTCGTAAAAGATAAAGTAGCTGCAATCAAGTTAGGAAAAGCTCTTTTTTGGGATATGCAGGTTGGGAGCGACGGACAGACCTCCTGTGCTAGTTGTCACTTCCATGCTGGAGCGGACAATAGATCCAAAAATCAGATTAATCCTGGGCTTTTGCGGGTCAATGCCAATGGTACACCGAATCCAGATACAGTTTTTAATGTAGGTGGCGCACCAAACTACCAGCTAAAAAAAGAAGATTTTCCCTTTCACAAGCTGTCGAATCCCAATGATTCTACGACCGTTGTGTCAGACCGTAACGATGTTAGCTCATCTCAAGGAGCCTTCAATACTAAGTTTGTTAATGTCACACCTGGTAGTGCGGAAGACCAAGTAACGAACGAACCCGATCCAGTGTTTAATGTGGGAGGTACGAATGTGCGCCGCGTCCAAGCGCGCAATACGCCAACCGTGATTAATGCAGCATTCAACTTCCGCAACTTCTGGGATGGAAAGGCGCAAAACATCTTTAATGGGGTGAATCCCTTTGGTTTAAGAGATCCTAACGCCTCTCTCGTTAAAGCACCAAACCCCAAGCAGCTCGAATTTGTCAAAGTCAGCTTGAATAATTCGTCTTTGGCTTCTCAGGCGGTCGGCCCGCCACTAAGTTCCAGTGAGTTGTCCGCTGATGGTCGCACTTTTCAAAAAATTGGTGATAAGTTCGGGCGGATTGGCAAAATATCTCTGAGCGATCTGTTGCAAGGTCTTCTGTCAATTAACGGTACAAGCCTCCCGCGAGACCTGGCGCAAAAGTTATCTCGCCTCCAACCGTTAGCCAAACAGGTTGTGCATCCACAAGACAGTGTTTTAGGTGCAGACAGTAAATCGCCTCAACCCGGACTGAACTATAGCAGCTACAATCAGCTAATTCAAGCTGCCTTTAAGCCGGAGTGGTGGGACTCTAAGCTACTGATCCAAGTTGATGGTGAAGGTAAACGGACTTTTGTCAAGCACCCTGATTACTCTTCCAAAACCCAAGAGTACAAGCTCTTGGACTATAACTTCTCGCTGTTCTTCGGGCTAGCGATTCAGTTGTACGAGGCTACACTCATTGCTAACGATACACCCTACGATCGCTTCTTGGAAGGAAACACCAGCGCCCTCACCGTGCAGCAGCAACAAGGGAAGAAACTATTCGAGGGCAAGGGGTGCATCGGTTGCCATAGTGGATTGGAATTAACAGGTGCTTCAGTGAGCAGCGTGGCTCAAAGCGGACGAATCAGACGTGCGCCCTTCGGTGCAAAACCCCCTGAAGACACTGGCTTCTTCAACATTGGTGTCAGACCTGCCACGGACGATCTCGGTTTGGGTGGTAATGACCATTTATCTGGTAACGGCCAAGGTAATCCACTCTCCGAAGCACGGTTGGCTCAACTGGGCAAATTTAAGAATCTCCTGGGACAAGATCCTCCTATCCTGACTCCACCGTTGAATTCAAGTGAGGCCGTAATTGCAGACGGAGCCTTCAAAGCACCTGGGCTTCGCAATGTGGAACTCACTGCCCCCTACTTTCACAACGGAGGTCAGGCGACCCTAGAGCAAGTGGTTGATTTTTACAATCGGGGTGGTGACTTTGGAGTTCTTCCCCCCCTGAATCTGTCACCAGATGAAAAACAGCAATTGGTCGCCTTTTTAAAAGGACTGACTGATGAGCGAGTTCTCCATGAGAAAGCGCCTTTTGATCACCCGCAACTGTTTGTTCCTAACGGACATCCGGGTACCTCTACCTCTGTTACTAATGACGGTACTGGCAACGCTACAGATATCTTCCTGGAAATTCCTGCTGTTGGTAAGGATGGTGGTACTGGCACTCCAAATTTCCTGAACTAACTAGCAATTTGAGTTAGTAATTTCTGCATCACTCATCTCTCGGCGACAGTCTTCACTATGCCTAATTGCCTTTAACAGGTCATAAATGAGAGCATAGACCGTAATTATTTCGTTTAGCATATTCCCCTCCATTTTTCACATCTGGAGGGGATTTTATTGCACAAAGCGATTTTGACTACGCAAAACCCTCCCTCTCCAACTAAGAGAGGGACAGACTTGAACTAAAGTTCAAGCCACAGAGAGGTTCGCTGACAGCTCAGGTTAAAAGAAATCAGCCATCCAAGGAGAGCTACCTGCAAATATTTGCGTAGCTGCTGAAATAGCTGTTTCTGTCCCATGCAGTTTCCCGGCTATTTGCAAATGGTAGGGAGCGAACAAACTTGTATATAGTGGTGCTAATTCTCGGATATCTAATTGCAACTCACCCTTTCCACCTTTTGTGACTTCACCGCGTCCATTAGCGACAGAAAGGATGAATTTACCATTATTTCCAGTTAGCAAATTATCTTGAATATCTAAATGCAGTTCAGCTTGAATTACCGATGGATAACCCCGCATCTCCAGCGCCTTGACTACATCTACTACCCGCAGCAGCCAACGCATCGTATGCCTGATCTTGGCAGTTTGCTCTGGTAGCAGCAATGTCAGGGAATCAATCACAGAACTCCTCCATCGCACCCGATCAATGTGAGAGCGATGAGTGGCAATAAAAGACCAAAAACCTTCTGCCGCAGCATCTGTGAGAATTACCCAATCTTTTATTCGCAGAATTGCACCATCCTCTGCTGAATGTTGGCTGAAGAGGATATAGCCTTGAGGTTTCTCTTTGCTACCAATAAAATATGCATAAAATGTTTCCTTCTCATCTGGTTGGATTAAGCGCTCCCAGATTGCGGGATGTCGGTCTAAATATCCAGGCGTTAATCTGGCCTGCTGCTGATATAGTTCATGAAAGACTTGATGATTGATTGGAAATATTGGTTGCAAAGGTAAGGGTTGCTCCCGCAATTGGATACTTTTAGTAGCAACTTCCCAATTACACCAGCTACCCCCCTGCTCATACCCGACTTTTCGATACAGAGTTTGAACTGCTGGATAAAGAGCAGAGAGCGGTATACCCCTAGCATAAAGTTCTTTGAGGGTGTCCTCCATGAGAGCGATCGCAGCTCCTGAACCGCGATACTCTGGAGCAATACCTACTGCGGCAATTCCTGTCATTGGTACACGCACACCACCCCACCACTGAGCCATATCCAGAGTTGCCAATCCACCAACTAGTTGCTGCAATTTACGGATAATGCGGAAATTTTCTACGCCAATTAGATTGATGTAAACTTCCTCGCCACCAGGTGAGCTAATAAAACACTGATCGAGGATGTACCCCAAATGCTGAATATCCTGTGGATGGGCGAGAGTACTGTATTCAAATTGAGCCGTCATCTCTCATACCATTAGTAAGACAAAACCACAATCATCCTACAGCAGGCGTTGCCTCAATGCTTCACCAACTATGTTTCTTTCATTCAACCCATGATCATCAACTATTAACCAAACAGCGACGCCGAATAGCCCCTTAAAGTAGACATTGCATCGCTCTTATTTAAATACTATAGGACTCCTATTTGATTTCTGAACAAGACTAAGAGAGAATACGGAGAGGTTT
>NZ_JAQYWQ010000129.1 GCF_029379315.1 Nostoc sp. S13
TTTGACTTTGCCACTCTTCAGATGTACGGAGCTTGTTCAAAACTCAAATAGGATTCCTATAGTTACAGAGATTTCTGACATTGCTTTTGTCGATTCCCAACTATATGGACTCGATCGAGAGGGCGATAAGACGAGGCTAGTTAAAATTGACCTCAATTCAGGTGATGCTACTGTAATTGGTGATATTGGCTTTGCTACATCTGGTTTAGCATATAATCGCCAGCGTCATATCCTCTACGCTACAACTGCTAAACAAATGATTGGTATTAATCTGGAAACAGGAAAAGGTACACCAGTAGTAACGGTAGCTGATAAAAACTACAACTGTGGCGAAGTTGCCTTTGACGCTGATGGCAAAGCTTATATTACCTTAATTGGTTACGACAAGAAGAAATTATTAGCAAGCTCCAACCTCGATACAGGTGAAGTCAAAACTATTGGCGATATTGGGTTTACTGATCTTGCCAGTATGGAATTTGTTGGTGACGTTCTTTATGGCGTAACGGGGAACTTCTTTAAGTTAGGTAAAGACGGTCAATTAATCAGTATTGATACTACCACCGGTCAAGGAACTTTAGTTGCCATAACCGATCCTATCGGTCGTTGGGCAGGTATCACTATTTATGAACCAGCTGAACCAGCTACGGCAGTAATAACAGAAATCGCTCCGGAAGTAACCTTCAACGAAAAATCGGAAGAGACAAAATCTCAAGAAATTAAAGTTATCAAGCAAGAAAGTATGAGTATTTTAACCATTGATACCAAAAATAATTGTTACGTTATCGACCGCGATGAAATGAACAACCTGCAACAAAATGTTGCAACTTCCTTTACTTTCGAGAAAGGTACTTTTGAGATCAAAATTACTGATGGTCGCTACAGCTATGCCAAGAGTAAAACAGAAGGAGAACCTTTTGTTTTACTCTGGATATATGGGGCTGATGGTAGTACATTTATCAATAACAATACAGGTTTTGAAGTAGGTGCGACCTGGACAACCTTAAATGGATATAATGATAGTCTAAAGCTAGAAGTAAAAAAGAAAGTAGTTCTCAACGCCTTGTTCTTTGATGTCAATAATGTTGATAACAGTGGAGCAATTAATCTTTCTATTACCAGTAATAAACAATTCTTCAGCCCTCAGACTTTAACAGTAGACAGCAAACGCAATTGTTATGTTTTGGATGAAACAAATCTGTCTAGTTTAAAACACCAGGGTTCCAATTTTGTTGAATTACAACCTGGAAATTATCAGATAAAAATTCGTGAAGGGAATGCCACCTATTGGTCGGATAGTAAAAAGTTTGATATAGAACCTTGGGCTTTAATTTGGGCAAAAGGCGGAAAGTTTATTACAAAACTGACTGGTATTGAAGTTGAAGAAACTTGGTTTTCATTGAATGGTCTGAAAGACGAAATAATTTTAGAGGTCAAAGAAAAAACTAGCTTATCAGGTTTATTTCTTGACACCTACAAAGATGATAACGAAGGTCAAATTATTCTGACAATAGAGCCAGTAAGTGCAACTGAACTGACTGAGAAGTATAAAAAGCAGGAGAATAATCAGGCAACTGTTAAAACAGGATCTGTTACAAATAGTACAACCAAGACTGCTACAACGGGGTCTGTTACAAATAGTACGACCGAGACGGTTACAAATATTCAAGGCTCAGGTGGGTCTGTAAATCGTGAAGCAGTGGGTGCGAACAGCTCGGTAGAGTTTACCTTCCGTTTTAACGAAGACGAGTTTAAGAAGAAGTGGGAGGAGCAGTTACAGCAGATTAATGCATCTATCAACGTGATAGATGCAGCTGATGTGACGCTGGAGGCTAAGTATTGGGATCAGCTCGAAAATTGGCTGCTGAAAAATTACGAGAAGCACTTTAAGAATTTGGCTGTAGAAATAGCAAAGGTCAGATTCTCGATGGATGCCTATATACAGCAGATGGAGTTTAGTCTGAACCAGCACTTGCAAGGCTGGTCTGGCTACTTAGACAAGCTTGTGGAGGATAAGATCAACCTTGAGATATCAAAGAAAATTAATCAGCAGATCAACCAGTACGTAGACCAGACCTTTGAGCAAAGAATACGTAACAACGTCGGGTTAATTATCAACAATATTGTCAATAAGCAGGAACTCAACCAGTACATTGATCGCCATGTTGACCGGCAAATAGACCAGACTTTTGAGGAAAAGATACGTAACAACGTCGGATTAATTATCAACAACATTGTCAATAAGCAGGAACTCAATCAGTACATTGATCGGCATGTCAATCAGCAAGTAGATCAAAGCTTTGAGCAAAAAATACGTAACAACATCGAATTAATTATCAACAATATCATCAATAAACAGGAACTCAATCAGTACATTGACCAGCATGTTGATCAGCAACTCGACCAAAGCTTTGAGCAAAAGATACGCAATAATATCAGCGTAATTGCTCAGAATATTGTCAACAATTCTGAGATTAATCAATACTTCAAACAGGAAATAGACCAAAGCTTCGAGCAAAAGGTACGTAACAACGTTGAATTAATTATTAACAACATCGTCAATAAGCCGGAACTTAACCAGTATATTGACCAGCATGTTGATCAGCAAATTGACCAAAGCTTTGAACAAAAAATACGCAATAACATCAGCGTAATTGCTCAGAATATAGTGAACAATTCTGAGATTAATCAATACGTCACCCAGGAAATCGACAACAGCTTCGATCAAAAGATACAAAATCACATTCAAGTGATTACTCAGAACATTATCAATGATAATGATGTATTAAACCACTATGTTGACCAACGCTTAGAGCAAAACGTAACTAGCAACACTGAACTTAACAACAGTATTGTGAACCTTGTTACCAACAGCACTGAAATTAATAGCAAGATTGAGAATGTCCGCAACGAGTGGAATGAGACATTCATCAGTTTGGTTACACAGCAAGTCGATGAACTGATCAATATAATAGGTGGCAGAGAAACATTTGTCAGGTTAATTACTCAGAATATTGTCAATAATAATACTGATATAAATCAGTATGTCAGCAAGCAAATCGATGACACCTACGAGCAAAAGCTACAAAATTACGTGAAGTTAATTACTCAGAACATTGTTAATAATAATGATGTATTGAATCAGTACATTGATCGGCGCTTAGAGCATAATGTAACCAACAATAACATCGTAATTAACCAAATCTTTGATAACGATCAAATAACCCAAAAGATTCAGAATATCTTGAGCGATAATTCTCAAATTCAGCAGAAAATTGAGAGCGTTGTGATCAATAGTAGTGAAATTAACAACAGGATTCTGAACTTCGTTGTCAACAGTAGTGAAATTAACAACAAGATTAATAACGTCTACAGAGATATTGACATCAAGATTGAGAACGTCCGCAATGAATGGAATCAGACATTCATAACTCTAGTTACACAGTATGTGGATGAAGTGATCAACATCATAGGCAATAGAGAGTCATTCAATATCCAGGTCGCGAATGTGATCAACATTAAGGTGGATGAGCTTCTCAACCAAATCTTGAGAATCAGGAACGAACTAACTGTGATTATTAACAATGCAGATAGACATCTCTACGAGTGGACTCTGGGAGAATTAATGGCAATCAAAGGCTGCTTAACCGATCGCCAGGCTCTTGTTGAGCAGCTAGTTACTTTCAGCGCTGAACTTAGAACCAAGCTGGATAGTACCGCTTGTGTAGATATCAACACATTCAAGCCCTTCAAACCTATTTCAGGAAATCCTGCACCACTGTCACCTGTGCAACCGCAGCAGTTACCACCAAACAAATAACTAGGCTTAAGCCGTTAAAAGCTAAGTTGCCTGAAATTCGATGATGTAGAGGTTGCGTTAAAGCAATGCAATAACGCATAAGACTTACGCATCAGTCAAAAGGTTTTAGGGGGAGCTACCGGACTAGGAATCGATAGAAATATAGAAGATTGTTACCGATTTCTTAGTCTCAATTATGTTCCTGGTGACGAAATCTATCTGTTCGGCTTCAGTCGCGGTGCTAACACAGTTAGAAGTCTAGCGGGAATGATCTATTGCTCTGGTCTTTTAGACCGCCCCCATGTCACCAAAGCACATGAAGCTTACGAGCTTTACCGTAACCGAGATATTAAACCCAGAGATAAGGAAGCAATCGAATACCGTAAAGACTACGGAGAGCGAGTCCCTATCACCTTAATTGGTTGTTTTGACACCGTTGGTGCCCTTGGGATTCCTGGGATGCCCGCATTCAGCAAGTTGAACGAGCAGCTGAATAAGCGCTATAGATTCCATGACACTACTTTAAATAGATGTGTTGAGAATGCGTTGCACGCTGTGGCGATCGACGAAATCCGCGAAGTCTTTGATGTAACTCCGATGAAAAAGCATCCCGAAGCTGAAAACCAGCGGGTGATTCAAAAGTGGTTTCCAGGTGAGCACGGCTGCGTTGGTGGTGGAACGAAAGAACATAGTGGGTTATCAGATGCTGCCTTACAGTGGATGATTGATTCTGTCGGTGTCCTGGGATTGGGCCTTGACTTAGATGCAAGTGTGATTCCGACAGGCATTAACCCCAATTATGAATGTGACTTTAAGAACGATGTTGGATTCTTTAAATTGGCAGGAATCAAGTTTCGTGAGGTCGGCGATGTCATTGAAGATATTCATGAAAGCACGATCAACCGTTTGAAAAGTCGCAAAGACTATCGACCCAAGAATCTACAAAAGATTATCGACAAACTGAATTAATTTCTTAATAATCTTGTTTCAAGGAGTGCCTACTGCCTTAGCCCTACTACTGATGTTTTTGCCTTGCCAAAACCATCAGCAGTAATTAGCGTTCTTTTCAAACAGAAGCAAACGATTAAGTTAACAAGCGATTCTAAAGGAGAAACAATTATGACTGCAAAAAGAGACACATCAAAAGATGGGTTTAGAAACAAGCTTGAGACGGCTGTTTTAACCGGCTTTAAACCAGTTTGGAACTTTATTCAAAGCAACCCAGGTCTCGCCAAAAAAGTTAACAAAACTCTCACTAACAATGCTATCTTAAAAATTCCGACACGTCCATATCCGTTTAGTACAATGTCTCCCTATACATCCTGGGATTCGTTGATCGATCGAACATATTCGGGACTCCAACTACCACCGCTAGATTGGAAACCCTTGACCAATGAAAACTATATCGGCATTAATTTAACGCCTGCGGAAAAGTTTGAAAAAAATCTGCCGCCGATTCAAGATTTGGAGATTTTGTATCGCAAAACTGGGGAAACGAAATACTCCCCTAAATCCTCTCTAATTTTCCCCTATTTTGTTCAATGGTTTACAGATAGCTTTCTGAGAACCGACCGCCACGATCCACGCAGGAATAGTTCTAACCACCACATCGATATGTGCAATGTCTATGGGTTAAATCCAAAGATTACACACCTGCTGCGATCATATGAAGGCGGTAAGCTAAAAAGCCAAATTATTAATGGGGAAGAATATCCTCCCTTTTATAGCGTGCCAAAGCCTCAGGTTTAGAGGACAACTACTACCGAGAGGATATCATTCAAGCTTTAGCAAAGCCTGATGCTGAATATAGTTGGGACTTTCAAATCCAATTTCAAACTAGCCCAGAAATGTCTATTGATGATACCACCATTGTTTGGAATGAAGAGGAATCACCCTTCTTTACAGTTGGTCGCCTAACAGTTAAGCATCAGAAAGTTAATTCTCCCAAAGAAAATGACTTTGGGGAAAATCTCAGTTTTTCTCCTGGGAATGGTCTAGCGGTGCATCGTCCTGTCGGTGCAATCAATCGGTTACGCAGCATTGTTTATCCTATCGTTGCTAATAACCGTCATCAAAAACGAGAAGTCAAATATCAGGAACCAACTGTCTGATTTTTCACAAGAATTATTAACTATAAATAAGCTTCTTTTTCTTTGTCTCTTTGTGCCTTTGGGTGAGGCTAATTCATATTTTCAATCAGCGTTGCTGCTGATTGAACTGGGTACTGGGAAAATTTGTATGGGCGAAACCTGACTCCCTAGCCCTTTCCGAAGCAAAGAGGGGTTGGGAGAGAGGTTCTTCTAAGATTACCGAATTGGTGTTTTAGGCAATCAGGCTGAAATTGCTACTATTCAAAGTAATATTAGGATTGCCTACTTAAAATCAGTGACGATATCTTCGTCTTGGGCCCCAATAGAACCATCAAAATACTCTAAGACAAATTGATCTTTACCCGCACCACCATACAAAATATCACTTCCAGCACCACCTGATAATTTGTCATCTCCCTGCTCACCAAATAAACGGTCATTACCACGCTCACCTTGCAGGCTATCGTTACCTAAACCACCAAACAAATCATCATCGTAATTAGTTCCTGTAATGGTGTCATTAACAACTGCACTCTTGAAATTGAAATCACTAGCTTGTAATTTACTTTTGCTAATGTCATTGATTTTCAGGCGATAATAATTATCACTGTCATAGAACTTATAGCTTGTGTTAATGACAGCATTACCATCTACATCATCACTTGTGAGAAGTAAAATAGTATTGAAGTCACTGATGCCAATACTTCTAACATCAATTTGGTCTTCTCCCTTCTTAAAATCAGTGACGATATCTTCGTCTTGGGCCCCAATAGAACCATCAAAATACTCTAAGACAAATTGATCTTTACCCGCACCACCATACAAAATATCACTTCCAGCACCACCTGATAATTGATCATTTCCACCTAGCCCAGAAAGGGTATCATTCCCCTTTAAGCCTTCAATAGTATCATTTCCAGAAGTACCGACTAAATTATCGTTATTGTTTGTTCCTTGAATAGCCATAGTTTTACTGTGCTTTTTTGGGTTTAATATTGACGCATGATCTAATAGATATTGCATCATACTTTGTAGCTAAATATTTGATATCAAATATTAATTATTATCTTTAAAAAACCTGGATAATTTTGGTACAAGCACCATTAAACCAATTCGCAATTCGCAATTCGTAATACTTCTCTACGAGAGGCTGCGCTCAGTACAAGTTCGCAATTACGTTTTGTGACGGGGATTTTAATTAGGCATCAAAACAGAAGTGTCTGTCTTACTGGGGAATTAAACTGAACATACTTTGTTAAAATTACCACTTTTTTATAGAATGACCGAAACAAAAAAGGATACAAGTCCCTAAGTTTATTTAGTCATCAGATGCTAATACATTGATGCTGCTATTAAATTGATGGTATATGAATTATGCTCATTAACTAGATTTACTATACAGACAATCGAGCTACTATCAAAGTTAATTGGAGTAATTATTTAGTACCTCATGATTTTAGGTAATTGACTAAAATCACTAGCTTGCCACTACGATCGCACACTTATAGCGATAGTACGATTGTATTGTGTACCAAAAACACTATTGAACAGATTCCAGAACTTTTCTAAATCAGAATCAGCGCCCAGTGGTTGTAGTTCAGCATCAGTAAGGGCTTCATTTTTATTCACATAGTTTGATTTTTTTGTGCCAACTTACTCATAACTAGAATTCCGTAGGCGATCGCTAAATTTTTCACAATCTAATAATATCGGGACTTAAACAAAAAAAAGATCAAAAAGGAGTATAGTGCTTGACTAGCATAGCCTTCACGTCAAAGTAACTCCAAATGAAAGAGAAATGATTCTTTACCCGAAGGTAAAAAAAAACCAGAATTTGAGAAAAAACCAGAATTAGCAATTAATTTGATAGACCTGGCGCTTCAAAGAGGTTATCAACCAGGGATAGTAATTGTAGATGCTGGATATGACAACAATACATCCTTTTTATTAGAGTTATAAAAACGACAATTAAAGTATTTAGGGGGATTAGCTAACCTGACAATAATATTAAAGGTACATCTGGTCGTGATGTCATTACGGGTAATGATGCTGATAACATTATCACTGGCTTTCAAGGTCAAGATATTCTAACTGGCGGCGGTGGTAATGACCAGTTTGTCTATACTAATATTCGTGATGCTGGTGACACTATTACTGACTTTTAGGTAGGCTCCGACAAAATTGTGATTACCGAACTACTGAAGAGTCTTGGTTATAGTGGTTCCAACCCCATCGCCGACAGCTACGTTAAGTTTGGCTCCTCTGGAAATAATGCCATCCTTCAAATTGATCCAGATGGGAATGGTAGTCAGCGTCCTACATCGTTAGTTACTTTGCAAAACCTGACTGTTGCTCAACTGAACAACACTAACAACTTCTTGTTTTAAGCTAGCAGCTTGTCGCAGGTACAAATGACATTAACAAAAAACTTGTTTCTTTACTTTTTTCTAAGATTCTTAGTTTTTATCATTATTCCACTAAGCTTCCTTTTTGCTGGGTGTAATAATGAAGACGAAAATAAGGCAATGGATGAAAAGATATCAAGACTTGAGAAAGAAGCAGAAAACCATCTTAGATATAAGATTCAGGAGCAACAGAGCTACTTCTCCAAACACAAAACCTTTTTTAAACCTCCTGATGAACGAGGAACTGATTCTGGTTACTTTCCACCAATTTTCGGAACACAAATTTGTTATGAATTATTTAAAAGTAAACCTGTTGATGAGGTAACAAAACTTAAAAAAAACTTGTGACCTGCTTTTCAGCATTCGACAAAAACCAAATTGCCTTCCATCAAATGTACTAATTTTCACAAAACACTACACAAATACCATGTTTAACGTGAGTTCGATGAACCTCTCCCGGACAGCCTCCCTCTCCGAAACGGAAAGGGAGGGGCAATGAAAAATTAAGCTTTTTACTCCCCTCTGGGCTTGCCTAACGGCAGGCTGACGCCAAGGTCGAGGGGTTGGGGGAGAGGTCAAACAAGATTTGTCGAACTCACGTTCAAGTTACTGTCGAATAGTTTTCATAAGCGATCGCCCACACTTGTGAACTCAGGTGTGGGCGATTTATTACTACAAAGAATTAACTAAACCACAGCAGATACTTGCTGCTTAAAGAAAGCTTGCAACACTCTCTCTGCTATTTGATGACTAGTTAAACCTAATTCTGTCTTAGATTCATTGGGTTCAGCGTGATCTACTAACACATCTGGTACACCGAATCGCTTGACAGGAACTAGAATATCTGCATCTAACAAGGCTTCAGCGATCGCACTACCAAAGCCACCCATGATACAACCTTCTTCTAGGGTGATGACGCGGCCGATTTTCTTAGCCAAAGGCAAAATCAACTCGGTATCCAAAGGCTTAACGAAACGGGCATTAATTACAGTTGCTTCAATGCCATGTTCACTGAGAATTTCAGCCGCTTGCATTCCTGGATAGACCATTGTGCCATAGGCGATGATTAACACGTTATCGCCTGTACGCAGAATTTCTCCTTTGCCGATTTCCAAAGGTTCCCAACCTTCTTCCATCAAGGGGACACCGTAGCCATTGCCGCGAGGGTAGCGCATAGCGATCGGGCCGCTGGTATGGTTAACGCCAGTTACTACCATGCGTTGGAGTTCTGCTTCGTCTTTGGGTGCCATCATAACCATGTTGGGAATGCAACGCAGATAGGCGATGTCATACATACCTTGGTGGGTAGGGCCATCAGCACCGACAATTCCTGCGCGATCCAAGCAGAAGAATACTGGCAGGCTTTGGATGCAGACATCGTGAATTATCTGGTCATAGGCGCGTTGCAGGAAGGTAGAATAAATAACGGCGATCGGGCGCATTCCCTGAGTTGCAAGTCCTGCTGCTAGGGTAATCGCGTGTTGTTCGGCAATGCCGACATCAATATATTGATTGGGCAGTTTTGCTTGAAGTTTATCTAAGCCTGTCCCCGTTGCCATTGCCGCAGTGATCCCGATGATTTTCGGGTTTTGTTCGGCAAGTTTCACCAGAGTATGAGAAAAGACTTTGGCATAAGCCGGGGGTTTGGGTTTAGTGGAAGGAATGGCTTTGCCAGTTGCTACGTTGAAGGGGCTTTGGGCGTGGTAGCCAACTTGATCTAGTTCGGCAATTTCATAGCCTTTGCCCTTGATTGTTGCTACATGTACCAAAACTGGGCCGGGGATCTGATGTGCCTGTTGGAAGGTGGCAATTAATTCTTCGAGATTATGCCCATCCACTGGCCCAATATAGGTAAAGCCGAGTTCTTCAAAAACTGCACCTACTTTAGGAACAGCCAAGCGCTTCATACCTTCTTTGATGCGTCCAAGTTCGGGAGACAGGGATTCGCCAACGAAGGGAATTTGCTTAAGCTGTTCCTCAAGATTATCTTTAATAAACTGCACCGGTTGACTGAGGCGCATTTTGTTCAGGTAGCGGGGAATCGCGCCGACGTTGCGAGATATAGACATGTCGTTGTCATTGAGAACAACCAACAGGTTAGTTTTCGGCAAGTGTCCGGCATGGTTGATCGCTTCTAAAGCCATACCCCCAGTCAGCGCCCCATCGCCAATAACAGCAACGGCTTTAAATTTTTCTCCTTTTAAGTCTCGCGCTAAAGCCATGCCCAATGCTGCTGAAATACTTGTAGAAGCATGTCCAGCCCCAAAGTGGTCAAACTTGTTTTCACAGCGTTTGAGATAACCTGCAACTCCGTTTTTTTGTCTGAGGGTGTGGAAGCGATCGTAGCGTCCTGTCAGCAGTTTGTGGGGATAAGCCTGGTGTCCTACATCCCAAATCACTTTATCCCGATCTAAGTCCAGTGTCTGGTAAAGTCCTAGTGTTAATTCGACAACACCCAACCCTGGCCCCAAGTGTCCACCATTAACTGCTACCGTTTGGAGATGCTTATCTCGAATCTGACGGGCAATCTGTTGCAGTTGGCGAACAGATAAACCGTGCAACTGATTAGGATGGGTGATTTCGCTCAAATGCATATTATAGGGTTTTCCTCTCTAAGTTCTAGTTTCGGTATTTTGATTTTCCCACGGTCGGGTTGTCCACATAATCAAACTCTTACATTGTTACTAAGTTGTAGTGGAAAGTATAACTTCGTAATTGATAATGGTGAAAAATTTGTTACCCATTTACAATTCTTCAAATAAGGTTACAATTATTCAAAGCTATAACGCATTTGTCAATAAGTAATACTACTTAAAAATATTGTGTAGCCAGTATATAAAAACAAGTTTTTCGCGGCAGTTTGGGGAAATACCTTAAGTAGATTACTCACTTTTGCCATTTTAAGCTAGTAAAAAATCAAGTTAAATATCTCATTTATAACTCAGTAAAATTCAGCTTAATTGCTGATGAATATTTAGCAATTATTTCTTTTCTTCTTCAGTAACACCAGCTAATTTTCTCAGCGATCGCTAAATAGAACGGTGTTAAGAATTAAAGGTTTGTAATAAGGGCTTTAGCCCTCTCTACGGCTCTAGTTATTTTTTTAAGATTACATAACATACTTTGATTTATTCTCACCTACTTACTTAATTTAACTGGGTGCGACAAGTTTGTATGTAAAATCACTTAGTTATTTTATCTAAATTGTGAGTATTTGTTTAGTAAATTAATATTCGTAAATTAATTAGTAAATTTTATCCTTCCCTTTATGTAAAATTTCTGAGTATTTTACTGATAGAGTAGAGCCAAAAGCCTCTCAGGGTGATTTTGATAGTTGGAAATTAAGGTCTCATACTTTATGAAGCTAATGTAAAAATATTAGCTGCATAATGACAAAACTTTATGGTTATTTAACAAATCTGTTGCCAGCAATTAAATATTTACTCCAATTAGATCACGAGAGCGGCGATGGAATCTGAATATCTTAATTTGCTCACTCCTCAGCAATTACCGACTCAGTTAACCCTGAGTTATCAGACCAATGAGCGAGTGTCTGAGGCACTCAAGTTGATATTGGAAGCGCTTAACCATTCTTGTGCTGACTTAGCAGGGGATAAGCTTAATCAAGCCTTAATCATTCTAGGGGAAACAAAGCGAGCGCCAGTTAATGATCCATTAACTCATAATAGCTTTTTAAGTTTAGAAAAAATCGACGACTTTGATCGCTACTTTCAAATAGTCCATGTTCAAACTGAGGATACTGCTATTGTTCTTGTTTCTAGTCTCCTTATTGCCCTTCGAGAATTTTTGTTGCTCTCTGAGTCGAAGGACTTTAACTCTAGCAAAGTCATCGATTTAAAGAAGGGCTATCAGGAGTATATAAAGTTACTTACAAGAGTGTTTACTGTATTTTGAGAAGAATAGCTAAATGTCACCACAATCATTAGAGATTTGGAAAAAACTTCATTGGTCGTTTTTTTCGATGATTCAAGCTTTAAATATTGCGTTACAGCGGTTTGAGCAAGCAATGATTAACGAAAATCTCGCTTTAGCTCAAGCAGAATTAGAATCTGCTGCCACTCTCATGTTAGCCTCTGGTGCAGCGATGGAACTGGCAGCGAGTTTTAATCCAGTAGACTATGACCAGCAGATTCGTCCCACAATGATTCCTCCTTCTGTTGAGTCTCATGACTTTAGTGGTTTAATGTTGTGGGATCATTTTTTCCTGGTGGCAATTTGGATGCGATTGAAGCCGATTTTTGAAAATCTCCCCCCGGAACTTGAATCGAGTCATGAACGGTTTGTTCTAGCCTACAGAAGTTTAGCTCACGCCCATAAGGCAGTTTGTTCTAAGTTTGGGGGTGGCGAAACAGCTAGTATACGTTCAAATTCAGTCGGAATTTCTGCCAAAAAATCTGCGGTTGAGACCTTAGAGCAATTTGAGAAAAATCGTGAACGGTTACTCGATCCCCAACATCGGGTAATGTCAGGTTATCGGTTTGATCATCAATCCGCTTAATTTTGCTAGGAGCAATCCTTTGAAGTTATTCCTAGTAGAATTAAGCGGATTCTAAACTGATCAGGAAAATCATCATGAATGCAACCATCCGTATTGATGAAGTAATCTTCAATAGCTATCCCACCTTTCGCCGAGGAATCGTCATTGCAACACAACTACAAAACCAAGGGCATTCGGAGAGCTTAGAAAATACGCTCAATGAAGTCATTAGTCAAGCATCTGTGCATCCCATTGATTTAAAAACAGATCCTCGGATTACTGATTGGGATGAAGCTCATCGTCAATTTGGCTCAAATTTCAATAAATTTATCCCAGCTCATCGCAATTTGCTCAAACGAGTTCAAAAATCAGGCACGTCTATTCCTTTTATCAATAAGGTCGTTGCCATTATGAATATCAACTCTATCCGAGATGTCATTCCTGTAGGAAGAGATGACTTAGCAAGTGCAGGAACTCTTTTAGAACTGCGTTATAGCAATGGCAATGAACGTTTTACTCCGATAGGACTACCAGAAACCATTGAAAATCCTGATGTTGGGGAAGTAATTTATGTTGCTGCTGAGTCAGGAGAAGTGATGTGTCGTCGCTGGAATTGGCGCAATGGACATAAAACCCGGATTACAGAAACAACTCAAGTGATTGTAATGAATATTGATGCTCTCGGAGAAAACAGCGAAGACCGAGCTATTACAACTCGAAATTCCGTGGCCCAAATGTTAGCAAAATTCTGTAACGCTCAGGTGCAAACAACCCTTCTATCGCCCGAAAACCCCTTTTATAAATTAGAAAACTAAGCGATCGCATATCGGAGTAAAATTTTTCTGTTCCCTAAATATCGAGCAGTTATTCTATCAAATATCTAACTTTTGAGGAAAGATTGAAATGCTGAAAAATTGGCAAATACCTGAAGTGATACGTGATTATATCTTAACAATCTCACTACACGAATCTGATATTTTACGTCAAATCCGGGAAGACACAGTAAAATTGCCAGATGCTAGGATGCAAATTCCAGCCGAACAAGGTCAATTTATGGCGTTTCTTGCTCAGTTGATAAATGCCAAAAAAATCATTGAGATCGGTGTGTTTACTGGTTACAGCGCACTCTGGTTTGCCTTAGCGTTACCACCTGAAGGTCGGATTATTGCCTGTGACATTAGTGAAGAATGGACAAATATCGCTCAACGCTATTGGCAGCAAGCAGGCGTAGCCAACAAAATTGACTTGCGGGTTGCCCCCGCACTACAGACACTAGATGCTTTATTAAGCAACTCTGAAGCCGGAACTTTTGATTTGATTTTTCTTGATGCAGACAAAGAAAATTATCTCAATTATTATGAACGGGCACTACAGTTAATACATGCTGGCGGATTAATTATCATTGATAATGTGCTTTGGTCTGGGAGGGTAATTGATCACGAATATCAAGATACTGAAACCGTAGCCCTTCGATTACTGAATGAAAAACTTTACAAAGATGAACGGATTGATATCACCGTTCTACCGATCGCGGATGGGCTAACTTTAATCAGGAAGCGTAGTTAACCCTACTATTTATTGACAAAAAGAAAATTTTCTGGTGTTAGCAATAGCCATCTCCAGAAATTAATTTTGCATTGCTCGAAGTCTTTGGTAGGCACAATTCACGAATCGTGCCTACCTTATTTTCAGTAGATGTCTTCTCTAGTTACCAAAAGCATCCTTGATGCTATCAACAGCGCGTTCAACAACATTCTTTGTCTTATCTACTGCTTCTTTAGTGCGAGTCGAATCTTCGTCTGCTCTTCTCTGAATTGTAGCTGCATCTTTCTTGGCTTTGCGTTCAGCAAAACTACCATTGTCTGTTGCTTCATCAACTTTACTGGCGTTGCTCTTGGCAGCTTCCTTAACTTTATCTGCCGTATCATCAATGAAATTTTTGGCTCGTCCAGCATCCTTACTGGTTTTTTCTTGAACTTTATCGCCTGCGTCTGCTGATGCGATCAAGGTGGCAGTAGGAGCAGCCATTGCTGAAGTGTTCGATAAAAATGCACCTTGCCAAACGAAAGCGATCGCTAACATACAAAACAGTGTTGTAGCCATCCAGCGTTTTACTGTGGAGAGCTGTTTTGTAAAATAATTCAGTTTCATTGAATACAATCTCATGTGATTTAGTACATTATTTTTACTTCATTTAGCTGATTAGCCATATCCTTCTCTAGATAGAGGTTTTTGCGTCATAAGTTGTTAAAGAAATTCCCTATTTTGATAGATTCAATTTTAAGTAAAGATTTTTCCTGATAATCAAGGATCAAATTAAACAGTTGAGAGCTTTTGGGCATGAGCGATAACTCTCGAAACAGAACATTCGCAACCTTGGACATCAGCTTGTTTTGCAAGTGTTTACCGTTAAGGGACTTCCAACAAATAAATTATCCAATATTGTGGGGTGGACATCTTGTCCACCCTTGGCTACAGGCTCTCGTGTCGCCCACCCCACAACAAGTAATTGAGTATTTTTTTATTTGTCAGTCCCTAAGCAGTTGTTTAGCGGAAGCATCGACTTGGTTTTTGAGCGTGTCTTTGTAAACGCCACGGACAGCGAGTCCGCGTACTCCTACCCAGAAGCAAGCTAGAGCGTCTGTCTTCGACACGCTATTCGCGTTCGTAGAGAGCGTCATTTTGAATTTTGAATTGTTATTGCTCTGGCTCTTAATAATCTCCTGATTTCCCGCCACTTTTACTGATTAAACGAATCGATTCAATTTGAATCGACTTTTCTAAGGCTTTTGCCATATCGTATAGAGTCAGGGCAGCCACAGAAACGGCAGTTAAAGCTTCCATCTCTACACCAGTTTCAGCTTTGGTTTTGACTGTGGCTTGAATTTGATAACCAGGTAGTTGCGGATCGGGTATAATCTCGACTGCGATTTTTTGCAAAGGCAAGGGATGACACAGAGGAATTAAAGTGGCTGTTTGCTTGGCTGCCATAATCCCAGCCAATCTTGCAGTTGCCAACACATCGCCTTTTGGGACATTTCCGGCTTGAATAGCAGCGAAGGTGGCTGGCAGCATCCGCACATTGGCCTCGGCTACTGCTTGGCGGATAGTGGGTACTTTATCAGACACATCCACCATCTGTGCCTGTCCTTGGTGATCTAGATGGGTTAAGTTGGCAAAATTACATGGAAAATTATCTTGCATCATTTATTAGAACGTGTTAATATAGATTGTCGATGAGGGCGTGTAGCTCAGTGGACTAGAGCACGTGGCTACGGACCACGGTGTCGGGGGTTCAAATCCCTCCTCGCCCGTTTTTGAAAGTTAAGAGTTGAAATTTGGGAGTGAGAAATTAAAGTTCCTCACTCCTAATTTTTAAATTGTTCAAGGCGTAGGTATCTGGAGCTAGACCTAGTGCAAAGCGCAGGGAATTAGATAGGTCTTTGCTTGATTGGGTGAGGAAGATCATAAGTGCCACAGAAGTGATCACAGCACCGTAGCCAAACATATTCCGGTAGCCTACAAGTTCTGCTATAGTACCCAGAATCGGAGCAGCGATCGCAATCCCTAAGTCAAGTCCAGCTATACATATAGCAAAAATTTGCCCCCGTTTTTCTGGCAGTGAGCGGTCTGCCATCATCGTGATCATCATCGAGATCAGTGTACCACCACCAGCACCTTCAGCGATCGCAGCCAGTAAAAACACGATGGCGCTGTCAGCCTGCCACAGCAGTATTAACGCTAAAAAGTAGCAAAAAATACCAAAGGTGATAAACAAACCACGACCTAAGCGATCGCTTGCCTTACCAGCAAACACCCTGATACTAAAACTAGAAATTGCCGAAGCTGTAAAAAACAGTCCGCCATTGAAGTCCACATCAGTGGATTTGAGGAATAACGACACAAAAGTATGTACAGCACCGAGGGACAAACCAACCAACAACATAACTATAGTTGGAACTTTTACCTGTGGACTGCTCAAAATTTGCCAAAAGTTGCGCTCGTTTTCTTCAGTTTGCTGTTGTGTCTGCACTGGTGGATTAGTGACTTGAACAATCCCCAAGAGGGCGACAAACCCCAATTCGGCACAGAAGAGAAATAATATCCCGTAACCACTTGTAGCTTCTAAATACCCACCCAAGGCAGGGCCAATTGCTAAACCCAAGGGAGTTGCTAAGGTCATGTAACCAATGATTTCACCACGAGTTTCGGATGGCGCTAAATCTGCGATTAAGGCACTGTAGCCAGTGGTAAAAGCGGCAACGCTAATGCCGTGAAAAATCCGCACCAAGATTAATAGCCAAAGTGATTTGGTTGCCAAGTAACCAAAGGGTGCGATCGCAGCTACTATCGTACCAATCAACAAGACAATTTTTCGACCACGTTCATCGGCTAATCGTCCCAGCATTGGGCGAGATAGCAATAACCCAATAGCGAAACTGCCCATCACAAGCCCAATTTCTTGTTTGCTTGCGCCCACATCATCGATGTAAAGCGGTAGGGTTGGTAAGAGCGAAGCGATGCTCGACCAGAATAATAAACCTGCTGTAAATAAAATAAGCAGGTTGCGCCGCAGTTCGGCGTTAAAGGTATTAAATGCTTTCAAGGTAGATGCAATTTAATGAGTTTTTTTGATTAGTTAGGAGTTAACAGTTAACAGTTAACAGTTAAGAGTAAACCAATATTTACTTTTGACTGTTTACCAATGCCCAATGCCCAATGCCCAATGCCCAATGCCCAATGCCCAATGCCCAAT
>NZ_JAQYWQ010000130.1:0-4523 GCF_029379315.1 Nostoc sp. S13
AAACCTCTCCGTATTCTCTCTTAGTCTTGTTCAGAAATCAAATAGGAGTCCTATAGTTATAGTTTGTGAATCACTGCTAGACTATACAAGTTTGAAGTTTTATAAACTAACGCCCAAAAGGTTGTCTAGTTGCTGAGGATGATAACTGAGTCATAGAATGATAAGCAAAACTGATCCTTAGTCATTGGTCATTAATCATTAGTTATTTACAATCGGACTTTGGACAAACAACAAAGCTTGCCAAAATGAAACTAACTACCAGAGGACACTATAGTGTGAAGGCGTTGCTAGATTTAAGTTTACAGCCAAGATATGGGCCTGTGTCTGTGAGAGCGATCGCCAAACGCCAAGATATCCCAGCTCCTTACCTGGAAAAACTACTAATAGAAATGCGTCGTGCTGGGTTAGTGAAATCAATTCGTGGTAGCATCGGCGGATACCAATTGGCAAAAGAGCCTGCACAAATATCTATAGGACAAATTTTAGAAGCAGTTGGCGAGACTAGCCATTTACCCCATCACACCCCAGCACCTGCACAAGCTGAAGATTGGGTAACATTTAGCCTTTGGCAGAGACTCAACCAAAAGCTCAAAGAAGCTTTGTACAGTATTACTCTGGCAGACCTTTATTACGATGCTCGTAGTTGGCAAGCTTCTCTTGGGGAAGAAGCTAGTTTTGTGATTTAGTCAAGAGTCAATATTTGGACTATTTACCATTGACTTTTGACGCTTGACTCCTAATTTATGACTAATAGCATTTATATTTTAATCATTGCTACACTTTTAGATTACTTGATTGGCGATCCTTGGGATTGGCCTCATCCAGTACAAGTTATGGGGTGGATAATTTCTCGCCTGACCAAATTTTTTCTCCAATTGTGTCAAAATTCTCTAACACAACGCCTAGCCGGAATTGTACTAGGCATTATTTTAATAATTGGTAGTGGTCTTGTTGGCTTTTGGATTATTCAAATTGCCAGATGGGTTCATCCTTTATTGGGAATTGCAATAGATAGCATTCTTTTGGCTAGTTGTTTTGCTGGCAGAAGTTTGCGAACAGCAGCAGTGGCCGTTTTACAACCGTTAATAGCGGGAGATTTGGAAAAGGCGCGGAAGATTTTAAGTAATTACGTTGGCCGAGATACCCAAAACCTCTCACAAGCAGAAATTTCACGAGCCGTTTTAGAAACGGTTGCAGAAAATGCCACCGATGGGGTAATGGCTCCGCTTTTTTATGCAATTGTTGGCGTCTTTGTGCCAGTTGTGGGGCCAACTCCCTTGGCTTTAGCATATAAAGCCAGCAGTACCCTTGATTCAATGGTGGGCTACCGGGAAGCACCCTATACTTATTTGGGATGGTTCTGTGCGCGGTTGGAAGATTGTTTGACTTGGCTACCTTGTCGGTTAACAGTTGTGACTTTGGCGCTGTTATCGGGTAAACCGATGCACGTTTGGCGAATTTGTCGTCGGGATGCAATTAACGATCCTAGTCCCAATTCTGGCTGGAGTGAGTGCGCCTATGCTGCTTTTTTGGGTGTGCAGATGGGGGGTACAAATTGGTATCGCGGGGTAGCTAAGTACAAACCACTGCTAGGAGATGCTATTTATCCCATTACTGCAACTTGTATTCAGAATGCTTTGCAGCTGACTCGATATTGTTTTTTACTATGGTTAGGAATAGCGATCGCTATATTCTTAATACTTCCAAATAGGTAATGATAAATATAAAGTTAGTACAGACGCGATTAATCGCGTCTGTACTAATGATAGAGATGCGATTAATCGCGTCTGTACAGGAGTTAAGAATAAAAACTCCTAACTCTTAACTCATCACTTTTAACTTATCACTCCCTATGTCTGCCAAAGTAGTTGAAATTCTCTCACCCGAAGAAATCCGTCGTACCTTGACTCGCCTTGCCTCTCAAATTGTGGAAAGGACGCGTGATTTGTCTCAACTGGTGCTTCTCGGTATTTATACCAGGGGTGCGTTATTAGCCGAATTGTTGGCGCGTCAGATTGAGACGCTCGAAGGTGTCGCCGTGTCAGTCGGCGCTTTGGATATTACATTTTATCGAGATGACCTTGATAAAATTGGGTTACGGACTCCAGCAAAAAGCGAAATTCCTTTTGACCTTACCGGGAAAACGGTTGTACTGGTGGATGATGTAATTTTCAAAGGACGGACGATTCGCGCTGCTTTGAACGCAGTCAACGACTACGGTAGACCAGAAGTGATTCGTTTAGCTGTGTTGGTAGATAGGGGTCATCGGGAATTACCAATTCACCCAGATTTTATTGGCAAGAAGTTGCCTACTGCTAAAGAAGAAATTGTCAAAGTTTACTTACAAAATTGCGATGGACGAGATGCAGTGGAGTTGATTAGTCATTAGTCATTAGTCATTTGTCATTTGGAGTTGGGAGGCTGAACTATAGCGCTTCTGGTTTGGGTTTCGAGTTCTGAACACTAAGTTTCAAGTTCTGAACACTAAGTTTTGAGTTCAAAGGTCGGAGTTCCGAGTTCTGAACACTAAGTTTCGAGTTCAAAGGTCGGAGTTCCGAGTTCAAAGGTCGGAGTTCTGAGTTCTGAACACTAAGTTTCGAGTTCAAAAGTCGGAGTTCCAAGTTCAGAGGTCGGAGTTCCGAGTTTAGAGGTCGGAGTTTCGAGTTATCTGCTCAAAAACTTAACTACGATCGCTACACTAATACTAAAACACGGCTAAATCAGCAGTTATTTTTACAAGTTAAGGGCTTCATATCAAGTGCTAAGAAGAACTACACTGTGATTAAGGAGCAATTAGGTAGCGATCGCTCACAATAAACTGCGTGTTTAACCTTCTTAAGCCAATTGTAGAATTCTACACCAACAATAAAGAGTTTATTAACATCCTGCTCTCATTTAAGTTCCCTGCGATTGTCGTTGTTTTCTGGTGAATCATCTGGGCACGCCGCCAGCGACGCATTCCAGAGAAAACTTTTGCCTTTGAGGTGATTACACCGAAGAGTCAAGACCTGATGCAGCGGATTTTGGGTGGTAATGATAATGATCCTTTGGCTGATAGAAACATAGTTTACCAACAACGTGTAGCAAATCGTCACATCCGCAATGAGTTAAAGCGGCACTTAGAAGAATATCGCTGGATATTGATTTTAGGACGCACGGGATTAGGGAAAACGCGGGAAGCAGCAGAGTTAGCAAAGCATCTCAACCAAGAAGGCTGGACGGTGCTTTACCTCAAATTAGGAGAATGGCTAGATATTCCTGCGGCTATGCCAAGAGAGATTGGTACAGACCGCAAATTGCTGTTTTTCTTTGATGATTTGAATCAGAAAATGTATGCCAGCCGCCACGAAATATCTCCAGAAGCGGAGAAAAGTCTAGCAGAACGGTTTCAAGTACCTTTGCAAGAAAGGCTGTTGCAAGCTTTGAATAAGTATGAGGAGTTATGCGAACCCACAGAAATCCGCGTCATCGCCACTGCACGAAATGAAACACACTCCGAAGATCCTGGAAAACCCAGTCCTTGGGAAAAACTGCAATGGGATAAATATTTTAAGCTGTGGAACCGATTTCAAATTTATGAATTGCCGCAACCAGAAGATGATGCCATCATTGCGATGTTAGCAGCAACGGTTGGTGAGACTGACATCAAAGCAGAAGCAGAGCAATATCCTGAACTAGCTAGGTGCAATGACAGCACTTTTAGAAATGTAGTCGAGAATCTCCAACGTCTGGAAAATGAAAGCTTGCCTTTGACTGTAAAAAATTACCGCCACACGCTAAAAGACACTTGGGAAAAACGTTACAAGAAGGCAGTAGAAAAGTACTCTGTGAGCCGCTACATTTATGATGCCGTGGACTTGCTGCAACAATTCGACATTCCACTTTATCGCTTCACAGTCGAGGCGACTGCACGAATGTTAGCGGCGAGAAATTTTTGGCAGCAGCTTTGGTATTATTGGCAAATACGCACGGCTATCAATTATCTGATTTCAGCTGAACGCATCCTAGAACCCCGTGATGGGCAAATTGAGGCCAAGCCTAAGCAAGTAGAAGCAGGTAAATTCACATTGCCCTTCACCCGGTTAATTTTACAGCTAGCAGAGAAACACCAAGAAATTCAAGCTTCCCTGTTGAGTTTTAGCTGGAATTTAATCAACTCAAAACGCTATCAAGATGCGCTACGTTGCTTAAATAAAGCTCTCACCTTCACACCTGATTCCTCTTCTCTCTGGTTTGCCAAAGGCTATGCGCTAGATGATTTAAGAAGATTAGAAGAAGCGATCGCCTCTTTTGACCAAGCCCTCAAAATCAAACCCGACTACCAAGATGCTTGGTACAACCGGGGCGTTGCGCTAGATGATTTAGGAAGACTAGAAGAAGCTATCGTCTCTTTTGACGAAGCAATCTCCATTAAACCCGACTACCAGGATGCTTGGTACAACCGGGGCATTGCGCTATTTAATTTGGGAAGATTAGAAGAAGCGATCGCCTCTTTTGACCAAGCCCTCAAAATCAAACCCGAC
>NZ_JAQYWQ010000130.1:4533-17503 GCF_029379315.1 Nostoc sp. S13
AAGATTAGAAGAAGCGATCGCCTCTTTTGACCAAGCCCTCAAAATCAAACCCGACGACCACCAAGCTTGGAACAATCGGGGCGTTGCGCTAGGAGATTTGGGAAGATTAGAAGAAGAGATCGCCTCTTACGAGCAAGCCATCAAAATTAACCCTGATAAAGACAATGCTTGGTACAACAAAGCTTGCTGTTATGGGTTGCTAGGGAATATCGATTTGGCAATAGAGAATTTGCAACAAGCTCTCAACCTAAATCCTGAATGCCGAGAAATGGCAAAAACTGACACTGATTTTGACAATACTCGAGAAGATAGACAGTTTCAAAATTTGATTAGTCGTTAGTCATTGGGCACTTGTACTGAGCGTTGCCGTTGGCGCAGCCTCTCGTAGAGAAGTATTGGTTAGTAGTTAATCTACCGCAAAATTGGGCTACCGTGATGATGAACTAAATACCACTTACCACCAAGAAACTGAAATATATTTGTAGCTGTTGATTGTGCTTCAAGTCTTCTCGCACCTACCACTTGAAACACATTTTCTCTCAACACAACGTAGGCGATATTATCACTTAGTTCTGTAGCAATTATATCTGTGTTAATTTCGATATAAGCGGTATTTTTAAATATCTGTTCCCAAGAAGTGCGAATCTCTTTCCAACCTCGCAGTATATTACTTCCAGGATGAATACAAAAACTACCAGTTCCTTGTGACCATACTGCACTCATTGTCTCAATATCTTTTCTTTCAAAAGCTCGATAAAAAGCTGCATTAGCCGCTAAGACTTCATCCTTCGTCATGGGTAATCAAATATTAAAAGTTAGGAGTTAGGAGTGGGAGTTTCAATCGATTCTCCTGTCGGAGATGCTGCGCCTAGCGTGGCTTCCCCGTATAAGTACGGTTGAAGCTCGTATCGACACTCGATAGTGTCCCTTGCGCTTCTGGTAGAGAACTGACTTTTCAGGATATGTAGAAAACCTCTCTTCTTTATCTCTCTGCTTTTAGGAGAGAGACTTTGAATTTTCCCCCTTCCCGCGACGGGAAGGGGGTTAGGGGGTTAGGTTTTTCGTGGGGTTTTCCACATAACCTGAATTGTCAGGGTAGAGAAGCGTTAGCGACGTAGAAGCGGGTTGGAATTCTTCTTCGCAAGAGTATTTCCTTTCAGTCTTGATAACGAGATTTACGCCAATTTTAATCGGTTCCCAATTTTTTAGCTGATCCTGGTTGCGGTTATAGCTAAGGTAAAAGGTAAAAGAGAGAATTTTTTACTTTTAGCTTCCTAGCCTGTGTGAATAACTTGACGACAAACAAACTATCTACACCCCAGTTGTTTAAAGGCATTGCGCTATTTACACCTGGAGGAGATTTAATTTATTGCATCGACCCTAGCAAGCAAGGTCGATGGCATTTGCATTTATGCTCGGCTTTGCAAGAAATCCTAGATTTGCCAGAGCCGCCGCACTTTTTAGTGCCTTGTTATACTGCGACTATTGACCACTGGTTAGATCCGCGCACTCAACAAGTGCGAACTTTTGCTGAAGCTTATCCGGCTGTAATTAGACATCAAACTTTGCTTAATTCCATTTTTGGCACAGGGGAGTTACTATGGCAAGCAGCTCCTTGGCAGGAGGGGTTGTGCGATCGCATGGTATTAACAACTTATCGTTCGTCATTCCCGCAGCTTTGGGAGGATCACGATTTAATTGTCCGTCTAGACCTTTCTGAACCTGTGCCAAAATACCACCAACCAGTAATAGTACAAAAAAAGGAAGCGATCACACAAGGTTATGTTCTGCGCTTGTTTGTTGCAGGACATAGCAGTACTACTGAACGCATTCTGCAAAATTTACACGAATTATTAGAGCGATCGCTCGGACACCCTTATACTCTGAAGGTGATTGATGTTTTAACTCATCCAGAACAAGCAGAACTCAATCAGGTTTCTGCAACTCCTACCCTTGTGAAAGTTTGGCCTCACCCAATTCGGCGAATCGTTGGAGAGTTGGATCATGTAGAAAAGATTTTACAGATGTTAGCTGCTAAGGAAAAATTTTAAGTAATCAGACTAGTTTTTTTACCAAGTGTGTAAATGGGTAGGTGTTGGTAAAGAGCCTGACTAAGCTTGCTTTATTATTCTTCAATTGATGTTTTTTGCTGAGATAAACTTGCTAACTCGGTTGCTAAAGTCTCTTCTAATAGATCTATAATTGCGTGCGGGTCAGTAGGGGACTTCATCATTTCAGCCTCTGGATCAGAGCGATTTTTGACATTAGGGATATCATGGCGTAATTCCTCAACTAAACTAATGAGTTTAGCGATTTTCTGCTCAGAGAGCATGTTGAGTTGAAGACTAAGCTGCGCCCGTTGCTCTGCTAACTTTTCTTGTCGCTCTTGTTTAATCAACACCCCTGTTGTCACCAATAATGAACCCGTAGTCAGTGAAAATTGTAACCAAGGAAATGGAACAGGATCAAATCTTGGTATGGCTAAACGTCGTGGTAAAACATTGGGTGTTACCCACAGAATAATCCCAAGCACGATGCTATATAGGAATGCAGGACGACCAAAAAAGCTAGTTACCGTTTCTACAAGCCGCTGGTGTTGTGGTATGTCTTTTTCGTGACGTCTGTGCAATGCGATGATTGTCTCAATATTTTTACTAATAGATTCCGGTAATGGGGCAGTGGGCAGAATGTTTTGACGATGTGTTTGAGACGATACTTGCGATGAATCGCTTGGATTTGATTTATTGTTGGTTTGCATTGGTAGTCTGACTTGATGAATGGGGTAGAACTTCTGATTTCAAATCTTTAGCGACGCTTCCTTGATGGGAAACACTACTGACTCCTAACTCTTGCTGTAATCGGGGACTTTATGGCGATTTAGTTAAACTATAAAAACTGTCAGAACGAATCCGACTGCTATTTCGCCAAACTTCAACTTTTTCAGGGCTAACTAAATAATAAAAACTCCCATTATCTGCTCGATATCTGCCTTTACCAATATTCAAAGCTGCTATTTTTATCGGCTTACTTGGGTCTTGCTTTAACTGCCCAATATAAAATAGCTGACCATTTTCCTCACAGACTTTTATACGAATACTTGCAGTCTCACCCTCAATCATGGTAACTCCATTGCATTTAATATCACTGCTAACAGGTGCAAAATCTATGGGAATTGGCTGTGAAAGTGAAATTTGCTTTGCTAGTGGGGATGGCGAGACTGGGCGGTTCGGGTTATCCACTTGCTGAACTCTAGAACCAGGGCTAACACTTGCAGTTAAGGATGTCAATACACGAAGGGGGTCAACTGCTATTCGACCATTTGGATGAACTTCAAAGTGCAGATGAGGTGCTGTACTATTGCCCGTAGATCCCATCTCGGCAATAATTTGACCTTGAATGACCTGTTGACCTTTGCTCACCAACAAACGGCGATTGTGACCATAAACAGTAATGCTGCCGTCGAGATGTTTAATAGTTATGGCATTGCCTAATCCCCAATCATCCCAACCTGCTTTTACAACTGTACCGGATGCAGCAGCAACAATCGGAGTTCCAGCTGCCCCTGCAATATCAATTCCTTCATGTTGATATTTGCGGAAGCCTTGAGAAATAAACCCTTGAGTCGGCCAGATTAAGTTAGAAGCAGGGATAGGAGTTTGCCCAATTGGGGAATCGCCTGCTAACTGTGTTAGAGCGGATGTAGTTGTACTTAATACGACGGTTAAGGATATTAACCCAATTAGTCCATAAGTACGGTATCGATAAACGGTAACTTTTTTCATAACTTGTAAGCCGATTAATACAGTAATTCAGATAGTTTCTGATTCTTTTTTGTTTCAAGCTTACTCGGTATATATCAGGAAATTAAATTGATAAGTCTTTAACCGGACACGATCTAATATCTGCCCCGTATGCCAGCCACCGACGCGTCGAACGGCGGCATACGTTTATGATAATTTTTCCCTTCTGGCTCAGACCTTAGTGTAATTATCGATTACTTTTGCTAAGTCTGGCACTGCTTCTTCTACGTGCTTTTTGGCGGAACCGCGAAGTTTTTCATAGGTTCCTCGGACGATTTGGCGCTTTGCGTTCTTGACTCTCGCATCGGTGACACCCAGTAACGCGTCTGCCGTATGAGTGCGATTCGCACTCAGGTGTTCAATTGGATCGCCTTTCTCTACGCCTTGACTCCAGATGGGATCAAGTGCTGTGAAGCACTGCGGCAGGATTTGCTCAACCACGTAGGGGATATACCCTGGCTTCACCCCCTTCAGGGCGGCGAAGGCAGTTTTCAAAGCGATGCCGCTCATCCCTGATTTGGAGGCAAGCTGTCCTTCTATCATGTTGCAACAGTCATTTATGACCATAGCCTTTTTGGTCGGGTTCAAAAGTCCGTCGCTAAGTCCCATTTCACTCTTCCTTCTCTAAGTACTTAATTTCTATTCGACTAATTTTTTTAGCAAGCAGGAAATTACAGAAAATGGTATCAGAGTTAGAGGATGTTATGGAGATAGAGAATATGGGTAAGTCGAATTGAGCCGATCGCCCAGTTGGGGATCTGTCTTACCAGGCAATTTGCGATCGCTCTTGCACAACTCGCTGATAAACTTCCTCGGTTTGCTTGGCTAATTTCGGCCAGCTAAAGCGCCGCTCTAAATCTTCATAAGCATTATCTACCAGCCATTGCCGATAACCTGGATTTTTCAACACTTCCAAAATTCCCCAAGCTAAAGAATCGGGATTATTCACCCAAGTCACAATACCTGTTTTGCTATGTTGCACCACTTCTGGAAAACCACCAGTATCAGAAACTACTACAGGAACACGAGAAGCAAAGCTTTCTAAAGCCACAATCCCAAAGGGTTCGTAAAGACTAGGAAAAACGGCACAGTCAGCGACAGTTTGGAATTTATCTAAGTATTCATCGGAGACAAAACCTGTGAAATAGCAATGATGCCAAATTCCTAAATTCCAGGCTTGGCGCTTGAGATGGTCAGTATTGCCGCCACCAATGATTACAAATTTAACCTTACCTCCCATTTGAGAAAGTATTTTGGGTGCGGCATTGAGTAATACAGGTATACCCTTTTCGTAGGTCATGCGACCAAGGTAGTAAACGATTTTCTCATCGTCTGTGGCAAATTGTCTGCGAAAATCCTGAGCATGAAAATCTACGTGATGCTGTTTCTTTTCGGCTCGGATACCGTTATAAATGACATCGATTTTCTTCCAAGGACTGTGTAGCGCTCGTTCTACTTCTTGGCGCATGTATTCGCTACAAACGATAATTCGCCAAGCGTTGAAAGCCAGCAAGTTTTCTTTGCCATTTATATAGCCTTGGATGTCTGTGTTAATACCGTTATAGCGTCCGTATTCTGTAGCGTGAATTGTGGCAATTAGGGGTATTTTAAAATTATGCTTGAGAGCGATCGCGGCATCTCCGACTAACCAATCATGTGCATGAATTAAATCAAAAGATCCTTCCTCTAGAATCAACTTACCACCGTGATCTCCCATACTCAGGTTGAGATTGACTACCCAGTGGAAAAAGTCGTTACTATGTCCGACTGACACCCGATGCACCTTTACTCCCTCAACTACCTCATACATCGATGCCTGACCAAACTCCGCCGTAATTAGGTGGACTTCATGCCCTAGCTTTACCAGTTCTGGGTACAACTCCGCTACATGCCGCGCAATTCCTCCAACAATCCTTGGCGGAAACTCCCAACTCAGTACCAGTATCTTCATCTACTATACTCCCCGACACTTTACAAATATCCAAAAAACTAGATTTATCTAAAAATACAAGGATGCTAAATGCAGTGAGTATATTTACTAAAATTTTTAGATTTTTTAACAGTGATTTTGTTAAAGCTTATCAAAAGTTATCAACTGTTGAACAACTTGCAGACTAATATAAGCTTCTTTTGCAGTGGTATTAATCGGTGAGATTTGAAGAAGAATACATTCGTCAGAATTCAGGAGCGGAGCTTGCTACTTCATGCAAAAGAAAACTGCTGTAATGGCTTGTTCACTATGCTTTCATCTTTAACCAGCCAAATACCTGTTCTACTGTTAACTCTAAATCAACACCATCTAGAACAGTCAAGCTATCTTCTCTATGACAAAATTCTGGTTGTTGATCTGGTTTAAATACAAGAACTGAGCGGTCATCAGGATCAATCAACCATCCCAACTGACAACCATATTTTAGGCAGTGTAAAATATTGCTTATAACTCGATTGGAACTCTGATCTGGAGAGAGAATTTCAATTGTCCAGTTCGGAGCAATTAGCACATCATCTACAGGTTCTCCGTTATTGTCAAACTCAATTTGTTGCCAATAAATAACCGCCACATCTGGAACAGTTGACCGACCACCAAAAGTACAACGCAACTCCGGAAAAGCATAAGCGATTTGCTTTTTCTCTGTGACTTCATTAATCCCATTAATCAACTTAGCTTGAAGTCGGGAGTTGCGGGTTTTCGGCATTGGTTTCTGGCTAATTTCACCATCAATATAAATACTTGCAGGCTTTGTTTCTGGTAATTTCAGAAACTCCTCTAAGGTTAGAGATGCAGATTTTGCAAGACTCATGACTTCTGCCACTCCGAAAGTCCTACATCCAGTTTATCAACGTTCGCGACTAGTTGAATGTAACAAAATCACAGCGTTCGGACAATAAGTTGCGCTCATTTTTCCATTAATGGATGATAAGCAGTATCAGCAAATAAAATACCCTCGGATATGACACCTGCGACAAATTCTTCGAGCGAACCCCCAAAGCTGCAACCCAATACACTGCAATTGCGCCATGCGATCGTCATGGCAGTAGCGGCGATGTCTCCGGTGGGTGCTATCTTTTTTAATAGCATTCCACAAGCGGGACTCGTCGGTGCAGCAATGCCGTTGTGCTACATCATTGGTTTTGGGGTGGCTCTGCTGGTTGCTGATCAAATCAGCATACTTGCAGCCGAGTTCCCCACGAGTGGCTCGTTGTATACCTTTGTGACTCAAGGATTAGGAGTGCGCTGGGGCTTTCTCGCTGGCTGGTTGAGTTTAATTTCCTTTGGTGTCGCTATTGCCTTTGTCCTTTTAATAATGAGTGCGAATTTTCAAGACCTCTTGCTGCACTGGTTTGGCGTACACCTAGACTGGACAGTATGGTATTGCTTGTTCACTTTCATCGTCGGGGCAGTGTGTTATCGCGGCATTCGCTTCTCGCTGCAATTGGATCTGACGCTATTGATGTTTGAACTCGGCGTTTGTCTGTTGCTTGCGCTCATCGTGTTCATACAAGCTGGCAAAACCGGACAACTGACGCTCGTACCCTTCACGCTAACGGGATTACCACAGCAGAACAACCTGGTTGCCGGTGTGATTTTGTCCATCCTCAGTTTCGTCGGGTTTGAATCCGCAACCACGTTGGGTGAAGAAATTCAAAACCCCCGACAGTCAATTCCAAAAGCGACGGTGATCACCCTACTTTTAGTCGGCGTGTTCTATGTGCTGATGTCATATGTAGCAACGGTGGGATATGGCATCCATAACATGGCAGCCTTTGCCCAAGATAGTGCCCCCTTCGATACGATTGCGCGTCACGTTTGGGGCAATGGGTTCGCCTTATTGATTGATTTTGCCGGAATTATGGCTGGATATGCCTGTGCCGTTGCCTTTCTCAATAGTGCTGCTCGGATTGTCTATGCCATAAGTCGAGAAGAACTATTTCCCCGTTGGTTGGCGCACATTCATCCCACCTATCGCACACCGGCAAATGCCATTCTTGGGTTGTGTGGCAGTTCTGCGTTTGTGGGGCTGGGCTTGGGAATGCTGTGGACACCGATTCAGGCGTTTGCCTTTCTGGGTACAGTCTTAACGCTGGCTGCCTTAGCGATTTATGGATTGACTAGTTTGGCGTGTTTTCGATATTTCTCGACAAAACGCCGCGCTCAGTTGGAGCGAAACTCTACGAATCGCTTTGGTTGGTTGCGTCATACTCTACTACCTTGGCTCTCGATAATCGCAATTAGTGGTGTTTTAATTGGCACTCTTTATCCGCCTCCACCAGCACCGCTTCACTTAGCACCAGTTATCGTCTTGATTTGGATATTCCTGGGCATCGGAGTGTTAAGTTTCCTGCAAATTCACAAACCCGAAGCTATTCGTCAGGCAGGTAGACTATTTGTCGTTGATGAAACTGAAACCCTCAGTTAGAACAATGTAGTACTGTCAATGCGTAAGTCCTACTATAAATTGCGATCGCCTAAAAATAACCTTTTTTGGAGATGTCGTTTCACCTGTGGAATACGCTCTCAATCCTTACTCTGCGACTGTTTTACTTTCAGAACTAGCCCTTTTAAGGTGACTGGTAAAATCTCTTTTTTCTCTCAGCCCTCTCTGCGTCTGTGCGGTTTAAAAGTAATTTCTTTAACCTTATTAGGCGCAGAGAACACAGAGTAATAAGATTCTTCAAGCAAGCTTTTGGTAAAGAATTGTAATCTAAAATCCCAAATCCAAAACCCAAAATTCGTATGAGTCCCTGACTACGGTAGTCTAGATCAGAGTGAATTTATCGCCTCGTTTGATATATTGTTTTATGACTTCAGTAGTTTCTAGTCCCCCACGCACTATTCGGATTGGTTCACGCAAAAGCCAACTTGCTCTGGTTCAGACCTACTGGGTACAAGAGCAACTCCAGAAAAGCTTTCCTGATATCACTTTTGAAGTCCATACCATGTCTACCCAAGGCGATAAAATCTTGGATGTAGCATTAGCTAAGATTGGCGATAAAGGACTTTTTACTAAAGAACTTGAAGTCGGAATGCTCAATCAAGAGATTGACTTTGCGGTTCATTCTCTCAAGGATCTGCCGACTCATTTACCAGAAGGGTTAACACTGGCAGCAATTACGGAACGGGAAAACCCAGCAGACGCATTAGTGGTGCATGAAAAGCACAAAGATAAACAAATCGATACATTGCCAGAAGGTGCAGTAATTGGTACATCTTCGCTGCGGCGGTTAGCACAGTTACGCCACCACTTCCCCCACTTTACATTTAAGGATGTTCGGGGAAACTTGATTACACGATTGGCAAAGCTGGATGCAGGCGAATACGATGCCCTGATTTTGGCAGCAGCAGGTTTAGAGAGATTGGAAATGAGCGATCGCATTCATCAAGTCCTACCGAAAGAAATCTCCCTCCACGCCGTTGGACAAGGAGCTTTAGGGATAGAATGCCGTACTGATGATAGTGAATTGCTATCTCTACTCAAAGCGATCGAACATCCCCAAACACGCGATCGCTGTCTTGCCGAACGATCTTTTTTACGCTCTCTAGAGGGCGGATGTCAAGTACCTATCGGTGTAAATACAGAAATATCTGGTAAAAATTTGACTTTAACAGGTATAGTCGCCAGTGTAGATGGTCAAAAGTTCGTAAAAGATACCGTCACAGGGATTGCCAACAATGCCGAAGCGCTAGGCATAGAACTAGCAGAACTGTTGCGGCAACAGGGAGCGCAAGAAATTTTGTCAGAAATTTTTGCGGTGATTCAGCGCGGTTCCTGAGCAATTAGGCAAGCCGATGTGATTAGATAAGAATTGATCGCCGTTGCACTCTCATATGTGCCAGACGCGACAAATCGCGTTGGTCGGGATCATAGAGTTAATTTGACAATCTCAGGGAAGCAAAAATTACCATGCGGATTCTATTTGTTGCAGCAGAGGCAGCACCCATTGCGAAAGTAGGAGGAATGGGTGATGTTGTCGGGGCATTACCCAAAGTCCTGAGAGAAATGGGGCATGATGTGCGGATATTCTTGCCTTACTACGGCTTCCTGCCAGACAAAATGGAAATTCCCCAAGAACCCATCTGGTGGGGAGATGCCATGTTTCAGCACTTTGCAGTATACGAAAGTGTTCTGCCTGGTACTGATGTTCCTTTGTATTTATTTGGACATCCCGCCTTCATGCCCCGCCGCATTTATTCTGGAGATGATGAAGATTGGCGGTTCACTTTGTTTGCTAATGGTGCAGCCGAGTTTGCCTGGAATTACTGGAAGCCAGAAATTATCCATTGCCACGATTGGCACACGGGAATGATTCCCGTGTGGATGCACCAAGATCCTGATATCAACACAGTCTTTACCATTCATAATCTGGCTTATCAAGGACCGTGGCGTTGGTATTTAGAGAGAATTACTTGGTGTCCCTGGTATATGCAAGGACACAACACAATGGCAGCGGCAGTGCAATTTGCCGATAAGGTAAATACAGTTTCGCCCACCTATGCCGAGCAAATCAAGACGCCTACTTACGGTGAAACATTAGAAGGTTTGCTATCCTTTATTAGCGGGAAATTATCTGGGATTATCAATGGTATTGATACTGAAGTTTATAATCCAGTAGATGACAAATATATAACTCAAACCTTCAGTACTGATACTTTAGATAAACGTAAGTCCAACAAAATTGCTTTGCAAGAAGAACTAGGGTTAGAAGTCAACTCCAAAGCCTTTTTTATTGGGATTGTGACCCGATTAGTGGAACAAAAAGGCATTGATTTGATATTACAAATCCTCGATCGCTTCCTATCTTATACAGATGCACAGTTTGTGCTGTTAGGAACAGGCGATCGCTACTATGAAACTCAGATGTGGCAATTAGCATCTCGCTTTCCCGGACGCATGGCAACTTATTTACTATATAACGATGCCCTGTCTCGCCGGATCTACGCTGGTACTGATGCCTTCTTGATGCCTAGTCGTTTTGAACCATGCGGGATTAGCCAAATGATGGCTTTGCGTTACGGTTCTGTGCCCATTGTCCGCCGCACAGGTGGATTAGTTGACACCGTAACCCATCACGACCCCGAAAATGCCGCAGGTACTGGTTATTGCTTTGACCGCTATGAACCGCTAGACCTTTTCACCTGTATGATTCGGGCTTGGGAAGGTTTCCGTTTCAAACCGCAATGGCAAGAACTACAAAAACGCGGCATGAGTGAAAATTTTAGTTGGTATCAATCTGCCAAAGAGTACGTGAAGCTGTACAGGTCAATTTACGGTTTGCCAGAAGAAGAAGAGGAGACACCAAAACCAGAGTTAGTTTTAAACGAAGCAGTCACCACTAGCAAGTCCTGAACGCCTGTAAAGGTGTACAGATATACATTGGTATGAGAAGGAGTCAGAATTCAGAATAACCCCATGAATGAATTCAGGAGTTTCAATAAAGTTGCTAAGATTTCTTCTTCTGGACAGATAAATCCGCTTGCTATATAACCTCGATTTGCCACCCAGTGCCTTAACATAAAGCTGAATTCTGACGACTGGCGTCTTTATTCTTCTTGGTTAACTTAAAGGAAAATCTGCTTGGTTCGAGGTTTTGCCCTCACCCCCAGCCCCTCTGCCAAAATTGTAGGAGAGGGGAGCAAATTTTCCAGTTCCCCCTCCTTTGTCTCCTGCCCCCTGCTCAAGAACTCCCGATCACGGTGCAAGGTAATGGAAAGCCCCGTTGTGAGGTCAATTGCAGAGCAATTCATCCGGGCAAATCAGTATCCTAGACGGGAGGAAAGGCAGCTTTGAGAGGAAATGAATTCCGGGGTAGAGCCGGAACTTATTCGGCGTCGTCGCCGTCAAAAACGCAACACGACGCAAAACCATGACGACGAACGAGAAAAACACGGTAGTACAGATGAATTAAAACCAAGTAGGAACATCATTATCATCATCCTCTCCATCACTTACTTCATCCGGATCATGTTTCCCATTATCGTCTAAACCTCTGAAAGAAGCCTCTACGGCGGCAGCAGGTGCTAAGATCCATGAGTCGCTAGCATTTTCCACGGTAGTTATATAACCATCGTACTTTGTATCGGGAGCTAGGCTTTGATTACTGTAGGAGATGTTGCTGATGCGAACGCGATCGCCATAGTGAATTGGACCTGCATCGCCATCCGCTTTAGTAATCTGCCAGCTCTGTTTATCCTCAT
This sequence comes from Nostoc sp. S13, assembly GCF_029379315.1. Classification (GTDB taxonomy): domain Bacteria; phylum Cyanobacteriota; class Cyanobacteriia; order Cyanobacteriales; family Nostocaceae; genus Nostoc. Next base: position 16,528 of record NZ_JAQYWQ010000130.1, read on the forward strand.
CATTGCCATCTTGCCAATAGTAACAATCATGGCTATCCGCAAAAGCTCCCAAAACATTATTGTTGCCTATTGCTGATTCTGTCGTTGTGATTTTGATGCGGCTGTTGGATTGAACCTCGCCATTGCCACCCACAAGTTTAAGTTTTACTACTTTTTTTTTCTCTTGACCCAACTTCGGCCAATTGTAGCGTCCTTGGTCAACCGCAATCCAGTATTTACCGCTCTCGTGTTTGAGATAAAAGTTATCATCAAACTTAACGACATCTTGATTCTTAACGACATCTTGATTAGACATAAGGATGTTCTCCTGATTAATTACACATTTGTGTTACTAAAACTTATCCAGAAACAGCAAAAGGTTTCTTGACACCTCGACAATCGACCGAAATACATCCATCACCCAACGCATAAAGTCTTCTCCTCGATCCCCACCATCCATCTAAATCGTATGTAAGCGATTGGTGCGACTGTCCATATGATGAACTCGGTTGAGGAGTTTTTTGGCTCCAGTGCGCTCTGGAAGGAAGCGCATGTAACCTATTGGTGACTGGCATTAGTGACTGTCATTATTTGTAAGTACTACTTATTACGAGACATTTTCCCACTTTTCGTCCAAAGTAAAATACATAAAGATCATATTCTGCTCGCAAAAATATTGATTTATATAATAAAGTAGATTTGTTAATATGGGAACTCCAAGAAATAAATTATTCAATCTTGTGGGGTGGGTAACGTGAGCGCCCAGTTCATAGGGCAGGCGAGACGCCTACCCCACAAGAGTTAGTTAGATATTTTTTTATTTGAAAGTCCCTAAAAATCGTAGCAATTAAATACTTAGTCGAGTAAAGTTTGGGCGTTTAAAGTTTGCACCATACCGCTAAAAGCAGTATGGTGGTGGGTAGTTTATTTCAAAACTCCTAATTATCGAACAGAATAAAGGTGCCAGTCGTCAGAATACAGGAAAGGTATTCTGTAC
>NZ_JAQYWQ010000040.1 GCF_029379315.1 Nostoc sp. S13
AGTTAGGAGTTAGGAGTTAGGAGTTAGGAGTTAGGAGTTAGGAGTTAGGAGTTAGGAGTTAGCGATTAGGGATTCTTTATTGGGAAGAATTCAGTCCCAATGCCCAATGCCCAATGCCCAATGCCCAATGCCCAATGCCCAATGCCCAATGCCCAATACCCAATGCCCAATACCCAATTTCCCATTTTCCCTGCTTCATGACCCTGTAAACATATAGGATCAGAACAGTGAGAATCGTATTTTAAATCATCCACGGAGAGAACACTTTATGAACCTGGTTGTACTCCAGAACTGGCTGGACAATGCCTCCTTTGCCATATTATTCCTGACAATGCTGGTGTATTGGGGGGGAGCGGCTTTTCCAAATCTGCCTTATCTAGCCGCTTTGGGGACAGCTGGGATGGCGATCGCTAATTTGTGCATAGCTACTCTATTAGGCGCACGATGGATAGAAGCTGGTTACTTTCCCTTAAGTAATCTATATGAATCTCTGTTTTTCTTAACTTGGGGAATTACGGCCGTCCATCTGATTGCCGAAAATAGTAGCCGTAGTCGCTTAGTAGGAGTTGTTACAGCTCCTGTGGCAATGTTGATCGCTGCTTTTGCTACCTTGACATTACCATCCCAGATGCAAACGTCAGAACCCCTAGTACCTGCCTTGAAGTCAAATTGGCTGATGATGCATGTCAGTGTCATGATGTTGAGTTATTCTGCTTTAATGGTGGGTTCGTTATTAGCGATCGCTTTTTTAATTGTGACTCGTGGTCAAAACATCCAACTACAAGGTAGTTCTGTAGGTACTGGTGGCTATCGCAGCAACGGCTACCGCTTGCACAAAGCATCTGAGGTAATTTCTCAACCACCAGCTCCTCTTGTCGAAAATAATGGCTTTGCTCGTTTTGAAAGTAGTACCAACGGTAACGGTAACGGTAACACTGCTGTTTTGGGTTTAGTCACAACAACCCCAATCCAAAATCCAAAATCCGAAATCCAAAATTCGGAACCTCTTTCACCCCAGCGCCTTAGCCTTGCCGAAACCCTCGACAATATCAGCTATCGCATCATCGGACTAGGATTTCCCCTGCTGACAATTGGGATCATTGCCGGTGGCGTTTGGGCTAACGAAGCTTGGGGTTCCTACTGGAGTTGGGACCCTAAAGAAACTTGGGCATTAATCACCTGGTTAGTTTTCGCCGCCTACCTTCACGCCCGCATCACTCGCGGTTGGCAAGGTCGTAGTCCCGCAATTTTAGCCACCACCGGCTTTGTTGTCGTTTGGGTTTGTTATCTAGGTGTGAATCTTTTGGGTAAAGGTTTGCATTCTTATGGTTGGTTTTTCTAAGAACCTTAATATAGCCTTTCCTAATAAGAATCAGGTAGAATTTAACCTCACCCCGACGAAGCGCAGCTTTATCGGGGTGAGGTTTTGATATGTACCTCATGCACTTGGGAACCGCTATAACTAATTTTTATATTGAGTAGCACTAAATCTACAAAATCATCATTTTATTTCGGATGAACTACTAAATCTGTGGAAAGTATAGATTTAGTGAGAGGGGATTTTTATGGAAGATGGATTTGACAGACTAAATCATGATGAAGTTGTGTCTATAGAACCAGACACTTTTAATAAGTTAAATATTGCTAAAACTTTTAAAGTCCGTGATTTAATTACAGCAATTAAGGAATATATCGGAGCAGAAGAGACAGATGAAGTAAATTTGTATACTCAAGGATTAAATTGTGAAGTTTTGCAGTTTAGTACTCAGGGATGGAAAAAAGGAAAAGTTAGACTAGCTTTAGAATTTTGTCCTGATGAATCTGAATCACCACTGGATGAAATTTTTCAAAAACTCAAACAAGTGGAAAACTAATACCCAATGAGCGAAAAATCCCCAACTTCTTTAACAAGTCGGGGATCTGAGCCTCTCGATTAAGCTCAACAAGCAGAAGAAAAAGTTCAGCAAGCACAGCAAGCAACTCAATTATTACGAGAACGGTTGCGTAGACACGGAGCGGCTTGTCGTTAGACATCGCTTGGCATAGATCCTGATTCTCTCATTTAAATTGCTATCAAGATTCATTTATAAAATAAAGATGTACTAATAACTGAGGAACGGTAAATTCATTATGGTAAATTACGATCCATCAGCTCGTTTGCCCTCTTCAAAAGAACTACCTGACTCTGACGATACCCTAGTAGATAATCAATTACAAAAATCAATTCCCGATTTACTCAGAAGCGTATTAGCAATGGCTTGGGGAGAACGCATGGATTGGTTTTTTGGTATTCGCATGGGTATTTATTACGACCCAGGTTTGCCAGCGATAGTCCCAGATGCGTTTTTGAGTCTGGGCGTTAAGCGATTTTTTGATGAAAATCTCCGCTCCAGTTATGTGCTTTGGGAAGAAAAGAAACGACCGATATTGGTACTTGAGGTGGTATCTCAGATAGATCGCGGTGAGTACTCGACTAAGAAAGCAGAGTATGCAAGATTGGGGTTTTTGTATTATGTAATTTACAACCCATTTCGTTGCGACAAGCCACGTTTAGAAGTTTACAAATTAGTTAATAATGCTTATGAATTACATGATGGCGATGTCTACGACGGGCTATGCCTACGCGTTTGGTTGCCAGAGATAGGTTTAGCGATTGGCATGGAACGGGGAACTTATCTAGGCATTAAGCGCGAGTGGTTGTATTGGTATGACGAGCAAGGTGAACGGTTTTTAACACCAGAAGAACAGATGAAACAAGCTCAACAAGAAGCACAGCAAGCAAAACAATAATTACAACGCGTCCAACGGTTGCGCTCGGTGTAGATCCTAATTTTCTGTCCTGAATTGCTATCAAAATGCATTAATGAAATAAAGCATAACAATTGCGTAGATGCGGAGCGGCTTGTCGTTAGACATCGCTCGGTGTAGATCCTGATTTAATCTAAGAGGATGTTTTAAAAGTTCTCTGGTCGGTAACAAAACGTTTTAGATCCCCCTAAATCCCCCTTAAAAAGGGGGACTTTAAGAAATTTTACCCTTAAAAGGGGGTTTAGGAGGGATTAAACCCTGTATCTGCTGACATACACTATCAAATTGATTTAAAACTTGACTATTTGTAAACCTAATAATCTTTAAACCATAGCCTTCTAAAATATGTGTTCTCTCTATGTCATAGTGTTGACCTTCATCTGTAAAATGGCTATCCCCATCAATTTCAATAACTAATTGTAAAGTAGGACAGTAGGAATCAACCATAAAATGATTAATTGGTCTTTGTGTTAAAACCCGAAATTGAAAATCACTCAGATATTCACACCACAGCTTTTTTTATACTGGGGTCATATTTTTGCGAAGTTCTTTTGCTCTTTCTACAAGCTTTGGATTGTAAGGTAAGTGGAAATTGCTACTGTTGAGGTTGTTCGTCATAGTTTCTAGTGTTTATCCCTTTACACTCCTTGAAAACGTGGGAAAAAGTTCTTAAAGTCCCCCTTAAGAAGGGGGATTTAGGGGGATCAAATCACATTTTACACAGCATCTAGATATGTGTAACACGGTAGCGTCCCTTGTAGGTAAGAGGTTGGGGGTTAGGTTTGAGAGAAAGAAGTTGCACAGTACGTTAATCAGTATCAAAGACTCATCCGCGAGTATCAAAGACTCGTCCACGAATATCAAAGACTCGTCCACGAATATCAAAGACTCGCACAATGCCGATAATGGTAGCAATGGCAGCGAGAGTCCCCTCTCTTTACGTGGGTACTTCGTAGCTTCCCGATATTCCAGGAATTTCTAGCAAAGCCTCGGCTGCTGCTGGTGCGCCTTCACCTTCAATTCCGATTTGAATTTCTGCCATAAAATCACCTGCGAATTTATACAAGATACTGTATATTTTGCGTTTAATTGGGGATAAGGTTCACGCTCATACACAGAGAGGATTACAAAATTATTTACTTTGTGTTGCAAGAATTGCCTAAAATAAGCCAACATATGCAAACCTGGAAACCCAGATTGAATCTGACTTTCAAAAATTACGAATTATGTTAGCAATGTAGGAGCGTCATTATCAATTACAAATTACTTTAAGTACTTTTTTAGCAGGATAACAATATGGTTCAGACTCCAGTTAAAAAACTAAGTTTTGAAGAGTTTCTAGAGCAATACCCTGATGGTGGCATTTACGAACTGATCAACGGAGAGATTATAGCAGTGGAACCAACTAGAGCGCACAAGAATGTGGCAAGGTTTTTAATGCTTGCTTTCAATGATGAAATTAGACGCTTGGGACTTGAATATATTGCTGATAAAGATATTATCATTAGGACGTTTACTGATGCTGGGCAAGAACAAGGCAGAAAACCAGATGTGAGCGTAGTTAGTGGTTCACAGTGGAACAGTAATGTTTTAGCCTACGGGGCGCTGATTGAGCCGATTCAACTTGCTGTGGAAGTCACCTCAACAAACTGGGATGATGATTATGTTGATAAATTAGATGAGTATCATCGGCTTGGTATCCCTGAGTATTGGATTGTAGATTATCTGGCGATCGCTTCTCGTGCTTATCTCGGTAATCCCAAACTCCCCACAGTTTTTGTTTATCAGTTGGTTGACAGTCAGTATCAAGTCCAAAAGTTTACGGGTAATGACCGCATTCTCTCTACTACCTTGCCAGAACTAGCGGTGACTGTTAAAGAAGTTGTAGCTGCAAGTCAAATCCAAAAACTATGAGAAGCAATGGCATGGACTCCCTTACACGCCAAAATACATCGCACCATCCGATCGCGCCACTTATTTGAGCGCAACTACCGGCTATTAATCGCTGTCTCTGGCGGACAAGATTCTTTATGTTTAATAAAATTACTTTTAGATTTACAATCCAAATGGGGATGGGATTTAGGTATTGCTCACTGTGATCATCGCTGGCGTTCTGACTCCCAAGCTAATGCTCATCACGTCGAAAACTTAGCTAAAACTTGGGGTATATCTTTTTATTTAGAAACAGCGATCGCTCCGGTAAATAGTGAAGCTGCTGCGCGCGATTGGCGCTATCAAGCTTTAAGTGCGATCGCCAAAGCAAATAATTATCAATATATAGTTACAGGACACACCGCAAGCGATCGCGCCGAAACTCTTCTCTACAATTTAATTCGCGGTACTGGTGCTGATGGCTTACAAGCCCTGACTTGGCAACGCCCTCTAACTACAGGCATTATGCTAGTGCGCCCACTTTTAGAAATAACTCGTACACAAACAGAGCAATTTTGTCAAGAGTTTAAATTACCAATTTGGGAAGATTCCACCAATCAAGATTTGCAATATGCCCGCAACCGCATTCGCCAAGAATTACTGCCATATTTGCGGGTAAATTTCAACCCCCAAGTAGAGTCAGCCTTAGCCCAAACAGCAGAACTTCTCCAAGCGGAAGTGGAATATTTAGAAAAAGCTGCCCAGCAGTTGCGGGAAGAGGCGATGTCATCGGGCATTGGGGATGAAAAAGATTTTCTTACTCGCCTTCTTCCTTTACGGTTAAATCGTCGGGTATTGCAGAAAGCACCATTGGCGTTGCAACGTCGCGTCATGCGTCAGGTATTGCAGCAAATACTGACTGATGCGCCCAGTTTTGAACACATCGAAAAATTAACGGCTTTAATTATAGCGCCTAACCGATCGCAAACTGATCCATTTCCTGGTGGTGCGATCGCTCAAGTAGAAGGCGACTGGATCTGTTTGAAATAGACATCTCCGAAAATAGAATGTAGAGACGCGAAATTTCGCGTTTCTACAAGGGTTCTAGATAACGCATATTTAATTTCTGGAGATGTCTAATAGTTAGGAGTTAGGAGTTAAGACTAAATTTCTTGAACTTTGCGATTTATAGTCACTGGGGTACTGGGAAGAATCCACCAATAGACCGCCAGTTATCGTTGATGCCAGACCAATCGCTAACCCCTTCTTGCCACCAGCTTGTGTAGACTCGCCCATCGTTACCAACCACAAATAGGTCTAGCTGTCCGGGTTTGCGAGCAACGGCACTGACAGGTGCACCCACTGGGAAGAATCCACCAATAGATCGCCAGTTATCGTTGATGCCAGACCAATCGCTAACCCCTTCTTGCCACCAGCTTGTGTAGACTCGCCCATCGTTACCAACCACAAATAGGTCTAGCTGTCCGGGTTTGCGAGCAACGGCACTGACAGGTGCACCCACTGGGAAGAATCCACCAATAGATCGCCAGTTATCGTTGATGCCAGACCAATCGCTAACCCCTTCTTGCCACCAGCTTGTGTAGACTCGCCCATCGTTACCAACCACAAATAGGTCTAGCTGTTCGGGCTTAGGGGCAACTGCGTTTACTAAGGAAAAAGAAACTGCTCTTGCCTTATCTGGAAAGTAAGAAACTCCTAAAACAGAAGCTAATACAAGAGCGCCAAATTTTTTATAAAATTTCATTATTTATTCCTATAATTATCATGATACAAAGTTAAATTTGTATAGATAAAAGGAATTTATCATCTATATTTATTCGCTTAAAAAGAGAAATATATCTTTACAATATACAAGTAACTATCCTTACAAAATAAACTCACAAGATAGAATTAGTAAAGACAAGTTAAAACCTCGTTTCCAGCCTCTGGGAGTCAGGGAGGTGGCAGCTCCCCTATTAGGCAATTAGGGGTAAGGTTTTGACATGATGTACTTCATGCATCTGGGAACCACTCTAACTCCTAACTCCTGTACAGACGCGATTAATCGCGTCTCTACTCCTAACTTCTAATTTATTAAGACGCCAGTAATTCTGGCTGAGGCATTAAACTTTGGAGAGTATGACGCAACTGTGCGATCGCTTGCAGTTGAGAATCACCAGTTTCCTGAAATTGATCCAAAGATTCTCCAATTAAGAGCAGCTTTTGCCGTAAACTATCCAGAGAATCCTGAATTGGTTGTAGTGCTTCTTGATATAGATTCACCCGACCACCGCATTCAGCAGTTGTTCTTCGCAGAGACAGCAAGTTTTCCTCGATCGCTCTGATATCTTGACGTTTTTCATCCAAATCGTGAGTTTGATTGTTAATCATTCCCTGATTTAGCTCAATACCAGCCCGGATCTGCTCAATCTCACCTTCCAACTTTTGGATTTCCTGTGAATATTGTTGTCGCTGGGTTTCAATTTGTAACAGAATCGGTTCTAAATTAATTTTGTTGTTGGTTTCTTTTTCATCAGCAACAGTATGTCCTTGTCGCCGTAACAGTACACCTTGGTGTTGCTTGAGAAATTCCTGATGCTGTAACATATTGCGGCGTTGTCCCACCAAACTGGAGTTTAGCATCTGATAAAGGTCTTTTTCATCTGTTAGTTCCATTTCCAAATTCATGTGGTCATGGTTAGATGCGTGATTTATTTTAGTTTGGAGTTTTTCTATAGTTTCTTGTTTATATTTCAGTTCTTGTTCTTGATCGTGAACAAAGCTAGCGTCTATTTCCACCTTATATTGCAAGTCTTGCACTATTTTTTCTAGTTCTTCTAAAGGCTTTTTCTCCAAAGCTTCCACATCAACTTGCTGGCCGAGAATTACATCACCAGATGTTGCAGCCAAAGAGCGTATCTGTTGATATAACTCTTCGCTGTTTCGTAACTGCTCTTTGATTATCCGAGCATACTCTTGCTTGCTGGTAAGGTCTGCTGTATTCACCTGCAATTGGGCTGTGTGCTGGGCTAGAGAATTTTGTGCTTGTTCCCACGCGTTTTGGCGATCGCTAAAGGTTTGTGACAAACCCTCAACTTCTGCTTGCTGTTGAGCGATCGCAGTTTTTTGCTCCTCCAGTTTTTGCCAGTGTGGGGTTAGAGTAGCTTGCTGCTTTTCAACAAATTCAAAAGCCAGATGCAGCTGTTCTCTGACTGTTTCCGTGGGAGCAGCACGACTAGACAAGCGATCAAGTAACTCACTCATCACCCGACTTTGCTCTTGATCTAAAACCGTCCCTTGTTGAAAATCCACTTGACGTTCGTCTAGACGACGCTGCTCACCCCGCAAATGCTCCCAAGCGCCTTCCAACTCCTGGCGGTTGCGCTCAATTTCTGCTTGTAACCGTTCAATTTCCTGACGCGAGGTGTCAACTTCCTGTTTTTGCTCCTCCAGACGTTGCGACTCATCCTCCATTTCTTGCAACTGTTCTGATCGTACTTCCATGTCCATTTCACGGCGATTCAACTCTTGCGCCTGAAACGTCAGGGACTGCTTCCACTGATCAATCTCATCTTCCTTGAGCTTAAATTTCTCCAATTGGCGGGAAAAATTCTGCAAAATGTTGACTAGTGGACGCCCTGCTTCTTGAATCCGCTGTACTTGACGATTCGGATTGAGTTCAACCAGTACCAAAGCACCATCATTTAATTTGCTTGCGTCCTCAGCAGGAATCACATCTTCCGCCACAGTACTCCAATTCTGGTCTGTTCGCTGACAAGCTAGCAGTTTCAGTTCGGTTTTAGCACCGCCACTAAGTAAACCACCTTTCTGTTTTTGTACTTCTGCTAAATACAGCACACCGTTAGTCCTTTATTGATGCACTTAAAGTTCATGTTTTGGGATATACCTTAAATAATTCTGTTAACTTGTCTCACTGAACCGAAGTTTAGGAGAACAAGACAGACAAAACTATAGACGCGAGATATTACGTCTTGGATACTTATAAAAGCGAGTTGGTCACGCCTTTATATTTTGTACTGATGACAGTGATGATGACTTCCGTGTTAACACTAGGTTTGCCGAAGTGTATTACGAAAGATTAAGGTTTATAGCTTAATGTATTCTCTTATGAGAACAAAGAACAGGGTAATAATCTTTCCAATACTCCATAATCAATACTTAAAGAAGAAGTCAGAATTCAGAATTCACAATTCCGAATTCAGCAATACTTAAGGAGTACTTTTTAGATAAATGCAGGGAAATTTAAATGAAATTGATATTTGCAGTATCCTGCAATTGATTGAATTGGGACAGCGAACTGGGGAACTATGGGTGGAAGCTCATAGCTCTCACCATAACAACAAACTGGGTGGAGAGGGAGCTAGCAAATATCGCCTCAAACAACAGTCTTGGTTCGTCTTTTTCCTGAATGGTCAAATTATCTATTGCCAAGAAGGCGAGAGTAATTTATCCAAAATTAGCGATTATTTACGTCATTACCGAGTTGAAATGCGACTCACCGACAAACAAATTGCCTCCCTGCCATCAATCGATGCGTCAGAGTATGCCTATCTTTGGGCACTCTTGGAGCAGAATATCATCAACCCAAAGATAGCTGGTAGTATCATTCACGGCTTGGTGCATGAAACTCTTTTTGACCTGTTGAGCTTACATCAAGGTAACTTCATCTTTCATCAGGATGCGGCACTTGCCCCCCAATTAAATACTTTCGAGGTTGCTCCTTTTGTCACAAAAATTACGAAACAGGTGCAAGAGTGGAAGCAACTTTATCCACACATTCAATCTCCAGAACAATTGCCAGTGCTATCTGACAAAGTTCAGCTACAATCCTCGCTACCAGAAGCAACCGTGAATAAGCTACAACATTGGGCTGATGGTAAAACATCCTTGCGTCAACTGGCTCGCTATCTCAACCGAGACATTTTGACAGTCGCTAAGGCAATATATCCATATGTGCAACAGGGTTGGCTACAACTAGTATACTTAATCACAACGAAATCTGATATTCACACGGATAGCGGGGAATTGAAGGAAAAACACAAGGGGCGGATAGTATGTATTGACGATGCGATCGCTATCGGTAAGACTATAAATTCCATCCTACAACCACAAGGTTATGAAGCGATCGCCCTTACCAATCCCTTAGAGGCACTGAGTCTGGTTTTTCAACTCAAACCGGATTTAATTTTATGTGACATTGCCATGTCGGAATTGGAGGGGTACGAGGTTTGCGCCATGCTGCGACATTCAACTGCGTTTCGGCTTATACCGATAATCATGCTTACTGGTAAAGATGGATTTATTGATCGAGTCAAAGCTAAGATGGTCGGGGCTACAGATTATTTAACAAAACCGTTTACAGACACTGAGTTACTTATGCTCGTAGAGAAATATATCAACAACCAATAAAAATAGGGCATTGGGTATTGGGCATTGGGCATTACTTATTAATCACTTGACTCCTGACTCCTAACTCCTAACCCTTGTCTACAAGACGCGCAAGGGACGGCAGGCTCAGGGCATCGCTCCTAACTCCTAATTCCTAACTCCTAACTCAGCACTTCTGAGGGGCATGGGGCAGATAAAGAGATCCAAGATTTATTGATCTAGTAAAAGATCAGGTAAAAGATGTTATCACAGAGTCAGCCAACTCAGTGAAAGATCAATATCCAGGAAAATAGTGAAAAACTAGAATTAATTTATACAGTTAATACTTGCGGAGGAATCAGGGAATGTTCCAAGTAGGAACGTCTACATCAGGAGGTAGATAGACACTTATGAGTACAGTTCTGATTGTGGAAGATAGTATCGCGCAAAGGGAGATGATTACCGACCTCCTAAAAGCAACTGGCTTAACTGTTACCCATGCCAGTGACGGATTAGAAGCATTGGAGGCAATTCAAATAGCACCTCCAGATTTAGTGGTGTTGGATATTGTCATGCCCCGGATGAACGGCTACGAAGTTTGTCGGCGGTTAAAATCCGATCCAAAAACCCAAAATGTCCCTGTGGTGATGTGTTCTTCCAAAGGCGAAGAATTTGATCGCTATTGGGGCATGAAGCAGGGCGCAGATGCCTACATAGCCAAACCATTTCAACCAACCGAGTTGGTGGGAACAGTCAAACAACTGCTGCGAGGATAAGGATAAAAGCAATATGGTCAGCAAACCGGACTTTTTAAGTGGCGGCGGTCAAGACCATTTCCGTCCTGAATTACAAGTAGAAAGTCCTGAAGGTGAGTTACATTTGAGGTTTTACATTCCCTCGCATCAGGAGTTTGCACTACAAGCAACTGGTATCCGGGAGGTAATTGAACTAAGTCCTGATAGAATCACCCCGATTCCTAATGCTTCTCCTTTACTTTTGGGTACTCTAAATTTACGAGGTCGAATTATTTGGGTGGCTGATTTGGGTCAATTTCTTGGGGAAGCAAGTGCATTAAACACGGATAGAGCTGAAATTCCGGTGATTGCCATTGAAGAGCAAGACACAATAGTGGGTTTAGCAGTAGAGGAAATCGGTGGTATGGACTGGCTGGATGTCCAGAATCTCATGCCACCAACTAATGTTCCCGATACTATGACGCCCTTTTTACGTGGAGAGTGGTTATTACGTGCTAAAAATAATCAGTCTCTACGACTGCTCGATCAAATGGCAATTTTACGGAGTGCTAGGTGGGCAGGATGAAATTGGAGGAGGAAATGGCAGCAAGTATTGATAATCACGAGCCAACATATCAACAGGCGATGACCGCCTATGTTCAAAGGAATTATGAGGTTGCCGCCACTTTAGTTAATCAAGTGGTGCACAATTTCCCAAATGACCCTAACTCTCATTTGTTACGGGGTCACATCTACTATGTTTTACAGCAGTACGATGTCGCAAAAGAAGAATATCAAAAGGTATTACGCCTGACTGACGATCAAGAAATTATTGGTTTTGCCAATAATGGAATTGAGAACATCAATCAATATTTACAGTCATTCGCTGGGGAGATTGATACATCAGGAACTCAAGAGCAAATAAATTCCTCAGAGATGTCTGATGGACTGGTATATAGCAAACAAGAATTAGAAGATTTGGGCGCTAGTGAGGATTTTGACAGCAATAACCTTGATTTGAACTTTTTTGGAGACAATCAAGAAACTGTGAATCGCGTTGAAGAGGTATCTTCAAAAAGCCCATTTGACATACCTACAGAAGATAGTATTGGAACAGTAAAAACATCAGATTCTTCTCCAGCTTTTGGTGACGACCCTTTTGCTTTCAATGAAGAATCACTAGAACAAGAGTCAAATAGCAACAAAGAGGAGAAAATAGAATTAGAGTTGCCCGCTTTCTGGCAGGAAGATATATCAGAACATAGTCTGCAAGAATCATTAGTAAATAGTCAGTTTTCCGAATTTCCTAATGCCATAGATTCTCCTCACGGAAACTCAGATATTGACAAGAATAACTCTTCATCTTCTAATTCCCAAACTGGCTATAGCGAGAATAATTTCTCTGATTTGTTGAGTGATCCAAAGTCTCCAGAGCTTAGGAGTGGGAATTTAGAATATAAAAAATCTAGTTTTGGAGAGGAAACTTTACTGATTATTGAAGAAGAACTTAGAAATGGTTCGGCAACAACAAATAACTTGGAATCCAGCAGTCAAGATTATTTGCCGAAAAGCAAAGCAGATAATTTGTTGGAACCAACAAATTTGGGAACACAGTCGGCTTTTGTGCCTGATTTATCGGATGATTCTTCATCTTTTAGCAGCAATCTTCCTCTGAAAGAAAAGCAAGTAAAATCAGGTGAAGTTATCGATAAAAATAACTTTGATGACGATGAAAATTTTGATATGGAAGCATTTGAGTCAGCTTTTGGCTCAGAGGGATTAAGCTCTTATGAAGACTCAAACAATATACTAAATGGAGAAAATTCTCAGAGCAATATCGAGTTTTTAGATGACTTCGAGGAATTTGATGATTTAGGCAACATTCCAGGGTTTGACCTGATAGAAGAAGATTCTAACTTCGGTGATCCAGCAATACATTCTGCTCCATTAGAAACTAGTGGTAGTGGCCACCTTCAAAGCGCGGAGGCTTTTTTAAGTAATGCACCTAGCGATCGCGACGAAGAACTATTCTCGATGACTGGTTCGCATGAAGCAGTTCCAGTCTTTAGCCAAACAGATGTCTCGAAACTAGAACCCAATGTCAGCATCGAGCAAGGATGGTTAGCACCATTAGAGAATGCCTCCATAGAAAGGAAACAATGGTTAATTGCTGGAAGTGTGGGCATTGTCTCAGCGCTGGTTGTAGCCACAGTTAGCTTTGTCGCCACCACATTTTCGCCACCCCAACAACGAGAATCAGTCCGCAACACAGGTTGGGCAATGTCACTAGCAGCTGGGATTGCTGGTTTTGCTACCGCAGGCTTCATGGGGAATCTGGCGCTTAAACAAATTCGGCGCACAACTGATGATCTCCAAGCTCAATTTGAAGCTGTACGTCAAGGAAATCTGAATGCTCAAGCCACAGTGTATTCCGAAGATGAATTGGGGCATTTAGCCACTGGCTTTAATGAAATGGCACGGGTAATTTTCACAACCACAAGTGAAGTCCAACGGAAAGCTGATGAACAAGAGGAAGCCAAAGAAAACCTCCAACGCCAGGTGATTCGCCTGTTGGATGATGTGGAAGGAGCTGCTAGAGGAGATTTAACAGTCCAAGCGGAAGTGACAGCCGACGTACTGGGTGCTGTCGCTGACGCCTTTAACCTGACAATTCAAAACCTGCGAGATATTGTCCAACAGGTAAAAGTAGCAGCGAAGGATGTGACAAAAGGTGCAACCAACTCTGAAACCTTTGCTAGAGCCTTATCTGGTGATGCTTTGCGTCAAGCAGAAGAGTTGGCAGTGACGCTGAATTCTGTACAGGTAATGACCGACTCGATTCAACGGGTAGCAGAGGCGGCGCGGGAAGCTGAAACCGTCGCTCGCGATGCTAGTACGATCGCTCTCAAAGGTGGGGAAGCAGTAGAAAATACTGTGGCAGGGATTTTGGAAATTCGGGAAACCGTTGCCGAAACCACCCGAAAAGTAAAGCGGTTGGCGGAATCTTCCCAAGAAATTTCTAAAATTGTGGCGTTGATTTCCCAGATTGCTTCGAGAACTAATTTGCTGGCACTCAATGCTAGTATTGAGGCGGCAAGGGCGGGAGATGCTGGACGCGGGTTTGCGATCGTCGCAGATGAAGTGCGCCAGCTAGCAGACAAATCTGCTAAATCCCTGAAGGAGATTGAACAAATTGTGATGCAAATCCAAAGCGAAACAGGCTCTGTAATGACCGCGATGGAAGAAGGCACACAACAAGTAATTAAAGGTACAAAATTGGCAGAAGAAGCCAAGCGATCGCTCGAAAACATTATTCAAGTGGCGAATCGCATCGATATTCTTGTGCGCTCGATTACTAACGACACTGTGGAACAAACTGAAACCTCCCGCGCTGTCGCTCATGTAATGCAATCAGTAGAACTCACTGCACAAGAAACTTCCCAGGAAGCACAGCGAGTTTCAGGTGCCCTACAACACTTAGTAGGTGTATCCCGTGACTTGATCGCTTCCGTTGAACGTTTCCGAGTGGAAACTATGGAAACCAGATAAATTGTCATTTGTCCTTTGTCCTTTGTTATTTGCTAATGACCAATACTTCTCTACCAGAGGCTGCGCCAACGGCAACACTCAGCACAAGTGACCAATGACCAATGACCAATGACTAATGACTAATGACTAAAAAACTATGCTGCCGGAACAACAACAGCGGATTTTGGGTTACTTTATCGAAGAAGCCAGGGATCACCTGAATACCATTGAGCAGGGGTTGCTGAATTTAGAGAGTACCTTGAACGACCCGGAAATGATCAGTGAAGTCTTCCGGGCGGCTCACTCCATCAAAGGAGGAGCCGCGATGCTTGGATTGACTAGCATCCAGCATACCTCCCACCGTCTGGAAGATTGTTTCAAAATTCTCAAAGATAATCCGGTTAAGATTGACGAAAAGTTAGAGTCTTTATTTCTCGGTGTATCTGATACTTTAAAAGCGCTGTTAGAGCAGTTGAGCGGGCCATTTGGTCTTTCGGAAGATACGGCTAATACTTTGATGTCAGAAACTGAGCCGGTCTTTCAATGGCTGTATCAGCATTTGGAACTACTTGTACAACAAGCCAACAGTGGAGTAGGCAGCAGTCCTGACGCAACAGGACTACAGACAACCTCTGTAGAAGATAATGTCTCCACACTTACAGAATTTTTCCTGCGGCCAGATATTCCCCGTTTGGCAGAAGATATCGATCAGGAATCTTCAGAAATATCTTTCTCTGTAGCACCGCAGGAGGTGCAAGACGATAGCAGAGTCGTCAACGCTGTGCGATCGCCAGTGACCGCTAAAGAAAATAATAACTGGAGCGAGTTTCAAGCCCAAGTGTTGCAAACACTGCGGGAAATGTTGCAACTATTTAAGCAAACCACAACACCCTCAACTCGGCAAAACCTTCAGCAATGCTGTTACCAGTTAGTCAAACTTGGTGAGACTTGGAATTTGTCCAAGTGGTGTGGTTTGTGTCAAGCAGCAGCCAGTGCGATCGGCAATCCTGAAAATACTTATCTAACCTTAGCTAAAATTGTCATTACCCAAATCAAGCAAGCTCAAGAATTAGTCCTGCAAGGTAGGGAAGCCGAAATTGCAATTAGTCAGCAACTAGAAGCACTTTTGAGCTTTGCAGAAATTGAGTTATTAGAAATTACCCCTGATTTGTTTGATGAACAGTTTACGGCTTTGACAGAATTATCAACTGCCTCGGAGCCAATTTTATCTGTTAACACTGAGCCGTTAGTCAAAACTAACCTAGCCCAGGCAACTGAAGAACTTAATCTAGACGAAGATATTAGCGAACGCCCCTATCTTGTCCAAGAAACACTACTAAACGCTGCAACTCATACTAGTCTTGCTTTCACTGCACATGAGGAAGCACATCCAATCAGTAACAATCTTGACCCCAATGGCCCAGAGGTAGGAATAGCTGAGTTAAATACGCTTGCTGATTTATTTGCAGGTGAGACTCCCGAACTAGATGAAAGCTGGCATCAAGAAGAAACCTTAAATATTGTTGCGATCGATGACTTTGGAATTGATTTCAGCAGCACTGACGCTGAGGAAGCCCATAGCGATTTATTCGATTTACTCTCCTTTGATAAAGACATAAGCAACAAGCAGCATCCAACAACCACAGCCGCGACACAAGATTTATCCCTCTTATTTGATGACAATTTCCTAGAAAAAGAAAATTCAGAACCGCAAAATCAACAAACATCTGCCACGACTCTAGAGTTGACGGATATTAACGTAATTGATATAAATTTAGACTCTTCTCCTCCCGAAAATTTACCAGAATTTACTGATGTCCCTAGTGATACAAACCAGTTTCCTGGGGAGATTGTCCAAAATAGTGTCAACAAAAACGATGTAGTTGAAGATATATTGACACTAGCACTAGATGATGATAGTGAACTATTGCCTACAGGCGAAGTGACTCAACCAGAAATTGAGGCGTTCGTCAAAGACGTTGACACAGCCATCATCGGGATAGAACTATCTACCAACCTACAAAATAGTTTTGATAATTTATTCTTAGAAACTAGAAATGCAAATTGGGTAGAACAAATTACCCCTAGTGACTACATAGAATTACCCCAGCAAACAGGCTTGTCTTTGGATAGCCTGTTTGCTGAAGAAGAACAGACACTACTGCCTACAAGTGAAGCCGAAATTGGTGATTTATTTGATATATCTCCGGGAACAGTACCTGAGTTTTCTGAATCAGAAAATGATCTAAGCAACTTCTGGAGCGAGGAAACCACAGAGGAACAGGACGAATTTGATTCCTTAATTGAGCAGAATGTCGAAAGGGCGTTAGAGGAGAGTTTGTTTGCTGCGACTGATGACATTTTTGCCGATAGTCAGCAGCCCATACCTTCTCCTATAGCCAGTTTTGACATAGAAGAAGATTTTCATCTCAATTTCCAGCACCAAGAGCAGCTAGATTTAGTATTCTCATCAGATTCGGAAGATGATTTATTTGATCAGTTAGCGCCGAGTAACTCAACTATTTCCCCTGCAATCAACGATGCTTCCACGACTGAAACGCGGTTATTCGCACCGCATCCAGAGTCAGAAATTTTCAGGCGATCGCAACAACCAGAAGCTTTAGATTTTGTTCCAGAATTTACTAATCAGCCCCCAGAAATATCTGATGTTGATCTGGAACTTAATCCATTCGGGTCTTTCGATGAAAATCCGCAACTGCTGTTTGAAGATGTCGCTACAAATGACTCCACCTATATTCAGATGGAAACCACAGATAATCCTGTGGATGAACTAGCGGCTACAGAAACTTCTCTAGATATCAATTTTGGGGAAACTTCAGATTTAGTATCACCCCAAGTACAGCCAAGTGATTTGTTCGGATCTTTCGATGAAAATCCGCAACTGCTATTTGAAGATGTCGCTACAAATGACTCCACCTATATTCAGATGGAAACCACAGATAATCCTGTGGATGAACTAGCGGCTACAGAAACTTCTCTAGATATCAATTTTGGGGAAACTTCAGATTTAGTATCACCCCAAGTACAGCCAAGTGATTTGTTCGGATCTTTCGATGAAAATCCGCAACTGCTATTTGAAGATGTCGCTACAAATGACTCCACCTATATTCAGATGGAAACCACAGATAATCCTGTGGATGAACTAGCGGCTACAGAAACTTCTTTAGATATCAATTTTGGGGAAACTTCAGATTTAGTATCATCCCAAGTACAGCCAGGTGATTTATTTGGCTCTTTGGATCAAAACACCGATGAGAATTCGCAACTACTGTTTGAAACGGTTATTCAGGAAGATGTAGAAACCGATTTGTGGGATCTAGGAGAGACATCTAAAGTTGCACCAGTATCAGAGGGAGAAGATGCTATTATTGCCTCCACTGAAGAATTGGCAACCACAGAAACCATTGAAGTAGCTGCTCCAGAAGATGAATTTGCAGACTTGGCAGCATTACTAGGAGAGGAAGTAGTACCCATCCCCAAAGCTAAGGAAATACCAGAAGTAGATTTTGCTGCCCTGGAAAAATTGCTAGGTACAGATAACGACGAAGCGGCTGCTATATCTAGCGATGTCTACGACGGGCTAGGCCAACGCCAGCCCTTCAGCACTCAACCAGTCTTGGCTAAAAAAGCCCTTCTATCACTAGGCATAGATGAATTTGGTGATTTGGAGAAGTTGCTGGCAGAAGCAGATCAAACAATATCCCATTCCCCATTAGTAAAATCTAACGCCAGCAAAATTATACGTCCCTCGACGCGTCGGGCTGCGAGATTTGAAGAAACGATGAAAGTTCCAGTTAAGCAACTGGACGATATGAGTAATTTAGTTGGGGAAATGGTGGTAAATCGCAATACCTTAGAGCAAGATAATGAACGGCTGCGGCAGTCACTAGATAACTTGCTGATTCAGGTACAACAACTCTCGGATGTGGGCGCAAGGATGCAGGAGTTGTATGAGCGATCGCTACTGGAAGCTTCTCTGTTAGCTGGACGTAAAAAGAAAGACACCGGTTTGCAAGCCTCTGACTTCAATGCCGATAGAGGTTTTAGTGAGCTAGAAATGGATCGTTTTACTCCTTTCCATACACTGTCCCAGCAGATGATTGAGCGCATTGTCCGCATCCGGGAATCATCTAGTGATATTGACTTTGTTACCGAAGAAACCGAACGAGTAGCGCGGCAATTCCGCCAAGTAACCACCCAGTTACAAGAGGGACTAACAAGAGCGCGAATGGTACCTTTTGCCCAAACTATCGATCGCTGGCGGCGAGGAGTACGTGACAATGCCATCAAGTGTGGCAAACAAATAGAGTTGCTGATCGAAGGTGGTGACACCTTGATTGACAAGATGATTTTGGATCATCTGACCGATCCACTAACTCATATGCTGAATAATGCGATCGCTCACGGTATTGAAACACCAGAAGAGAGGCAAGCTGCTGGTAAACCACCCGTGGGAATCATTACTATCCGTGCCTTCTACCAAGGCAACCAAACTATCCTTTCTGTAGGCGATGATGGCGCAGGGATCGATTCAGCAAAGATTAAAGCTAAGGCGGTGAAGATTGGCATGATTACACAAGCGCAGGCAAAAACCATGTCTCGCCTGGAAGTCTACGATCTACTGTTCCAGTCTGGTTTTACGATCAAAGACGAAGCAGATGAAATTTCTGGTCGTGGTGTGGGTATGGACGTAGTGCGCTCCGAAATTAGCGAAATTCGGGGGACAGTGAACACCGATTCGACAATCGGTAAGGGAACCACCTTCACAATTCGTCTGCCACTGACTCTGAGTATTTGTAAAGCTCTCTGCTGCGTCTCTGATCGATCTAGAATTGCTTTCCCGATGGACGGTGTAGAAGATACGCTGGATATACCAGTCAAAAATATTCAGCACGATGCCAATGGTCAATCATTTATTTCGTGGCGCGATACGGTGCTGCCATTCCGACCCCTGAAGGAACTTTTAACCTTCAATCGCCAAATCAGTCGCGGCAATGTCTATGGCGGCACTAGAGATGATGATATGGTTTCTGTGGTCGTGGTGCGATCGGCAAATACTATGATTGCTCTACAGATTGACCTGGTGTTGAGCGAACAAGAAATTGTAATTAAGCAATTTGAAGGGCCAGCGCCTAAACCCATTGGTGTAGCTGGTGCTACAGTCCTGGGTGATGGTCGCATTATGCCTATTGCTGACGTGCTGGAAATAATTGACATCTTCCAGGGACGGATTTCTACACAACTTGGTGGCAGTTCTTGGCAACAGAAAGCTACTCTCCCAGACACCTCTGTTGGGAAGATTGACCCGACAGTGCTGATAGTCGATGACTCAATTACAGTTCGAGAATTGCTATCCCTGACGTTTAACAAAGCAGGTTATCGCGTAGAACAGGCGCGTGACGGCCAGGAAGCTTGGGATAAACTCCGCTCCGGTCTGCCTTGCGATATCGTATTTTGCGATATTGAAATGCCCCGTTGCGATGGTCTGGAGTTACTATCTCGCATTCAGAAAGACTCAAACCTCAACCACCTACCGATCGCTATGCTTACCTCGCGGGGTGCAGACAAGCACAGACAAATTGCTGCTCAACTCGGTGCTAGTGGCTACTTTACCAAGCCCTATCTCGAAGAAGCTCTACTTGAAGCTGCGGCGCGAATGTTAAAAGGGGAAAAACTTCTTACCACTACGAGTAATGTTTAAGCCCAAAAACATCTAATTTGCATAACTGAATTAAACATTGCTCTTGTGGGGTGGGCAACATGCCATTGATGTCAACTTAAGCCCAAACCCCTTTAAAACTCAATACGCTTGGTGTTAAGGCTAAAACTTTTTGTGAAAGTCAATTTTTTTAACGAACCGCAGAGGCGCAGAGAACACAGAGAACATAGAGAGAAGGAAGAAATGCTTAACTGAATTGTATTGCTGTAAAACCTCGTTTCCAGCCAGAGGCTGGAAATTCTCAAGTCTTGAGGCGGTAGCCCCCCATTAGGCATTAAGAGTCAGAGACTCTTAACGAGAAACCTCTCAAAGCTGCTTTTAGACTGTGTTTCACGTTAAGTTGGCACCAATGGCAACATGCCACCCCACAAGAGTTTTACTTCCAGGTAATATGCAACTTTTATCAAACAGAATTCAG
The DNA here is from genome assembly GCF_029379315.1 of Nostoc sp. S13. GTDB lineage: Bacteria > Cyanobacteriota > Cyanobacteriia > Cyanobacteriales > Nostocaceae > Nostoc. The sequence continues at coordinate 20,489 of NZ_JAQYWQ010000040.1, forward strand.
GAGTCAGTCGCCAGAATTCACTTGGGTATTTTGTGCGACTGGTGGATGAATAAACGGCGTTTAAGACCCCCACAAAACAAGAAAATTTGGTGGTCAACTTTCGTAGTGGCGGGTCTGAATCCCCCACTGATTGCATTCTGACGAATGTATTCTGACTTCTGAATTCTTCTTCAAGTCCACCAGCTTATACTCAGACTTTTTTATTAATTACGTAAAGTTTGTATAAAGGACTATTGTCTATACCAAAACCTACGTTACAAAGAGAACAGAATAAACATCTAAGCAAAAGACACTATAAGGATGCAAAACTACGTTATCACCTCTAACAGCAGTAAATTTGGCTACACACCGCCTATAAAAACGCAATATGTAGCTTTTCTGTAGTTGACTAGTGGTAGATTTAGGTTACTCTTAAAGCGGATCGCTTTCTGTAAGAATCTAGTCTGACAGAAGTGTATAAAGATATAGTTAAATTTAGCAATTCTGTCCGAGATTTTGAATTTGCAAACTGAATAGTTTGATACGGCGCTTAAAAGCCTGATCCACTACCCTAAACAAGGTAGTCAATTACATGACTCAATATCATCTGTCTTGTAATTGTAATGAATAGCTTACAATACAGTGGATGAGAAAATCTAAAGAAAATATAAAAGAGACTCAACTGTGGTGTCTGGAGGACAAAAGTGTTTCTGAGACTAGCACATGAACATCGACAATTCGTTCAAGACTTGGTAATGAACCTGCAAGCCTTGGCAATTGTACTAGAGCGGCGCGGGTATCTTGCATCCTGCTATACCTGTGGCGACCAAATGAATAGTGCATCGTTTATGGTTAGCTTGGGTGATAACCACCTGATTCGGTTTTTAGTGTCTGATTACGGGATTACTTGGACGGAAATGCGGGATGACCGGGAATTAATGAAGCTAGAAGGTGCGGAGGCAATTAGCCAACTAGACGAATTAGCTAATCTTGTCAAGCAATCTATGCAAACTGATACAGGCTCTAAAACTCTTGCCAAGAAGTATTAAGGTTCCAAAGGTCGATGGGAAATTAAAAATTGATTATCGGTAATTGGTAATGGTGGCTTAGTTAGCGATCGCTCTTACCTATTCTCCATTACCATTAAGTGATTGGCTCGTGCCTAGCCCATCACATATTTTTTTGTATCTGCCAAAACCTCACCAGCCGGATTTTGAGCCTTGAGCTTTTGGTGTTAAAATACACCAAAGTTAGAGGTTGGCAGTTTTCGTTAATTATGTCTAGAATTTTTGCAGCAGCGATCGCCATTACCAAATCTTCCAATTTATACATCAGCGACAAGAAAAGAAAAAGGTATCCTCTGACAGAGGTGGGGAACGATCAACACCTAAGCACAATTATATAATCATCCATTTGGGGTACAGTGATTCTGGAGTAGCTAAAGCTGTTGCCAGATTTTTTCTAGAGGTGGTTCTCTCCTCAAATGCTTAATCCCGGTGTGCCCCACCGTACTTAGACATATCGCTAAAATATTCAGCGCTACGTTTTCGTGCCTCCTATTGAATGATTTGGAAAATTTATAGGTGCTGAGAAAATTGAAGATGTCAGAAGAAAAACCCAGCCAACCAAAACTACCACCAACCAGCGCCCTTGACAATCCATCAAGTAATGAATTTGGGAATTGGTTTGAATATCCTGTCAGAGTGCAACCCCACCACACTGACTATGCCGGTAATGTCTGGCACGGTTCGTATATAGCCTGGATGGAAGAAGCACGGATTGAATGTTTGCGATCTATAGGGATTGAATTTGCTGATTTAGTCGCGATAGGCTGCGATTTACCAGTTGTAGAACTGTCGGTGCGCTATCACCGTTCAATTCAATTGGGTATGGCAGTGGTGGTAAAAAGCCGCATGGCTGAGGTGACTGGCGTCCGAATCAATTGGGATTATCTCATTGTCTCAACTGATGGACAACAATTATACGTCACTGCCAAGGTGACTTTAGTCGCTTTAGATCGCGAAAGAGGCAAGATTATGCGTCAGTTACCAGCGAGTGTTAAGGATGCATTAACCAAGATTTCAGCATTCAATAAATAAGTAAACACCACAGAAACTTTGCTGACTTTTCACAGTATCTGGAAAACCTCTCTTCTTTATCTCTCTCCTAAAAAGAGGAGCCACTCTTGTTGCATGTGGGGTGGGGTCAGAGACTTTGAATTTTCCCCCTTGCCGCCGCTCTAAGAGGGTTAGGGGGTTAGGTTTTTCGTAGGCTTTTGCAGATAAAGTATAGATTTTTACTTGCTACTTTGGATCTGCGACAGATTTTGAGCAAACTGCGTTACGTAATGCCAAATCTCTTGTGGAGTAATGCCAAAACCAATATTTAATAAAACAAGGATTGCCGCAATAGTCAATGCACTACTCAAGGTTGCTTTCAGCAACTTCCACAATATTATGAACACTATCCAAGCTACAATCAGCGTAGCAATCATATATATTAATTCCTTAATAATTGCCCTTGTCTGAGAGTGAGTTTATTCAGAAAGGGTAAGTTTTTGTTTTGCTAACAATCACTGGTATAAAAGATGCTAAACCCAATTTTTAATATCCGTTAGAATGGGGCTTTTTGTGATAATTAGCCTGGGGATATTCTAACTAAAAATCAGATAATTATTTATCTGATCTGCCCCTTTTTTTGCAAAACTTTTGTAAAGGTTTTTAATTTTTATTGGTAGATAAATTATAGATATAGACAAAATTGATGGCTGATCCGGAAGCCACTGACTATCTTCAATAGAGTTTAATTGTAGTTGGGCGAGTACGTCTTTGCTATCAGGAGAAATGATTTCCAAATTAATTGGATTAGAGGCTGGGGATTAGAGATTGGGGACTAGGCATCAATTTCTAATCCTCAGTCCAATCTGAACTGAAGGTTTTTATCGCAGAGAAATTATCCGCGAGTGAGTTTCTAACTTTTCAGTCGCTGTTAAAACTTCTTGTCTTGCCCATTTATCTGCTGCCAAAATGTCATCTAAAGAGGGATTAGGACGATGATCATTTTGATGGCGATCGCACACCAATTCGATACACCGGGGAATATCTAAAAACCGAATTTTTTCTGATAAAAATAAAGCCACAGCTTGCTCATTGGCGGCATTCAACACAGCTGGCATCGAACCACCAGCTTTACCCACAGCATAAGCCAACTGCATACAAGGATACTTCTGGTGATCTGGTTCACGGAAGGTTAAATTTCCAGCTTTGACTAAATCTAGTCGTTCCCAGTTGGTGTAGATGCGATCGGGCCAAGATAGGGCATACAGCAAGGGTAAGCGCATATCCGGCCAACCGAGTTGGGCTAAAACTGAAGTGTCTTGCAATTCAATCAGCGAGTGAATAATGCTCTGGGGATGAATAACAATTTCGATATTGTCATAATCCAACCCAAACAGGAAGTGAGCCTCAATTACTTCCAGTCCTTTATTCATCAAAGTAGCAGAGTCTACTGTGATTTTACGCCCCATCGACCAATTAGGATGCTTGAGGGCATCAGCAACGGTGACATCTGCTAACTTTTCTACATCCCAGTCCCGGAAAGCCCCACCAGATGCCGTGAGCAAAATTTTCCGTACCCCTCCCTTTGGCACACCTTGGAGGCATTGAAATATTGCAGAATGTTCAGAATCGGCTGGGAGTAATTTTACACCATGTTTTTCGACTAGAGGTAGAACCACAGGGGCCCCAGCAATCAGGGTTTCTTTGTTCGCTAAGGCAATATCTTTACCAGCTTCAATAGCTGCGATTGTGGGTAGCAAGCCTGCACAACCAACGATACCTGTGACAACAGTTTGGGCATCGCCGTAGCGAGCAACTTCTATCACTCCGGCATCACCTGCTAGTAGAATCGGTTGGGGATCAAGGTCTTTAATTGCTTCTTTGAGCGCTGGTAATTTCTCTTCTGAACAAATTGCTGCTATTTGCGGTCGAAACTGCCGAATTTGAGCAGCGAACATTTCGACATTGCGCCCAGCTGCCAATCCCACAATCCGAAACTGATCTGGGTACTGAGTGACAATATCTAAAGTCTGAGTACCAATAGAACCAGTAGAACCAACGAGAGTAATCGCTTTCACAATTGCTTAAGGATTTACAGACAACTCCCACTATAAATTGCTTGGGACTCTTTAATAACAGCAATCACTATAATCGATACACTGACGCAAAAAAGAGACGCGGGGAGGGGAGAAGGAAAGTAGTGTGCCAGCCCCAATCCGTTACCTGACTTTTCACGGTATCTCGAAAACCTCTGTTCTTTATCTCTCTCCTAGAAGGAAAGAGACTTTGAATTTTCCCCCTTCCCGACGCGTGAAGGGGGTTAGGTTTTTCGTGGGCTTTTCCACATGACCTGAATTGTCAGGTTAATTTCAAGGTTTTATAACAGATAAATATCAAAAAGTGGATGAATATTTACCATGATAAATAAACAACAAGATATGATGAGTCTCTTGAATAAAATGTACAAACATGAACCCTACTTTAATCCAATACATTACTTTAATGCTATAGAACTATTTTTACAAAAATAAAAATTTAGCAATCAAGATAAGAAAAAGCTATTTCTATACTCCAATAAAATAGTAGTAGATTTATTTATAGATGAGTTAAATATTGAATTTCTAGATGGTGAGGATTTTGTACATCTAGAGCAAATAGAAGTTACAAGATTAAATCTTATTTATAGTGGAAGAATTAATCAATTTAAATATACTCATGATCAGCTTATTAAATACATACAAAAAGAGCTAAAAACCCTTTCTATAGTTGAGGAGTAACAAGTGTACTGCCTACTGAGTGCTCTATAAACATATATTATTGTGTGTAGTCCGTAAGTCCTAAACTATTTCATCGACTTTAAAAATACGCCCTAAAGCTGCTCTGTTTTAATATAACTAGACAAAACCTGTATTTATAAATACTATCTTTTTACAGAAAAATTCCGAAAAAATTGGCAAAAGTAACTAAATAGGAAATAATTTCAAGTAGTTCCCGATTTGTCCAGTTTGTTAATTATGTTGGTGGAGGATTTAAGATGCAAAATATTACTCATAAATTGCTGTGTTGTAACCATAAGTGAAAGGATGCATAAAGGAGTTTGTTGAAGTACTCAACCTTATGGTCAAAGTTCAGATAGTTATAAAAAAAGTTTTATGGAAAAATGATTTCCTATTTCCAGCAGGAATATGGCTTGCCAGCCGAATATTCATCTGGACTGCCATGTTGCTGGTTGCGCCAAAACTACCGTTACCAGCAGAAGATTTTTTGCCCCCTTTTGGCTGGGGCGTTTTTGATGCCTGGGATAGTATCCATTATCGAGCGATCGCTACTTCTGGATATGAATTTGTGAATGACGGCAAGCAACATAATCTGGCCTTCTTTCCCCTGTTTCCCTTAAGTATCTGGGTTTTGATGAAGTTGGGCTTACCGTTTGAATTAGCAGGTACGTTAGTCAACAACTTGGCATTTTTTGCCGCGCTTTACTGTTTGTACTTTTGGATCAAAGAGCATTATGGCATCAATGCAGCACATTGGGCCACTGCTGTAGTTTCCTGGTATCCATCGTCCATGTTTACGGGAGTGATTTACACAGAGGGGCTGTATTTGTTTTTGAGTACGGCGACTTTGCGGGCTTTCGATCAAAAGCAGTATGGCTGGACTGCCCTTTGGGGCGCGATGGCGACAGCAACACGTCCTACAGGTATGGCACTAATTCCGGCATTGGCGATCGCAGCCTGGAAAGAACGCCGACCACCCATTGCCTACATAGCTGGTTTTACTACCGCTATTGGCATACTTCTATTCAGCTTGTATTGTGCGATTTATTTTGGCGACCCTTTAGCTTTTATCGAAGCACAACGGGGATGGCGACCAACTCTAGGATTTGATTGGCAGGGTTGGTTAAATATGCTGATGCAAATTGCAGTTGGCAGAAAAAATTGGCAACATGGTTGGGTTCAAAACTCCTCTGGCGGGATTCAAGACCCCTGGTATCTCTTGTTAGTTAGTGCGATCGTTGCCAGTGGCTCTTTTTTATGGCGTTTCCGTCAACGTTTTAGTTCTATGAAATTAGTCTATGGCTTTTATCTTTTAATCTTATTTTTGTTGATTCAGGCCAGCGAACAGTGGATCAATAACTTGCTCAACTTGTTCATGGTTTTAGGTGGTGGCTATGTGTTGTGGCGCTTACACACGCAATTGTCCCCAGTTACAGTTATTTATGGCTTTTGTGGTATTGGTTTGCTGCTAGCCTCTGGAGGTACCATCTCCTTGAGCCGTCTCGCCTACGGTATTGTGCCTTTGAATATAGCCATTGGTTTACTGCTATCTCGCCATCCTCGTCAGGGATATTTAATATTGGGCGCTTTTGTGATATTACTAGCCAAAATAGCTGTAGGCTTTGCCCAAGAGCATTGGGTTGGTTAGGTGAGTTCGATAAATCTCTGCCTGCCTTAAACACATGAAAACCTTGAAGTTTAAACTTTATAGTCACAAGCGCAATTGACCCTTGGTATCCCTCAAGCAAAACCTGTTCTTCCTGTGGTCATATTTTAAAATCTTTAGATTTATCAGTCAGACGATGGGGTTGTCCTTGGTGTCAGTCAGAAAATGACCGGGATAAGAATGCTATAGGAATCGTATTTAATTTTTGAAATTATCTACGTAGGCGGGGAGTGGGGAGTGGGGAGTGGGGAGTAGGGAATAGGGAATAAGGAATTAGGCTTTTCGAGTTGTACCGAGATTTTTCAGAAATCAAATATTAATCCTATAGTGCAAATATTAAAATGGTTGGGGGTTCAACCATAGGCGTAGGGGATGTAAGACAGTCTAAGACCGCAATCCCTGTCTGATGCCTGAATCCCCCGATTTAAAATCGGGGGAGTGGCTCAAATAGTAAAAGCTCTTAGAGGTCTTTTTATTCAAGTAATTAGGCGATACAGCAATTGTATTGAGATACCAGTTCTCAAATTTTCAGCGCCCAACTTGAACATTTTCATGATTACTAAGTCACTTCACTTCACTGGGTTCAAACTTAGCCACCTTACCTTTCTTAATGGCGACAATTACATCATAGGTTGAACAGTAAGAGAATGTGACATTGTTGGCTTTGTTATAAAGGTTAACTACATGACCTGCTCCACCTGGCTGGATACCAATTGGCTCCAAATCCCCAAAAAAGAAACGACGCAGCTGATCGCCACTACCAATTTGACCCTTATTTTTAGTGAGTAATGCTATTTTCTGATTTACAGACAATTCCTGAGCTGATGCCTGAACTAATGTAGGATTGATTACTTTCAATGGTGCTTCCCAAACCGTTAAAAAACCAGTAAAGGCAACAGTTGCGATTAAGGGTGCGAATTTCATCTGTGGCTCCTAATATTTTAGTATCCCGAACACCCAAAATATCCCAGATGGTACTGAGAACTTATTGAAACTAAGCCATAATTTTCATGAATTTATTCTTTAATAAAATTTAGTTAATTCTCAGCATTTTCTCAGCAAATAACGATATATCAAAGTCGCACGAGAATTTCAGCCTTCTCTCAGCTAAACCTCATTTTTAACTGAATAAGAGCAACTTAGAATAATGAGCAATACCTTTATTGTAATGCTGTTATTGTGACTAGACCTAAAAGGCGACATCGCCCAATTCACAGAATTTCTGGACAAACATATCTCTGGCTAGCAATCCTCATTTTCGGAGCCTCTAGTGCAGTGACTCGCAAGCTCACAGAAATTGGTGCCCAACACTTTATCGGTGGTCGTAATCCGATTTCTTTGTGTAATGTTTTATTTGTGGGAAACCTTTGTGCCTTGATGCTTTTGATAGTAATCTATGGACGACAGTGGAACAAAGCTACTTTGAAACAACTATCAAGAAAGGATTGGGTTAGTCTAACAGCAGTAGCTATCTTATCAGGAGCGCTAGCCCCCGGCTTAATTTTCCAAGCACTGGCACTTACAGGGGTCAATAATGTGATTTTAGTAGGACGTTTGGAACTGCCTTTAACTCTAGCTTTATCAGTTTGGTTGTTAAAAGAACGAGTAAGTCTTTGGGAGTTTATAGGGGCAGTTGTCGCTTTTGTTGGCGTTACCCTAACTATTCTCCTTCAGCCTCCAGGCGAAGCCATGATGAATATGAGAGGTTTACAAGTGGGCTTAGGGGAACTTCTGGTAGCAGTAGGATCTGTGGCTGTAGCTGTTTCCACAATTATTGGCAAAAAATACCTCTCAGAGATCCCTTTAGGGATTTACAGTATCTTTCGTACTGCTCTGGGAACCGTAATCTTTTTCTTTTTTGCTTTAACGCTTTATGGTAGTGACCATTTTGCTGATGTACTCTCACCGTTTCTGTGGCAGTGGATGTTCCTTTATGGTGGGTTAATTGTGGTGGTAGGTCAGTCATTCTGGATTAAAGGCTTGAGAACTTCCACTGTATCTACGGCTTCCTTGGTTGGCTCGTTTACTCCCATTGTGGGTATTGTCGCAGCTTATTTAATTTTGGGTGAAGCTCCCACCTTACCTCAATATATCGGCGGCAGTGTTATTTTAGTTGGCCTATTCTTGAGTCAACTTGGCAAAATGCAACAGACTTCTGGCAAAGTCGCGTTTTCTGTGGTGGGTTCTACTCAAGCAGAACAAGAGGTAGAAATTGGTATGGGATTTAAGGGGATTTAAAAGTACTCAATTTTTCAATGCGATTAGACGACCATCTCAGATTATCATTATTTTTTAAGCTTGAACTCTTGATTTTTGTTGAGTAATTTATTCTTTGGAAGTCCCTTATTGGTAAGAAGTTGAATTTTAATTTTCTAATGAATGTATCCAATCAAACGAAGATAGCCCTTGGTTCATTATTTATAGGTGTAGGTGCTATATCTTTTGGCTCTATTTTCGTGAGATTGAGCGAAACTGAACTCAGCCCCAACGCCACTGTATTTAATCGCCTTTGGCTTGGTAGTGTGGTCTTTTTGCTCTGGCATGGATACAAGGCGATATGTCAACGACTTTCCTTAGAGAAACCTGTAGAACAGCAGCCCTACAACAGTCAGGATTTGTGGCTATTGCTTGGTGGCGGTATTTTTTGGGCTGCTACTTTAGTCTTTTTGGCTTGGTCGCTGACTCAAACTAGCGTCGCGATCTCTAGTGTCTTACATAATCTTTCCCCCATATCTACTAGCTTAGGAGTGTGGCTATTATTTCGTCAGGGTTTTGAGAACCAATTCCTGATTGGGATGAGGATCGCACTTGGGGGGCGATCGCCATTGAATTTGAGGGGCTGCAAATCACCACAGACGAAGTTCAAGGAGGCTTGGCTGCGATCGTTTCGGCAATTTTCTTGAGTGCATACCTACTGATCATAGAAAAATTACGAACCAAATTTTCTCCGGCTACAATCCAGTTGTGGATCTGTGCGATCGCGGCTCTAGTCATCTTCTCCATACTTTTGTTCACTCAAGATCAGGTTTTTCCTCTACAGTCAGTGGGTGGCTTTGGGTCATTTCCCTAGCCATGATCTGCCAAGTTTTAGGTCATGGGCTTTTGACCTATAGCCTTGCCACATTTTCCTCTGTAATTGTCTTCTTAGTGCATTTGTTAGAGCCAGTATTTAGCGGCATTTTCGCTCTGGTAATATTTTCGGAAAAATTAACTGGCTCAAATTGGGTAGATTTCGCTCTAATTTTAATTAGTTTATACTTAGCCGTATCTAGCCAAGCTGTTGTTAATTACCCGTTCCAGGAATCAGTTAAAAGTATAGTTAACACTTTCGTTAAAAGTATGACGACCAAACTGTCATCACTAAAGCAACAATTCTCCGAAACACCAGCTTTCCTGGGAACTATCTCATTATTTTTTGCCCTAATTCCTCTATCTTTGGCACCATCTCTGGCAAAATTGTGCGAACAAGAAATTGGTGCAAATGCCATAGGATTTCACCGCAGTTGGATCGCCGCAGCCGTCTTTGGGCTGTGGAATGGACTTGAGGTTTTGCGCCGCCAACAATCTAATTATCAACCTATAGAACAGAAGCCTTTTACAAAACAAGACGTGTGGCTATTGTTGGCAATGGGAACTGCTTCAACGATCTCCCTGTTGTTGTGGGCTTGGTCGCTGAGTCAAACTAGCGTTGCTAACGTGGCTTTACTGTCTAATTTGAATCCCTTATTCGTTGCTGCGGCTGGGTATCTGTTATTTGGTCGGCGCTTCGATAACAGATTTATTATTGGTCTGGTTATGGCGCTTTTAGGAGCGATCGCCTTTGAATTTCATAAGATCCAATTTGCGACTGACGAAATACTTGGTGATGCGCTAGCATTTCTCAGTGCGATTTTTATCGCCACGTATCTGCTGCTGATAGAACGACTCCAAACCCGATTTACTACCGTAACCATAATGCTCTGGCGCTGTGGAGTGACTACACTATTTCTATTGCCCATCCTCCCATTCATTGAAGAGAGATTGTTTCCCTATTCTTGGATGGGGTGGTTTTTCATCATTTTTCAAGCTCTCTTCTGCCAAGTGTTGGGTCAGGGACTTATAGCTTATAGCCTCAGCAGACTCTCGTCAGGCGTTGTCGCCGTTACCCTTCTTCTAAATCCAGTCCTGTCCTCCATTTTTGCTTGGTTCATTTTTTCAGAAGAAGTAGGTTTGTTTGACTGGCTGACTTTTGCTGTAGTTTTAGTGGGTATCTATCTAGCCCAATCTAGTCAATCTACTCTTCAAGTCACGAACGAAGAATCATAGCACCTTTAAAATTCAAAATCAAGAAATAATTCGGCATACTTTGTGATTCAAACATCCTCTTAACTATGGTGAAATCAGTGTAAATCCTTTAGCTGTTCCGATAATTTTACTACCAGTTAAATTTATTTGCTGTAAAGCCACATTGTCTAACAGCAAATAAGATTTATTAGATAACATTTGTTGTAAAACTGGCACAGTTGCGGCAGTTACCTTGCAATCGCTGTAAAAGTCTAAACTAGGACGCCCATAAGCAAAAGAAGTATAAATTTGTGTTCCTGGTGAAACATTTGCTCGAATTAAGTCCGCTACTGGTTTAACGGGAAAAGCTTCCTTTAATTCCCAAATCCATGATTGTGAACTCATCAACAGTGCTAAAACTAAGTACATCCCAGAAAATAACACTGGAATAAAATTGCGATCGCGTTGTTTAATTAGCCATGCTGCGGTGGCCATACTTATTGCCAAAACAATGCTCATGACTATTAAAATAGGCTCTTTATTTGCAAAAATAAAGTAAACACAACCTCCTAAACCAGCAATAGCAATAATAGCCAGAAATATTGTCCAACTTCGCACCCTAAAATGACCGTACTGCCAAATTTCGCTAAGTTTAGCACCAATTGCCAAAGCTAAAAATGGATATACAGGCATAACATACCACGGCAGTTTAGTTCTCATTAAAGAGATAGTTCCTAAGTAAATAATTGTGCCAATAAGAATTAGGCGACCCCAGGTAGTATGACGTTTTTTCCAAGCTAGATAAAAACCTCCAGGTAAAAATAATAGCCAAGGAAAACTATACTTAATTAACTCAATTAAATAGTACCAGGGAGGGCCACTATGACCTTCAACAACTTGTGCAAGGCGATTAAAGGTTTGTGCTTGAAAATTCACTTGGAGGAAATTACTACTATAATGTTGCCATTGAGCAGCAAACCAAGCGATCGCAGGTGCATTTCCGAAAAACATTCCCACTAATAAATAGGGGCTTGTTAACAAAGCAAACTGCTGATCTGCAATTAGGAATAAACAAGCGATCGCTCCTAGCGGCAAAACTATCATCCCTTTAGTTAGAGTGATTAACCCTAGACAAAATCCCACGCCTAGAGCATAGCGACGATTTTGACGTGCTTTTAATAAACAAAACAACAACAGCAAGAAAAAGGTAATAGTTGTACCATCTAGCATTGCTAGCCGTCCGTGACGCACCACAGGCAACATCGTCAGGTAAACTAAAGCGGCAAACAAAGCTGGTAAACTTTGGTTAAAAAGCAAACATCCTACCAAGTAAAGCAAAGGCACTCCCAAGGCAGTTAACACTGCACCTGGTAAACGTGTTGTCCACTCATTCACGCCTCCGATGGAGTAAGTCCAAGCTATTAGCAAGTGCATCAAGGGTGGCTTATTATGATAAGGTTCACCTCCCAAGGTGGGATAAAGCCAATGCATTGAACCAAGTGGGGCACGCCAAATTTCACGGGCAACCTGTGCCACAGTTCCTTCATCCCAATCTCGTAAAGGGGAGTTTCCCAAAAATATCAGCCATAGAACTAGAGATATTACCAGTAGGCTAAATAACCATTCTTTTTCTCGGAATATGACGGTTCTTTTTGTGAATAGTTTTATAATATTTGGGCGGTACATTTAGGGCTGATTATGGTAGTGAATAATATTGCTAATTATGTCTCTAAAATACTCACGATGGATACTTTTTTGATAGGATGAGGAAAAAACTGAATCAGCTTGGTTATCTTGGTTGGATAATTGGCGTGAGTACTTTAATTTTGTTTGGGTGCAGCAGTTTACGACACGAGTTGTTTCAATCAAACGCTTTTGACTTAGGAATTTTTGACCAGGCGGTTTATTTAATTAGTCAAGGGCAACCGCCTATTAGTTCTTTCATCGGTTTTCATATTCTCGGCGATCATGCTGCTTGGATATTCTATCCTTTAGCTTTATTGTATAAAATATATCCCAGTGTTTACTGGTTATTTGCTGTGCAAGCAGCTGTGGCATTAGGCGCTTTGCCGACTTGGCATCTAGCCCGTCAAGCTGGACTGAAGGAAAACCAAGCAATAGCGATCGCATTTGTGTATCTCTTGTATCCGTTGGTGTTTAACGCCAATTTATTCGATTTTCATCCGGAAATGATAGCTTTACCGCTACTATTGACGGCGGTTTTAGCAGCACGGTTAGATCAGGTAGGTTGGTTTTGTTTAAGTATTTTCCTTGTTTTGGGATGTAAGGAGGTATTGTCCCTCACCGTTGTTGGAATGGGAGTTTGGTTACTTTTGTTTGAAAAGCGGCGTTTATATGGTGCGATCGCTCTTGGTGCTGGTGTGGCCTGGTTTCTGATTGCTACTCAGGTAATTATTCCTTTTTTCAACAGTGCAGAAGCAGTAGCAATGGTACGTTACAGCTATTTAGGTAATTCAATTCTAGACATTGCTAAAAATATAGTGTTTCAGCCAACACTGATCTTGGAAAAGGTTTTTTCACTGAATAACCTGGAATATTTGCTTCTGCTGCTAGCACCTGTGATTTGGGGGTTTTCTCCACAAGCAATAAAACCTTTGGTAGGAGCTATTCCTTGTTTGGCAGTCAACATTCTAGCTGATTACCAACCTCAAAAAGACTTGGTACATCAATACTCTATTCCAGCGCTACCATTCCTGTTGTTGGCTGTAATTTCTAGTCTCGCCGCAGGTAGGGGATGGCTACAAAATAGACGAGCGATTATCCTGTGGTCATTGGTGATGTTTTTGAGTCTGGCAAAATTTACCTATTTTGGAGGTAAATATTTAGAATCTATAGATACTTGGCAAGCTACAAAACAAGCGATCGCTCAGATTCAAACTAAAGGAAGTGTTTACACCACAGCAGAAATGTCTCCGCATTTAAGCAATCGAAGATTAGTTATGTTTACAAATGCCGATTCCCCACCTGCTGATTTAAATACTTTTAATTATGTATTGCTGAATCTCCGTCATCCTGGCTGGGTAAGTAATCAGGAGTTTGCTGCTAGCTTGGTCAATCAACTGAAAAATAATCAAGAATTTCAGTTGAAATATCAACGTGATGATGTATATTTATTTGTCAAAGTTGCCTGATCAGCTGTTTTGAGATGATTTTTTGGCATTCTTCTGACAACTTATCAAGTTCTGCGATAACGCAGTTCAAAGGGCGATAGGTAAATATGGTTTTCCAGTACACTAACGCATTTGTCACCATAGCATCGGTTAATTACGATAAATTAGTAAATTTCTATACTAAATTGCTGGAGCAAAAGCCAGTTATTTTAATTCCAAATGTCTATGCTGAGTTTAATTTGGTTAGTATGCGATTAGGTATTTTTAAACCAAAGAACACAAACGAATCTGAATTTGAAGCGATATCTAACGACAAGCCACTTTGTGTCTACACCAAAAGTAAGATAAGTTTGTGTTTAGAGGTGAGTAACTTAGAAGATGCGATCGCTCACCTAACTGCTTTGGGCTATCCCCCGCCAGGAAACATTTCCATTGCTGACCACGGCAGAGAAATTTATGCCTATGACCCTGATGGCAACCGCCTGATTTTACATCAAGCCATAGTGAATGATAATTGATAAGTGTTGAAGAAGAATTCAGAAGTCAGAATTCAGGAGTCAGAATCAATCAATCAATCAATCAATGGGGGATTCAGACCCACCACTGATAGCGTCACGCAAAGCGAGTCATCGAGCGTCTTGAAGACCACTAAATATGTAGATTTAGTGGGGGTTTTAAACCCGTTTATTCATGCGCCACTCGTACAGAATTCATTCTGAATTCTGACTCCTGACTCCTGAATTCTGTTCGATAATAATTTATTTGGTAATTGACTATGGCCATAACTCAAAATTATAGATTAAACCTGATTCAATGGTATCCAGGTCACATTGCGAAAGCTGAAAGGAAGCTCAAAGAACAGCTGAAGCGCGTAGATGTGGTGTTTGAGGTACGAGATGCCCGGATTCCCTTAGCGACTTACCATCCCCAAATCGGGGAGTGGGTAGAGGGTAAGACACGGGTGTTGATACTTAACCGAGTAGATATGATTACGCCGCAAATGCGATCGCTGTGGATAGATTGGTTTAAACGTCAGGGAGAAGTCCCTTATTTTACCAACGCTCAACATGGTAAAGGTATAGCAGAAGTGGCGCGGGCAGCGCAAGCCGCCGGGGTAGAACTCAATCAAAGAAGAAGCGATCGTGGGATGTTACCCCGTCCTGTCCGGGCTGTGGTGATTGGTTTTCCCAATGTCGGTAAATCAGCTTTGATTAACCGCCTGTTGGGACGGCGAGTAGTGGAAAGTGCAGCCCGTCCTGGGGTAACTCGTCAACTACGCTGGGTGCGAATTTCTGAACATTTAGAATTGCTAGATGCTCCTGGTGTCATCCCTGTAAGGTTGGAAGACCAAGACGCAGCATTGAAATTAGCCATTTGTGATGATATCGGCGAAGCATCTTACGATAATCAGCTAGTAGCAGCTGCCCTAGTGGATTTACTAAACTACTTGGAAGCTGTAGCCACAGATTTATTACCGAAAAAACCATTACAGTCCCGCTACCAACTCGATTCTATATCCGATACCGGAGATATCTATTTGCACGCCTTAGCGGAGCATCGTTACAAAGGTGATATAGAGCGAGCTGCAAGGCAACTTTTAACAGATTTTCGCAAAGGGTTGTTGGGTGAACTTAGTTTGGAATTACCGCCTAATTAAGTTAGGGTGACACAATGCAAGGATTTTGGATTTTGGATTTTGGACTTTGACTTCTCTACGAGACGCTCCGCGTAGCTTGCTTCCCCGTAGGGGTACGCTCAGTCGAACGATTTTAGATTGAAAAGAGCAATCCCAGGTAGACAATTTATGACTCAAGCCATAGAGGTACGCTCAGTCGAACGATTTTAGATTGAAAAGAGCAATCCCAGGTAGACAATTTATGACTCAAGCCATAGAGGTACGCTCAGTCGAACGATTTTAGATTGAAAAGAGCAATCCCAGGTAGACAATTTATGACTCAAGCCATAGAGGTACGCTCAGTCGAACGATTTTAGATTGAAAAGAGCAATCCCAGGTAGACAATTTATGACTCAAGCCATACCCAAACTAGTAACCTTTGAATATTTTGCAGCGTGGCGACCCGAAGGTGGAAAATATGAATTACATGAAGGCGTGATTGTTGAAATGGCACAACCAACGGGAGAGCATGAAGACGTTGTTGGTTTTATAGCAAGAAAACTAACAGTAGAATTTGACCGATTAAATTTACCTTATACAATCCCCAAAACTGCGCTGGTAAAACCAACTAAGTCGGAATCTGCTTACTCCCCAGATGTCCTATTACTCAATCGCCCTAATTTAGTGAATGAGCCGCTATGGAAAAAAGAATCAACTCTAAGCCTTGCAGAGCAATCCCCTTAGTAGTGGAAGTAGTTAGTACCAACTGGGATGATGATTACTACACAAAACAAGGTAAGTATGAGGGTATTGGAATTCCTGAATATTGGGTTATAGATTATCTCGGACTAGGCGCTAAAAAGTTCACTGGCAACCCCAAACAGCCTACTATATCTATTAGACTTATCCGGAAATGAGAACTTTATTTGGCTGAAACCTAGCTCTGGAGAGGGTTTTAGAGGTTCCTGTTTTATATAAGCTAAAAAGCCAGCTATGTAAGGGTTTCAGCTATTTTGAGGTTTATTTGTGGATAAGTCTATTTATCAATTAATCGATGGTGAATACGAAGTTACTCAATTTAGAGGTAGCGATGCCTACGGCGGTAAACTACGCATCCTATCACCTACTTTCATAGAATTGAATTTAACCGCCGAACAGATTTTTCAAGCTGGTGGATACCCCGGATAGTGGAGTTAATGTAATATCCATCACATATAGTTGTCGGAATGCAGTTAAGAGTGTCATAAAGACAAGGTGAAGGTTAACCTGTAGGGTATAACTTAACTTAGAGTTGCCTGCACCTATAGCTTCGATGGATCGGATCACACTCATGACTGAACTGACGCTACGCCTACAAGAGGGAGATACCGAGAGAACGATCGCAGTTGACCAAAATGTGTTTACAATTGGTCGTTTGCCGGAATGTAACTTGTACTTACCTTTTACTGGAGTATCCCGCAACCATGCTCGCCTGGTGAAAACGGCTGACGGTGTGTGGACTATTGAGGATATGGGCAGCAAAAACGGCACCCAAGTCAATAAATATCTTATTAACTGTCCCCAAGAGTTACATCACGGCGATGTACTTTGGCTGGGCAATGTTAGCCTGGTAGTGCTGCTCACAAGCCCTGTTCCCCAATCGACACCTGAGTATCTTGGAACTTCGGACATTAATGAGCAAAGAACAATCCTTCACAATGTCGAACAATTACAACAGCAATGGATCGCAGCTGATAGCAAAGATGGCGACATCAATAATAATAAGGACAAAACCATTGCTCGTCTCAAAGATTTAGTAGACATAGCCAAAAATCTCTGTGCGGCGGCGTCTATAGAAGAGATTTTTTCTCAGGTGCAGCAAGTCGTTTTTCGTTACCTTGATAGTATCGAACGCTTGGCATTATTAATTGATGTTAATGGTTCCGGCCAGTTAGAGTTAGTCAATGCTGCCACTAGAAACCTTTCTCAACAGAAACATCTCCCCTCTGATGGGAGTTGGATTAGTCGTAGTATCTGTCAAAAGGTATTTGACGAAAAAGTTGTGATTCAAACTGGTGATACTCATCAAGATGAACGGTTTGCTAGTGAACAGAGTATTTTGGTCAAAGGCATTCGTAGCGCGATGGCAGTGCCTTTATGGGATGAAAATAAAGTTGTAGGCGTATTGTATGCCGATGCCAATCTTTCTTCTTACCATTGGGCAAGTGAAGGCGAAGAAGAACTTAGCTTTTTTTCAGCTTTAGCAAACCTTGTGGCTTCTAGTGTGCAGCGTTGGCTACTGGTAGAGAAACTCAAAACTGAAGAGATGATTCGTCACCGACTAGAACGTTATCATTCTCCAGCAGTCGTACAGCAGTTGATATCTGTAGGCGGATTACCGGGTGGTCGTTTAGCTCCCGCCGAGAGCGAAATCAGTATTTTGTTTGCGGATTTGGTTGGCTTTACGGCAATTTCTGAACGGTTAACACCAACTGCGATCGCTCAACTATTAAATAATTTATTTGAAGAAATGCTAAAAGAAGTGTTTGGTTACGGCGGCACTTTAGATAAGTATATTGGCGATTGTATTATGGCATTTTTTGGCGCTCCAGAACCGCAACCAGATCACGCCGATCGCGCTGTTACTGCTGCTAAGGGAATGCTCAATCGTCTCGAGCATCTTAATGCCAATGATTTTTGGCAAGAACCCCTACAATTACGTATTGCAATTAATAGCGGTAAGGCTGTTGTGGGAGATGTCGGTAGTTCCCAAAGGGTAGATTATACGGCATTAGGCGCGACAATTAATCTTGCTGCTCGCATGGAAGCAGTTTGTCCCCCTAGTGAATGCGTGATTAGTGAAGTCACCCATAAAATGCTTTCACAACCCTCGGACTTCGAGGAAATGGGAGATTATCGTTTCAAAGGTATTGATCGATTAGTCAAGGTTTATCAGACACAATTGCGGCAAGTGCCAACAATTATTAATCCATTCAATTAGTCTTTAGTGATTGGGCATGGGGCATTGGAAAAACAACTAACAAATGACAAATTTATCAAGATAAATACATAGTTAAGTTGTATATTTTATTTCAAAAATAATTGAGAAATTGTCATATTAAACAATTAATTCTTCCTTAAAAGACTAAAATTTTGGTGGTAGCTTCCAGAATTGATCTGTGTAACACTAGGAAGCCAACAGTTAAGCTATTTTTTAAGGGAAGGTCAGGTAATGGCGATCGCCACCATTAATCCCGCCACTGGGGAGACGCTTAAAACCTTTGAGCCGCTCAATGATGCTGAAATTACCGCTAAACTCTATTTGGCTAATCAGACTTTTGAACAGTATCGTCAGACTAATTTTTTGACGCGATCGCACTGGCTACAAAAGGCTGCTGATATTTTAGAGCAAGACAAAGCAGAATTTGCTAAGTTGATGACTCTGGAAATGGGTAAGCCTTTGAAAGCGGCGATCGCCGAAGTCGAAAAATGCGCCGTCGTTTGTCGCTACTATGCCGAACACGCCCCTAGTTTTCTCGCTGATGTTTCTGTAAAAACCGATGCTACTCATAGTTTTGTTCGCTACCAACCAATGGGTGCAATTCTCGCGGTGATGCCGTGGAATTTCCCCTTCTGGCAAGTGTTCCGCTTTGCCGCACCAGCACTAATGGCGGGAAATGTTGGCTTACTCAAACACGCTTCCAACGTGCCGCAGTGCGCTTTGGCAATTGAAGATATTATCCGACGCGCAGGTTTCCCTGAAGGTGCTTTTCAAACTCTATTAATCGGCGCTGCTAAAGTTGCCGATTTAATGGCTGATGATCGGGTAAAAGCTGCCACATTGACAGGAAGCGAACCCGCAGGCGCATCCCTGGCGGCCGCCGCCGGTAAACAAATTAAAAAAACCGTTTTGGAATTGGGAGGAAGTGACCCGTTTATTGTGTTAGCAAGTGCTGATTTAGAGACAGCAGTTGTCACAGCTACTACAGCGCGGATGTTGAATAACGGGCAATCATGTATTGCAGCGAAGCGTTTTATTATCGCAGATGCGATCGCAGACAAATTTGAAAAATTGCTTTTAGAAAAATTTGAGGCGCTGAAAGTAGGCGATCCCATGCAACCAGATACCGATTTAGGCCCACTGGCAACACCTGGTCTTCTCCAGGATTTAAATCAACAAGTGCAAAATGCTACAAAAAGTGGTGGAAAAGTCCTCACTGGCGGACATCCTTTATCAGATCGTCCGGGGAACTTTTATCCGCCAACGATTATCATAGATATCCCGCCTGAAGCAGCAATTGCAAAAGAAGAATTTTTTGGCCCGGTAGCTTTGTTATTCCGGGTTCCTGATATCGATGCTGCCATTAAACTCGCTAATGACAGCCCCTTTGGATTAGGTGCAAGCGCTTGGACAACCAATGACCAAGAGAGCGATCGCTTAGTTGAAGAAATCGAAGCAGGTGCCGTGTTTATCAACGGTATGGTCAAATCTGATCCCCACTTGCCCTTTGGTGGCATCAAGCGTTCTGGATATGGCAGAGAATTGAGTATCCAAGGTATACATGAGTTTGTCAACGTTAAAACCGTGTGGGTTAAATGATTATGGGTAGGGCATGGGGAATGGGGAATGGGGCATGGGGAATAGGGGATAGAGGATAGAGGATAGGTAATGGAGAAGAAACTTAATTACCAATGCCCAATGCCCAATACCCAATGCCCAATGCCCAATGCCCAATGCCCATTCCCCAATATCGTCGCTAGTTAGGAAATAAAATGAATACAGCAGAATTATTGGTGCAGTGCCTAGAAAATGAAGGAGTGCAATATATTTTTGGACTCCCTGGCGAAGAAAATCTGCACGTTTTAGAAGCACTAAAACATTCTTCGATTAAATTTATTACGACTCGTCATGAACAGGGTGCAGCATTCATGGCCGATGTCTACGGACGCTTAACAGGAAAAGCCGGAGTGTGTCTTTCTACTCTTGGGCCTGGGGCAACCAACTTGATGACTGGGGTAGCAGATGCTAACCTCGATGGTGCGCCCTTAGTGGCGATTACCGGTCAAGTGGGAACAGATAGAATGCATATAGAATCCCATCAATATTTAGATTTGGTGGCAATGTTTGCACCTGTTACCAAGTGGAATAAACAGATTGTGCGACCGAGTATAACACCAGAAGTAGTACGGAAAGCATTTAAGCGATCGCAATCGGAAAAACCTGGTGCAGTTCACATCGATTTGCCAGAAAATATTGCTGCCATGCCCGTCGAAGGCAAACCTTTGCGTAAGGATAATAGTGAAAAAAGCTATGCATCTTTTGCTAGCATTCGGGCAGCGGCAGCTGCAATTTGCCAAGCAGTTAATCCATTAATCTTAGTAGGTAATGGGGCAATTCGCGCTCATGCAAGTGATGCAGTCACACAATTTGCTACCTTGCTGAATATACCTGTTGCCAATACTTTTATGGGTAAAGGCGTGATTCCCTATACACATCAATTAGCTTTGTGGTCAGTGGGATTACAGCAAAGAGATTTTATTACGTGTGCATTTGATAACACAGATTTAGTAATTGCGATCGGCTATGATTTGATTGAGTTTTCCCCGAAGAAATGGAATCGTAATGGTGAAATTCCGATTGTGCATATTGGGGTAAGTCCGGCGGAGATTGATAGTAGTTATATTCCCAACGCTGAAGTCGTAGGAGATATTTCAGATTCCCTCTATGAAATCTTAAAATTAGCAGACCGACAAGGTAAACCTGATCCCTTTGCCATCAGCTTAAGATCAGAGATTCGCGCTGATTACGAACAGTATGCCCATGATGACGGATTTCCCATCAAGCCGCAAAAGTTAATTTATGACTTACGGCAAGTAATGGGGCCAGATGATATCGTCATCTCTGATGTTGGCGCACATAAAATGTGGATGGCCCGTCATTATCATTGCCATAGTCCCAATACTTGCATAATTTCCAACGGCTTCGCGGCTATGGGTATTGCAATTCCTGGCGCTTTAGCAGCAAAACTTGTTCATCCTAAGCGCAAAGTCGTTGCTGTAACAGGCGATGGCGGTTTTATGATGAATTCTCAGGAATTAGAAACAGCCTTGCGTGTCGGTACTCCCTTTGTCACCATAATTTTTAATGATGGTGGCTATGGGTTAATTGAGTGGAAGCAAGAAAATCATTTTGGCAAAGGAAACTCAGCTTTTGTGCATTTTAGCAATCCTGATTTTGTCAAATTTGCCGAAAGCATGGGTTTAAAAGGATACCGAGTTGAATCGGCTCTAGATTTGATTCCTACACTCAAAGAAGCCCTCGCTCAAGATGTACCATCTGTGATAGATTGTCCCGTAGATTATCGCGAGAATCACCGCTTTAGCCAAAAAGCCGACGAGTTAAGTTGTGCGCTGTAAAAAGTTAGGAGTTAGGAGTTAGGAGTTAGGAGTTAAGAGTTAAGAGTTATTTATTCTTAACTCCTTATTAATTTCTACTCCTTTAGTATTTTGGTATATCGCTGAATAGCAAGGGTGTTTAGCTAGTATAAAAATATGATATACTCTCAGTAGTCAGCAGTTTCTTGATGAGGAATGATGGCGCCGCAGCTACGCCCGTCGTAGACATTGCATCGATTAGCGCCAGAGTATATTGATAAAGTTAAGTCAGCATTTGGGGACAATGGCTATCACAGCCAGCAGTCTTTGGCTAGTTATATGGGATTTTCTTTCTCGACAGTCAAAAGCTTTCTCACTGGTAAACCTGTTGACTCTCTGAATTTTATAGAACTTAGCGAGAAATTGGGGCTAGACTGGCGATAAATTACATACAAAGAACCAGAAAATTCGCAACCTCAAACCTTGAACATAGAACAACAATTTAGATTAAAGAAGAAGCGAGACGGACTTCAAGAAGAGTGGAATATCCAGCACAAAAAAGTCAGCCAAATAAGACAAGCCTTATTGATTGAGGCTAGGACAACAAATAAATTTCAATTAGAACAGCAGTTTAAAGAAGAAAATGCTAAATTAACAAATCTAGAAGCTGAACTTGATCAAGTCGAAGCAGAACTTAAATTAGGTTCACCAACCCAAAAACTTGAAAACAAAGTTCAAGTTTCTCCACTCAAACCACAGCCAACAAATGGAGAAGCGTCACCCTTCATCACTGGCGCACCCATCACCCAACCACGTTACTTTTTTGGGCGCGAAAAAGAATTAAAACGCCTCTTCAACTTACTCAAACGCCATCCCCTGCAAAACGCCGCCATTATCGGCAAAAAGCGCAGTGGTAAAACATCACTGCTGCACTATCTCAAAAATATTACCACCACCCCAGCAGAACAGTTGCGTCCTGAGCAAAAATCTGATTGGTTAACGCATCCAGAAAGTTACCGTTGGATTTTCATAGACTTGCAAGACGCACGAATGCAAAGCCGAGAAGGTTTACTAAAGTACATTTTAGAATCACTGAAGATGCAAGTGCCGACACTTTGCGATTTAGATTATTTCATGGATGTAGTCAGCGATAATTTGCATTCTCCCACAGTCATCTTATTGGATGAGATTAGTGTTGGATTGCAACGCTGTCCAGAATTAGATGATTGTTTTTGGGAAAGTTTGCGTTCCTTAGCGACTAACCACACAGGGGGAAATCTAGCATTTGTTTTGGCTACCCCCGAATCACCGATTGAAATGGCGCGAAACACAGGACACAGTTCACCCTTTTTCAATATTTTCGGCTACATCGCATATCTGGGAGCATTGACTGAGACAGAAGCGCGGGAATTGATAGCGAGTTCGCCCATTCCGTTCACTGACGAAGATGTAGAGTGGATTTTGACACAAAGTTGCTGCTGGCCACTGTTATTGCAAATTCTGTGTAGAGAAAGGTTATTTAACTTAGAAGAAGGAGAAAATGATGATAATTGGCGTGATGAAGGATTACGACAAATGAAACCATTTGCTGATTTATTAGATTCATAACTAGCAGAGTAACTATGAAAGCACACCGAATTGAAACAAAGTTAACTAAAAACGGAACCTTGATTCTTGAGGATTTACCGTTTCAAGCTGGGGAAGCAGTTGAAATTATCATTCTAGAAAGTCACACTCATCCCCAAGAAGCGAATTTGTATCCTTTGCGTGGCAAACAACCGTACCGTTATGATGATCCTTTTGAACCTGCTGTGCCTCTGGAAGATTGGGAAGTCTTGCAATGATCATACTGGATACCCATATATGGGTTTGGTGGGTTCAAGGTGATGCAAAACTAACCAAACAACATCAGAACTGGCTGCAACAATATGAACCCCAAGGGTTAGGAGTCAGCATTATGTCCTGTTGGGAAGTTGCCAAATTGGTAGAGATTTGCAAGCTAACTCTACCCTATCCAGTTGATGAGTGGTTAACAGGAGCTTTAATTTATCCAGGAGTGCAACTACTCGAACTGACAATTCCAATTATCGTTGAATCAACCAAACTCACAGGTTTTCACAGAGATCCATTTGATCAAGTTATTGTAGCTACTGCCAGAATTTACAACTCTCCTTTACTAACTGTTGACGCCAAAATTCTGGCATATCCTGGGGTGCAAACTCTTAAAAAGTGAAAGAAAAGTTGGTTTTGCTGAATTAACTGATGAATTGTTCTTTAGACCTATCCACAAATAAACCTCAAAATAGCTGAAACCCTTACATAGCTGACTTTTTAGCTTATATAAAACAGGAACCTCTAAAACCCTCTCCAGAGCTAGGTTTCAGCCAAATAAAGTTCTCATTTCCGGATAAGTCTTTTGCGTCTTTGCGCCTTTGCGTGAAACTCTTTAATATCCTGATTCAGCAACACCAAGTATTAAATAGGAGTGCAAAAACGTTGACCTTACCACAACTACCCCCCAATGCCTACACCGATGCACCCCAGCAGCACCCCAACTTAATCCTCGGTAGCCTGCAACTGCTTTTGTGGCTTTTTTTTCGCCCTTCAGCCTGGCGTAACCACCTTGAGCGCATCGACCCTGCTTTAGACTCTGACTCCTCTCTAATTATCTTGTTGAGACAAGGGCGATGGCGGAACTTTGCTCTGTGGCGGTTGTTCATCCAGGGATATTTTATCTTACCTATCCTAGCAAACTTATTATTGGGCTTGGTGCTGTGGACATTGGGTGAACCAATCGCAAATATAGCTTTTCGCGTGGCATTCGGCGTGGCGTTCGGCATGGCGGTAGGCGTGGCGTTCGGGGTGGCGTTGGGCGTGGCGTTGGGCGTGGCGGGAGGCGTGGCGGTAGGCGTGGCGGGAGGCGTGGTGGGAAGCGTGGCGGGAGGCGAGGCGGGAAGCGTGGCGTTCGGGGTGGCGTTCGGCGTAGCGTTCGGCGTGGCGTTAGGCGTGGCGTTCGGCGTGGTGTTCGGCGTGGCGGTAAGCGTGGCGTTCGGCGTGGCGTTCGGACTGCCGTTCGGCCTGGCAGTAGGCGTGGCGGTAGGCGTGGGAGCAACTATTAATTCATGGCGGCCTGTTTTATCCTTTCCATTTCTCATTGTCTGGAATTATCTTCTTTATATATTAGACAAACAATGTAATGGTAAAAGCCGTTACTTATTACGCTATCATTCCGCCTTCTGGGATGAATGGCAGCGTTTAAATTTGCGCGGCTTGGATGAGCATCTCCTCTTCGTCATCGAAAATAACCCAGTTGAAGGCAAAGCTGCTTTAGAATATCTCAGTACCAGCCCCCAGCACTGGGCGGCTCAAGCTGCACAAATTGAACTGGATGCACGCACTTTAGAAAGCTGTACAGATGTAGAAACTATCCGTAAAGCTCATCGCAGTCTGCTAACTAGCGAACTAAATAGTGAAGTTAGCTCTCTACTACGAATTTTTAGCCGTATCAGTGAGGATGTTGATACTGCTCTCAATCAAGCAAGTGCTTATAATCAGCGTTTACTCCTCAGAGATATTGCAGATAAATTAAATCTACAGTTGCAGAACTTCGTTCGTAGCAGTGACAAATACACAGTCCGTTTCTACCCCATTATCAAAAGTTGGCGTGAGATAATTACCAACTATATAGATAAACTGGCTAAAATTACTGAACTCCGCCAAGAAATCGACTCGCCTTACATCATCGGCGTACCCCTGACACTGGAGCAAGAAATTTTCACGGGGCGCGATAACATCGGCTTACGCATTGAGCAACTACTGCGCGATCGCCGTCGTCCACCTCTGCTACTATACGGTCAGCGACGCATGGGTAAAACTTCCCTCCTGAATAACATCGGAAAGTTACTACCTAATACCATCATCCCGATGTTTGTAGATTTACAAGGCGCACCTTCAGCAGCTAGTGACCATGCAGGTTTTCTCTACAACCTGGCTAGAAATATGGAAAAGTCAGCGAAAAAGCAAGGCGTAACTTTACCGTCCCTAGCCCGCGAAGTGTTAAAATCTGACCCTTTCACCTATTTCTATGAATGGCTAGATAAAGTAGAACAGGCTCTAGAACAAAATACCGCCTTACTCGCGCTAGATGAATTCGAGGTGCTAGACAACGCCATAGCCAAAGGTCGCTTTGATGAACAAGATGTTTTGGGTATGTTGCGTCACCTTATCCAACATCGTCCCCGCTTCAAGGTGTTACTGGCTGGTTCCCATACTATCGAAGAATATCAGCGCTGGGCTAGTTATCTCATTAATGTCCAAGTAGTGCATATCTCCTACCTCAAAGAAGCGGAAGCACGACAATTAATTGAACGTCCCGTCAAAGATTTTACTCTCCGCTATGAACCTAAGGCCGTTGAACGAGTGCTACAACTCACCCGTTGTCACCCATTCTTAGTACAACTACTGTGTGCGGAAATTATTGTCCTTAAAAACGAACAAGACCCCTTTATCCGGCGATTGGCAACTTTAGCGGATGTGGAAGCCGCGATACCAGAAGCTTTGCAAAGTGGTGGTTTTTTCTTTGCTGACATTCAAAACAATCAAGTAGATGCCACTGGACAAGCTATTCTACGCTTTATAGTTGCTCAAGGGGAAAGGGCTATAGTTAGCCGCAAAACTCTATTGCAACAGTTCCCCGATGCTGATATTACTCTTAGCTTGCTGTTGCAACGTGAGTTAATTGAGGAAGTTGACAAGGGCTATAGCTTCCAGGTGGAGTTGATTCGCCGCTGGTTTGCTTGTAATCATGTCCGGTAAATTAACTTATGATATGTCATTGCGAGCTTTAACAAATGAAAAATTCTTTGAAACTTACCTTTGACAGTGGACAAACAGCATTAGCTATTCGAGTTACTCAACAAGCCGAATTACCAAATGCTCTTGAGGAAATAGGGCTTGGCGGTTCGCGTTCTGTTTTAGTGGTGGTGGGGGGTGCAACTAACATCAGTGAAGCCGACTTTCTCCGCCTTCAACGGTTGTTTACGGAAGTTTTAGCCCCCGTCGCCGAAAGTTTGGGCGCTTATGTTGTAGATGGAGCTACGGATGCGGGAGTCATCCAATTGATGGGTAAGGCTCGTACCCAGATAGGTGCTAAGTTTGCTTTGATTGGTGTAACACCCGAAAAGAAAGTGGCTTTACCTAATCAACAAGAACCTGCTGCTGATTTTACACCGTTAGAGCCAAACCATACTCATTTTGTACTGGTTCCTGGCAATAAGTGGGGTGACGAGTCTCTTTGGATATCTCAGGTTGCAACTGTGCTGGCCAATAACGCACCTTCGCTGACTATACTTTTGAATGGTGGTGAGATTACCTTTGAGGATGCGTTTTCTAGCGTTAATACTGGAAGGTTAGTTGTTGTGATTGCTGGTAGTGGTAGAACCGCAGATATACTTGCAGATGCCTTGCGTGGACAGGCTACCGATGAGCGAGCCAAAAAGTTAGCTAAATCTGGTAAATTACTATATATCGACTTAATCGACATTGAGAAGGGAGTTGAAAACTTAGGCAAAATAATTAAAAATTTACTTTCTAATAAGGAGTGAAGAATGGCAAAAAAAGATAGTTATCATGAATTTTTAAAGGAAGATTTTAATAAGTTATTTGAAGGTATGAAGTTAGGCGATGTGCAAAGGCATTTTTTGCGATCGCGTTGGTTAGACCAAGTACTCTGGATGGAAAGTAAGGCGAATTTCTCGCGCGACCGCCATTATTTTTTGCGGATCACAACTATTGTTGGTGGTGTAATTCTTCCGGCATTGGTAAGTCTAAACATTAACGCTACTCTACAAGTTAACGAGAGAGTCAAGAATGTGATCATCTGGTCAACTTTTAGCCTGAGCCAAATAGTTGCTATTAGTGCCGCCATTGAAGAGTTTTTTCACTATGGAGAACGTTGGCGACACTATCGCCGTACAGTCGAATCTTTGAAAAGCCAAGGGTGGCAATTCTCACAGTTGACAGGCCCTTATAGTAAGTATACAACCCACGAGGAGGCGTTCAATGTTTTTGCAGGTCAGGTTGAAGATATTATTCAACGAGATGTGGAAATATATGCTACTCAAGTTGTACAAGAAAAGAAAGAAGAACCACAGGCTCAGGAAAACCATTCGATCCAAAGTACAAAGATAACCAATTTGGAAAATAAGAAAGAGGAAAAATAATAATTCAAAATTGTTCGCGTGGTCACTGAGCAGTTCGATAGGCTTACTGTGTCACCTTGCCGAAGTGCAGTGTCTCGTAGACAATAGAGTTTCAGACTCTTATTTCAATGCGGACTGAAACTACGAAATCTAATTTTTTAAAATCAAAAATCTAATTATCTCTGTGTGAATTATATATTTAAATATATGAAAAAATTCTATTAAAAGGTAGATGCATCGAAGTTAAATCGAAAAACTGCTGATTAAATACTTGACAAACTCTTGAATTTCTTTATTGGGAAAGGTATTAATTCCCAACACCATTTCAACTATGTAGAGCGCACCAAGCAATAAAGTTATTAATACCAGACAATATCTTATTAGTAAGATACTGTTTACAGGTGTGAAAATTGTATCTTTTCGGTTCTGTTTTAACCTCTTTTCCTTGCCAAATAAAAAAACCGCATAAAAGCGCTTTTTACTGAATGGAATAGAAAGCCTGATATCTACGGCATGATGCTTGCTAACCCGCTTCCCAAACACCTTTTGTAATTCTGTCAATTGGGCATCGCTAAAGGTAGCTACTACTTGAGGAGGAATGGAGGCGAAAAACTGTTGGAGAAAAGTGTCATTTTTGAACGAATTTTTAGTTAAACGGTTTGCAGGCATATTGTTTTTATTGTCGGTGTGAATAAGCTTTAAAACATAGGACTGTGTTGATCATCCCAACACTTTTCATTACGCCAAGTTCTGTTAGTGTGTTCGCATTCAGATTTATCAAAAATCCAAGGAATAGATGTAGGGAAAGGTGAAGTAGAGGGTGAAGTAGAGATAGAAACAAGTGAAGTAAGTGAAGACCATAAAAAAGGGAAAATAGTGAAGCTACAACTCAATAGAACGGTTAAAAATCCTGTTAAGAATATAATATTGCCTCCATTGAAGATAGGATATTTGCCTTTTTCATTTTGCAAGCGCTGTTGCGAACGACGTTCCGAACCTGCTAATAAAACTAGATAAAATCGTAATCCGGGAATAGGTATTGAAAGTCTTATATCTAAAGAATGACGAGTCACAACTTGAGAACCGAAACCCTTTTGTATGGCTTTTACTTGCTCATCAGTGAAAGAGTCTGCTATTTTCGGACTAATCTTAGAAAAAAGTCGTTCAAAAATAGGATCAATACGTTCTAGACTTTTCATAATTGTGATTGACTGGATGCGGACGTTCTAACAATAACGCAATTTTATAGCTTCGTCTTTGATATTTCCACTGAAATATTATCAATTTTTAACTTAATATAAATGATTGTTTTCCGGTTTAATTACTTAATTTTAGAGATGAATTCACTTCAAATATTTTTAATTCTCCCCGATAATTTAATCTAAAAAAAGTTTTGATAAATTTTAGGCGATCGCAATTAGTAATATATGGTAATCCGCTTGGTTCAAATCTTAACAAAAACGGTATTGTTCAATAGACTTCCTGACAAAATCCGAATAAAACCAAAAGTTTTATAGGAATCATATAGGACTCCTATTTGATTTCTGAACAAGACTAAGAGAGAATACGGAGAGGTTT
>NZ_JAQYWQ010000131.1 GCF_029379315.1 Nostoc sp. S13
AGAGAGTTGATACGGCTGTTCGTTTAGCGTCCTAACCTATACTTCGATTGCTATAAGTCCCACTAAAGATTTTTTGGCGAAAGCACCAGCCTGTCTAAATAACAGCAGAGGTAGACTTTGCGCGTTCCTTCCCATATCCCTGCCAAAAGGCTCTTTGGCTAATATCACAGTAGTCCAACACCGCAAACTCAATTTCTGGATCGCCCCAAAGGGCGCGATCAAAATCCACTAATCCAGTCACATCAGCTGCTGAGTCTACCAGAATGTTCTGTTACCAGACATCCATGTGAACAGGCGAGGGGATTGTACATAATCAAAGTGAGCAATATGTTGCTCTAAAAGATTAGACATAAAGTAGCGATCGCTTGACTCATGCAGCGGCTTTATCGAGTTGCTGAAACTCGTCGTCTGACAGATCAAGCTGCGCGGCAGCAATGTTCTCTTCGAGGTGAGCAACTTGACTTGTTCCCGGAATCGGCAGTATATTAGGACTTCGCTTTAGCACCCAAGCCAGTGCTACTTGTCCCGGCGATGCGCTGTGTGCCTTGGCAATCTTGTCTACCGGTCCACCTGACTGGGCGAGGTCGCCGGAGGCTAACGGATACCAGGGGATAAAGCCGATACCCTCATGCGTGCAGTAGTCGAGTACCGCCTCATCAGCCCGGTCTACAAGGTTGTAGCGGTTCTGCACCGTGGTCACGGGGAATACCTTCCGTGCAGCCTCGATCTGCTCCACTGAGACTTGACTCAGCCCAGCCCGCGCAATCAGCCCCTCTTTGAGAAAATCGGCGATCACACCAAATTGCTCGTCTTCAGGCACTTTAGGATCGATGCGGTGCAGTTGCCATAGGTCTAGCTGCTCCACTTTCAGGCGGCGCAGGCTCATAAGTACACACTGGCGTAGATATTCCGGACGACCTACCGGCGGCCACTCATTCGGACCTGTACGGGTCAGCCCACCCTTGGTGGCGATAAATATGCCGTCATAGGGATATAGCGCCTGGGCGATCAGTTCCTCAGCGACATAAGGTCCATAGCTATCCGCAGTGTCGATGAAATTGACTCCGAGATCGGGCAAGCGTTTTAATACTTGTAGGGCCTCCTCCCGGTTTTTGGGTTCACCCCACACCCCTTTGCCCGTAAGCTGCATGGAGCCAAAGCCCAGCCGCGTTACTGAACGATCCAAGAGAGTAAATTGTCCAGAAGCACTAGCATTAAGTGAAGACATAGTGTAAATCGATTGGTGTAAATTGGTTGAAAGTGTCCGAGCTCGATAAGGGATCTATTGTAGTTATGGCAAGGGTTCAATTAATCGTGGGTGCTTTAGACTGCCACAGTCACCAAGACAACTTTATCTTTAAGTGGTTTACCGATTGCAAGCTTTTTTCCTGTTGTACAGTGACAAATTAAATGGCGTTGAGACAAATTCCTGTCCTCAAGTTAAGCCTTATCCACTTTAGTAGGGCAACAATTTGTGTTGATACTGCCTGCTTTGTTCCCTGTGCTGCTTCTAAGCGCGAGCGATGCGAGAGTTCAAGCTTCACACCCTCGATGAGATTAATTTGGGGTTGATTCTGAGCGTTTTACCTCTGGTTTCTTATCCGAGCCATTCCGGATTCTTAGCTGTACTGTCAAAATGGCTAGTTGTTTTAAATAATTCATACTGCCCTTGAGCAGCAGCTTCGGCAGTTCGTGCCAGGAGTGCGGTGAGCTGTTGTTGACTCATCGGTTGAAAGGTACGTACAGCTTCTAATGCTTGGTCGAGAATTGGTATACTATCAATACCTGTAATTACTACTGAAGTTGGCAAGTTCATAGCATAGTGAAGACACTCGATTGGCTTAACAGTATTACTCTTAAGAATAAATTTACCGCCCATTGGCTTCATGCTTAAAACACCAATTTTCTCCTTTAACGCTACAGGTAGAACTAAGTGTTGAAAACTCCGAAAATGCGCGTCCATAACGTTTAGTGGCATTAGCAGTGTATCAAAATGAAAGTTATTTTGGGCTGCAATATCCAACATCCGAAGATGAACTAAAGGATCTTTGTGTCCGGTAAAACCGATGTAACGAACTTTGCCGGCTTTTTGTGCCGCTAGCATTGCTGAGAGTGCCCCATCAGGAGCAAAGATTCGATCTGGGTCTTCCATACGAATAACTTCATGGAATTGCATTAAATCTACATGATCTGTCTGTAGGCGTGTCAGAGACTCGTCAATTTGTTTAGCCGCAGCAAGCTTTGTGCGACCATCAACTTTAGTCATCAGAAACACCTTTTGACGATAACCGTTGCGGAGTGCTTGACCCATGCGGATTTCACTGACTCCATTGTTATAATCCCAACTATTATCCATAAAAGTGATGCCGCGATCTATGGCACTGCGGATAATTTTGATACTTTCTTGCTCATCTTTTTGTTGCCCAATATGAGAACCACCTACCCCGATGATCGAGACTTTTTCTCCTGTGCGTCCTAGTGTTCGGTAAAGCATTTCACCGCTTTTAGTTGTTTCTGGGGTTGATAAGGGAGTAGTTGTTGCTGGTGACTGCGCTTGAATCGATTCGTTTCCAGCTAGAACAGGTTTGAGTAAAACTTCGCTAGCCGCTAAACCTGCGCCTAAACCTGAAGCCGCTTTGAGAAAATTTCGTCTTTTGATATCCATGTGTTGTCTCCTTACTAGGGATGGGTTAACGTCTAATTCATAATGTTCAAAACTCTAACTGCTTAATGCTTACTTGCAATGGCTGACTGCAAACGCTCTGAGCCGATTACAAGTTTTCGACTTTTACCATCCTACGGAAGCAGTTGTGCGCTCGCGTCTTCCTAGTGAAAGATAACAACTATGTATTTAGAGTCATGAATAGAATATCTATCTACCTCGAAAGCTGAGAGTTTATTCATTCAATGGCTTTGAAACCGCATCCATTTTGAAACCTGGAGTAGTCCCTAAGCCTCTCAAAGTTAACCCAACCCTACCACTGGTTCAGATATGCGTTCCAAAACGGCTCCCCATCAGCAATTGCAATTGGTGTGGTGTTGACTTCTGAGTAATGCCTTTATTGATGTAGAAAATTTCTATTTGCTTGAGATCCAAAAGGGAGGACTAGGCAACTTAGCAATTAGGCTACTTAAGTTTTTCACATCGTGTCGAAACCAGTCATGAATCCATAAACAGTAATGGTCAATAGCTTGTTGTTCTGTAAGATTACCTAACAGTTCTGATGCGATCGCATGACTAACCCAAATTCCAGACATAATTGCTTTGAGAACGCCATGACTTGATGTCGGGTCAAGTACCATTGCTGCATCCCCAACAAGAAAGTAACCATATCCGGCTGGTTGTGAAACAATTCGCCAGGTAACATTAGCGGCCCGCATTGCTTGGTAAATCTTTAACCCAAGGAATTCATTGGGTAGCCAGTCTTTTGCGATTTTCTGCTCTACAAATGATAAGCGCGTCCATTGATAAAGTTGAGTAGGCGTAGCCCGTCGTAGACATCGCACTTTCGCAGTCCACGTCCAACCGCAGGAATCAGCAACGATCGCTGGGGCATGATCTCGCACTGGGCATTCTCCTGCTACATAACCATAATATGCAATCAGACGCGGAGAGTGATATTGGATTTGTAACCCTAATTGTTGAGCCAGCCAATGATGATCTCCGGCAGCATCAATGATTTTAGCTGCCCAAAAAGTTCCAAGGGAAGTCTCAACGCCAGTGACTCTGCACCCATCCATAACTAAACGGGAAGCGCGGCAAGGTTGTATAACCTTAACACCGATTGCTCTTACCCGATTAAGCAAAATTGCATCAAAATCGGCTCTCCAAGCTTGAAATCCGAGCCATGCTCCCGAATCATCTTCGCCAAAAGGGACAAACTCGCTCTCGGCTGACCACTGTACCCAGTTTCCTTGGTGGCGAAGAAAGCCAGCTGCTAACACTGGCTCAAGTACCCCTAACTGCTTAAGTAGTGGTTCAACACCAGGGTGTAATGTTTCACCAGGGTGTGTACGAGGAAATGGCTTCGACTCAATCAAAATAACTTTTAGCCCAAATTGAGCGCAGCGAATAGCAGCAGCACAACCTGCGGGCCCACCCCCAACTACAATTACATCAGGATTAGACACGTCTTCTAGACCAGGTTCCATTGCCGCGTTTCAACAGAATATTCACTGGTGTAACAAACAGCGTCACAGTTTCTTCGATTTTAACTAAGCGTTTTCGAGAATTTTCTGGGTCTAAAAATGAACTTCCATGACGATAAATCTCAAACCGATAGATATTTCCACCAAGCGTAGTTTGTGTTTGAGTTTGTGCCTGTTGTAATTCGGAATTGGTCGGTTGCACTAATTGGAACGAAAACACGCTCCATTTTCCCCTGTCTTCAGGTCTGATCCTTAAGACTTGGTAAACATTCGCCATTGCCAACACTCTGGCTTCGTATTCACGTACATCAACCTTAGCCGTCAATGAGAGCGAAAATTTCTTCTGCAAAGAACTCTCTACATAATCTGCATGAGCAAAATCTGAATACTCTATCAACTCTTCGCCATCCTTGGTGACGCGTCGAGGCCCAGAGATTCCATCCCACGGTAAATTGCCAACCTGACCAATTTCTGCATCTGTTAACGGACTAACGGTGGGCCACATGGGATTTGGCTGAAACGTCCGGGCTGCATCAGGAGCTACTGCGGGCCAAAATATACTAAGTGCAGCACAAAGTTTAGAGTCCTCTGGAAAAGGACTACCTAAGCCGTAGCTTGCTAAGTGTTCCACTCCGTTGGTTTGATCAAAACTCACATCCCAACCAGGAGCAAACACTCCAGCCGCCGCATCTGGAAGATATGCTTGTCGGATTGTTGGGGAACCAGTCAACGGCATTTGTCGCACCGAACCTTGACGGGGTAAAGAGACAATTGCAGTTACAGTTTTATCTTCTGGTCGAAAATCAACATCTTCTAATTGCAGGTTGGGAGCAAAGCGATTGTCAGATAACGTTTTTGGCGGAACTTCCCAAAGATTTTGTCTGAGTCTGCTAGGTACTGACTGCTCTGTCCATTCTAATAGCTCTCGCTGGTCGCAGCTGGGGAAAAAATCTGGTGCTGTCACCAGAGAATAGGCTGGCACGTTGCGAGGAATTGCCACCGTTAACTCTGGACATATTGCTTCAATCGACCCATCGCCTGTAAAGTCAAGGTAGTGTTGAGCATCGTACCCACCTGCTTTCACAACCGCTTCCACATTTTTCTGATCGTTAAGATTTTCTTGTTGACCATTGGACAATATTCTATGGCGGACATGAACATACTCTGGAGCGTGTCTTGCTTTTGTCGTTTCATCCGCAGGAATTGCTAGGCTAGAAGATAGGGTTGGACTATCGGGTGGAACCTTAAAGGTCAGCAGCTTTCCTTGATAAGTAGCTGCTTCAATGAGATTTGGGTGAACAACTGGAACTAAAAGCCCTGTGCCAAACTCAGACGCTGTTGTGAATTCAGCAATGCTTTCTGTAAAAATAAATGGCGGGTTACTAATGTCTGGTTCATCCCACCCTGTGTTTTTTAATACTAAATGAGTTCGCCGCAGTTTTTGATTGACATGATGAGCATTCAAAGTTACGTGTAAATCAAAGCCACGAATGCATTCTGTACCGTTGAATAACTTGTGGAGTGGAACCCAGAATAGTCTGCTATTATCACCATCCTGAAAACGCAACGGGCCAAAAGTATCTCGATTACCAGTGCGTTGAACTGCAATATATGCAGAATAACGGGCTGGCAAGACGCGAAAAGTTTCTTTTAAGTCACCTTCCACGGCTGGGAGAAATCCGCGCAGTTTATCATTATATAACGGTTGAGCGGTTCCGACTCGTGCCACACCTGTGCGCGAAAAACACAGTGAAGCGTGCTGACGGTGGACAGTTTCCGAAGCCGGGCGATATTCACAAGCAAACACAGCGATCGCTAACGGTTGTCTTGGAGCCATAACTTGCAAATCTTGTAAAGAAGGAGGCTCCACTCCATAAACAAAATTTTCAATAATTTCGAGTTCCGCTAGGGTAGGATATGCGCTGAGATTGGCACTTACAACATTCGGTGAAGCGAAGGCATGAAAGAGTAAACTCCGAGATGGATTTCTTGCTTCTATTCCTCGTTTCCCTTCAAAGGCAAAATCTTCAAACCCTACTATCTGACGATTGATAGCTGATAGTTCCTTAGTTAATTCCTGCTGGAGGTTTGTTGCGGTGATATCTAGCCCTTGCTGGAGTAGCAAGTCTCGCCAACCAACAGAGGCTAGGCGTGAGCAAACCTGTTTAACTTCATCAATGAGAGCCATAACTTATATCCTCAATTCTATAAAACGCTTTAACTAACTAGCATATGTATTCTTTATTGAGCAGCCTCAGCTGGTGGGAAATCTGGCGCGTTTTTAACTAGAAAAATTCATAGATAGACTGAAAAAATGTTTTCTGTAACAATATTTAACGAAGTTTGGGGGTTTAAATAAAGAGTTTTTACAGGCAGCGCGTATGTTAGTCGGGGTCTCTCTTACAAAGTGACGCTTTTGCGTCGCTAACGCTGCACTAACAGATCGCCGGAAACCGGCACTCCGACTTTGCGCGAAATGCGCCACCGGGGAGTATCCCCGTGGACACTTTCGCGCTAAATCCCCGTCACAAAACGTAATTGCGAATTGGTTTAATAATATTCCCACACAGATTATAAATGATATTTATTTACAAAATTAAGATTGAGTAAAATAATTTACTAGCGATTTTATTCATGATAAATAAAACTTACTAGTAACAGCTAAAACTAACTTTTTATCTGCATAGGTGAACCTGTGAAATTACATAGGTTTTAGAAAAAGGTAAACGATTAAAAAAGGAAGCTTTCCATGAATCAAGTTCGACCCCGCAAAGTTCGCATTGCCCTGATTGGTTTGGTATTAACAAGCGTATTCCATGCTACTCCGGTGCTGGGAGCTATTCTAACTAGACAGGAATTTTCGGGCGATTTTACCTTAGTCGATGCTACTACCCCTCCACTGGAGAACTTTTTGCCAGACAAGAGCGAATATTCAGGATTCGTAGTTTACTCAGAGGACGGGACTTTGAGTGATTGGGAGGTGAACGTCAACAAGCTAAATCTGAATTTGAAACTAGACTCTACTTTGAATGTTAACTCACCTCCAAATGTCAATTTTGAACTTTCTTCTGGGTCGAATTGGAATTTAATAGTTGATTTTGGCATTGCTTTTGATGCTCCTAGATATAGCTTAGAAAGAACCTCCGGCTCGGAAATTACCTTGATTGGTGAATTGGGACTAGCAGGACAATACATTTATAAAGATCCCACTGCCAATATTACCCTGAGTTCTTCTAATACATCGATACCCGAACCTAGTTCCCTACTAGGTCTATTGTTTGGAGCCGGTGGGATTGCCGTCTCTAGAAAGGCTGGTAAGATTAAAGCTTAAATTTAGCCGAACAAACACAAACTAAATCTGACGCGATCGCTCTTCTCGTGAAGGGCGTAATCCCAAAACCAATGAGCCAATGACAATTCCAGCTTCCAAAGTGCGTGTATTTTCTGCTTGTTACAGTTTCGGGAAAAAGCAGCACATTTTGCAATACAGATATATTTACTTTACTACTGTCAATCCAACCCAAAGCCGATGACTTGTAGTTGCTTTCTGATTCGGAATCAGACTTGAAGTGCCTTTAAAATGGGAGAATATAAAGAATCATTGGGAGGAATCAATCGTCATGACTGTGATAGTTGCTAAGTGGACGATTGACGAATATCACCGCATGATTGACGCTGGCATTTTGAGCGATCGCAAAGTTGAACTACTCCACAGAGAAATTGTCGAAATGTCGCCAGAAGGTGAACCCCATGCTTATTGCAGTCATGAAGCGGCAAAGTATCTAACAAATTTGTTAGGCGATAGTGTCACAATACGTCAAGCTAAAGCAATTACCCTACCCGACGACTCGGAACCAGAACCACATATTGCCATTGTCTAACCTTTAGGACGCGAGTATCGAGAGCATCATCCCTATCCAGAAAATATTTTCTGGTTGATTGAGTACGCTAACTCTAGTTTAGAAAAAGATTTAGAAACAAAAAGCAAAATTTACGCACAAGCAGGTATTTTAGAATATTGAGTTGTTAATTTAAAAAAGTTACACCTGGTAGTGTTTCGACAAATCTTAGATGGTGATTACGCGACAAAACTGACATTAACTAGGGGGAAAATTCAACCGGTTACATTCCCAGATGTTTCTGTTGTGGTGGAACAAATTATTAATAGCTAAGGTAATTTACAGCCTTTTTTATCTATTAGTCAAGGGCAATTGGGGTATTTCTGTACCTCACGTTGGCGTAGCCTCTCGTAGAGAACTTTAAATCTGCTGTATATAAATAAAAAATCATTTTTCATAAATCAAATAGGATTATTATATTAATAATATTGAATCTCGAAGTAGCCTATTTACCGCAGCTACCTCAAGCAATTAATCAATTAACCAAAGCTAAATCTCAACTACTCAACTGCAACACTTGGTTATTTGGCTGAGTAGCTTCATTGCTCATTACTCGTTGAAGAACTGCTTCTCTGATATTGACAAACACTTCACTACTTCTATCTCGTGGGCGTGAAAGTCTCACAGGCAAATCCAGAGAAATCTGTCCTTTTTCAATCACTATTATTCGGTCTGCCAACGCCACAGCCTCTTCTACATCATGAGTGACCAAAAATGCAGTAAATCTTCGCTCTTGCCATAAGTTTTCAATTAAATGCTGCATCTCTAGGCGAGTTAGAGCATCCAATGCTCCCAAAGGCTCATCTAGCAATAACAAACGGGGCTGACTGACTAACGCTCTTGCCAATGCCACCCGTTGCCGTTGTCCACCAGATAAGACATATGGCCACTCATCAGCCCGATCTTTGAGTCCAACTTTATCAAGTGCCCACAAAGCTTTTTCACGCCAATTACCTTCCAAGCCCAACCCCACGTTCTCAACAACGCGCTTCCACGGCAGCAAGCGGGGGTCTTGAAACATCACTGTTACAGAACGGCTGAGTCTACGCAGGGGTTCTCCATTCAGCAGTATTCCGCCTGAAGTTGCTTTATCTAATCCTGACACAAGACGCAATAAGGTACTCTTACCACAACCACTACGTCCAACAATAGCGACAAACTCACCTGCTTCAACTTCTAAATTCAGCGAGTTTAAAACAGTTTTCTTGCCAAAAGTCTTTGTCAAATCTAAAATACTTAGTTGTGTACCTTGTACATTTGAACTCACTTGCAAAATCTCCTTTTTTAGTACAATCGGGATTTAATTATTTGATCAGACGTTGAAGAAAGCAAATCACACTCAAAATAAATAGAAGTCAAAAGTTAAAATCAAGATTTATCAACTTTTGACTTTGGTGATTTTGGCATTTATGACTTTTGGTAATTGGGGTTCCAAGCCAAGAATTTTGTTTCTAATCCTCTGGCAACAGCATCTGCTAATTTACCCAGCAGTGCATAGATCACAATACTTAAGACCACAACATCAGTTTGCATAAACTCACGGGCATTCATTGCCATATAACCAAGTCCTGAATCTGCCGCGATCGTTTCTGCCACAATTAATGTCAGCCACATAATCCCCAAGGAAAAACGGACACCAACGAGAATCGAAGACAAGGCTCCTGGAAAAATAATTTGCCACAGAAGTTGTGGTGCTTTCAATCCATAGACTTTTCCCATCTCAATCAGTCCAGGGTCAACACTACGAATGCCATGAAATGTATTAAGATATAACGGGAAAAATACCCCCATAGATACTAGAAATAATCTAGCTTGATCGCCAATACCAAACCAGAGAATCACTAGCGGAATTAATGCCAAATTAGGGATAGTGCGGAGCATTTGCAGAGAACTATCTAATAACTTTTCAGCTATAGGGGAAAAACCATTGAGCAATCCCAAGCCGAACCCAATGCTGCCACCAATTATAAAACCAGATATTGCCCGCCCAGCACTAATTCCGATATTTTGAAACAGTTCTCCAGTTGATCCTAGCTTAATGGCTGTAGCAATTACGCCACTTGGTGCTGGTAAAATCCTAGTTGAAAGTAAACCAGTTCTGGAAGCAAGTTCCCAAAGTATTAGCACTAAAACAGGGACAATCCAGGGAACTATTTTCTGGAATTGCGGGTTTTTTAACACCTCGCTCAAGGATATATTATTGTTGTTTTTGGCGTGTTTAAAGGTAATAGTCATCGAATTTGGGATTTTAGATTTTAGATTTTAGATTGTTCACAAGGATGAATCTAGAAGCATCAAATTTGGGATTTTAGATTTTAAATTTGGTGTTTTTACTTAATCCCAAATCCGAAATCTAAAATTGGCATAGTCATGAGGCACTCGTTAGTTGTTTAGCAAATTTTTCATTGGTGACGATTTCGCCAACAGGACTCAAGACTGGTGGCGTTAAAGGTACAGGTTCGCTCTGGAAAGGTAGACGTGGAAATAATAATTCAGCAGTGCGATACGCTTCTTCTAAATGGGGATATCCAGAGAAAACAAAAGTTTCTATGCCTAAATTGCGATATTCCAGCATCCTAGCGGCAACCGTATCGGGATCTCCAACTAGGGCTGTACCAGCACCACCCCGCACCAATCCAATTCCTGTCCACAAGTTGGGGCTAATCTCTAAGGTTTTTCGACTACCACTATGTAGTTGACTCATGCGGCGCTGTCCTTCTGAATCAGAACTAGCCAAGTCTTTCTGAGCTTTGGCGATCGCATCCTCATCCACATACTTAATTAGCTCATTGGCAGCATCCCAAGCAGCAGATTCAGTTTCTCGTACAATTACATGTAAGCGAATCCCAAAACGTACTGTTCGACCTTGTTCAGCCGCCAGTTGCCGAACTTCAGCAATCTTTTGGGCTACTTGCTGTGGTGGTTCGCCCCAAGTCAGGTAAACATCAATGTGTTTCGCAGCAACTCGCTTGGCAGCAGCAGATGAACCACCAAACCACAAGGGTGGATAGGGTTTTTGAACTGGTGGAAATAAGAGCTTACCGCCTTTGATATCGAGGTAGTTTCCTTTAAAATCGACTGTTTCCCCACTGACGATACCCCGCCAAACTCTGAGAAATTCATCGGTTAAATCATAGCGATCATCATGACTAAGATGCAAACCATCCCCAGCGAGTTGCACCGGATCGCCACCTGTCACCACATTAATCAACAATCTTCCTTTAGAAATTCGGTCAAATGTTGCTGCCATCCGTGCGGCAGCACCTGGAGAAGTAATTCCTGGGCGAATTGCTACGAGAAATTTCATCTGCTTGGTGACAGAGATGAAAGCGGCGGCAGTGATCCAAGCATCTTCACAAGAAATCCCTGTGGGTAACAATGCCCCTGTGTAGCCCAAATTATCTACAGCTTGGGCAATTTGCTGCAAATAATCAGGTGTGACAACACGAGAGCTAATATCTGTGCCTAAATAGCGTCCGTCATGAGATCCAGTAGGAATAAACCAGAGAATTTGCATATTTATCAGGGTATGAGGTTAAAATCTACGATTAACCGACCAAATTACCGTAGTTTATAGTGAAAATCTTACCTGATATTGCATAAAAATCAAACCTAATTTAACCATTAGTAAAAAATGGCTGTCTGAACAACTAACCCCTTAACCACCAATTTTGACACTATTGTAGCGCAATGACTGTGTTGGAAAA
This sequence comes from Nostoc sp. S13, assembly GCF_029379315.1. Classification (GTDB taxonomy): domain Bacteria; phylum Cyanobacteriota; class Cyanobacteriia; order Cyanobacteriales; family Nostocaceae; genus Nostoc. The sequence goes on from NZ_JAQYWQ010000131.1 coordinate 11,756, forward strand.
TACAAGTTTTCACTTAGTAAACCACATTTCAGGAGTGCTGAGAAGCCACTGGGTTGCAGAGACTCCCTGCGATCCAGTTTTTTGCTCCGCCCAGACTTCTGTTCGACTTTTCATTCGTTTTTTGCCGACTGACTATCTGTGGCGATCGCCTACGGCACACTCAGGACTTAGGCAGCGATGATTGATTATTCCTAACGAAACGCAGTCTTGATCAGATTCTTTCTCTACGAGACGCTACCGCAAACGCTTCTCTTCTTAGGCTGCGCCAACGCTCGTGATTGCGGAAATACTTTACCTTTGCTCCCGTCCCGAAGCTATGCGATCGCAGTTGGTTAAATTGACTTACCCAATAATTTTGAAAAATTTTCACCTGATAAATAAATACTGGGTCTTGCATTGTACCAAGCTCTATGCAAAGATAATTCTACCCAAAGTACGGTATTTTTATCGTCTTATCGTACTTAGCTAACAATTGATGCTCTCAAACATCGCTGATTACAAATTACTGCGTTCAGCTAATGTTCATTGGCAGATAATAAATTGAATCCAAACTAAGCTTTAGTCAATGTCAGGAATCATTGATTAACTTTGTACAATCTAACCAATAAAAACAGGATTTCAAAGGTAGTTTTACTATGGCTTTGGGATTCTAGATTCAGCTGCTTAGTAGTGGTTTCCTATCTATAGGAGATTGCTAGTTTTCTCTATAGTGAAACCTTTAGTCAGGTTATTCTCTAATGGTTTAGCAGCGACATTGCATCAAGTATTGCCTCTAGTTTATCTGTCCAGATTAGAGCTAATTTATTCATCATTAAGGTTGAGGAGTTGAAGAGTCATGTCTAATTTTCGCTGGAATTATAGATGCCTATTGTTACTGCTTTCGTTGCTAGATATTCTAATTTTCCTGGTTGTTTATCCGGCAAAAAGTAAAGCTGAACTGCCTAAATCTGATGCATCTACTGTCCAAATAGAAGTGAACAAAGCTCCAGAAGCAGTTATCAATCAAACAGTAGAAACTTCAATTGCACCGTTAAGTGATAAAAAGGCTACAAATAATGTAACAGGGCAAGTGACACCTGTATCGCAATTGTTGGAAGTTGCACCGCCAACTAGTAAAAAAGCTCCAAATAATGCTGCCGGACAAGCAACATCAGTCTCACAACTGTCAGATGTTAAGCCGACAGATTGGGCATTTCAAGCATTACAGTCTCTAGTTGAGCGCTACGGTGTAATTACAGGATATGCAGATGGCACATTTAAAGGGAATCGTCCTTTAACGCGCTATGAATTTGCGGCTGGGTTGAATGCAGCTTTAAATCGCATCAATGAGCTAATTGGGACTTCAACGACAGATTTAGTTAAACGGGAAGACTTGGATATCCTCAAAAAGTTACAAGAAGAATATTCTCCAGAACTTGCTCAACTCCGGGGACGCGTAGATACCTTAGAAGCGCGAACTGCGAAGTTAGAAACAACTCAGTTTTCGACCACAACCAAACTTGTCGGTCGAGCCCAAATTGTTCTTGGCTCAGTTCTGGCGGGCAATAACGTCGTCACCAAGACACCTGCACCTCACAATCCCACACTTCAAGGTTTAACTTCTTTACGGTTAAACACCAGTTTTAACGGTAAAGATTCACTAGGTATAACGCTGGCAGGTGGAAGTATTCAATCATTGGGACAAACAAGAGCTGGATTATTGGGAACTTATGAGGGGAGAAGTGCTGATAACGCCAGTATTACTTTTCCACTTAACACTATTACTCTCGGTGGTGTCCGCTATCGGTTTCTACCTTTACCAAATACCCAAGTCAACATTTATGCCCTGTCTGATGGAGCTAGTGAGATAGGTCTTTCTGGTCCGATTAACCCATATTTTGAATCGTCTTCTGCGACTGGTGCTAATGGGATTTCACGATTTTCACGGCGGTCTTTGGTCTATAACTATGGAGATAGCGGTGCCGGAATTGCCATACTCCAGGGATTAGGTAAACAGGTTCAATTAGGATTAGCGTACAGTGCACCAAACGGCAACAATCCGACAGCTAATAATGGCTTCTTTAAAGGCAGGTATTTAGCTTTAGCACAGTTAATATACTACTCTTCTAATCGGAATTTTCGGTTTGCGGCAACTTACGTTAATACCTATAGCCCACCAAATACCATAGGTTTTAGTGGAACAAACTTCGGTCCAGCAGTCGGCAGTAACCTGATAAACAGCACCGTGCCCGGAGCGGGAACTGTGGGCAACCTTTATGGTCTACAGACGTTCTATCAAATTAGTCCCAAGTTGGCAATCGATGCGTGGGTAAGTTATGCAGCACACCGCTATTTGGGACACGGAGATGGCGATGGCATGGATTGGGCGGTAGGACTGGCATTCCCCGATCTTTTTAAGGAAGGTGCTCTAGGGGGGATTTTAGTTGGTATGGAGCCGAAAATGATCAGTCTCAGCAAGGGTGTAGATTTGGGAGCAGGTGCCGGACAAGCGGACAAAGATACTTCCCTGCACGTTGAGGCATTCTACCAATATAAAATCAGCGATAATATTGAGATTACGCCGGGTTTGATCTGGATTACTGCGCCGAACTCTGATTCCGGCAATCCTGATAGTTTATTTGCCTGGGTTCGTACTCTCTTTAGGTTTTAACCTATAAAAACTAGGGCAGTACTAAATTGTTAAAAACCGTATTCCTCCTGCCTCTCTTGTCAAACAGAGGTAAATGTATCGAGATTAAGTACTTTGTGGACTAAGTGGACTAACATTCGATAGATGCACAAAACACTGTAAAAAGCAAGTCTCTTAGGAGAGATAGTAAAGTTCATTTGACATAACTTTACCTTTGAATTTGTTTGTTAAAATACTTGCTTTTTGTCGAAAACTGTGAAAAGCTTTGTGTTATGTTTTAAACTACGGTTTGCCCATCAAGTTAAAGTAGTTGATTGGATACCGATCTGGTGGCAACCTGTCTTAAGGAGCCACGATTTAAAGCTACTTGTAATATCATGTCCGCTAAATTACCCATACCTCACCCCACCTAGAGCTAAAGCTCCAGGCTGGCCTACCAGGGAATGGGGAGAGGTGAGGCAGAAATCACAAGTAATTTACTAGACATGATATAAGCCGTCAAGTAGATAGGCAAAGAGATTTCTGAATATTTTGCAGCATCGATGGGGTGAAGACTTGATGCTTAAGACTTTATCGATGGGGGGAAATTTATAGATGCTGAAGACGTTAACAACGGATTTTGAACTCGACCTCCAAGCAGATGTGCTTGTGATTGGAGGTGGGCCAGCTGGAACTTGGGCGGCATGGAGTGCTGCATCAAGTGGAGCGAGGGTGATCGTTGTAGACAAAGGATATTGTGGTACAACTGGATGCGCTGCTGCATCTGGTAATGGTGTGTGGTATGTGCCACCTGACCCAGAAGCACGAGAAACAGCAAAGGCAAGTCGGGAATCTTTGGGTGGGTTTTTATCCGATCGCAACTGGATGGATCGGGTACTAAATCAGACCTTTGTCAACGTCAATCAATTAGCAGAGTGGGGTTATCCCTTTCCCACCGACGATGAAGGTAAACCCTATCGGCGATCGCTGCAAGGGCCGGAGTATATGCGGCTGATGCGACGGCAAATTCAACGGGCAGGAGTGACAATTTTAGACAACAGCCCCGCCTTAGAACTACTGGTTGATGAGGATGGTGCTGTTGCTGGTGCATCAGGTGTAAACCGTCAGACTGGTGAGAAATGGATAGTGCGATCGCAGTCCACAATTATCGCCACTGGCGGCTGTGCATTTCTCAGTAAAGCGTTAGGATGCAACGTCCTGACAGGGGATGGTTATTTAATGGCAGCCGAAGCTGGTGCCGAGATGTCGGGTATGGAATTTTCCAATGCCTATGGCATCTCTCCAGCTTTTTCTTCAGTCACCAAAACCCTGTTCTATAATTGGGCAACCTTCACCTACGAAGATGGTACTGTGATTCCGGGGGCAAGTTCTCATAGACGTTCAGTAATTGCTCAAACATTGCTGCAACAGCCAGTTTACGCCATCATAGATCAAGCGGCGGAATCGATGCGACCATCTATGCGTTTAGCACAGCCCAACTTCTTTTTACCCTTTGACCGTGCAGGCATTGATCCATTTACCCAACGTTTCCCTGTGACTTTGCGCCTAGAGGGAACTGTGCGCGGTACGGGAGGAATTCGGATTGTAGATGAGAGTTGTGCGAGTTCTGTACGGGGACTTTATGCGGCTGGAGATGCAGCTACACGCGAACTGATTTGTGGCGGATTTACTGGCGGTGGTAGTCACAATGCGGCTTGGGCAATATCTTCTGGATATTGGTCAGGGAAATCGGCTGCTGAATATACTCGCAGTTTGGGAGAACACAAAACTCAACGCCGCGTTCAGGGTGTTGGAGAGGTAGTATTACAGAGTGGGAGCGATCGCTCTCAAACATTAGCAACTGATGAAGTGATTCAAGCAGTCCAAGCTGAAGTATTCCCCTACGAAAAGAACTATTTCCGTACAGAACAAGGCTTAACTGAGTCTTTGGGTAGGTTAAATCATCTTTGGCAAGAACTCCGCAATAGCCAAGTAACGTCAGAGAAAGAGCTTCCCAGAGCGCGAGAAGCTGCGGCGATGGTAGCCACAGCGCGGTGGATGTACAGCAGTGCCATTGAACGTAAAGAAACTCGTGGTATGCACAGACACCTAGACTATCCAGAACTTGATGCTAACCAGCAACATTACCTGATTAGTGGCGGGTTAGATCAAGTCTGGGTGAAGAGTCAGCCTTTACATACTACAGAAAAGTCACAATCCAAAATAGGAGCGTTAGTGTGATTGAGTTGGTCAGCGAGTCGCGGTGCATAAAATGTAATATCTGCGTAAACATTTGTCCAACCAACGTGTTTGAACGTGTGCCAGATGCACCGCCGACCATTGCTCGACAGAGTGACTGCCAAACCTGTTATATGTGCGAATTGTATTGTCCAGTTGATGCTCTTTATGTTGCACCAGAAAGCGATATGAAGACTTCAGTCAACGAGGCAGAATTGGTAGAAGTCGGGCTACTGGGTAGTTACCGGGAAAAGGTCGGTTGGGGACATAAACGCACCTCAACAGCAAAAACAGATCAAACATTCCAAATTTTGAAGCAGATGAAATAGTGCGGCAAAGAAAAGAGTCATGCTGTCGTTCGCAGTAGGAACAGGTTCTATCAGGAAAAATATAGCCATTTTCAATTCGATGAGGTACACATATGCAGACAGACCTAACCCCCTTACCCCCCTTCTCTGCGAGACGCTACGCGAACGGGGAAGTCAAAAGGAGCCAGTGCGTTGGGCGGCTCTGCCGACTTGAAGCAACTGGCGTTCAAAAGTCAAAAGTCAAAAGTCAAAACTGTACCTCACCCAATCAAAAACCGCTATAAACTTCGATTATCAACCTCAGCGGCTTGTGTGCTGCTGCTACTAACTACAGCATGTAGCCAAGGCGAAACTAAATCTGCTCAATAGACTTATCCTTAATATAAATAGCATGAGATAATAAAAAGGTGGAGTAGAAATT
>NZ_JAQYWQ010000132.1 GCF_029379315.1 Nostoc sp. S13
TTTGACTTTGCCACTCTTCAGATGTACGGAGCTTGTTCAAAACTCAAATAGGATTCCTATATCACCAATGCCGTTAATCAAAAAGCCATTAGTGCCATCCAAAGAAGAGAGGTCTAAGGTGCCGCCACTGCCCAGATTCGTCCCCCCAAACACCACATAACTTTTCCCAACACCATAAAAACCGTCGGGGGAGCCATTTTGTGGTGCTCCAATAATCAGGTCGTCGATGCCATCGTTGTTTATGTCCCCCGCATTACTAACTGAGTAGCCTGATTTGTCATCTGCTGCAATGCCGTTAATAATAAAGCCATTCGTGCCATTCAAGGAGGACAGGTTGAAGAAAGGAACGGCGCCTGCGCCACCGACAAGGGTATCATTGCCTGTACCACCCCGCAGTAAGTCATTGCCACTCTTGCCGTCAATCATGTCGTCACCTCCTTGACCATTAATAATATCAGCGGAGTTGTTAAAACCCGTGATGTTATTGTTGAGTTCATTGAGGAAAGTCACCGTGTTCTTATTGAAGATACTAGTTTGAGTGGAGTTAGTATCGAAGACATCAAAATTATCGGTAATGTTGGTTTGCCCATCAAACAGGATATTGCCAAGTGCAGGTTGTGAACCTCTTGCTGCGAGGTTATCCAGGTTTTCTAGTTTGAAGTTTTGCAGAATGACTTTGGTAAAACCCACATTTTCAAAAGTGACTTCTAAATTGTTATCATTTTGAGTTAATTGTAAATTTTCGGCAGTCAAACCACTACCTGTAAATTGCAAAGTGTCCAAGGAGGCAATCACTGCCGCCGATGGGTTTGTGCCTTTACCAATGCCGCCAAAATCGGTGATGGTGTCATCGCCATCACCAAGGCGGATAATAAATTTATCTTGACCGCCGTTGCCTGTTAGGGTATCATTACCGGTTAACCCATCAATGATGTTGTTGCTAGGCGTGCCAAATAAGTTATCTGCATCGCGAGTTCCAGTCAGACTAGGAGGGGTGCTGCCACTCCCAATATTCGTCCCCCCAAACACCACATAGCTTTGCCCAGCATCATACTTGCCGTTGCGATCGCCATTAGGTGCCCCAATAATCAAGTCGCCAATGCCATCGTTGTTGATGTCCCCTGCGTTGCTGACTGAGTAGCCTAAGTAGTCACCTGCTGCAATCGCGTTAATGAAAAAGCCATTAGTGCCATTCAGAGAAGAGAGGTCGAGGATGCCGCCACTGCCCAGATTCTTCCTCCCAAACACCACATAGCTTTTCCCAATAGTAGAGTCGCCATTCGCTTCAGCGCGTCGTGCCCCAATAATCAGGTCGTCAATGCCATCGTTGTTGATGTCCCCCGCCTTACTGACTGAGAAGCCTGAGTAGTCAGAGATAGCAAAGCCGTTAATTAAAAAGCCATTAGTGCCATTCAAAGAAGAGAGGTTGAGGGTGCCGCCACTGCCCAGATTCGTTCTCCCAAACACCACATAGCTTTGCCCAGCATTAGAGATGCGATTGGGGGAGGCATATGGTGCCCCAATAATCAGGTCGTCAATGCCATCACCGTTGATGTCCCCCGCATTGCTGACTGACGAGCCTGAGTAGTCAGATGCCGCAATGCCGTTAATTATAAAGCCATTAGTGCCATTCAAAGAAGAGAGGTTGAGGGTGCCGCCACTGCCCAGATTCGTTCTCCCAAACACCACATAGCTTTGCCCAGCATTAGAGATGCGATTGGGGGAGGCATATGGTGCCCCAATAATCAGGTCGTCAATGCCATCACCGTTGATGTCCCCCGCATTGCTGACTAAGAACCTTGGTGCAATGCCGTTAATTATAAAGCCATTAGTGCCATTCAAAGAAGAGAGGTCGAAAGTGCCGCCACTACCCAGATTCTTTCCCCCAAACACTACATAGCTAGAGGCATATGGTGTCCCAATAATCAGGTCGTCAATGCCATCACCGTTGACGTCCCCCGCATTGCTGACTGAGGAGCTTGCTGTAATACCGTTAATTAAAAAGCCATTAGTGCCATTCAAAGAAGAGAGGTCGAAAGTGCCGCCACTGCCCAAATTCGTTCCCCCAAACACTACATAGCTCTCAAAGCTATATTCTGCCCCAATAATCAGGTCATTAATGCCATCACCGTTGATGTCCCCCGCATTGCTGACTGAGGAGCCTAATTCCTCATTCTCAGCAATGCCGTTAATTAAAAAGCCGTTAGTGCCATTCAAAGAAGAGAGGTTGAAGGTGCCGCCACTGCCCAGATTCGTTCCCCCAAACACCACATAGCTTTGCCCTACATAAAATTTGCCGTTGAGGTCGGCATCAGGTGCCCCAATAATCAGGTCGTCAATGCCATCGTTGTTGATGTCCCCTGCATTGCTGACTGAGTAGCCTGAGTTGTCATCATCAGCAATGCCGTTGATGGCGAAGCCATTAGTGCCATTCAGATCAGAGAGATTACCAAGATTGAATGATGAATTAGCCATGATTTTCTCCTGTGTTTATTTATTGTTAGTCAGGGAGTCGGCGTTAAGGTTCAAAACTTGAAGTTTTGGGTTCCAAGTAGGGGCATACATCTGTGCATACGTGTCAACTTAACGTGAAAGCCTTTTAAAACCTCGTTTCCAGCCTCTGGCTGGAAATGCACCTCATCGCGGCTCTGTCACAAGTTTTGAGGCGGAGCCTCTTACAATGCATTAAGAGTCAGAGACTGGGAACGAGATAATCTCTAAATGCTGCTTCTAGACTAACTTTCACGTTAAGTTGACACGTATGCGGAAAAGCCCGCCCCGAAATACAAGGGATGGGCATCTTGCCCATCCCACAAAACTAGCAAAATTATCCCGCTTTCTCTGCAACGCCAGAAATTCAATTACGAATTATGGTCAAAGGATTTGACTTTAAAATCTTTAAATTGTTTTCATATCTTTTAAAACACTTAGATACTCCTATGAATATATAAGCAGTGTCAATAGGCTAAGTGAAATTATGATAAAGTCAAAATTAACTTTATGACGTGCCAAGTAAATTTTTTGCGTCACCGATAGCGTCGCGTTAGCGACGCAGGAGCGTCACAGCCCGCACTTCTCTACGAGACGCTGCGCGAACGACAAAGCTACTTCGACACTTCGACAGCTCAGTGCATCGCTGCGCTCAGTACAAGTCAGTGACCGTCGTAGACATTGCTCTCTCCAGATCGTGTATGCATCTATCTAATTATATAAATTATTGGTGAAAAATGAATATAACACGGAGAGATGGAAGAGGACACAGGGACTTTTATTTGCGTCTCACAATCTGTGCGTCTTCTTTGACAGCGTTCTCTCCACTAAAGTTCTCTAATTTCCAGTGGTGTTAATTCTTTGAGTACGGTAAACCGTATTTGCTAGTTAGTTCTCAAAGATTAATTTAATTGTTAAGTTTAGTTACATAAATTAAAAAAGGCTGGAAACATTGCTAAATCGAAGAAATTATCAGAAGTGATAGTATCCTTGACGATCAAGACAAACTCAACAACTTTGCGTAGGTGTAGCTCGCACTTCTCTACGAGACGCTCCGCATAGCTTGCTTCTCCGTAGGGGTACGGCAAGCTCAGTGACCATTGTAAACATTGCCTGCGGTGGGCGGATACCCCATCGCACCTCGTGATGTAGGTTATATGATGTCCGTCTAATTGCCCATCAGCAAAGCAATCTACCCCCAATCCTTGCCCGCAAGCTCTTAAGGAAGTCAAAAATAAGACTTAATTAACATTGTTTAATATTGCTATGAAAGCTATAGATCAATTGGTGCATTTTTTAGAGGAAGAGTTAGGTATTTCTGGCGGAGCAATTTCTCTCGCCTTACGGCATTGTGAGCAGACCCCCAACTTCCTGGCCATGACCCTCTGGCAGTATGGGCTGGTAACGCTCGATCAGTTAGCCCAAATTTTTGATTGGTTAGAAACAGCATAAGCTGCTGCTTCAACTATTTGGATGCTTAATAGCGGACTTTCCCAGAAAGTCATATTCTCAACAGTTTTCATTCTAAGGATTGGTAACATCTATGGCAATTAAAGAACAGCCTAAGTCACCTCGGTTTCGGATCATTGCAAATATATTGCTGGCAGTATCAGGGTTATTCCTGCTCTTAAATTTATTTTTGCCTGGTTTATTTGCTTCTGGGCCTGCGGGTGTTCCCTATAGTCTATTTATTCATCAAGTACAAGAAGGGGAAGTCAGCCGCGTTTCTGTTGGTCAAAACCAAATCACATACCAACTAAAAACAGAAAATGCCGAGCCGGGACAGGTGTTTGCAACTACACCAATCTTTGATTTAGAGTTACCCAAACTGCTAGAACAAAAGGGAGTTGAATTCGCTGCTACACCTCCACCGAAGAATACTTGGTTTACAACCCTCTTGAGTTGGGTGATTCCACCACTGATTTTCATTGGCATTTGGCAGTTCTTTGTCGCCCGTGGTGGCGGTGGTGGTGGCCCCCAAGGTGTTCTCTCCATTGGTAAGAGCAAAGCTAAGGTTTACGTTGAAGGCGAATCAGCTAAGATTACCTTCGCAGATGTGGCTGGGGTAGAAGAAGCGAAAACTGAGTTAGTGGAAATTGTAGATTTCCTCAAGACTCCGGCACGGTTTACGCAAATTGGCGCTAGGATTCCCAAAGGTGTGTTGTTAGTTGGCCCTCCAGGTACTGGTAAAACACTTTTAGCCAAAGCCGTAGCTGGGGAAGCAGGAGTTCCATTCTTCAGTATCTCTGGTTCAGAGTTTGTGGAACTGTTTGTCGGTGTGGGTTCTTCCAGAGTCCGGGATTTATTTGAACAGGCAAAGAAACAGGCTCCCTGTATTGTATTCATTGATGAGTTGGATGCGATCGGTAAGTCTCGTAGCAGTAACGGCTTCTACGGTGGTAACGATGAACGAGAACAGACCCTCAACCAGTTATTAACAGAGATGGATGGGTTTGCAGCTGGGGATGCAACGGTAATTGTGCTAGCAGCTACCAACCGCCCGGAAGTACTAGACCCGGCATTGCTGCGTCCAGGCCGCTTTGACCGCCAAGTGTTGGTAGACCGTCCCGATTTATCTGATCGTGAAGCAATTCTCAAGATTCACGCTCAAAAGGTAAAATTAGGAGATGATGTAAATTTAAAAGCGATCGCTACTCGTACCCCTGGTTTTGCTGGCGCAGATTTGGCAAATTTGGTGAATGAAGCGGCATTATTGGCAGCTCGCAATCTCCGTCAAAGTGTTGCTCAAGAAGACTTTGCTGAAGCAATTGAGCGGGTAGTCGCCGGTTTAGAGAAAAAGAGTCGGGTGATGAACGAGACTGAGAAAAAAATTGTTGCATACCATGAAGTTGGTCACGCAATGATCGGGGCGCTAACAACCGGAAACGGTCGTGTAGAAAAGATTTCGATTATTCCCCGTGGGATGGCAGCTTTGGGCTACACTCTGCAATTACCAACTGAAGACCGCTTTTTGCTGAATGAAGATGAACTGCGGGGCCAGATTGCGACTCTGTTAGGTGGACGTTCTGCTGAAGAGATTGTATTTAACAGTATTACAACAGGTGCTTCCAACGATTTGCAACGAGCAACTGACTTGGCAGAACGGATGGTAACAGCTTATGGTATGAGCAAAGTTTTAGGGCCATTGGCTTACCAACAAGGACAACAAGCAATGTTCTTGGGTAATGGTGCTACTAATCCCCGGCGGGCAGTGAGTGAAGACACATCAAAAGCGATTGATAACGAAGTCAAGGAAATCGTGGAAACAGCCCACGAACAAGCCCTAGAGATTCTCAGACAGAATCGAGACTTGCTAGAAGCGATCGCTACTCAACTGTTAGAAACAGAGGTGATTGAAGGCGAAAAACTACACAATTTGTTGAGTCAGGTTAAACCTGTAGCTAAGACTAATTCGTAATTCAGAAAGTCAGGTTTTAAATGCAGAGGTACGCAGAGAATAACTTTGCGTACCTCTGCGTTTTCCTCAGCTACCTAAAGCCTTTTTAATACTCTGGAACTGACGGATCGATTTCTCGACTCCAAGCGGTAATTCCGCCTTTGACATTCGTCCCAACAATCCCAGCTTCCTTGAGGATGGCGAGGGCTTTTGCCGATCGCCCGCCCATCTTACAATGAGCAATTAAACGATGACCGTTCAATATTTCCTTCACCTTAGCAACGCCATTGCCATTTTCAATGTCTGGTAAGGGCACCAACACTGAACCAGGAATCTTGGCAATGTCGTACTCATTAGGGTTGCGGACATCCAGTAGTACAAAATCCTTCGCACCACTATCCAGCAATTCCTTCAAATCCTTGACGGTCATTTCTTGACTTTCCATCTGCTGTTTTGCCTCCTCTGCCTTAGCTTGTGGAATCCCGCAGAATTGTTCATAGTCTATCAGTTTTTCAATTATTGGGCGAATCGGGTTAGGACGCAGCTTCAACTCCCGGAATTTCATTTCTAAGGCGTTGTATAGTAGCAATCGTCCACTTAGAGTGTTACCTTGTCCTAGAACGATTTTAACAGTTTCAGTCGCTTGGATTAAACCAATAATTCCTGGCAAAATTCCCAATACCCCACCTTCTGCACAAGAGGGAACCATTCCTGGTGGTGGTGGTTCTGGGAAAAGGTCACGATAATTCGGCCCACCTTCGTAGTTAAATACAGTAGCTTGCCCTTCAAAGCGTAAAATTGAACCGTAGACGTTGGGCTTATTTAGCAATACGCAGGCATCGTTAACTAGATATCTGGTGGGGAAGTTATCAGTACCATCCACCACGATATCATAAGGTTGGAGAATTTCCAGGGCGTTTTCAGAACTCAGGCGAGTTTCGTATAAATCAACCTGACAATAGGGGTTAATCTCGTGAATGCGGGTTTTTGCCGATTCAATCTTGGGTTTACCCACCCAGGATGTACCGTGGATTACTTGGCGTTGCAGATTGGAAGTATCGACAACATCGAAATCGACAATCCCGATGCGTCCAATACCCGCCGCCGCCAAATATAAAAGTAGTGGTGAACCTAGTCCACCTGTACCGATACACAGTACACTGGCGGCTTTCAGGCGCTTCTGTCCTTCTAGTCCTACTTCCGGCAAAATCAAATGTCGGGAGTAGCGTTCGTAATCGTCTTTGGTCAACTGGATTTCATCCAGATTGGGGTTGAGCATAGCAGTTATGATGTGGGAAAGCGGAATATTAATCCTATCGAAAAACTGTATCTCTTATACAGATAGGGAGTAGGGAGTGGGGAAGACGAATTTTCATCCGTGCTGGCGGCGAAAACCGCTATGAGTGACTGTTTTTAAACTAAGCAATTAAATTATATTTTCAATTGCCTCTGCTTGGAACTGATGAGTATCATCAAGGCTCCAGCTTCGGAGTTCTCCAGCTTTGCCCTTTTGGACGGAAACTATTATATACGAGTATCCCTGCCAAGCGTATAGGCGATCGCATTCTGAAGGGATAGCAGGATGATCTGGGTGGGAGTGAAAAATGCCGATAATGTTCAGTGAGCCAGCCTCGCTAACGCGTGCTTCCTTTTGTGTTTTTAACATAATTTCCGGTGCGATCGCATATTGCCGTCTTTTACTTTCTGTTGTGCGTTCCCCTGGAAACTCAGCAGCCGCTTCTGTATTCCAGACATTTTCTGTTGGCATGACTTCTACCACAGTTTTACTTTCATCAGCCAGATAGCCCAAAATTATACCGCAGCACTCGTCTGGGTAAATGCTTTCGGCATAGGTGCGGATGGTTTGCAAGTGTTCTTGGCTAAGTCGGATCATCTCTGCGTTTGGAATTCTAGTAATCTATAACGATTCTGGCTTAGATATAAGATATTGGCAGGCGATCGCTTGCTCTTGCTCATACTAGTATAAATGTAGTCCAACCCAGGACAACTTAAAGTTACTGAAAAAATCGATTTAGGTAGGTAAAAGTTATGGCAAATATCATTGGAACCAACAGTAATGATACTCTAGCTCTAGTGAGCAGCAACGAGGCGGACAATAATACCCTCAACGGTGGTGCAGGGAACGATACCTTGAGTGCTAGTGGTTCAAAAGGCGATAACCTGCTCTCTGGGGGCGATGGCAATGATTCTCTTGACATCTCTGGCTATCAGTATGCAGGTAGCGGCGAGTACTCCTTCTCCTCCAGCAACTCTTGATCGTTTGGCAATAACACCCTCAACGGTGGCGCTGGTGACGATACCTTGGCTGCTGGCGGTTCAATAGGCAATAACCTGCTCTCTGGGGGCGATGGCAATGATACGATTATTGGCGGTGCAGGTAATGATAGCTTGAGTGCTAGCTATTCAGGTAATAACCTACTCTCTGGGGATGATGGCAATGATATCCTCACAGGTGGCGAGGGTAATGATAGTCTCTATGGAGGAACTGGTACTGATACCTTTGTTTTCAATAGTTACTATGAAAGTGTTGATAGTATTTATGACTTCAACGCCACCAATGAACTAATTCAGGTATCGGCTGCTAGTTTTAATGGCGGTTTATCAATAGGTTCACTCTTAGCTAATCAGTTTACGATCGCGACATCTGCAACGACGATCGCTCAAGGATTTATTTATGACAATACTACAGGTGCATTGTATTTTGACCAAGATGGCAGTGCAGCTGCATTTGCTCAGGTAAAATTTGTACAATTCTCTGGTAGTGTGACACTAACCGAAAAGAATTTTGTGGTTGTTTAATCGTAAGTAAGTGGGTCAAATTAAATATAAAACCTCAGTCTGCCTCCGGCTTGCCTCTCCTTACTAAGGGACTTCCAAACAAAAAAATATCCCATCGCTTTGAGGGCAGGGGGTAGGGGGAGAGAAAGTCGTTTTGATGGGCGTAAAATTGGATAATTTATTTCTTGGAAATCCCTAAGGAGAGAGATAGAGGGTGAGGTTTGATCTTATATTTAATTACGCCTACCTACTTACAGCTGTTTTCAGGTAAATAGAACACCCCGTAGGGGCACAGAAAAGCTCATTGGTGTCAACTTAAGCCAAAACCCTTTTAAAACATCGTTTCCAGCCAGAGGCTGGAAATGTTGCTCATTGCAGCTCTGCCGGTCTTTCTTGAGGCGGCAGCCCCCGCATAGGCATTCCCACTCAGAGACTTCTTTTCGAGACAATCTCTAAAAGCTGGTTCTAGACTAACTTTCACGTTAAGTTGACACGGATGAGCATTGCTATGCCCCTACGATAGATGTGGTTCAAATACATGAAAACTACTGTAACTGCCAAAAATCTCCTGTTGAACCAGAATGGCAACAATGCTTATTTGGATCTTCATTACAAGCTTATGATGCCAAATTACCTTTACAAAAGCGATGAAATCCAAAATATCCAAGAAAAATGAACATTATTTACTAAGATTTTAGGGGTTTGGCACTGATTTGGGTTTTTGACCTTTATTTTTAAGCCTAGTTTTGATATTTAATTAATAATTTTGCATAAGAAGTACTGAAGAACCTGATATTTAAATAGCTGCTAGTTGCAAGCAGCTTGCAAGCTGGTTAACTGAGAAGATTTTCGAGAGAAATTACTGTCCCTCAAAGGTGACATAAAAGTAAAAGTATGCCGAAAGCGTCAACTCTTGGCAAGTTCTTATGCTCTAATTAGAAGATAAAATTTATGACAAATATCATTGGAAGCAACGGTAATGACACGCTAGTAGGCAGCAACTTACCGGACACGATTAACGGTAAAGCAGGTAACGATACCATCACAGCAAACAAGGGTGACGACACCTTGATTGGTGGTGGCGGTAAAGATACATTTATTTACAATTTGGGCGACGGCACTGATACGATCACCGATTTCGGTGGCATTGGTAAAGGGATAAACCCCACACCAGCAGTCATTGCTGAAGTGGATACCATCAAATTCCTTGGTGCTGGTTTCACTCCCCAAAATCTGCTGCTTACCCAGAATGGGAGCAATCTGGAAATCACCTTTGAAGGGGTAGGTGGTGCAAAAGTCATCTTGCAAAACTTCAAATTAGAAAATTTGGAGAATCTGAAAGCTTCTTCAACAATACCAGCGATCGCTAATATCCTGTTTAATGGGCAAACTAGTATCACGGACAATTTTAATGTCCTTGATGCCAACTCCACTGATACTAGTTTGGGCATTAAGAACACGGTAACTTTTCTCAATGACCTTGACAACAACATTACGGGTTTAGACGACTCAAATGATGTCATCAATGGTCAGGGAGGTAATGACAAAATCGATGGCTTGAGTGGCAACGACTTGCTACGGGGTGGTGCGGGGAATGATACTCTCATTGGTGGTGCGGGGAATGACATCCTCGACGGTGGTACTGGTAACGACTACCTGCGGGATGATGCGGGGAATAATACTCTCATTGGTGGCGCTGGGAAGGATAGCTTGAATGTTGACTCTTCACCAGGCAATAACCTGCTTTTAGGTGGCGATGGCAATGATTCTCTCTCGGCTTTAGGTGACTACAACGGCAATGTGGTGACTGGTAATAACACCCTCAACGGTGGTGCTGGTAACGATAGCTTAAGTGCTGACGGTTCACCAGGCGATAACCTATTGGATGGTGGCAATGGCAATGATTATCTCTCCGTCGCTGGTGGCTACTACGATCCTGATGTATCTGGTAATAACACCCTCAACGGTGGTGCTGGTAACGATACCTTGAGTGCTTACTTTTCAAAAAACGATAACTTACTAGATGGTGGCGATGGCAATGACTCTCTCTCCGTCAATCTTGCCAATGGTAATAACACCCTCAACGGTGGCGCTAATGACGATTACTTGAGTGCTAACATTTCAACAGGCAATAATCTGCTCTCTGGAGGCGATGGCAATGATTCTATCTTTGCCTCTGATTTCGAGGGCTACAGGTTTGATAACTGCTCAGGTAATAACACCCTCAACGGTGATACTGGTAACGATTACTTGAATGTTGACTATTCACGAGGCGCTAATCTGCTCTCTGGAGGCGATGGCAATGATTCTCTCTCCGGCTCTAGCTACGGCTACGGCTACGGAGGATCTTTTTATAAAACCACTGGCAATAACACCCTTAACGGTGGCGCTGGTGACGATAACTTGAATGTTGACTATTCATCAGGCGATAATCTGCTCTCTGGAGATAATGGCAATGATTATCTCTCTGCCTCTGGCTACAAGTACGACGTGAACGGCGACGACGGCCAAGGAGTTTATCGCAGGGACTCAGGCAATAACACCCTCAACGGTGGTGCTGGTAATGATAACTTGATTGTTGATTATTCAATAGGCAAGAACCTACTCTCTGGGGATGATGGCAATGATACTCTCTCCGCCTATGGCGCATTAGGCAATAACACCCTTTATGGTGGCAATGGCAATGATATCCTCACAGGTGGTTTTGGTAATGACATCCTCTATGGAAATAATGGTACTGATACTTTTGCTTTCAATAGTTACAATGAAGGCATTGACACTATTTATGACTTCGACGCGACTAATGAATTGATTCAGGTATCGGCTGCTGGTTTTGGTGGCGGGTTATCAATAGGTTCACTCTCAGCTAGCCAGTTTACCCTCGGAACATCTGCAACGACAAGCAATCAACGATTTATCTATAACAATATTACAGGTGGACTGTATTTTGACCTTGATGGCAGTGCAGGTGCATTTACTCAGGTAAAATTTGCACAACTATCTGGTGGTGTGACACTAACCGAAAACAACTTTGTGGTTATTTAATCCTTATTAGCGTCTTTGCGTGGTTTTCGTATACAAAAGGTAATCCAGTGCCGAAATGTTCAAGTTCTTATAGCAAATTATGGAAAATTTATTTTTGCGTGACTTTTGACTTTTGACTTCCCCGTTCGCGTAGCGTCTCCAAGAGTTGGGGCTGACGGATGGGTACTTACAACACTCTGCGGAAATACTCACGGTACAAATTGCATCTAGGCATTACCTGATTTTCCTGTTGGTGCACTAATCCCATACTGTGCAACTTATAAATCTGCATTGAATCTAATTCCACTGGCTCAAGTGAAGTGACCACCTTTTTTAACGCTTGTTTTAAACCTTGAGCCTCTTCCGAGTGCAGCATCTCTAAGTACCACCGCAGATGGTTGCTATAAATTCCTGCTTCTGTCGGAGCATCTTGTAATAGCTGCTTTAGCGTTACCTTTGTAGTGTAAACTTCGTACATTGCTAACCGCAGCAGATAAGGATGTCCTCCCACTATATTCATTAATTCCTTTAAATGGACAGGTGGCCAACCGTTTCTCACGGAAAAGCTGTGTCAGTTTATAGTTTTGGAGTCAACTGCTCAAAGATTTTCATCGGTTGAGCAAGTAGTAAGGTCGCACATTGTTGAGAATTGGGAATCTCAAAATGAACCTGAGCATTTGAGAACGATTCGCGATCGCATCTTGTACAGAAATGAAAAACGTACAGGTAGATTATTAGAGTTATACCAGCAAATTTTAAGTCAAGGCGAAATTCCTGCTGATGGTACTGCTGAACAAATTGAATTAAGATTGTCGGGGTTAGTAGTCGAGCAACAAGGCAAGCTCAAGGTTTACGCATTGACAGAAAATACTAAATATGTTTGGTAGGAAAACCGATCTGTCGTAGGGGGAAAGCGCAATGCTTATTCATGTCAACTTAAGCCAAAACCTCGTTTCCAGCCTCTGGCTGGAAATGCTGCTCATTGCGGCTCTGCCGCAAGTCTTGAGGCGGCAGCCCTCTCGGAATGCAATAAGAGTCGGAAACTGGGAACGAGACAATCTGTAAAAGCTTGTTTTAGACTGGCCTTTATCTGAAGTTGATACTCATCAGCAATGCGCCTTACCCCGACAGTGCGGATCTGTTTACCATGAAAGTAATGATTAATCAAAGCTTGAAATGATGAATCTTTATTGTTCAATGATTTAAATAAAAATTTCACAGTATATTTTTGGTAAGTACGCCACTTTTAAGTGCGTACTTTTCATTTTATATGTGTATGTTTTATTATTTAAATAGTTCAAAAGTAATTCGCAATTAAATACTTAATTTTTTGACACTCAAAACTAATTAACAGCGAGGTTAACTATGTCTCAAAATACAATTAGCCATCTAATTCACGATCGCAATGCACGCGGTCACGCTCAAACAGGCTGGCTGGATAGTTATCACACATTTTCATTCGGTAGTTTTTACGATCCCAACCGCATGGGATTTCGCTCTCTGCGAGTGATCAACGACGATCGCATCGCCCCTGGTGCTGGATTTCCTACGCACAGTCATCGCGATATGGAAATCCTCACCTATGTTTTAGAAGGTGCTGTAGAGCATAAAGACAGCTTAGGTACGGGGTCGGTGATTCGCCCTGGTGATGCCCAAATCATGAGTGCTGGAACTGGGATCAGCCACAGCGAATTTAATCCCTCACCAACTGAACCACTACACTTGCTACAAATCTGGATTCTTCCTGATGAAAACGAGCTGACACCAAGGTATGAACAAAAAACTTTTCCTCTGGAAGAAAAGCAAGGCAAACTCCGCTTAATTGCTGCTAAAGATGGGCGCGATGGTGCTGTAATAATTCACCAAGATATTGATTTATACGTATCTGTTTTAGAGGATGGTGATGTTGTCAATTATCAAGTCAAACCTGATCGTTATGCCTGGTTACAAGTAGGGCGAGGTATAGTTAACTTGAATGGCGAGGAACTCAGAGCCGGTGATGGCGTGCAAATCAATGGCGAAGAACAGTTAGAAATTAGCACTAAAATCGGCGCAGAAATCTTGCTTTTTGATTTAGCTTAGAGCCAAGAGGGTTCAACATCCCCGCCTGTGTGGGCTAATACCAACAGGACTTACGCAAAATCATGAAAAAAACGAACCGCAAAGGAGAGGCAGCGCGGTCTTGGGGAGCCAGTGGTTCCCCTTTGCAAGGGGAGGGTTAGGGTGGGGTAAAATCTTGGTTAATCAGCTATTTCAGACTTGTGTGTACACCGTAGGCAAGCGAGGAGGGAGCTAAGATGTACCTCATGTGATTCTGAAACGTTATAAAAGCTTTGTAGGGGCACAACAATACTCATTGCTGTGCCCCTATTAAAAACTATTCGATAATTAGTAAAATAGCCGGATATGGATACCATAATTACACGAGAAAGAATCGAGTTGCCACCTGGCGCAGTGTTAAAACTTTTAGGAGATTGGCAAGACTATCAAGTATTGAGTCAGCAACTAAGCGATCGCTCCTTACCTCGCATTAAGTATCGGAGAGGAGAAATTTTACTGATGGCACCGCTACCAGAGCATGGAAGAGATGTGAGCTTGTTGGCAGATATTGCTAAGGTTTTGCTAGATCGTTTAGAGCAAAGATACGACTCATTTACGCCCATCACTATGAGCTTGCCAGAGATTAGTGGTATTGAACCAGACTATTGCTTTTACATTGAAAATTGGAGAGCAGTAGTCGGCAAAAAAAGAATTGATTGGCAGTCAGAACCACCACCAGATTTAGTAATTGAAATAGATGTGACAAGCTACACCGACATTAATGATTACTTACCTTATCGAGTGCCAGAAGTTTGGATGCTAAAAAGTAATCGGTTATTAATTTATAGATTCCAGGCAGAAACTTATGTGCTTACAGAAAGCAGCTACTTTCCTAATGTCAGAGAACTTGTGCAGCAATGTCTGCAAATTGCAAATGAGCAAACAACAAGTGAAGCAATTAGGTGGTTAAGGAACTTTTTGCGCGAACAACATTAGACAGGAAACTATATACTCTGACCTCTCTCTTAAAAGGAGAGAAACTTTGAATTTTACTCGCCAACGCGGGAAGGGACTGTTCTTGTTAGGTCTGTATTCGACTCAACACAGAAACACTATAGGCGATTGCATCTTCCCTATCCTGAAGATAAACCTAATCCCTTCGATTTCCGAAACTCTTGGACAACATCTTTAATATCACGTAATTCACCCTCGACTAAATAGTTTAGTTGTCGCATTTCATTTGCTGAAATCTTGCCGGTAAGTTGAGCGATCGCTTTCCTTAATTCGGGATATTTTTTTAAAGTTTCTTGTCGGACAATTGGCACAGGTTCGTAAGGAGGAAAATAGTGTTTATCATCCTTTAGTACAATTAAACCCAAGCGAGAAATCTGTCCGTCAGTGGAATTACCCGCTACCATATCCACCTGTTTTTGAATCAAAGCACGATATATTAAACCTAAGTCCATGATTTGCGGTGGTTTAGCAAAACGTAAATTGTAAGTTTTAGCTAATCCTGGAAAACCATCTTCCCGTTCTAAAAATTCGTAGCCGAAACCACCCCGCCATTGTGGTGTATATTGAGTAGCTTCGGAGAGAGTTTGAATGTTGTAACGTCTGGCATCTTCACCCCGGACAATCATCGCAAAAGTGTTTTCAAAACCCAAGCTTGGCATTACTTCCAAATTGAATTGCTGGGCATAAGCTTGTTTTAGCTTTTCATAAACTTCTTTAGGATCATTAACTGCTTTTTGCTTTAAGATTCCAGTAAAAGCTGTGCCTGTATACTCTATATATGCATCAATTTTACCAGCAGTAATAGCACTATGACAAACAAAAGAACCACCCAAACGCGGGCGACGATCCACTTTTAAATTAGTTGTTGCCTCGATTTGCTGTGCTAACAGTTCCCCTAAAATATCTTGTTCAGTAAAATCTTTGGAAGCAACAATAATATTCCCATTGCTGCTACTATTTAAATTTGGCGTGCAACTAGTGATTACCAGTAACAAGGCAAAAATTAAAGAGCAAAGTGTTAAAAATCTTTTCATTAATTTTTAATTTTTAATTTATTCTCTAACCAGCCAATTGCAAAATCAGCCAGTAATGCAATTACCGCCGCCGGAACTGCACCAGCTAAAATTAACTGATCATTCACTACTGATATCCCCCGAAAAATAAATACTCCCAAACCACCAGCACCAATTGCTGCTGCAATGGTTGCAATACCAATGGCAATTACTGTTGCTACTCGCACTCCTGCTAAAATTACTCCCATTGCCAAGGGAATCTCAACTTGTAATAATAATTGTCTATCTGTCATCCCCATGCCTCTCCCAGCTTCCCGAATGGCTGGATCTACGCTAGTAATACCTGTGTAAGTGTTACGAATTATTGGCAGTAAGGAGTATACAATTAGGGCAACAATTGCTGGTACTGCCCCAATTCCGCCAATTATGGGAACAGGAATAAGTAAGCCAAACAGCGCCAAACTAGGAATAGTTTGGAGAATGTTTGCTATGCCAAGAATTGGTTGACGGAGATAAGTTTTACGTGTAATTAAAATACCTAATGGAATGCC
The DNA here is from genome assembly GCF_029379315.1 of Nostoc sp. S13. GTDB lineage: Bacteria > Cyanobacteriota > Cyanobacteriia > Cyanobacteriales > Nostocaceae > Nostoc. The sequence continues at coordinate 16,329 of NZ_JAQYWQ010000132.1, forward strand.
TACAAGTATGGCAATTCCAATGGCAATGCCTACCAAAAATAGATGTTCAAGAGTATGCTGAAGAATTTCTGGGGCATACTTAACGAGGAAGAAATTTTTCATAAAGTGTTTGGCACCGAACGCAGACATTGAAGAAAGGCAAGGCTTTCTGGGTGTTGCGATCGCATAAATTCATCTGTTGTCCCCAATACTACCAATTCTCCGCCACACATTAAACCAATTCTCGATGCTAAAATAAAAGCTTCTTGAATATCGTGGGTGAAATCTCGTTAAGAGCCTCTGCCTAGAAATGCAGATCCTGGTAGCTCTGCCGCAAGTTACGGAGGCGGAGCCTCAATGAGGGGCCTTCCCAGTCCCAGACTGGGAACGAGATAAGGAGATAATCTGCTAAAAGCTCTGGTTCTAGGCTGGTTTTAATCTTAAGTTGACACGTATGAGCCTTGCCACGCCACTACTATGCAGTTTTAGCATTCTCATCTAAGACTTGTTCTGCAACATTTTTCAAGCGGCTCGACCTGATTTTGCGAGCGCGATCGCTATTGCGAACACCACCCGCCATCTCATATTCGCGGCTATCTTTGCCGTACTTGATAGCAACCACCATCAGCATCTTCTCAGAAAGCTGACTCAAGTTTTTTTCCATCTCTTCAATTTCAGTTTTAGTAGAGTCAACCACAGACAGAGCCGTATTATAAACATCAATTTTGATACGCAACTGATCGGTTAACTCAATCAGTTTTTCCAAACTATAATCTTCATCATATTTGATGTTTGGAACAATTGATTTCAGTCCAGAGGATCTTAATTGAGCTTTTTCTAAAACGCGGGATGTACGTTTTTGACGAGCCATAAATTTATTCCTTTAAGATGCTTCTGCTAGCTTGCCTCAGTTAAACTGCATTTCGGTTCAGCAGAACTCACATTTTTTCTAATAGACTTATCCGGAAATGAGAACTTTATTTGGCTGAAACCTAGCTCTGGA
>NZ_JAQYWQ010000133.1 GCF_029379315.1 Nostoc sp. S13
GCGTCTCTACAAGGGTTCTAGATAACGCATATTTAATTTCACCAGATGTCTATTAGATTTTGCTTGTGAGAAACAGTTGTACACTGAGGGGAAGATTTTCTTGAAGTCATAGTAAGGAAAGTACAGATGACAGTTCGTGCTTTTTTTGAAGCTGCCAAAGTTGAGGGTGTCCAGTCACCTTACGATACCATTCACCTGAAAATTCTCTATCCAGCACAGATACCGGACAGTCAGCTAGAAAAAAGTATCCAAATTGAGCCAGCTAATCCACAAAAGGCGCCTTTTCCAGTAGTGATTTTCTTCAATGGTTATAACTGTGATGCCCAACAATACCAATGGTTAGCGGTTAAATTGGCTGAACGTGGATTGGTAGTGGTTCTGTTTAATTGGATTGCCAAAAATCTACCAGGCGTAATTAGCCTCACACCTGGAGTTAATTTTGAAAAGATGAAACCTACAATTTATCGTACTGCTCCCACAGCTTTGGCTTTGCCAGCACTCCTAGTTAAACTCAAACAGTTACAAAATCACGGAGTTTTAGCAGGAATGCTGGATTTACAACGGATCATTCTCGGTGGACACTCTGCGGGTGGTATGGTATCTATCCAAAATGCTGACCCTCGGTTTTTCCCTGAAGTTGCTGCATCTTTTACTTATGGCGCGAGTAGCAGAGGACTTTCAATGATGGGGTATGAACCAGGAACTATCTTGCCTTTACCAGATTCCCTACCACTGCTACTGATGGGAGGAACCCGTGATGGATTCATGGTTAACAGTAGCGAACCCTATGGTGTAAGTTCTGGGGATGCTACCACCCCAGTCATACGTACATTCCAAGAAGCAATAGCTGGGGGACGAAATGACAGCTATCTAGTAATCTTAGAGGGAGCAAATCACTTTTCGATAGTTGATCAGCCAGACTTCACTATAGTTAGACCGTATCTCGACTTAAAAGCTACTCAACCCCAAGAAAACTTGCGTTTGCTAATGAGTGAAATTATTGGTCTATTTATTGACACTCATGTTCGTCACCAAGCAGAAGCATCCCAGGAGCTTGAGCAATTATTAACTGTTGCCAATTCTCTGATAAAATCCTCTGAGCGTAAATAGTTCAGCTTATTAGGTAATCCAAAATCAATATGCCAAGTGCATCTTATATTTTTCTGGCTGGAGCAAGTCGCGGTGTTGGTCGAGAAATTGCCCAATATCTCAGAGCGCAACAGCTAAAGGTCAAAGCACTCTTGAGAACAGTAGCAGTTGCTGCTGAACTAGAAAGAATTGGTATTGAGGTAGTTCTGGGAAATGCCTTGAATGTTGAGGATGTAGAACGCGCAATCCTGACAGATGAACCTATTCACACTGTTATCAGTACAATTGGCGGTTTACCAACAGATGTAGAAAGGCCAGATTACCCTGGTAATAAAAATCTGATTGATGCAGCAGTTAAAGCTGGAGTGCAAAAGTTTATTCTTGTGTCTTCCATAGGTGCTGGCAATAGTGTTGTTGCTGCGTCACCTCAAGTTTTAGAGGTACTGGGAAAAGTTTTAGCTGAGAAAGACAAAGCTGAACAACACTTAATTGCCAGTGGACTCACCTATACAATCATCCGTCCTGGTGGACTAAAGTCAGAACCAGCAACCGGTAATGGCGTTTTGACTGAAGATCCGCAGATTATTGGTAGCATCAATCGTGCAGATGTCGCGCAGTTAGTTGGTCGCTGTTTAAATAGCGATTGCGCCAATAATAAAATTTTGTCAGCCGTAGACCGAAATATGCTGTTTAGACGCATTGAGTTTACAGAATTTAGTTTGGAGTAATTTAAGCACGCCAACGCAGTATTTGACCCTTGACAGGATTCACAAATTCTCGTCCTTCAGCCACAGACCGAGCATACTCCCGCTTTAACTGGTAATACCACTGCGCTTGCATATCTGAGTCTTTAATCAGGCGCAGCACAGGATTATATTGCAAACCAATCTGCTGCTTTTCCACAACTGTTCGGTCTTGACCAATGAAAGTCCGCGCCAGCACATGTAATAGTGGCTTGAAAAATCCTACCCAAGGAAGTGTCCAGTAAAGAGCAAAAGTTACCTCAGTTTCTGTGTCTGAAATCGGTGTAACTGCCGTTAAATTAACGACTCGATGGTTGCCAATGGTGGTTTCTTCTATTCTCACTCCAGGTAAACGAAAAGAAATCTCCGTTTCCGGCACACCACCGCCAATCAGCCAGTATAATCGACCCCCATTCGCTGGCAATCGGTGCCGTCGCATCGTGAAGCCGTAGGGCGAAGCGTCGAATTGCTTCACTTCCTCGCACAGTTGCTCATTTCGCCACCACCAGGCTTGATGAACATAGGGTGAATGGGCCGGGTCCATCAGACCTACCACTGCATGATCGACAAAACAGGGGAATCTCATCACCTCTACGAACTGGGGCGTTGGCGAAGCCCCCCGTAGGGATCGCTGATCAAACCCTGGAATTACTGGAATCTCTATCTCAGAAGCCGCAGGTTGAGAGTTATCCGGATCAGCCATATATATCCAGATATTTCCTTGAGCTTCCCGCACTTCATAGGACTGAACGTCAAAGCGGCTCAAATCCATTTGCTGCTCCTCTACAAGAGATGGAATCGCAGTGCAGCGTCCAGCCGGGTCAAAGCGCCACCCGTGGTAACAGCATTCCACTTCTTGCCCATTGAATCTACCACAACTTAAGGGCACTGCACGATGGGGACAAATGTCCCGCATAGCAGAGACTTTGCCATCCTGGCTGCGGACTAGCAGCACTGGTTCTCCCAAGAAAATGCGGCTGATCATCATACCTGGCTTGATTTGATCACTAGGCAAAGCATAGTACCAAGTATTACGTAATACAAAGTTATCGTTATTTTTCATCATTAATTGCGTTTGCCTTTGACACAACGAAAGCCCTAACTTTTCACCTCATGTGGAAAAGCTAACGTGAAACCTAACTCCCCAGCCCCCAACCTTTGTAGGGAATGGGGAGAATTTAAAGCCTCTCTCCTGCAAACAGAGAGGTTTTCCAGATCCCGTGAAAAGTCAGAAACAAAGTCCTGGTTTGTGGAAAGGAAGGTTATGCTTGAAAACATGCTTGCAAATTTGTAATTGCTGTAAGTAAATCAACTGATGCACTTTTTAGTTATGCTCGTAATTTTCTCAGATTTGGGTTGTTCTGGAAGGATTGCAGGTGTGAAGTTGGATTATTCGCCAGAAATTTGGACAAGTACCGTTCTTTTGCGCGGCCCATCCAACTCAAAAAACAACACAGATTGCCAGGTTCCCAAAGCTAATTTACCATCCAAAATGGGAATTATCTCGCTAGTAGTCAGCATCATTGCCATTAAGTGAGAGTGAGCATTAATCGGCTCATCTTCGGGGACATCTCTTAAATGCAAATCATTATGCAAATAGCTATCTGATTCTGGTGCTAATTTTTGCAAGAAGACTTTTATATCTTCTAATAATCTAACTTCATTTTCGTTGATACTTAATGCTGTTGTAGTGTGTCGAGAAAATACTAAAATTTGTCCATTTTGAATTGATGTTGAAGCCAAAAACTCTTTAATTTTTGGTGTTATATTATGAATATTAATTTTTGGCTCAGTTTCAATTTCAATTAGCTTATTAATAATTGGCATCTGTTCAATTTTACATTTGGGATTGCAGAGGAGGTATGCCAAAACAGTCTAACGCCCTCATAAATTTAATATAGGACTAATATTTAATTTTTGAAATATACGTCGGGAAGCGAGTGCATTGCGGAGGTTGCCGACGCTCGATAGCGACGCGCAGCGTCTCGTAGAGAGGAACGAGCGTCTTAACTCGCTAACGCTGCGCTACGCTATCCGTTGTCGCAACTGGTGAACCAGCGCTGCAAGAAGGTTTCCTTCTGTAGGCCACTGGTGAACCCGAAGGGCGTTGTGTTGACACCGAGAGTACGTTACCATTGCAAGCTTTTGATGCCGTACTCTCTACAAGACTACTTAGATTTTTTGCAGCGTCTCTAAAAGGATTTCAGGTAACGCATAATTATATAGCAATCCGATTTAATTTGTGAAAAAATCTAAGTATATGTAGGGTGTGTTATCGCGTAGCGTAACGCACCTGGAATCAGAGGTGGTGCGTTACGCCAAAGGCTAACGCACCCTACGTATATTTCAAAAATCAAATATCAGTCCTATAGGACTTACGCACGAGTTACGGAATAACGAACTGCTCCAGGCGCAGAGAAGCCAGTGCGTTGCGGTGAATCCAGCGCTGTAGGCGGGTTTCCCGCCGTAGGCGACTGGTGAACCCGAAGGGGGGTTCCCCCCGTTGTAGCAACTGGCGCGACACCGAGAAATTAGAGTTTCAGAGATATTTTGCGTAAGTCCTAAATTAATTTCTGAAGATGTCTTTTTTGTTGCTTTCCCTAAATTATTGAAAGGATAGGTCATATTTACCTCCACGCTCAAGGGCACGTTTGTAAGCAGGTCGCGCATGAATGCGCTCGACAAATTCTTGGAGCTTTGGTCGGCTCTCGACTTCTTCTTTTACCATAGCGATTAGTTCGACGGGAAAGCTCATTTGGATATCGGCGGCAGTAAATTCCTCACCCGTAAACCACGTACTTTTACGGAGTTCACCTTCTATGTAGTCAAAGTGAAGTTTGATCTGGGGCGCGATGAATCCGCTAACGACGCTGCTGTCGCCTGCCCCGAAATTGTTTAAGACCAGCTGCATCAACAACAGTGGCATTGCAGAGCCTTCGGCGTAATGCAGCCAATACGTGTAGCGCAGATGCTCCGGGGTACTGGATGCTGGAACTAGGCGACCATTACCGTAGTGATCAACCAGGTATTCGATGATGGCGCCCGACTCAGCGATCGTCAGGTTGGCATCTGTAATCACTGGTGACTTGCCGAGCGGATGGATTTGGCGCAGCGACTCTGGTGCCAGCATCGTCTTTGGATCGCGTTCATAGAATTTTATCTCGTATTCGATACCTAATTCTTCAAGCAGCCATAGCACACGCTGCGATCGCGAGTTGTTAAGATGATGAACAACGATCATAAAACGTTCCTCTTTTGCAGATGTTGTCAAACACCGAATAATTTTAACAGTCAAAATTTAACTAATACTCAAATAGTTGCTGCATAAAAATCTTATTTGTTTTATTTATGGCTTTAGTCATTGCTGGGGAACGTAGTGGAGTGGGGAAGACAACAGTCACCCTTGCCCTTTTAGCATCTTTACGTCGTCGCGATCGCCTGGTGCAATCTTTCAAGGTAGGCCCAGACTACATTGATCCGATGTTTCATCAACATGTAACTGGTCGTGCTTGTCGCAATTTAGACCCAGTACTGACTTCTGAAGCCTACGTTCAGCAATGTTTTGCCCTTCATAGCCAACTGAGTGAATATGCTCTAGTAGAAGGGGTAATGGGGTTATTTGATGGAGTGAAGGGGAGTAGGGAGTGGGGAGTGGGGGAAGAAGAATTAATAACCAATGCCCAATGCCCAATGCCCAATGCCCAATGCTCAACAGACTTTGCGAGTACGGCACACATTGCGCGGCTTTTAGATTTAGCTGTGGTATTGGTGATTGATTGCAGTCGTTTATCTGGTTCTGTAGCTGCGATCGCTCACGGGTACCAGTCTTTTGATCCCCGAATTAAAATCGCTGGGGTAGTATTAAATCGCGTGGGGAGCGATCGCCATCTCTCTCTCCTGAAAGATTCCCTAGAATCCTTACAATTACCAATTCTCGGCGTACTGCGGCGTCAAGATAACATCACAATTCCCGATCGCCACTTGGGTTTAGTACCCACATCAGAACTTCCCGAACTCAATGCTTTAATTAATCGCCTCGCCGATTTAGGAGATACTTGCTTCGATTGGCAACGCTTGTTACCTTTGTTAAAATCCGAACCTCTCCCTCATCCCCCACATCACCCTCATCTCCCCTCCCTGGTTAGAATTGCAGTAGCCCGCGATCGCGCTTTTAATTTTTACTACCAAGATAATCTCGATTTGCTGCAACAGCTTGGTGCAGAACTGGTTTTCTGGAGTCCCTTAGAAGATGCTGGCATACCAAAAGATGTGCAGGGAATGTATTTTGGGGGTGGTTTCCCAGAAGTTTTTGCCCAGCAACTAGCAGAAAATACCAGCGTTCGTGATGCAGTGAAAACGGCAATACTTAAAGGAATGCCGACAATTGCCGAATGCGGAGGATTGATGTATTTGTGTGAGCAAATTATCGATTTTGAGGGTAAATCTTGGCCAATGGCGGGAGTGCTACCGACATCAGCTGTGATGGGTGGGCGTTTAACTCTGGGCTATCGTCGTGCAGTAGCTTTGCAAGATAATCTCTTAGTTAAGGCAGGTATAACTGTTTACGGACATGAGTTTCATCGTTCTCATTTAACCTTAACTCCCACTCAGCCCCTATTTGAAACTTCTCGCTACGATTGTAAGGAAAATATGGGATGCGAGGGATGGGGTTTACCTGCTAATATTCATGCTTCTTATGTTCATCTGCATTGGGGAGAAAGTCGAGAAATTCCCCAGCAGTTTCTTAAAGAATGTCTGAAAGTAGTATCTTCAGGAACCTGGATTTAAGGTAGTACCAAGTAACCAGCTTCTCCTAGTACAGCATTTCATTAATTCGTAGCGACGCACCTTTGCCATTAGTTTTGTGAATAAATATTACAAGAACTAATGCCCTGTATAAAACACAGGCATAACTCTCCGAGTAATAGGTAGGAACTCAAAATAACAAGTTTTGCATCTAGTTTTCTGGCAACAGTTCTAGAGATTTGTGCCCAGACACAAGGAACAAGGAAGTTTAACAACACTAGAGGAGAAAATGATCGAAACGCTCAATTATCTTGATGATGAACTTCCTTAGATACGGCGTAAGAGTAGATAAGAGAGGTTATTTAAAGAAAATAGGCCAAAGTATTGCATTTTTCATAGTTATCCAATTTTCCCCTGATATAAAAATAGAGGCTTGACTTAGAAAGAGATTTTGAAAACTCGGTATCAATTTGGCTTTCTCGATGCAAATTAATAGGTATAAAACAGGAGTCAGAATACAGAATTCAGAATTCAGAATACTCTACCCATAAAGGGATAGAGTTTTAAGGCGAGAATATTTTAATTTTTTTCGCCCACCAGGGGCGAGGTTTTAACCAATATTCATCACCCACTCGTACAGAATTCATACTGAATTCTGACTCCTGAGTTCTGAATTCTTCTTATAAAAGCTTGTCAGCAGTTTGAGGATGGAAACTAATCTTTAAAACCTCATTCAGTAATTGCAAGGAGTGGAAGTATGGTTTCTAACAACGGTATTTTAGAACAAGGCAATTTTCAAGTCACACTGCCGCATATCTGGGATCATGATATAAGCGATGTCTACGACGAGTTTCCCTTACACCAGCAGAGTTTCTTGGCCTTACAGAGAACTAATAGGGCGTTAGAGTCAAAAGTACAACAGCTTTTGGCTGAATTAAGTACTGCTAAAAAGCAATTGTGCCGTGAGAAAGCTTCCGATCAGCAGACACAGATAGAACTACAAAAGTCCCTTTCTTTGCTTCAGACAACTTTAGATTCTACAGAAGAATTATTGGCAGCAATCGCTCCTCGACTGGAAAAACACGTTGCCTCAAAGCAGTCGGGTTTAGCTAAATATCAACAGACTTATCCGGAAATGAGAACTTTATTTGGCTGAAACCTAGCTCTGGAGAGGGTTTTAGAGGTTCCTGTTTTATATAAGCTAAAAAGCCAGCTATGTAAGGGTTTCAGCTATTTTGAGGTTTATTTGTGGATAAGTCTAACGAATATCAGCACCACATCGGCTTTTTCCTAATTGCCTGCAACTAAAGGAAGTTTTTGACTATATCGAAGCTAATTATGATCAATCGATTGGTTTAAGTGACGTAGCTGTTGCAGTTGGTTATTCCGCAGCTTATCTAACCAATCTAGTGCGACGCAAAACCGGAAAAACAGTAAATGATTGGATCTTTGAACGCCGGATGCTAGCTGCGCGTGCCTTCCTTCTGGAAACCAACCAGCCAGTTAATCAGATTGCTTGTGCAATAGGCTACCAATATGAAGGATATTTCTTTCGTCAATTTCGCCAGTTTCATGGTACTACACCTCAAGCTTGGCGTAATACTCAGCGTTCTAATGTTAGTGTCAATCACTAGCAACATAATTAATAGTTTTAACAACAAAATGTGCATTGTCACTCAAATTTTGATTTCATACACTACTAAATATAGGAATGCAGCTTGATTCTTGAAAGCATACTAAGATTAAAAGCTTTATCCAACAATGCTCATATCTTGGAAAGCTTCCACTAATCAAACTGGATTTCTATTAATACAAGGTTACTTTTTTAAAAGGTAACTTGTAAAACGCAGATGCAGAAAAATGCACACTCTATAAGGAGAAAATGATGGAAACGCTCAACTATCTTCATGATGAATCCCTAATTGTTGAATTGAAACCTGAAGAAGCAGAAACTATACAGGGAGGCGTCCAGCTCTCCCGGTACACGACTAAGGGTGTCTCTACTTACTTAAACATTCGTTCTGGACCGGGCACCAACTACAAAGTTGTTGGTCGCTGGTATCCCGGTCAAATAAACTACTTACAGGTACCAGCTATTGTGAAGAATGGATTTCGTAAATTCGCTTTTGATGTGAATCAGTGGGTATCGACGAAGTACATTAAATTTGTTGGGTAATAAGCTCAAAAATTCTTGAAACCTTCTTGTGGTAAGCTTTTTAGTAATTTATGACTAAAATTGTTGAAACCCAGACTACCTAAGCCTTTCAGCGATTTTAGTCACTATTTCCACATCAAAATCAATCTGGAATGAAGGAAAGTGGCAATAGTTTTAGAGATTTGTGTCTCGATACAAACAACAAGAAACTCTAATAACAGAGAAGGAGAAAAAAATGGAAACGCTCAACTATCTTCATGATGAAGATCTAATTGTTGAATTGAAATCTGAAGAAGCAGAAACTATGAAGGGAGGTGTATTTTATCCGTATACGACTCAGGGTGTCACAGTCGGTTAAGAATTCGTTCTGGGCCGAGTACTAACTACCGCATTGTTGGTTACTGGTATCCCGGTCAGGTCAAGTACTTGGAGTCCCCAGCTATCCTGAAGAACGGATTCCGTAAATTAGCCTTGTCGCTGAATCAATGGGTATCGACGCAGTTCATCAAGCGGCTACCAGGCCCAGGTGTTGATGTTGAATAGGCACACATTCAAAAATCCCAGTTAAAAGCTGAACAGTAGCTCAAATTAGAGCAAACAATACACATGACACCTGTAGGGGCATAGAACGATCGCTCCTACATGGGATTTTTTATGCTCAAAAACAAAATAATATAGGTCTTTAAGAAAAATGCGCTACTAAAGTGTACTTCAACACAGCGAAGAAGACTGTGGTGCTGCTTGTCTAGCGACTATTGCCAAACACTACGGACGCACCTTTGCCATTAGTCGAATGCGGGAAGCAGTTGGTACAGGATCACGGGGAACCAGCTTGCTGGGTTTGAGGCGGGGTGCAGAAACTCTAGGATTTAATACGCGTCAAGTTAAAGCCTCAGAGCAACTGCTTGACCAATTGCATAAAGCCCCTCTACCCGCCATCATTCACTGGAAAGGCTACCACTGGGTAGTTCTGTACGGGCAAAAAGGGAAAAAATATGTAATTGCTGACCCTGGTGTAGGTATCCGCTATCTCACCCGCGAGGAGTTGCTCGAAGGGTGGGGCAATGGCATCATGCTACTGCTAACGCCAGACGACAGCCGCTTTTATCAGCAATCAGATGATAAAATTGGCGGCTTTGGGCGTTATCTGATGCGGGTTTTGCCCTATCGCGCTATTCTCATCCAAGCGATCGCAATCAACATCGTCATCGGATTGCTCTCCCTTGTCTCTCCTTTAATGATGCAATTGCTTACTGATGACGTACTCGTGCGGGGAGATACCCAACTGCTAACCGTGGTGGCAATTGGAGCGATCACGATGAATCTATTTAGCAGTGCGATCGGTTTGGTACAATCTCACCTAATTGGTCACTTTGGTCAAAGGTTACAATTAGGGCTGATTCTAGAATACGGGCGGCAACTATTGCGCTTGCCCCTCTCATATTTTGAAGGACGGCGCAGTGGCGAAGTAGTCAGTCGGATTGCCGATGTCAATCACATTAATGAGCTAGTTTCTCAAATTGTCCTCGGTTTACCCAGCCATTTTTTTATCGCCTTGGTTTCCTTGGGCTTCATGCTCTTTTACAGTTGGGGGCTGACTTTGGCTTCCCTGGCTGCTTTTATTCTTGTCACCCTCGTTAACCTGCTTTTTCTTCCAGCCTTGCGCCAGAAAACCCGCAGCGCGATCGTCTTAGGTACAGAAAACCAAGGCTTTCTTGTTGAAACTTTTCGCGGTGTGCAGGTGCTAAAGACTACCCAAGCCACTCCCCAAGCTTGGCAAGAGTATCAGACTAATTATGGTCGGCTTGCTAACTTGGGCTTTACAGTAGCACAATCACTAATATTTTTTCTACTTGCACGAATATTGCCTTACTGTGGTTAGGGTCATACTTGGTGATTAATCAGACTTTGAGCATCGGTCAGTTGCTGGCCTTTAGTGGGATGAGTGGCAACTTTCTCGGCTTTTTGGGTTCAGTCATCGGCTTAGTTGATGAATTTATCACTGCCCAGATTGTTATCCAACGCTTGACGGAGGTGATTGATGCTACCCCAGAAGATGAAAAGGACGAGAAAAAGCCTTGGGCAGAACTTAAGGGCAATGCAGATATTACTTGCACCAACCTTAATTTCCACCATGCAGGTAGGGTTGACTTGCTGCAAGATTTTTCCCTAACTATCCCTGGCGATCAAGTCATTGCCTTGATTGGGAAATCCGGCTGTGGAAAAAGTACTCTCGCCAAACTACTTGCAGGTTTGTATTTCCTCCAGTCTGGCAATATTCGCTATGGCATCTATAATCAGCAAGACCTCTCGATGGAATGCTTACGACAACAGGTAGTTTTAGTTCCTCAAGAACCGCATTTCTGGAGCCGATCAATTATTGAAAACTTCCGTTTCAGCTATCCCCAAATTGCCTTTGAACAAATTGTACAGGCTTGCTCTATTGCTGGTGCAGATGAGTTTATTAGTAAACTGCCCGATAAATATCAAACTGTTTTAGGTGAATTTGGCGCGAATCTTTCTGGTGGACAACGACAGAGATTAGCGATCGCTAGAGCTATAGTTACTGACCCGCCAATATTAATTTTAGATGAATCCACTGGCGCTCTCGACCCAGTAAGTGAAGCCGAAGTGCTAGATAGACTGCTGTACCATCGGCAGGGCAAAACCACAATTATGATTAGCCATCGCCCGAAAGTCATTGGGCGGGCTGATTGGATTGTACTACTGCAAGAAGGGCGTTTGAAAATCCAAGGCACTCCAGAGGCTCTGCGCCATCAACCTGGCGAACACTTAGACTTCTTAGACAGCGTTGACTCATTTACAAATGGTTTAGTACCCAAAACCTCTAATTTTCACCTGAACGGCAAATTAAAGCCAATCACCAAATAATACCGTCATGCTTACCCATCCCAACTCAGACTACCTGCCCCCAATTCAAGACAACGAGTTTCTGCCGCCACTTGGTCGTTGGACTACTCTGGGCGGACTAGTGCTTGTCTGTACTCTGGGGCTAGCTGTTCCACTTGCCTCTATTACCAAATATAAAGTGACAGTTAAAGGACAGGCTATCGTTCGTCCTGCTGGTGAATTGCGGCTCGTTCAAGCTGCGACCGAGGGTCAGGTGATGCGCGTCTTTGTTGCAGAAAATCAAGTTGTCAAAAAAGGGGATGTCATTGCTACTATTGACAACTCGAAGTTGCAAACCAAAAAGAGCCAACTGCAAAGTAACATTGGGCAAAGTCGTTTACAAATTATTCAAATCAACGCACAAATTAATGCGATTAATAACCAGGTTGTAGCTGAAACTGAGCGCATCAACCGTGTGATCGCTGGCGCTGAAGCTGAATTAAGCGGTCGCAGCCGGGACTTTCAAGACAAGCAAATTACCACCGCTACTGATGTTGAAGAAGCTTCTGCAAATGTAAATGCAGCGATCGCCAGTTTAAAAGCAGCTCAGTCAAAGCGGAATCGATACGAGGGTGTAGCCAAAGCAGGAGCCTTGTCTCAAGATCAATTTGAGGAAGCAGAATTAGCTGTTCGCCAGCAAGAACAAGCTCTTCAGGCGGCTAAAGCTAAATTGCAACACTTTCAAGCTGCCCTTAATCCGAGTAATGCAGAAGTTGCGATCGCTTCTCAACGCATTGCCCAAGAAAAAGCTACGGGTCAAGCCAGCATTGCGACATTAGATAAAGAACGCCTTGCCTTGATCCAGCAACGAATTGAAATCCAAAAACAGCTAGAGCGTGACACCCGTGAACTCGAACAAGTAAATATCGACCTCAGCCAGACCGTCATTACTGCCACAGCAGACGGGATCATTTCTAAGTTAAACCTGCGAAACTCCGGTCAAACTGTGCCTGCTGGAGAGGAAATTGCCCAAATTGTCCCCAGTAACGCTCCTTTGGAGGTTAAGGCAGGGGTGGCACTTCCGGATCAAAATAAGTTGAAACAAGGTCAAACGGTACAAATGCGGGTTTCCGCCTGTCCTTATCCAGACTACGGAACTCTCAAAGGCAAGGTTAAGACAATTTCCCCAGATGCGATAGTACCTCAAGCTAATGGTGCTACTGCGACTGGTTCCACAACACCCACCAGCCAAAAGATGGCAGGCGTTGGTAGCTTCTATGGGGTAACAATTGAGCCAGAAAGCCTTGCTCTAGGTACGGACAAACATCAGTGTGCGCTCCAATTGGGGATGGAGGCTACAGTCGATATTATTTCTAGAGAAGAGACTATGCTGCAATTCTTTCTGAGGAAGGCAAGGTTGATCGCAGACTTTTGACACTCCCCGAATTTTTAATTTGGGGATTCTTGGTTCTCTGACTCGCCGTTAGGCAGCAGGCTTGCGCCAACCGCCTCTCTCAAACTCTTATTCCTCAGTGTCGCGCCAGTTGCTACAAACTCCTCCACCCCCCTTCGGGTTCACCAGTCGCCTACGGCGGGAAACCCGCCTACAGCGCTGGATTCACCGCAACGCACTGGCTTCTCTGCGTCCTCTGTGGTTTGATTTTCCGTTGCTTATGCGTAAGTCCTGTTGAAAAAAAGTGAGATAAGGTGACTGCGATCGCATTGTCGTAACTACCTACGGTTCATTCCAGGGCAAACGCATGTAATTTATCAAGTGTGCTTAATAGGTTTTAGAACCTACACAAGAATTAAACCGCTATTCTCACTCTCTGCTAAAAACCCCCGGATTTGTCCGTGGGGGATTGGTTACATTCATATCGTCATTTAACCTGCGAATCAGACGGGATAACTCGCGAATGATATTCACCGCAATTTCGGGAGTTTCTTCGATCGCATCATACAGTTGCTCTTGCGTCAGTTCTAAAAATTCACAAGGTTCTAGAGTCGTTGCGGTGGCGGAACGAGGTTGAGTATCAAATACTGCCATCTCCCCGAAGTATTTTCCCTGTTCCACCTCTGCAAGTTGTTTATTCCCAATGTGGACTTTAACTCGACCTGACACGACAATATAGAGCGATCGCCCTTCTTCTCCTTGTCGAAAGATGGTGTAATTAGCTGGAAATGACAATTCGTTCATTACTGAAGTCAGCCGCACAATAAAATCATCCCGCAATTCCTTAAAAATTGGGACTCGCCGGACAAATAATAAACGGTCAACACTGGTTAGCATAATTACACGTTAAACATCAAACATTACTGTAAATTTTCAAACTGAAGTCAGAGCGCGATTAGTAATATTAACCGATGTTGAACGCTAGCCGTCAAGAATATCTCAAAATTTACCGACAGAAAACCACTTAGCATCTCTTCAATAGGAGCAGGGCAAACGCATCTAAATTACTCTTGATCACAACCAAGGTTAAGAACCAACGACTTTAGCGGCATTTCTCCTTTGGTTTAGTTTCCAAGACTCAAAGCGATGTCTGTATAGCCTTAACTTAACAGTATTGGGCTATATCTACGCCTTCTTGGTGTGGGAATTTGGCAACTCGACTGGAGCAAGTTGCTTTTTATGCCCTTAATAATTGGTATTCAAATGAAGGTGCGACAAGCTTCCCAGCATTAGGGCCTTCTTTGATTTCCACCTCTGCCATCTCCTGAGCTTGCAACTTTAGTTCAAACATCACTCCCATTGTTGTATTTAAGTAATCTGAGTAACCATTGAAGGTCTTATGCAAGCCGTTTAATAGGCTGGTGTAAGAGTAGTTGAACTGATCGATTAAGCGTCGTGCCCGACTGCCTTCGGGATACATTTCGGTTTTAGAGTTTTCTACAAGTGGATAAATCTTTTCAGAGTCTAGATTGATTGGTTGATTCAGATTGTAGACAAATGTACCTGGCTTTTCTGGGTCTGGTACTAGGCGACCTCCTTTGACAATTTGAGCAAAGCGATAGTAATGAGCAGGCTGATTTTCTGGGTCGAAGGGGCTAAACTTCTTCGTGAATTGGTTTCCACCTTTGCCGTTAAGAGAGCATACCTTTGTGCTCCACTCCGTCGTCGTTCCTTCGCCCTGGACAATAATCAGGTGCAAGGCTGAGATAGCCCTTTGCAAGTCTGTGATCTCAAATAGTTCCGTTTTTGGAAACCATTGTTCATTGAAAACCTGATTGCGAGGTTGAATGGTTAACTTTCCGTGATTATATAACTCTGTGATTTTGTTAATGATTGCTTCGTAGAACTCTCCGATCGTCTTATACTCCTCCTCTAGTATTGTTCTCAGTGCGGGAGCAACGGGCTTGGCTGGGTAATCTTCAGGATCTATGGAGGTTTCTATTTGCATAAAGGTGTTGGTGATTAGAGCCATCGAGAGAGGCGCAAGTCCCACGATTAGATCCGGCCGCACCATTGGTAAAGGTCCAGGGTAGGTAGGAATAAATTCAGGTTTGTTGACTTGAGGGCTGCCACCGATCGCATTTAAAACATTAGCCGCAATCACCATGTGCAGCATTTCTTCCCGCACCACCGAGAAAATGATTTCGTTAACTGTCTGATTTGAGTTAGGTTGGATGGAATAGAGCGCTGTCAGGTAAAGCGGAATGGTTGAGTGTTCTAGCTCGATCGCTGCTTGGAGATGTTTGTAAATATCTGAAGCTTGTTTGGCATTTTGGATCTCTTGAATAATCCGAATGGGAATTTTTAGCATACACTTCTCCTTTTGGTACAGAGCGCTTTTATGTTATGAGTCGAATTGATTGCGCTGCAAGGCGATCTTTAAATTTTGGTAACCATGTGCCATAGTGTAGTCGTCTTCTGCTTCAAGCTCTTGAGCAAATGATCTAACCGATGTTTCCTGAATTTCCTGTGGCGCTCCCACTGGCAACGGTTTGAGTTGTCCAAGCCGTAGGACATAGCTACCATGCGCGTCTTGCTCCTGCAACCATCGCAGAATCGTAGCTCGCTTTGCTTTAGAAAGGTCACGGGTCACTGGCATAGAATTGGGATCGTGAATATCTAACGAGAAAGCTAATTCTAAAATGGCACGATTCTCCCGCACTGAATCGTAATCCCCCAGGTCAACCAAACGCTTACTCATAATCGGATAGAGGTTGCCATACTGTTGAAAAATTGGCTGAATATGTTCGAGCCAGGTAGGGCGTTCGGGAATTGGATAGCCATCAAAGAGTAAAACGTAGATGGCATCAAGGGATTGTCTTTGACTGTCTGCTTGCTCTTTCAGAGAGTATAGCAGCGTATAAATTTGCCCATCAACGTAACCACGGGGATTACCAGGGTCTATTGTTTCAATTGACAACTTGGCTTTACCCGCAGCATCTGTTGTCAGCTTCAGCGGTAAGTTTTTTAGTGCAGTTGTGGGCCAGTCTGTCCAAGGGCTTTTAGCTTTGGGAGCTGTGGGGCCGGTGTCCCCACCTCCTGTAGGATTATCGGGACAACTAAAAGCGATACTCACTGACGTCTTGGGAAGGGGTTTGCCATAGCTACTGATAAAAAGTTCGATCTCAGCGGTTTCTGTTGCCTCAACTCGTTGCACAAACTTATCGGCGCGAACTAATAACCCGTTAATACTCTCTCGAAGCAAGACTTTCCCTTTGTTGCTATCAAGCATCTGAATCAATGCTAAAGGGTGTTCACGTATTAGATCGAGTTGATCAAGAAGCAAAGATGTCGTCCAAATTCCAGCCGTTGTGTACAACCAGTTGGAGGTTCGATAAGGAATTAGGATGCCTAATGGAACAAACCCATCCCCTATAGCTAGGGTTTCAGACTCCTGTGTATTTACATCTTTAAGAACTGCCAACTGAAGGTTACCAAGGTCTTGCAATCCTAATTCTGAAGTCAAAGGGAGGGCATTACCCAAATCAACCAAGACCAAGCTTTTTTGTTCATCAACCAAGCCATCAAAGAAATTGATTTTGTTTAGGGGAGATCCGTTTGAATCAAGATTCGGTACCATCCGTCGCCCTTTAACAAACGACCGTGGCTCATTTTCGTCGTAAGGACCAATCGCCCCAATCACTGTACCAAGGGTGAACCGTTCCGCATTCTTGTCCGTACTATAGCCAAAGGTGGTAAGGCGGATTGACAGTTTCCCATTTCTTTCTGATGCAGCCTTTAGTGCCTCTAAACAGGGAGACCCCGATAAATCATTGCCCCAGTGCAGGTCTGTCAACACCGATTGAAAAGCAGCAGAGGCTCCCGCAGATCCTCCAGGCGGTTTCTTACGGCGACCAAACATGATGTCCCGGAAAGATGCTGGCTCGAAGTCCCCGACTAGAAAATCCTGCTGACCGTCTGTTAACCGGATGGTTAGTCCCCAAATTCCAGAGACCATTTGCATTTGTGGGTCAAGATCTACCATCTTACCTCCCACTCGGTTGTTAGAACCATCAATAGACTTATCCACAAATAAACCTCAAAATAGCTGAAACCCTTACATAGCTGGCTT
>NZ_JAQYWQ010000134.1 GCF_029379315.1 Nostoc sp. S13
CACAAAATACCCAAGTGAATTCTGGCGACTGGCACCTTTATTCTGTTTGATAAATATATAAAGCCTGTTTTACTTCTGTTAGCGCAGCCGGGCGTAGCCCATTCACCAATTCTACTAGACATCTCCGAAAAAGAATGTAGAGACGCGAAATTTCGCGTCTCTACAAGGGTTCTAGATAACGCATATTTAATTTCACCAGATGTCTACTGTAACACTTAGGTTGAAGTGGGTTCATTCTCTCTCAAAGCGATCGCCTGCTTGATGAATGCTTCTAAGTTTTGGGTGGGAGTGGGATTGTCGACCAGAAGGTTGATTGATACTTTTAGAGCTTCACGAACTGAGTATCGCCAATCAATATTTACCGCTAATCGCACTGCAATCTGAATATATTGCCGGGAATCATCTGCAATTGTCTCTGTTACACCGATAGCTTGCAAGAAACCATAGGAGTGACGCCCTCGCATAAACTCACCAGCAGAAGTGACAATCGGTAAATGAGAAGCGATCGCATCCAGTGTTGTGTTACCACCCGCCCAGTCTAAGGTATCTAAATAAATGTCTGCCAAAGAAAGCAAGTCAAAATAATCCTCACGGGGTAAGACAGGAGAGAATACACAATAGTCAAGACTATCTAACCCTACAGCCGCAAATGCCCGTTTCAGACGTTCTTGAGAAATCCCAGAGCGAAGGAACATAAACTGAGCATTGGGAACTTGACGGGCAATTTCTGCATAAATGTCATCGTGCTGCGGTAGATATTTATAGGCAGCTTGACTAGAGATGTAGACAATAGCATCTTCTCGTAATCCAAAAAATAATCGGTTGCGGCGAACTGAGTTAACTTTAATCGCAGGATAGGAAATCCCAACACCAGGCAAACGTACAAGGCTTTCGGTGTAGTGATATTGCCCATTCACAGGCTCCATCAGTTCACTTGATAAGAAATAATCAATGGTGGGCAGTCCAGAAGTTACAGGTTGCCCCCAAGTCATACATTGAATCGGTGCTAAACGGAGTCCAGCAATACATAGTGTTGTGGCATCCATTCCTAATTCTGGAAAAATTAATACATCAAGGTGATCATCAATAACTTGTTGACAAACCTGTTCTAAATTATTCGGCAAATGATAGAACTTTGTACTATAGGACTGAAATAATTGAGTAGCAGCATCAATTTTATGTCCGATGTGATATGAATAAATTTCAAACTTTTGATTATCTGCATATTTAAGCCAGTTTAAGAACAAAATTGTTCCGCTCCAGCTACACAAAAAATAAGAAAGATAGCCAATTCTAATTCGCTGATTGTTGCTAATAGAAGGAATCGGACGCACTTGATTCCATTGCGGATAATTTGCCGCCATAATTTCGTGAACTAGCCGTCCATATTGCTGCTGTAGTACCAGATCATTCTTTCCCTGATATGCCAGAAAAAAGTTTGTATGATGGCTGATTTCTATTAAAGCTTTTTTATGCTCATCAGGGCTATTCATTGTGATTTCTTGAATGAGTTTTTCTAGCCCATCCTGAAACCATGCCCGGTAGGTATCAATCTCTTCAGGAGTATGATAAATTTCTGGCAGCATCAGATGACTCAACATCTTAAATATGTAGTTTTCAGGAAACTTCTCCGTGACCTGTTGAGCGAAGTTACGAGCTTCCAGATACTTGTGGCTTTGCTTGAGGGCAATGGCTAATACCGTTCTGCAATGTTTGGATAGTCGCTTGCATCTGACCAGCTTTATACAAAACATCACTTAGCTTCAGATAATAGTCAATCTGGTGCGGACAACTGGATAAATAGTTGTTGTAATAGGAAAAATAATGAAATTAATATCTCTTAATTCATTAATTAACATAGCGTTGCAATGACTAATGGCAAGCTGCTTTGCGTATAAGCACTACTATATATGTTTTTACAGCAATGCCATCAGTAACCGAGATATTCTCACAGCTAACTTAAGGGCATGGGGCATTGGGAATTAATCACAAATGACAACCCTTACAAGGTTTTACCTTGCCAATGCGATCGCTGCATTTTTTCCCCCAAAGCTAAACTTGTAAATATTTCAACGTTAGTAACAATTGCTTGAGCATTTGCAGCAATTGCTTATACATTTACAATAAATGCTTAAGCAAAACTTATAATTGTTTCAACGTTAGCAACAATTGTTTATAGATTTGCAGCAATTGCTTATACATTTACAACAAACGCTTAAGCAAAATTTATAATTGTTTCAACGTTAGCAACAAATGCTTAAACAAAACTTATAAATGATGTGTCCAGGCTAATTTACCTTACCAATGCGATCGCAGCATTCTGTCCACCAAAGCCAAAACTCAAACATAATACCTGCCGAATTTTACTTAGACGTGCTGCTGTAACGATATCTAAATCAAACTCGGACTGCTGCAATCCTACACAAGGCGGCAATATTTGATCGTTTAATGACATGAGAGAAAAAGCTACACCTAAAGCTCCAGATGCTCCTAGTGTATGACCTGAGCTTCCCTTGGTGGAACTAACTGCCACCCCTTGGGGAAACAAGCGTTGGATTACCATGCTTTCTATGCGGTCATTTAGCTGAGTAGCTGTGCCATGAGCATGAATATAATCAATATCGGCTGGTGACAAACAACTACGTTCTAGACATTGTTTGATGGCAGCGATCGCACTTTTCCCTTCAGGTTCTGGTGAATTGGGATGATATGCGTCGTTAGTTAAGCCAAAACCGAGAATTTCACCATACACTTTTGCTTGACGCTGCTTTGCTAACTCTGCTGATTCTAAGACAAACACAGCTCCGCCTTCGCCCAACACTAAACCTTCCCGGTGCGAATCAAAGGGATAAGCCCCAGTTTTTGCCAAAGCACCCATCTGCTGAAACCCAGCTAAAGTTAAGGGTGTAATCGGTGCTTCCACTGCGCCAGCTAGAGCCTGTTGACATTGCCCAGTTTGGATAAGCAAAGCTGCTTGGGCAATAGACCAAATTCCCGTTGCACAAGCTGCCATCGGTGCCAAAACTATCCCCGATGCACCGATTTGTCTAGCAGCTGCGATCGCATTCATCTGAGGTAATGTATCTAGCCAATTTCCCAAAGAGGACACGGGTAAATTCTCCCTATACATTTGCCTTGCCAACATTTCCCAAGACGCTTGATAAGAGCGACTTGATCCAATGACTACAGCACAATCAGCTAAAGGTGCAACTAACCCGGAATCTTGCAAAGCAGAAGCAACAACCATCTGAGTTAACATTCTCAACTCAGATGGTTGTTGACTAATCAAACCTAGAGGAAGTGGTGTAAGTTCTGGAAATGGTTGATGTAATCGAATTCCAGATTTACCTGCGATTAAATTTCGCCAACTATCCTCCAAGCTTCCACCCAAGGCGGAAATTAAACCAATACCAGTGACACAAACCTTCACTAATTTAGGAGTTAGGAGTTAGGAGTTAGGAATTATTTCACTACCTTCCCTGTTCCCCTGTTCCCCTGTTCCCCTGCTCTTTTGCTCCTACTGTCCACCAGGTGTTTTCAGATTTTCAGCACCTTTGGTGACTTTAGCGGAGTCAATGCGATCGCCTTGCTGAATTTTGTTCACTACATCGAAGCCTTGAGTGACATTGCCAAACACGGCGTAGTTACCATCCAAGAAGGCTAGATCCGCTAAAGCAAAGTAAAACTGAGCAGAAGCAGAATCTGGTGGTTGCGATCGCGCCATCGCTACTGCACCCTGCTTATGGCGCAATACGACGGCTTGAGCAGTAGCATCAAATGGTTTATTATAAATCGGAGTATCTGAACCTTTTGGCTTAACTTCTAAAGGTATGTAGCGAGCATTTCCCGTTTTTGGATCAATATAACTACCTGTTCCCAGTCTATCTACCGGAACTTTCGGGTCTTTGCTTTGAGGATCGCCCCCTTGAACTACAAACGGTTGGGGTTCGCGTACAACTCGATGGAAAGCTAAACCATCGTACACACCCTTTTGCACTAAATCTACAAAGTTGCCAGCTGTAATTGGGGCATCAGTGCCGTCTACTTCGATAGTAATCGGCGAGCCTTTAACCGTCAGCACCACAGTAGCCTTGCCTTCGAGCCTTGGTAAATCTGTCATTCCAGGAATACTCTCACTATTAGTTTGAGATACAGAGGTTGCTTCAGTAGTTGTCTTGGTGCTTGCCTCGCTTGTTGTTGAGGTAGCTGTCGAGGTTGGAGAAGATGTATTAGAAGCGACTTGCTGTGTTGAACATCCTCCCAACATCAAGGAACTGATAAGCACAAGAGAAAGCAAAAATTGTGAAATTTTTAACCGCATTGCCAGTTACTGATTCAACCACAGTATCTTATCCTTTCGAGGGACATTAAGCATTGGGAATTGGGAATGGGGAATGGGGCATTGGGCACTGGGCATTAGGCATTAGGAATGGGGAATGGGGCATTGGGCATTGGGCATTGGGCATTGGAAAAACTCTTGGTTTATCCCCTCTACAACACTTAGACAACGCTAGACAGAATTGAACACTATTAGGCATTGCCCCGATTGCTTCCTCTTTCAACCTAGCAGTGTCGCACTCACCAGTCCACAAGCTTAAATTTGGATAGAGCTTATTTTATTTCAAATAGTATGTTCAATTTAACAGAGAGTTTTCTTCCCCCTTGTTTACCGGTTTATCCCCTTGTGCCCAATGCCCCATGCCCCATGCCCCATGCCCCATGCCCCATGCCCAATGCCCCATGCCCCATGCCCAATGCCCCATTCCCAATGCCCCATGCCCAATGCCCCATGCCCAATGCCCAATGCCCAATCCCTTACAATCCTTCTAGTGACACTGCCAAGAAGCGGGCTAACTTTGCACCTTCTGTTTCCAACTCTGTTAAAGATAACGGTTGTCCAACCCGTGTTAAGGGTATATCTCGCCGACCCTTAATGCGTAGATAGAGGGCGCGACGGGGATTAAGACCTTCTTTTACGTCTATTCGCACAGATTGCACATCTTGTATGCGGCCGTCAATCTCAATTCGGCGGTTTTTGCCAGGAAACCCCCAACGGAAGATTTTGATTGTGCCAGTTTCCTGATTAAATTCGTTATAACCGCCTCCTACATCTAATAAAATCACTAGCCACAGGTATGAGGCTAATAGCAAGCCAGCAGCGCCATATAAGCCCATCACCAATCCTTGGGGGACGAATATCAGTTGAGTTGCATCGGTAACTATGAGTAAATTAATCTTTAAATAACTGGATATCCCAGCCAATAAAAAGCCGCTTGCTCCCAAGGTAACGATACTTGCCCACCAGTAGTTACTGAACCGACGGGAACCGAGAACATTTTGATGCAGGAGGCGATCGCCTTTGTTAATCGTTGTTGATGCCGTCATTGAACTACCATTGCCCGTGAAATACTAGCACACTGAATGTTTTTGCATTGAGTGGTGGCTCTCTGTGCATTTTACCAAACATTGTTGACAAAAACTCAACTGCGCCCTTGCCTGTTGCTGCTAGCCACGTAATCCATATCCATAGAATTTTCTGTCTTCCCTGCTCCCCTGCCCCACTGCCCGCCTCTCCCTGCGTCTTTTTGAACTCTTGGCAATGAGTTATCTACTTACGGCCATCTGCACTAAAATTTATTCAGAATTTCTGAGAAAAGTTGTGTCAAATTGTAAAAATTCTGATATTCATAATTTATAAGGTTTGTGTTTCATATCCTGATTTGCTTGTTGTGTATCAGGCAAAAACTCGGACTAGTGTGATAAATTAAGAATCATTAAGTTACCACAAGCTAGATTACTAGCCGATGGTACGTGTAATGTCATAACCCTGAGAAATGGTGACTTCACTGGTCGGCAAGCTCTCAGAATCTCAGTTGATTTCAGGCTGTTGAGATTGTCAAAAAAACGTTAATTCCTCACGGCAGTCGGTTACACTAGCTGTCCGTACTCCCTTAGAAACGTTGCAATTTTAGTAAAAAAAGAGGATTTTAGTCCGATGACCATCGCAGTTGGACGTGCCCCCAGTAGAGGGTGGTTTGACGTTCTAGACGACTGGCTCAAGCGCGATCGCTTCGTATTCGTAGGTTGGTCAGGGATACTATTGTTCCCCTGCGCCTTCCTAGCACTAGGCGGTTGGCTGACCGGTACCACCTTCGTCACCTCTTGGTACACCCACGGATTAGCCTCTTCCTACCTAGAAGGTGCTAACTTCCTAACAGTGGCAGTATCTACCCCCGCGGACAGCATGGGACATTCCCTATTGCTGTTGTGGGGGCCAGAAGCTCAAGGCGACCTCACCCGTTGGTTCCAATTGGGTGGTTTGTGGCCATTCGTAGCTCTACACGGAGCCTTCGGTTTGATTGGCTTCATGTTGCGGCAATTTGAAATTGCGCGTCTAGTAGGTATCCGTCCTTACAACGCCCTCGCCTTCTCAGCTCCGATTGCGGTATTCGTCAGCGTGTTTTTGATGTATCCCTTGGGACAATCGAGCTGGTTCTTTGCACCAAGCTTTGGCGTAGCGGCAATTTTTCGATTCCTACTATTCCTGCAAGGCTTCCACAACTGGACACTCAACCCCTTCCACATGATGGGCGTTGCTGGTGTATTGGGTGGTGCTTTATTATGCGCCATTCACGGAGCCACGGTAGAGAATACCTTGTTTGAAGACGGTGAAGGTGCTAACACCTTCCGCGCCTTCAATCCAACCCAGTCGGAAGAAACCTACTCAATGGTGACAGCAAACCGTTTCTGGTCACAGATTTTCGGGATTGCTTTCTCTAACAAACGCTGGTTGCACTTCTTCATGTTGTTTGTGCCAGTCACAGGCTTATGGATGAGCGCCGTCGGCATCGTCGGTTTAGCACTCAACCTGCGGGCTTATGATTTCGTTTCCCAAGAATTACGGGCGGCGGAAGACCCTGAGTTTGAAACCTTCTATACCAAAAACATTTTGCTGAATGAGGGTATCCGCGCTTGGATGGCTCCTCAAGATCAACCCCACGAACAATTTGTATTCCCTGAGGAGGTATTACCACGTGGTAACGCTCTCTAATAGACCAAATATCTTAGGCGGTACTGGACGCGACCAAGAATCCACTGGGTTTGCTTGGTGGTCTGGTAACGCACGTTTAATCAACCTATCTGGCAAACTACTGGGTGCTCACGTTGCCCACGCTGGTTTGATTGTATTCTGGGCTGGAGCGATGACCTTGTTTGAAGTCGCTCACTTCATTCCTGAAAAGCCCATGTATGAGCAGGGCTTGATCTTGTTACCTCACCTCGCTAGCCAGGGTTGGGGTGTTGGTGCTGGTGGTGAAGTTATCGACACCTTCCCCTACTTTGTTGTTGGTGTACTCCACCTAATTTCTTCAGCCGTCCTTGGCTTTGGCGGTATCTATCATGCTGTCCGTGGCCCAGAAACCTTAGAAGAATACTCTTCTTTCTTTGGTTACGACTGGAAAGACAAGAACAAGATGACTAATATCATCGGGTTCCACCTGATTATTTTGGGAGTCGGTGCACTGCTGTTAGTAGCAAAGGCAATGTTCTTTGGTGGGTTGTATGACACCTGGGCACCAGGCGGTGGTGATGTTCGGATTATTACTAACCCGACACTGAACCCAGCAGTTATTTTCGGTTATGTAATCAAGTCTCCCTTCGGTGGGGAAGGCTGGATTGTCAGCGTTGATAACTTGGAAGATGTGGTCGGCGGTCACATCTGGATTGCCTTTATCTTGATTGCTGGCGGCATTTTTCACATTCTTACCAAGCCTTTTGCTTGGTCACGTCGTGCATCCATCTGGTCTGGTGAGGCTTACCTCTCCTACAGCTTGGGCGCTCTCTCCCTGATGGGCTTCATTGCCTCAATCTTTGTTTGGTTTAACAACACCGTTTACCCCAGCGAATTTTACGGTCCTACGGGCCCAGAAGCTTCTCAAGCTCAAGCTTTGACCTTCTTGATTCGTGACCAACGCTTGGGTGCTAACGTCGGTTCTGCCCAAGGCCCTACAGGATTGGGTAAATACCTGATGCGCTCTCCCACTGGTGAAATCATCTTCGGTGGTGAAACCATGCGCTTCTGGGATTTCCGCGGCCCTTGGTTGGAACCTCTACGTGGCCCCAATGGTCTTGACCTGGAAAAAATCAAGAACGATATTCAGCCTTGGCAAGCTCGTCGCGCTGCTGAATATATGACCCACGCTCCTCTGGGTTCTCTGAACTCCGTAGGTGGTGTGGCTACCGAGATTAACTCCTTCAACTACGTATCCCCTCGCGCTTGGTTGTCAACTTCTCACTTCGTACTAGGATTCTTCTTCCTAGTTGGTCACTTGTGGCACGCTGGTCGCGCACGGGCTGCTGCTGGTGGTTTTGAGAAAGGAATTAACCGTGATACTGAGCCAGTGATGTTCATGAACGACCTTGACTAGGTTGTAAAGTTTATTTCATCACTGATAACTAAATGATTTAGAGGCTCTTGCGTAAAAGCAAGGGCTTTTTTATCGGAAAATTAGTAATCTGCTGATTAAAGTGAGCGACTTACCAAGGGAATTAATACTATGAGCGACTCTAATTTTATTGAGGCTTTGCGATGGACAGCTGAAGCTAAAGAAAAGTTACAAAATATTCCCTTTTTTGTCCGCGCTCAAGCTAGAGCCAGAATTGAACAACTGGCTCGTGAAGCAGGCCAAGAGATTGTGACAGCCGATTTGGTAGAACAGGCTAGGCTTGAGTTTGGACAATAAAATATTCTGGAGGTCGTAACAATCACAGTCGCCAAGAATCGAGCAGACCGAGTAATGCTTTACGACATTAGCTGGCAACAGTTTGAAAATCTTCTAAAAGACTTGGGAGAGCATCGGGCAGCACGGTTAGCTTACGATCGCACTACTTTAGAAATTATCATACCTTTACCTGAACACGAACATTATAAAGAAGTCATTGGCATTGCGGTTCAAGACATCGCTGAAGAGTTGGCTTTTGCAAATCAAGATTTTGACTTTGTTTAGATTTTTAATTTTGACTTATTCAATCCAAAATCTAAAATCGTTCGACTGAGCGGAGCCGAAGTCCAAAATCTAAAATTCGTTCAACTTCCTCCCACATTCATTGCTGCTAAAAAAGCCTTTTGGCTCACATCTCTGTAAACTGTATTTAAATACTTCATTACTACATCACTCGAAGTTGAATTTACTGTATTTTCCTCTTCCTTCGCTAGAGGGATTGCTCCTAATACATCTAATACCATCTCACTCGTGGACGGCGCAATCACTACCAATGATGATTCTAGTGGTTCATTGTATTGCCAAAAAGAGTCAATTTTTACCGAGTATTTGTTATTAGGAATTGACTGTTGAATATCGGGCGTTTTTGTGGTATTGGGTTGAATCTTAGCACTACGTAATTGACGTAAATCGCTGATAATTTGCTCTTTGGTACGTCCGCGCAATTGAAATAGTACAAAGGGGTCTTCACTGAAGCGATCGCCTAACTGATAGTATACCGCACCAATATGTTTACAGGGATTTACTTTATCAGGACAAGAGCATTTACTCTGGATATCAGCAAGAGTAAAAGGAAATATCGAAAGCCCATTAGCTGTGAAGACTTCTTCTATATTTTGTGGCATTTCTCCTGCTAGTAGCTTGGCAGCAAAAATTGCCCTTTGAGACATGGTTTCAATTACATAACCCCACTGTTCATCGGTAAATGGTTCAAGGGAAAGGGAAACTTTATAAGGTTCTACTTCACTACCTTGCACCCTAGCCAATACTTTCGCACCTTTAAATTCAATGCTCAAAACATTTCCCTGACGAGAATAGTTTCTCGCACGTTCTAAACGCTTTTTAAAGCGATAGGAATCTAGCAAATCTAGCCATTGTTGTGACCACCATTCTCGGCTTGCTTGTAATGTGTAATTAGTCATAAGTCAATTCAAAATTCAAAATTATGGAATAGATAAGTTGATCTCGTTCTGTGACAGTTATCTCAGACTATAGCGTTTATCGTTGGGAGCATATTTAGTTTCGCAAATATACGCCTACAGACAGGAAGTCTGGCACTACACAAGGGCGTAAAACCTTGAATTTATTACAAATTACGAATTACGAATTATTCCATCCCCGCCTTGCGCCGCAACCGCTCAACCAATTGACGCGTCGAATCCAAGTTCACATTACGCAGGCGCTTTTGGATTTCCAGGGCAGCCAGTGCCAAGGGTAACGCCTCTGCGTAGTGCCCTTCCTTCTCGATAACTCGCGCCAGACCAGATTGAGCATTAGCTACCAGGTCTTGCCGTCCTACTTCTTGCACCAAGGCTAACTGACGCTCGTACCAGGAGCGGGCTTCCGTAGGGCGATCACGGTCAAGGGCTAGATTTCCCCGGTTGCCGTAGAGAGTTGCTTGTTCTTGTTTATTTCCTAGTTTTTCTTCTATCACCAATGCTTGCTTGTAGTAAGACTCAGCGCGATCGTAATTTCCCTGCGATCGCGCAACTGATCCTAGATTGTTGAGGGCGCTCGCTTCACATGTTTCATCTTCCAACTCTCGGTAAATTGCTAATGCCTCCTGATACAAGCGCTCCGCATCTGGCCAGTCCTGGCATTGCTGTGCAATTAATCCTTGCAGACGGGTTGCAAAAGCCTTATCCCGAAGGCCACCGTCCCGCTCTATGACCTGCGCCATCTGAGCCGCCCAACTTGCTGCCCGATCTGTCTCCCCCCGATTGTAGTAAATCCAGGCAACATGATAAGCACCCCAACCAGCATCGCTCCACTGACCGAGCGCCTTTCCCGCCTGATATCGCCACTCACCCAAGCGCACCTCCTCATCCCAGTAGCCTCGAAACCAGAGGAATTTAAACAAAGCGGTTTCCAAATCGATGAGCATCTGGGCAGCCTGTCGGTCTTTCAATTCACCGGGGATACCTGCCATCTCCCGCAGGGTTGTCGCCACGCCCTCTAGATTCTGCCACTCGGCTTCCAGCTTGTCATGGGTTTTGTAGGCATCTTTGTCATCACCCCCGTACTTCTGGGCAAAGTCCACCCAGTAGCGCAAAACTTTCCCTTGGACAGCAGGGTCAAACCGAATTCCACTCGCTAGGGGTGCAGTCCTAACGGTATCCGTTCCGCCCACAGCTGCCCGGACATAGGTGCGGGTAAGGGGGTGCAGTCCAAACCGTTCTCCATCCAACTCATTCACTAAAGATAGTGTTACCAACTGCTCTAAAGAAACGTGGATCTCGGTGATGGCTAAATCCGTAGCATCTGCCAGTGCTGTGGTTTTTGCTGGTGTCAGAAATACAACCAGGGCAGACAACACTGTGCGATCATTTCCAGAGAGAGTTTGGGCAGCATCGGCAAACAGAAATCCATAGAGATCAGCGGATTTGGCGGCATTCCGCAACCGCTCTAGAGCAACACTAATGAAGTAGCCTTTGTGTGCCACCTGTCCCAATGTCCAATCCAACGCTAGGGGGTTGCCACCAGACGCTTCATATAAAGCGGTCAATATCTCTGGCTTGGTTGCGTT
Organism: Nostoc sp. S13; assembly: GCF_029379315.1. Classification (GTDB taxonomy): domain Bacteria; phylum Cyanobacteriota; class Cyanobacteriia; order Cyanobacteriales; family Nostocaceae; genus Nostoc. The sequence goes on from NZ_JAQYWQ010000134.1 coordinate 11,527, forward strand.
TAGTTCCTGGGCTAGACGGGGGTGCGACTTTCCCTTCGCCTGCATTAACTCCAAAGCTTCTGCCTCCAAAAGACGATCTAAGCGGATGGTGAGGGCGCTTTCCCCAGTACGGCGGCGGCTGGTGATGATCGCTTTGTTGGGGGTGGGCAGTTTCCGCACAAACTCGGCAATCATATCGCGTTCTTCTGCATTCAGCGTTTCCAAGTTATCCCAAATCAACAGGGTGCGCCGTCCCCGCAGCGCATCGAGAAGGGCGCGGCGGCGTTCTGTAGCATCAGTCATTTTCACAATATCTGTCTGTCCCAACCCTTTGGCAAATTCTCGGCAGAAGCTATCGAGAGAAGACTGGGCGAGGGTTTCTTCCCGCACTCCTTCAGCTGAGAGCCAGGTAGTCTTGGCAGAAACAAACAGGTAGGCATCAAACAAGGCTTGCTTACGGGCACTGTGTGCTACCTCTAGCGCTAACGCCGTTTTGCCCATGCCACCAATACCATCGATCGCTACACCCCAACCGCGTTCCTCTGGTGAAAGTGCGTCCAAACAACGGGCGATTTCTTCTTTTCGTCCCACAAACACATCGTTATAGCGAGGCAGGTTATCAGGCAGACTTGCCGGGCGTTGTCCCTGTAACAGGCTTAATCGCGCTTCTAGGCTAGTGACTTCTTTTTGTTTTTCCTCCAGTTCGATTTGCAAATCCACTGGAATACGAATTCCATAACTAGCTTTTTCCTCCTCTAATATCTGGAGGGCGCGACGAGCGCGGGTGAGAGTTCGCTGTAATGCTTCTTGATTATCCATAGGATTTGATAAAAAGAAATCTCAGGATTTGCAGTTGAAAAAAGGCAAAGGGCAGGCAGAGAAACAAGATATCCACTTTTCCCGAATCATTGAGGGCGATCGCTTTTGGCAGACGCTCTGTACATTGGCCCTTAGCTTACTCATCTAAACTTTCTGCGATCGCTTTGAACAGTGCCTCAAAATCTGATTGTATATGAATCTCTTCCGTCAGAGCATTCATATCTTTCAGCAGGTTTATGAGATTAGCAAACATATGACGAATTTCAGTATATAGGTCAATTTCTTCTCTAAATCCCTGTAAATTAGCGGCGCTAACTGTTCTCATAGCGTCATTTAAATCTTGAATTTGCTTTTCCCAATACTCAACATATTTAATTCTTTCAATAGGCTTATAAATTTTGGCATCTGCTAAAACTATGGGGAAGATTCGATGATAAAGTTTTCCATTTTTGGCAATTTCAACTAGTTCATACATGCAATTTTCAGACTTCAAATATTGGTCGCTGACTACCACAATCACGCATTTGCCACGACTCAATCCCTGCATGAATTCTTGAAATCGTTCTTTGTAGCCAATTGCATTTTTATCCCGAATAATTGTAATGCCTTTTGCCTGAAATGCTTTCTCTAGTTGTTGTATAAATAGTTCGCTATGATTATCTCGCCAGGTGTAGGAGATAAAGATTTCCTTTAGGTTACTTTCTGACTCTACTTTACCGATGCTGTTTTGAAAATGACTCAATCGCGCCTCTAGGCTAGCGACTTCTTTTTTTTTTCCTCCAGTTCGATTTGCAAATCTACCGGAATTCTAATCCCAAAACCAGCTTTTTGTTCTTCTAATATCTGGAGAGCGCGACGGGCACGGTTGAGAGTTTTTTGTAATGCTTCTTGATCATCCATAGAGTTATATCAAACATCAATCTAAGATGCTTTTCAATATAAAGATTCAATAGATTCCTTGCAAAAGTCTCGACTTTTAACTATTTCTCTGTGCCTTTACGTGAAGTCAAGAAGTATTTATGCAAGAAGTCTAATGCATAGGAACAAATACAGGTTTGTAGTGTCGTACTACAAGCAAGACAGTTAAGTTTATACTATGAACTTATTCTGCATCATCATCAATTACTGCACTGCGATCAAGTATTAGTAAGTTACGAAGTTGATCTGTATCCATTTCAGTTAACCATTCTTCACCAGCACCCACAACTTGTTCAGCCAATTGTTTCTTACTTTCAATCATGTCATGAATTTTTTCTTCTAAAGTCCCAGTGCAAACAAATTTATGTACTTGCACATTCCGGGTTTGACCAATCCGAAATACTCTATCTGTAGCTTGATTTTCCACGGCTGGATTCCACCATCTATCAAAGTGGAATACATGATTTGCTCGTGTTAAATTCAATCCTACTCCACCCGCTTTCAGGGAAAGAATCATAATCGGTGGCCCTTGAGGATCGTGTTGGAAACGGTCAATCATTTCCTCTCGTTGCTTTTTGCTGGTACTACCATATAAAAAGAATATTTCTCGGCCTAGCTGTTTTTCTAAATAAGGTTTAAGTAATTTACCCCACTCAGCAAATTGTGTAAAGATTAAAGCGCGATCGCCTTCTGCTAAAACTTCTTCTAACATCTCTTCTAACCGCAGAAGTTTGGCTGAATCATGTTGTTCTAATGTCGCTTGTTTCAAATATTGTGCTGGGTGATTGCAGATTTGCTTGAGTTTGATTAGTAAAGCCAATATCATCCCCCGACGTTGTAATCCTTCAGCAGATTCAATCTCTACTAAAGATTGTTCTACAACTTGTTGATAAAGTGCGGCTTGTTCACCAGTCAGACCGCAAAATACGGTCATTTCTTGCTTATCTGGCAAGTCTTGAATAATGTCGCGATCGCTTTTCAATCGCCGCAGGATAAATGGTTGAACTAATGAACGTAACTGAGCCAATGAAGCCGTATCCCCATACTTTTCAATTGGCATGGCAAACCGACGCTGGAAAAATTGCTTATTGCCTAAATACCCAGGATTCAGAAAATCTAAAATAGACCATAGTTCTTGCAGTCTATTTTCTACTGGTGTCCCCGTCAACGCAATCCGAAACGTAGCTGATAATTGCCGCACTGCTTTTGACTGCTTCGCCTCTGGATTTTTTACATTCTGGGCTTCATCTAAAACAATTATCTGCCAAGAGACACTTTGCAATGACTTGATATCTCGATGAAGAAGTGAGTAGCTAGTGACGATTAAATCATGCTTTTTCACTGCTTCCAAAAACGCCTTACCTTTTGGGCGTTTGTCACCGTGATATTGCAAAATTTTCAGGCTGGGTGCAAATTTATTGACTTCCCTTTCCCAGTTGCCTAAAACAGAAGTTGGACAAACTAGCAGTGTTGGATTTTCGAGTGCATCTTGTTCTTTTAGATGTAGAAGAAAAGCAATGAACTGGATAGTTTTACCAAGTCCCATGTCGTCTGCGAGACACGCACCCAAGCCCCAACGTTCTAAGAATGACAGCCAGGCAGCACCTCGTTCTTGATAAGGTCGTAACTGTCCTTGAAAGCCTACTGGTGTGGTCAAAGGTGCGATCGCTTGGTTATTTGTTAGCGCTCCAATCAACTCTTGTAATGCCCCAGAAGACTCAAAGCTGACCACTGGTAATTTTTCAATTACCTGGGTATCCCCTGTACTGAAACGCAAGGCATCTTCCAAGGAAAGTGCCATTTGGTCTTTGCGAGTGGTAAAAAAAGTTTGGGCTGTTTTGATGTCTTGCGATCGCAATTCTACCCACTCACCGTTAATTTCCACTAGCGGACTATTTAAAGCCACAAGTTTATCAAACTCAGCTTTGGAAATAGTTTGTCCACCAATTGCCAATTGCCATTGAAAATTTAGTAGACTTTGCAATCCTAAACGTCCCTGCTTTGTCTTTGGGGTTTCGGCTGTAATTTTTAAACCCAAACGATTCGCCCATCCTTCACGGTTCGCTAAACTGGGAGGCAAAATTACTCCCAAACCACTGTCTTCCAATCTCCAAGCTACAGCTTTGATAAACTCATAAGCTTGAATGGGGTTGATACGAGAAGATTGGGGATATTCGGTTTCAAAACTGGCTACTATTGTTGGATATAATCGGGAAGCTAGCCCCAAACCTCGCAAAAATGTTTCCTGTGGTTGCTCAATTGTGCGATTTTCATAAACCAATCGTTCAACTGGATTGTTCCAAATAGTTGCTGCATCTACCAAAAACTCTGGATTGTCAGCCGCTTGGAGGAAATAGGCCAATATCCAATCTGTTTCGCCAGACTCAGGAGAACGCAATTGAAAACAGGTACGAAATAGAGTTTTAAGAGTTAATTGGTATTGTAGCGGCATAGTCCAAGCCTTCAGTGCCGCTTCTAGTCGTTCCACTTCAATTGCATCTGCATTGACTGTACCAGATGCACTAGTTAAAGTTTGCAACCACTGTTGCACTCCAGATGGTAAAGATGCGATTGCTTTGGCTTCCATTGGAGGTTGGGAACCCGCCATTTCTCGCACTTGGGCATCTATCGTACTGTTAAGAAATCCCAAAAGTAATTCTTGAGGTTCAATTGGAAAGTCTACATAGATTGGGCATTGGGCATTGGGCATTGGGCATGGGGCATGGTTATTTTCCTTGTCCCCCTTGTCCCCCTCATCTCCCTTATCTCCCCCCACTCCCGACTCCCGACTCCCGACTCCCTCTTGATAAGTACGACAAACCAACGGCATGTTCGTAGAAAATTTTTCTAGGCGGGTTCCATCTACAGCACTGTCTAGAAGTACTTGCCAGCTAGTGGCAAATGCACCATCTGATTGTCGCCCAATTATTGGTAAAAACTTACACCGCGAGATTAAATCTAAACTCCACCGGGCAACCTGCGACCAAAAGCGTAAATCTCCTCCTAAAAAGGCATCTTCCCCGTTAGCAGCATTTAGAGGAACAGCCGTGAGAAATTTGACTGCTTCGGTGGGGTTGAGACAAAAACCCTCAACTCGCCACGGTTGCAAATATTGCGGGGAGTCTGTATCTAGCCCCAAGCTGGCAGAATGCACAGGGAAAATCGCTGCTGTTCCTTCTTTACTGCCTTCTGGGATATAAGTTGGCAGGGCAATTATTTGCGAATGCGTTGGCAAACTTACCTCAATAGCACTGGCGGCTTTGCGCGTTCGCCCAGTAGTAGCGCGACTTGGCTCAGTGGCCACCGCAGGCATCGCAACTTGGGGTTGCTGGATGAAGTTGGTAATTGCCATATTCTGGGAACCCAACCACTCATTCAACTCAACTGATGTCATTGCCAATGGATGTAGTGGTATATCTCCAGATCCAGTCGGCTCGAAATTTACTCGTGGCGATCGCCAAGTTTCTCCCCAAATAAATAAACAACCATTTTGATTTTTTAGTAACCAATTTCCGTGTAAAATCGCCATTTGCTAACTACTCAGATTTTCCCAAAACTCAAGAATTAAAATCGCCATTCTTCTACTTTTTACATCTTATCAATCAGATTTTTTAGTCAAATATTGCATATAATAAATATTTTATAAACATTATCGAACAGAATTCAGGAGTCAGAATACAGTAAAGGTATTCTGTACGACTGGTGGATGAATAATCGGCGTTTTTGCACCCCCACCAAATTTTCTTGTTTTGTGGTCAACAAGAAAGTCGCGGGTCTGAATCCCCGACTGATAGCGTCACGCTTTCTCGTGTCCGCGTTC
>NZ_JAQYWQ010000135.1:0-13939 GCF_029379315.1 Nostoc sp. S13
TTTGACTTTGCCACTCTTCAGATGTACGGAGCTTGTTCAAAACTCAAATAGGATTCCTATATATCTCGGTTAGTGGGTTTAGATTCTACAAACCTTGGTGGGGTTCAGCATCGAGTAAAGATTTTTTTGTCACGATACTAGTCAAAGAGGGCAATATTTTTCTTACTGTGAACTTTGTTATGCAATCTCAAAATCCCCCAATTTATTGGGGGATTTTGACTGCCTACTCCCAATTTCTTAAAATGTAAAAGTAGTCCGAAGTACACCTACAGTCGTAGTTTCATTGTTACTGTTACCTTCTGGGTTAAAGAGAACAAACGCACCAGGGGTAATGCTGATATTATCGCTAACTTGAAAGCGGTAATAGGCTTCTAAATGGTAAGGAGTCGCCCGATTGTCGCCTGTGGGTGTAAGTTGAGCAGAACCACCAGCATCAGTACGGTAAAGCGGCTGACCAAAAAGAATCCCGGCAGTGTTTCCTGACTTGAATAAATCTCTGAAGTGAACTCCCGCCATCCAACTTGTAAAGGTGGTGGAAGCATTAACGCTATTTGAAGCAGCATCAACAAATATTGCTGCACCGTAGCCAGATAATGCTATTTTGGGAGACAATCGCCATGTTATCGTACCGCCAACAGAGTTGAGTGTGAGCGGTGTTCCAGCTGCAACCCCTGCTAAAGCACCGATATCACTACTAACTAATCCTGTAGCCAAAATATTGATTTCGTGATAACTGTGGGCATAGTTTAAACCAATATCCAGAGCAGGACTTGGCTTGAAGGTTAACTGTGTGGCAATAATACTACTACCACTAAATAAACCTCCTCCCAAAGGTGTAGTAGAAACTCCTGGTAGTGCCTCAGTCGCAGATTTTTCGGGTAAATTGGCATTTACACTGCCGTATAAAGCTCTTAAATCCAAATTTGGCGAAATATTAAAAATAAATCCCGCCGCCGATGCTAAACCAGTACCCGAAGTCCCACCAGAAACCCGTAGCACAGGATTCAAGCCGGCAAAACGAGAAATTGACTCTTGTCCTTCACCATAAAAAGGCGTAATTGCTGGGAAAGCATCTGATGTTTCCGCCGCAGTTCCCGCAAACAAGGTTAATTTATTTGCGACGGGAAAGATATACAGCAATTTGTAAAGCTGAATACTGTTTGCGCCAACAGTCGACAAAGTATTGACATTTAACCCCGGAAATTGCGGCTCAAAACTGGTACGAGCGCTACTTGCACTTAAAAGTGGCGCAGCTAATCCTAAACTTTGTTGCAGGCTACCCTGTCCATCGACTCCACCCAAAAAGTTATAGGCTTGCAATCCAGTAATTAATGAATCTTTACCAGTAAAGCTAGTGGTGAGATTTAACCGCACTCTATTGACTAGGATGATGTTCGGGTCACTCCGATTAGGAGCGCCACCGCTAGCACCAACACCAGCTATAATTACCTCTCCATTAAGTTTAGTAGTCGTAGAAAACTGATTTGCTTCTAGTTGTGCTGTGCGAGCTTCTACAGCATCTACTCGACCCCGCAATGTTGCCAATTCCGGCACAAATTCTTCTTGTAGTTTCTGCAAGGTGGCTAAATCTTCTTTCTTGACCAAATCACCAGTTGCAGTCGCAATCAGTTCGTTGATTCGCTCTAAACAAGCATTTAAGCCAGCAGCAAATTCATAGCGAGTCATCGCCCGATTACCGCGATAGGTTTGATTGGGATAACCTGCGATACAACCATAGCGCTCGACTAAAGATTGGAGTGCCTGAAAAGCCCAATCGGTTGGCTGTACATCAGACAATTGCGATACGGATGTTACTTGTGCAAGTTTGTATGAGGTTGGAAATGAACTTGCAGCTTGTGGTATGATTGGCTGCCAAAGCTTAATAGCAGAATCTACTCCTAAATCTGGAATTTTTTGCTGTTCATTGACTGAGGAGAAACTTTTTTTGTTCTCATTAGCTATCAGCAATTTATTGGAGACATTATTTGCTAAATCACTTTGATGAAAATCATTTTCTTGATAGCTGCCTTCATCTTGATTAACAGCTACGTTTTTATCTGCAATTTCTAAACTAGGAAGGGCTTGCACAGGTGATAACCCGGCAATTAAACATAAAAATCCCATCCCACTAGCAAAAGCTAGTAGATATTTTCCCATCATAACTCCCAACACCTACAAAATAGTGGAAAAATTAATTGCGATTTTCAAATTGATTGATAAGTAAATTTAAAGTAGATTTATAAAAAAATCTGATTAACTTTAAATTTTGGATATCAGAAATTTTTTCTGAATTGACTTACCAGAATCTCAGCTTATCTCGCAAGTATTAAATTATAGTAAATACTATTTTGGGAAATAATTAACAACAAATGATATTGGTAGTTATTATAATTACTATTGACAAAATAATAATTACATAAGTCTACTTTTGTGATATCGAATATAGTATTGAGCCGACATCCGCGACTCAATATCTACCAAAGAATAATTTACTCAAAAAAAATTAAGAGGCTGCGATCGCTGCTCAATTTGGGTACAAGGCTAAGATCGGCAAGAAAACAGCATATTTTAGTCCACGATTTTTCTGATTGAGATACTTCAAGAATTCAATCCCACCAATAGGCAACAACCACCGCATCACAATCTTGGTGAACATCCTCACCCCATAGCCCTCCTTCCAATCTAGTTCTCAGTCGGCGTTTAAGCCGCAAACCATAGTCTTCATTCGTGCCGTCACTTACCTCTACTGAGTCAGCTCGCCACTTTTTGCCCAAGTCTAAAAGCTCTGACACTTTTGTATCTTGGTTTTCTGTCAGGATGTATAGCGTATCGGCAGGATAAGCGATGAAATGGATGATGCTGGTTTCAGGCATGGGACGATAGTTTGCCATTGCAAGCAGGGTATCAACCAGACCAGCAAAACTTAAACCGTTTTCATCTGGTGCAAAGATTGGTTTTGTGAACAGAAAGCTTGCCCATAAATTCTTATGGTTGCAAAGGTCAGTAATCACTTCTTCGCCATCAAACTCATTGAACCGACGCTGCCAAACCAAAGCAGCAAAGAGTTCTTGAGGAGAATAGGATTGAGCAATCGATTGAATTTTGGCTAAGTCAAGCATTGCATTTACGGGAAGTAGTATTTTTAACAAAACATTTGTAACTACCCTTGCAGTTTATTTACCCAGTGGCTGCTATTCTTATAGCTACTTCGGTCTGTCATAGCAGATAGATTATCCTCGATAATGTTTTTTATTTATTAGCGCTCATATACCTCGTGGTAATGTGGGTGCTTTTACTTTATCCCCTGATGGCAAAAACTGTCCGGTTTAATTTTTAGGCGATGTCTAATCAGTAATTCCAAATAAATCTTGCAAATACTCTGGTGTTAGACTATTGTTCCAACTCCACAGACGACGCATTGTGTAAGTGAAGGTGAAGAGGAGAGTTGTTTTGTTGGTTAATGACCAAGCATTCCAGTTGAGGGTAGCCATCATCCGGCGTAGGGTACGCATGAGGTTGTTACGCTGATAGTTCTGCGATCGCGTTTTGATTAGCGTGCGTCCAATTCGCATCAACCCAGTATCAGGGAAAGCCCAGACCCCAAACCCCCAGAATTTGGTCATGTGGTTGATTTCATCCTGTGCTAGTTCCTCTAAAACATCCTGGAGTGCGCCAGTGGTGTGAACCATCAACCAAATATAAAGACAGGTAGCACCGTATTCTGTGGCAATGCGGTGTAAGCCGTGGCGATATAAATCTTCGTTGGTGTCATCTGTGGGGAGATAGCTTCTAACAGTACGAAGTTTTGGGGTAATTTTCTCGCCTGTTAATTGGGTGTAGATTTTGATTAATGCTGGTGTGTGCTGACGTTCTTCCTTTTCCCACAAACTAAGTTCCAGGAGTTGGCCATCTTCACCGACTGTTCCACCAACAAACCGAGCCATCTGAGGATGCAATTTTTCCAAATACTGCCGACTTGTTTGGGTATAGCCGCGAATCGGGGCTTCTGTATCCATCGCACCGATCAATATAGATAAAAATACCTCTGCGTCTAAACCGATAATTTGATTGCGGTTAATCGTCTGCCAGTCAATGGGTTTCCAGGGACGCGGTTGGGGATTGGCAAACTGCATCGATAAATCTTGCAGACGTTCATGTAGTTTTTCGACTGCAACATATTTATCTATGAGGGAATGAATGCGGCGCTGTGTTTGCAAGTAATCAGGACTAGGATAGCTTTTACCTGCTAAGTCTTCTGCAAGTGGGCTGAGGGTGTTAAGCATCTTTTTTATACTTAAATTTTATCTCTATGCCCAATAGCCTAAGCGATGCCTACGGCTGGCTACGCCTACGCACTTTGTTTTGTCAGTCGGCTGAAGTCGGCAGTTTTATATGATGGAGTTGCAAAAGTCGGGGAAAAAGTTGGTTATAGAAAATTTGGGTTTTAAATCTCGCCCTTCTAAGACAACTTTACAAAGTTAGAAGAGAGAATTACAGAGAATGTAGCGAAATTGTTAGAACAAGGGTAGATAAAAGTTGATTAACATGATAAATCATGAACGTTTATAAAAGATATATCATCATTCCAGATCCAAAGCAGTTAGTATTATCTGATTTACGATTTAAAGCAGGACAGAGAATTGAGGTGATTGTTTTTACAGACGATAATCAAAGGGTTACTTTAGCACAAAAATCAAAAAAGTTATTCAAAGAAATACAAGCGATACACGCAGATAATCCTTTGACTGATGAAGAAATAGCAGCAGAAATTGAAGCTTATAGACTGGGATAATGAAAGTTATTATTGATACTAATATCGTAGTCTCTGCTGCTATAGCTGATAAAAATCCAGAGAGTGTAATTTTATTTTTGATTGCTAATTCTGCTTTTGAGTGGGTTGTATCGGCAGAGATTATCGCAGAGTATAAAGAAGTTTTAAAGCGTCCTCGTTTAAAATTAACTGAGGCACAATACGAAAGATGGGTTTATTGATCTGCGATTGCATTTCCCAAAAAACAGCGATCGTATTTCATCCATTCCAGCAACAAACGATGTCTCTTAACTCGCCCTTCCTGATTTTCCCTTAGCTAAAACGTTGAGAGCGATCGCTCTCGACTTAAGTAGCAAGTATGCCGCCGATTATTTTGGATGTAGATCGGTATTACTGTTTTCTGGAATTGGATCATGACCAACACAGAAAGCTAAGTATTAAATTATACATTTTTTGTATTGGCAATCGCTATCGACTTAAGTGGAAATTATTTTTTCAAGCTAGCGCACATCTTCAACAAAGAGCGATATCTGACGACAAACCGAGGAAGCTTCTACACTTTTGCAAAAGAATTTCGGGATTTGTCACACTAAGTTCGTCTGATTGCCGATAATAATAAAAGTAACCCTTCAGCAATTTCCCGTTGTACTCTATTAGGAAATCCTAACTATATTTTTAACCATGACTACGCAAACACTATCTTCACCAGAAGTTTATCAAGGTCAGTTTGGGGAATTTACAATTACTCAGAGCGATCGCACTGGCGTAATTATCTACCGCGCTGGGTTAATGGTAGCAGCACTGAGCTTTGCCATAGGCAGCGCTTTGGTTTTGCTCAACAATAACCCGACTGTTTTTACCGCCCTTACACCTCTATATGCTTGTTTTAGTCTCGCTCTCGGTGTAAGTTTATTTACGATTCATATCTACATGGCATCACTGCACCGAGTGTTGCAAGTTTTTTGGGCCATCGGTAGTATAGCATCAGTGATTCTGGCAATCTCTAGTAGTAAACCTTTGGCTCTCACTGTTTACAATCAGCCTATTACCTTATTTGGAGTTGGTTTTATCTTCGTTGCTTTGACAGGTATTTATTTTAAAGAGGCTTTTTGCTTCAATCGCCTGGAAACCAAAGTATTAACCCTAACAGTACCGCTACTGTTGTTAGGACATTTGGTGGGAGTTTTACCAACTCAGGGGGAAAGTGTTTTATTAGGAATTTGGGCGACGTTGTTTTTGGTGTTTGCGCTCCGAAAGACAGTGCAAGCAATTCCTGCTGATATTGGAGATAAGTCTGTCTTTACCTACTTGAAAGAGCAACGTTTAGCTAAGATTTAATGCAGACCAAAAATCGTCGGCGTCAAAATTTTCCCAAAATAAAACTAATAAAACGCCAAGAAATGTGGACACTTACGGGTCAGGGGTGGGCGATTGCGATCGCTTTGATTGCTTATTTGATATTTTTCACTATTACTCATATACACTCATTTCTGGCCGTAACTTCCCCGATCAAATCAGCAGAAGTATTAGTTGTGGAAGGATGGCTACCAGATTACGCTATAGAAGAAGCTTTGACTGAATTTAAAAACGGTTCTTATCGTCAAATAATTAGTACGGGAGGTACATTAGGAAAAGGAAGTTATCTGACCGGATACGATAATTTTGCAGACGTGTCAGCCGCTACCTTCATCAAACTCGGTTTACAAGCAGAAAAAGTGGTAGCTGTTCCAACACCTTTCGTGGTTAAGGATCGTAGTTATGCATCTGCTGCTGAATTTCATCGCTGGCTATCCAATTCAAATTTACAGGTAGAATCAATTAATCTTTTTTCTTTGGATGTTCATACCCGTAGGAGTTGGCTAATTTTCAAAAAATTATTGAATCCTGATATCAAAGTTGGTGTGATTGCTGCCAAAACGCAAGATTACGAACCAGAGAAATGGTGGGCTTCTAGCCAAGGCGTGCGGACAATTCTTGATGAAGCCATCGCTTATATTTATGCGCGGTTTTTGAATTGGAAAGCCTAAAGTTGATAAGTTGTAATTCGTAATACTCGCCTTCTCTACGAAACCAGAGGCGAATGGCCAGAAGCAAGCTACGTAATTCGTAATTTCGAGTTACAAACTACGAATTATGTTGGTTCCTAACTACTTACAGCAGTTTTCAATTGCTTGAAGTACAGCAATTCGTAGGGGCACACAGATGTGCGTCACTAGCTTGTACCTCATTCATAGAGGCGTAGCGGCTTTTGATTAAACGCTTAATCTGCCTGTTTTCTAGCCACTCGTTCTCAAGGCTGCTTGTGATGCAACCTCAAATTAAAAGATGGGAGTTATATTCCATTGAGCAGGACTATCGCCTTGCGGACTATTAACATGGATAGTCACGGTATCTGGATATGCTGCATCAGGAGAACAGTTATTGCATCTTGATAAATATTTTCCAGTATCTGCCTTAAGAGTATACTTACCATTATCCAGCAATTCGGGAGTAAATTGGGCATATGGTAGTAAAGGATTTGTAACATGAAATGTGGCAAAATCTGGATACGCGCCTCCAACAATGCAGTTACGACATCTTGCTAAATATTTACCAGTGTCTGCTTTGAAAGCAATTTTACCATAACCTACATTGACAACCTCAAATTGAGCGTAAGGCTTATCAGCGGTTGGTTTGTCGATATGTACTGTAGCTGTATCAGGGAAATTACCCGTAACCTGTTGACAATTTCTACAGCGAGAAAGCCATTTTCCTGTATCAGCTTGCAAAGCAACTTTGTAGTTTAGGTCATTTGTTTTGGCAATTACAGGATGACTAAAAAAGTGAAAGCTACCAATAATCAACAGTATTGTGGCTAGTACCACTGGAATCATTTTTTTCATGGTCTTACTTTATTTCATTACTAAGATGACCAGAAATTAGTATACAGCAGTTTGCAAGCAAGTAAGGTCGAAAATGCAAGACTCAAAATCACATACATATAGGACTTACGCAACTGGCACAGTGCGATCACATTATTATAGTATACATGTACTATATCAAGTGGTATACTCAGAGGACATTGCTGAAATTAGTAACAGTAATCGGCTGTGTTAAGTATTTATCAAATCATGAGAAAATTAGCTGAGGATGCATAAAATAAATCCTGTAGCTTTATGAGATTTACTAAACTTAACTATTGCCAGTACTTGTTAAGTAGCCAGATTAATTATACGCTGACAAATTTGGCAGAGCATTTAGAGCAGATCAGTGATGATAAAATCAACCGTTATTTAAAGAACGAAAAATTAACACCTCGCATTCTTTGGCATAACGTAAAAGATTTAATATAAATAAATGATAACGCCTACTTAATTTTTGATGACACAGTAATTGATAAACGATACGCTATTGAAATAGAGCCAAGTAAACGCCAATATAGTGGCAACGAGCATGGTGTAATTCAAGGGATTGGGCTAGTAAATTGTGTATATGTAAATGATGAAATCGGAAATTTTTGGGTAGTTGACTATCGCATTTATGACCCAGATAGAGATGGAAAAACAAAGATAGACCATGTGATGGAGATGCTGCAAAACCTTGTGTATAATAAGGTTTTACCATTCCAAGCTGTCTTGATGGACACTTGGTATGCGACAAATAAATTAATGTTATATATTGATGGATTAGGCAAGTACTATTATTGTCCTCTGAAACGTAATCGACTTGTTGATGATACATCGGGTCAAGAAGATTATCAAAAAATTGAATTGTTATCTTGGGATAAAGAGGAGTTGAAATCAGGTAAAATAGTTAAAATAAAAAAGTTCGCTCAAGCTAAAAAAGTGAAACTGTTCCGGGTAACTGTCTCCACCGACAGAACGGATTTTATCGCTATAAACGATTTATCTCAAGACTCTACGGACGTTGCGCAAAAAGTGTGTAAGGTTCGATGGAAGGTTGAGCAGTTTCACCGAGAATTAAAACAATTGACTGGCATTGAATCATGTAAATGTCGTAAGGGTCGTATTCAAAGAAATCATATTGCCTGCGCTATTTTAGTCTGGCTTAGGCTCAAAGATTTAGCTTATAAAACAGGTCAAACAATCTATCAAATTAAGTATGGATTGCTATCAAATTATTTAGTTCAGCAACTAAAACGTCCGAATGTTCCCATGTTTATCGCCTAGTTGTTTGGCGCGGGGCGCGGTGTAGCCGCGCCATTGCTTGTGACAGTTGCGTAAGTCCTGACATATACAGAGTTTCTGCCCTGTTTCAAAACCTGTAACTTTGTACTTCATGCAAAGTTAATGGCTCTTTGGGGTGCTTTTACGACAATTTAACGGACATCATATTACTTACCGAGAATTTGTAATAATGCTTGTCGATAAATTTTTAGACCCTCTGCATTCAGATGATCGCCGTCACTGGTCAAATTTTCTTTGAGAACATTATTTTCATACAAGGGTGCTAGTCCTGCGGCTGCAACTGGCACTTTTTCAATTTCACCAACTTGATTAATCAGAGTATTAATTTGTTCAACTTTAGAAAGTGGGGCTGATACAGTTGGATCTAAGCTGGCTGCAACTGTTGAATAAAAAGCCGGAATCAGAAAAATCTCTTTATTTCCCATTGTGCGAACAAGTGCGATCGCCTCTTGCAGGTTTTTGCTAAATAATTCATCACTAATTCCATACCAAGCATCATTTCCACCTATGGCAATAATCGCTTTTTCGCATTTCACCTTCGTAGGAATTAAACTTTTCAGTTGTTCTAGTAATGAGATTGTACTCAGACCATTTAACCCAAAATTAAAAGTACCACTCCCAAGGGTATTACCAAGTTCAGCCGAAATAGAATCGCCAAATAAACAACCTGAGAACTGTTTACCTTGGGCAGCAAATGTCTGATATTGCAGTGCAATTTGTCCTAAAGGTGAAGAACTTATATTGTCTTTCGGCGGCGCATCAGCAGAACCAGAAGATGAATTTGCCATGCCAATTAGCTTCTGAATTTTTGACACGTCAACAACTAGTTGATTACTGGGATAGGCTTCTAGAAAGCTGACTAATCCTAGACCTTCTGGTGATTTTGCTCCTAAGATAATCGCAGCTCGTAGCGCTTGTGTACTGCCTTGATCTGGACGAGCGATCGCGGAGCGTGTCGGAAAGATAGTCGCTTGGGAAGCAAAAGATAAAATTTGCTTGCCCATCCCTGTATTTACCAGCTTGTCTAAAGCCGCAATATCAAGAGACATTTTCACCTGAAGAGTATCTTGGAACTTCTGTTTATCCTTAGCGCTGAGATAACCTAAGAAAGATTGCAGATCGGCAGAAACCTTTTTCGTCTCGGCATAGTTGCGTATATCTGCCACCGGGATCGATTGCTCAAACAATCCGTACCTGAAAACAATCTTTTCGGCGGCCCAACTTGGCAACAAACCAAGACAACTATTCAGCAGTAAAAATATTAAGCACCCAGATAGGCATATTAAAAGACGATAGAAATATTTCATCACAGATGATGGTCGAATAGTCACGTCGCTTCACTCCGAATTCAAAATTCATGCATTACAATCCCCATACTTCCACAAGCTCAGTAACCATAAATAAATTTAGTTGCTCTATATCCTTTTGTTTGTCGGTCAATGGTCAATGGTCAATGGTCAAGAGTCAAGAGTCAATATTTAATAGTTAAAGGCTTAATCCTCATTTTTCAAGAAACTCCCTGACTCCCACTCCCCCTTTATATCAACACCTAACCGCAATTTGGGAATACTTAATCCAGTAGGCGTGAGGATGGAACCGTGGTAGAAGAAGGAGCATATTGGCTAGCTTGGACGCAAATTTCTGGAATTGGGCCGGTATTATTGCGACGGCTGCAACAGCGTTTTGGTACACTGGCAACGGCTTGGAACGCTACCAAGGTACAGTTGGGAGAAGTAGAGGGTTTTGGTTTTCAGACACTAGAAAAAGTAGTACAACAGCGATCGCGTTTGCACCCAGAACAACTATTCATCAAGCACCAGCAGGAAAATTCCCATTTCTGGACACCAGCAGATGCCGATTATCCCCGCTTACTGCTGGAAACTCCAAGTCCACCGCCTATTTTATACTATCGCGGTGAAGTCCAACTCCAAGAAAATCTCGGACAAAAACCGATGGTTGGGATTGTCGGAACACGCCAACCCTCAGAATACGGCATCCGTTGGACTCGCCAAATTAGTACAGCTTTGGCTAAAAATGGCTTTACAGTTGTTTCTGGGATGGCAGAGGGAATTGACACAGAAAGCCACATCGCCGCCATCAAAGCCGGTGGACGCACGATCGCAGTTTTAGGAACTGGTGTAGATGTCATTTATCCACATAAAAATCGGGATCTGTACAAGCAAATTTTGACAGCGGGGTTAGTCGTGAGTGAGTACCCCACAAAAACCCCACCGGATCGCACTCACTTTCCCCGTCGCAATCGAATTATTGCTGGCTTAAGCCGCGCCATCCTAGTAATGGAAGCGCCGTTAAAATCTGGTGCTTTAATAACGGCTACCTACGCAAATGAATTTGGCAGAGATGTCTATGCACTGCCTGGAAGACTGGACGATCATCCATCCCAAGGGTGTTTAAAGCTACTGAGTCAAGGAGCTTCTTTCATCCTCAAGGAACTAGATGAACTCTTAACCATGCTAGGAGCAATACCACAAATTGATGGAGTCGAGGCTTCTACAGCAGCAGAACAGTTAAGTTTGCCAACTTTATCGCCAGAATTGCAAACGATAATGAATGCGTTTTCTTGTGAGGCTTTACCCTTCGATTTTATTGTCCAACAAACCGGCATGGCTGCTGGCTCAGTTTCCGGTGCATTGTTACAGTTGGAACTTATGGGTTTAGTTTCGCAACTGCCAGGAATGCGGTATCAAAAATACTAGAACACCAATTCAGTAATCAAAAACCTAACCCCCTTGCCTTGTAGAGAAGGGCAGGGTGGTTTCATCCAAGCAGAGAAAAAGTTTCAAAGCCTCTCCCCCCGTGGCTACGGTGTACACATAAGTCTTTGAGAGTTACAAAGTCCCCTCTGGGCGTCGGACAGGAGTTGGGGGAGAGGTTGTTCCAAGATTAGTGAATGGATGCTCTAGGCAACCAGACTGAAATTGCTACTACTCAGAGTAATATCAGGATTCCCTAAACTGGCAAACTCAAACACACTTCCTGCACCCAGAACATCACCATCCTGATTATAAAATAAGCTGCCACTACTTTGACTAAAGACAATATGGGCATTACTGGCATTGATAAACTGATCATCACTGACAACTGCAAAGTCAGTTAAAGCCTGTCCCACTGTATTAGTAACAGTATTAAAGGTAGTTTTACTCAGCACAATCTGGTCTTGTCCTGCTTTAAACTCGCTGATGTAATCAACACCTAAAGTTGTGCTAAATACACCATTGCTTTGGAACAGATATTTATCATTACCAGTTCCTCCTGTAAGAATATCATTACCATTACCTCCTTGAAGGGTGTCATTTCCCTCTAGCCCTTGCAACTGGTCATTTCCGTCACCGCCAATCAAGATGTTATTCAGTGTATTACCAGTGAGACGGTCATTCCCTGTACCACCCGTGGCGTTTTCAATCACATTGTTGGCAGAGATAATGAGCTTGAGATTGCTATTAACCGTTTGCGATGAGGTTGCTCCCACATTTACGTTTACGGAAACTGTAGTACCACTAAAGTCAATCGTATCAGTACCACCTGTTGTGGTTTCTGTAATTGTGTCCGTTCCCAAGGCAGTAGTAGCTAGAAAAGAATAGGTATCATTTCCAGCACCACCGGAGAGGATATTATTGGCACTATTACCTTTAAGAATATTATTGCCTGCATTACCTGTACCATTGATTGCTGCTGTTCCTGTGAGGGTGAGATTTTCTACATTGGTTGGCAAAGTGGTGGTAACGGAAGCAGTCAGGGTATCGGTGATCGTTGTGGTGACGTTTGCTGTTGTGGCAAGACTGGCATTGGTGGGAGACTTCAGGGTTAAAGTAAAAGTTTCATTTGCTTCATTTAGGGAATCATTGAGAATGGGAATATTGATGACTTTACTAGTGTCACCTGGGTTGAAAGTTAGAGTTCCCGTGGTGCTGGTATAGTCTACCCCTGCTGTAGCTGTACCGTTAGCAGTGGCATATTGAACAGTAATAGTTTGAGCGCTGGCGTTGGAGAGACTAACAGTATAAGTAGCGTTTTGCGGACTGGTGTTACCTTCGACTATCGTCTGGTTATTACTGAGGTTGATGTTGATGGACGACGAAGAATCATCATTAGTAATGGTTCCGGTGACGGCTGTTGTAGTGCCGATGGTGTAACCAGTGCCTGTTGCTAGAGTTAAAATAACAGTTTCATTACTTTCAAAGGTCGTGTCTGCTGTTGGGTTAATGGTGAGAGTTACCGTACTTGCACCAGTTGCGAAGGTAATAGTTCCTGTGGTTCCCGTGAAACTTGCGGCACCACTTTGGCTGTAGTCGGTGTTCAAGGTGGCTGTGCCGCCTACGCTATAGTTTACGATTAAAGCATTGGTGGTGTTACCTGTTCTGGTGAAGATGTAAACTAGCTTGGTAGTTCCATCTTCAGTGACGCTATTTGAGGATAGGGCAAGGGTAATGTTAGACGGTAATGGCTTATAGACAAAGTAAGTGCCAGTTCGACTCAAGCCTGTTTGATTTTTAATAATGGCAATGAGTTCATCAGGTTCGCTTCCGGGTTTGTCGATTAATATTTGAGTATCTGCACCGGAAATAGCTAGAAGATAATTACTGCTTGTTCCCCCAAGTTGAATAACGTCCTCTTCAGCAGCGTTAAAGTCAGCAATTTCGGCATAGTCACTATTTCCACTGGTTGCACTATTCCCGTCATCGTAACCAATCCAAGTGGAATCGCCCAAAATAAACCGATCTGCTCCAGTTCCCCCTGTTAAATAGTCTTGTTCGCCTCGTCCAGGGTTAGAACTGGTAGGCTGTACACCTATAAGGGTATCGTTGCCAGCACCGCCATAGAGTCCACCGTAGCGACTTGCTCCTCCTAAATATCCTAAATAGGTAGATTGATTGTCATTGCCTGTGCCACCAATGAGTGAGTCATTGCCATCATCCCCATAGAGTCCATCACTTCCGGCGCCGCCATTGAGGGTGTCATT
>NZ_JAQYWQ010000135.1:13949-17029 GCF_029379315.1 Nostoc sp. S13
TGCCATCATCCCCATAGAGTCCATCACTTCCGGCGCCGCCATTGAGGGTGTCATTAGCACCAAGGCCAATCAACACATCATTATCATTTCCACCGACAAGATTATTCGTGTTGTTGTCGCCGGTATAGTTCATCAGATTTATGCCATGTATAAATTTATGGTTATTTCAAAAACCATAAAAATAATACCAAATTCCCAAATTCCAAATTATCTTGGGCGATAATACTGGGGATTCACAACTGGAGATTGATAACCGTTTGCCGGTACAGTACCTCCCATACCGTTGGGTACAGGACTGACAACAGGAGGCTGATAAACGTTCATTGGTACTGTCCCTGTAGTACCGTTGGGTAAAGCCGGACTCCCAACAGGGGGCTGATAACCATTTATGGGTACCGTCCCTGTGGTAGTGTTGGGTGTAACAGCATTTTGGCTAAACTCTTGGTAGGCAGCACGAGAAATTGAGCTAATCAGTTTTTCGGCACGAGGGTCGTTATTAGGGCGTTGTACCATCACAGCAGCTATGTAACGCTTGCCAGTTGGAACAACTATTAAACCTGCATCTGCCAACATTGTGCCAATATCACCCGTTTTGTGGTATAGTCTTGCGCCTGTTCCCAAACCCGATGGTAGCAGAGTGTCTCTCTGAGTGCGACGCAAGATATCGAGCATGAGATCGCGTGATGGCATACTCACCAAATTCCCCTGACTGACAATCGCCATCAAATTCCCCAATTCCCTCGGACTAGTGGTGTTTGTCCCTGACAAATCTGGGAGTTGATTACGAATTGTTGTGTTTGTCAATCCCCAAGTGCGGAAACGCTGGTTTAAAGCCTCCATTCCTCCCAATCGCGCAATCAGCATGTTTGTCGCTGTGTTGTCGCTGATTGTAATCATTTTAGTGGCGACTTCCAGAGCCGCGTACTCGGTTCCGGCTGGTTTATATTGCAGAGTTCCCGAACCGCCAGCTACCATATCCTGTTGCATGGTCAGCATATCTTCTAGGCGAATTTTCCCTGCATCCACATCCTGAAAAAAGGCAATTAGAATTGGCACTTTAATTGTGCTGGCGGCCGGAAAACTGGTTGAGCCATTGACATCTACATAATTACCAGTATCTAAATCTACTAAGAAAACTCCGGGTGTAAGATTTGGGTTGGTGTCCGCCAAATTTTGCACGGCATTTTTCAAAGGGATAATTTCCTGGGATAAATATAGGCTGGAAACTGCCGCTGGCGGAGTTTGAGTAGGTTGTGGCTGCGATCGCACCATATTACCATTAGATTGGGGTGTCGAATTTGTACTGATGCGATTAGCAGGGTCTAATACTGACAACACCGTGCCCACAATTGCACCCATCCCAACACCCACAATCAACAATCGCACAATATACAGCATAGTTTTGGCCATTGGCTTTAATCGCGTTTTTCGCGATGAGCGCCGGCCTCTTTTTGGCACTTCCATCCGCACTGTTTTGACCATCACAGCACCTGGTCGAAAGGGAGGATTCCCCTTCACAGTAGGTATTGGTTTTACTGCCGATGGCATGACTAACCCCGATTTTACCCGACGTGTAGCACCAGGGATTGGGGCAGGACTGATTTGATTTTTTGGGCGTGTTAGCGCCGCTTGTCGTCCATTGACAACTTGCTGCTGGCTGTTAGCTTTAACTTTCTTCTTTACCACTTTTTGAACTTTTTGTGGACGCTGGCGGCGATTTAAGGGTTGACGCCGCGAGAAAGCTTTCCGTTCGTCACTTGACTCTGACACCGTTACTCCTTGTGACCCACTTGGCTTTTTTCTTGCAGACTCCTGACCCAAAACTTAATCTTTAAGCAATATTAATACTCAAATTCTACTTTGCTACTATGTAGCATTTTTGTGTTTAGTTTAAGCCATATTAATTATTTTGGGGGATGATTGCGTATATATTAAACAAATAATTACAAGTTTTCACCATCCCTCTGGTTTTTAATCGCCCATTCTACCTGCTGCAAAATCCCTCGCAGCATGGCTACTTCCCCTGTTTTCAGGTGAGCGCGATTATACAGTTGGCGAAATTTTTCCATGCGACTAGCTGCCGTATGCGGATACACATAACCAATTTTCAATAATAGTGATTCTAATTGCTGGTAGTATGCTTCCACAACATCTATTGCTGCAAGTTCAGTTTGGGGTAGGGTCTGAGTATCAGGTTGTTTTACACATTGTGACAATTCATAACAACAGATTGCCACGGCTGTAGCCAAATTTAGGATTAGATAATCTTGACTTGTGGGAATGCAAACAAACCTCTGTGCATAATTTAATTCTTCATTGCTTAATCCCCGATCTTCTCTGCCAAAGATAAGTGCTGCGGGTTTTTCTGGTTCCTCCAGTAACCAGGGTAATGCAGTCCGGGGGTTTTCTAAAGGCGTTTGCAAACTCCGAAAGCGACCAGTGGTAGCGATCGCTCTCACACATCCATGCAATGCTTCTGGTAAGGTCGGCACTAATACCGCAGATTCTAAAATTTCCTGACCATGAACAGCCATCATCAAAGCTTCCGATGATAGCGGATCGCATTGGGGATTTACTAATACTAAATTATATAGGCCGAAATTTTTCATGACTCTGGCGATCGCGCCGATATTTATCGGCCCAGCTGGTTCTACCAACACAATTCTTAATCCAGCCCAGCCCATTTTTTGCCTCCTGCGATCGTACCGGATAATACTTACAGGCTAATTCTCAGCGTTGTGATTCTGCTGAAGAGTTTCCTTAAAATCATTTTAGCTGTGTAAGTGAATGCCTGCGTCAGGTCTGAACAGTTCAGCGCGTAATTACCGACGAGCGCTTTTCGGTCTACTGAAGTTGGTATCTTCTAGTAGCCTTGGTGCTGTAACAGATTTGGACTTGTTATAAAAAAAGTTCTTGATTGTATGCAATAGGCTCTGGCCTAGAAAGTTAGAAGTTAGAAATAAGAATATACTGACTTCTGGCTTCTGACTCATTTGAGAACGCTATATTACACATCTCCGAAAAAGTAGAGACGCGAAATTTCGCGTCTCTACAAGGGTTCTAGATAACGCATATTTAAT
>NZ_JAQYWQ010000041.1 GCF_029379315.1 Nostoc sp. S13
CCGATTATTCATCCACCAGTCGTACAGAATACCTTTCCTGTATTCTGACTCCTGACTCCTGAATTCTGTTCGATAACAAAAATCTTCCCCCATTCCCCACTCCCTACTCCCCACTCCCGATTATTCCGATTATTAACTTTCAGTAAAAGCCAAAAATTGCTCCTCATTTATTCGCCCAGCTTGATACAGAGTATTAGTAATTTCCGAAATAGTTAAAACTGCATGACCGCGATAACCATTTTGCTGTAACCTATCTTTCACTCCTTGTTCATGGTCGATCAATACCACAATATCATTAACATTTAATCCTGCTGATTTCAACTTTTCTGCCCCTTCCATGACACTTTTGCCGCTAATGAGAATATCGTCAACCACCACAACTGTTTCACCAGGATGAAAATTCCCCTCAATTACTTTCCGAGTTCCGTGCGCCTTCACCTCTTTACGTGGGAAAATCATCGGACAATGAAGGCGCAAAGCTAAACCAGTCGCAGTAGGTAAAGAACCATAGGGAATACCTGCTAACCGGTCAAAATTGAGATTCTTCAAAATATCCTGATATGCAGTGAGAACTTGATTAAAAACTTGGGGATTGGAAATAATTTTGCGTAAGTCGATGTAATAAGGAAATATCGCTCCCGATGCTTGGACAAAGCTGCCAAACATAATACAGTCAATATCATAAAGTTGTAAAATCAAATCCTGTTGGGGGTGCTGATTTAGCAAACAAACATCAGGGAACCACACAGAACAAGTTGAATTTTGATGAATAATTTCAGCTTTGATTTGATTAATTTCTGCGCGTAAAGACTGGACTTCCTCAGATAGTTTTGTATTTCCCAACATATCTTGAGGAACAGGAATCAGCAAACCATCACCGTTAGCATTCAAACCTGCTTCTAAAATTTGCTTCAGGCTTTGACCCTCCGCCCAGATGCTACGCGCCATAATGATTCGTTCAGGGGCAATTGCTCGAATAAGTGCTAAAATTTCAGGATTTGTAGTTCCCACTTCCAAACCCAATTGTTCTGGAGTCCCCCAGGTTTTTGATTCTTTTACCACTTGTAAATAAAGGGGTGATTCGTTGGTAGGATATTGCTGTAAAGCTTCTGCACTTGGATTAGAAGTACAGCATAAGATAAACACTGCTTTATCAAGATAAACCAAAAAAGGTGCTACATGATCTTGTCCTGTATAGGGACTGAGAGTGATTGCATCTATCTGCCATTCTGTAAACACGGTTCGGGCAAAGATGGTACTAGTATTTAAGTCACTATGTTTGGCATCTAAAATAACTGGGATGTGGGCTGGAATAGCTGCTAAAGTTTTGTAAAGCAGTTCTAAACCTGGAATACCTAACGCTTCATAAAAGCCAAGCGTCGGTTTATATGCACAAACGTAATCGGCCGTTTCAGCAATAATGAATTCTAGCCACTTCCCCAAACCAGCGATGAGTTCTTCAGATTTATAACGCACAGGTATCATCTCTGGATTTGGATCAAGTCCTACAAACAGTAAGCTTTGATTTTGCAAGATATTACGATTCAATTTATCAAAAAAGTTCATATTTTTCGGCTTTAAAAAAGATTTATTAGTTATTGGTTATTGGTGTTTGCGTCTTTGATAGTTCCTTTACCAAAACATCGATTCTGTTAGTTGAGTGCCTCCAGCTTTTTGCCCTAATCGAGAGTGAATCACTGCAAATAAGATAACCATCGGCACTGAGGCAAAGTGAACAATTCGCAATGCTTGCCAACTGCCAAATAGATCCACAATCCAGGGAAATTGAGCAGGTTTATACATTCCTATTCCTGTAAATAATGCCAGTAGCAAGATAGGAATAATTGCTGTATAGGTAATCCGATGCCAAGCATAAATTAGACGCTGGGAATTTTGAGTTTTTTGTAATGCTTTGAGGTCATTGGCACTGACAAACCGATGTCGCCAGCGCCGAGTAATGAAAACGTAAATTCCATACCACAAAAGATTCAGCGAGAATAGCCACATTGCTGCAAAATGCCAGTGTCTACCTCCTGCCAGCCAACCTCCTAAAGTAAATATCCCAGGAATGTGCAAACCTGCACGTCCACCAAAAACAGGGTTGGCGTTGTAAATTTGTAATCCACTGGTGAGCATGATAAACAGACTAATGATGTTACAGGAGTGGAAAATTTTGGCTCCTATTGCTTGAGTGGGCGGCTTGTGAGTTTGGGAAGGAACGGTTGAAGTCATAGATTTGACTGATAAAAGTTGCTAATTATCTGTTCTGAAAATCTGGCTTGAGGGATTGGGAATTAGGCATAGTTAAGAGAGACTTTAATTATTTGTCGTGCCCAACCGGACATAAGTATCTGTCTTGGGTAAATAGCCCTGCAAATTCGAGGGTGGTATTGCTCACCCTTATTTTCCCATTTTATGATTCAGTATTCTGGCAAAGATATTCGCTGCTGTTTTATTTAACTGTCAATTTAAGTGTGGCTAACGTCCTTTACCGATTGCGACTACAGCAGTCTACCCCTAACAACATGATAAACTGCATTCCATCACTCCCTTGCTCAAACGACTGCTGATGCTTGAATCGCAATTTCTGCCATACCCGTATCGCACGCTGTTGCAATTCGCGATCACGAGTTGCAACAGCGTAGCCCGTCGTAGACGTCGCCTGTAGATTTACACTTATTTTCTAGAGCGATGTCTCCGATGATCACTGAGCTTGCCGAAGTGCGGGCTATTCGGCGTCGCTTTTCTTTCGGCTCAATGATATACCAAAACGAATGCGTGAATTACTTAAATGAGTAAGCAAAAGCTGATTTTGCTTGCGGAAAACACCAAAATGAGTAAGCAAAAGCTGCTTTTAAGAAAGTAAAAGCTGATTTTGCTTGCGGAAAACACCAAAATGAGTAAGTAAAAGCTGCTTTTGAGAAAGCAAGAGCTTCTTTTGAGTAAGTAAAATGGCAATAAAAAGATTTTGGAGCGATCATTTATGTTAGGTCTGGAGAGAATTACATTTGACCCTAGCATTATGGCTGGACAAGCTTGCATTCGCGGGATGCGGATTCCAGTTTGTTTAGTGGTAAATTTGGTAGCTCATGCAAAGCCTATAGAAGAAATTTTAGAAGAATATCCTGATTTAGAAGCAGAAGATATTCGTCAATCTCTTGTTTATGCAGCGTAGTTGACTCAAGAACGGGTTTATACTTTCAAAAGTGCTTAACCTCATCATTTCACCTCAGGGTTTTATTCTGAGGATTGTTGACTATCTCCATCTTCATATTCTTTGATTTTGGCGTATAAACTAGCAACTGTTTCTTGAGCAAACAGTTGTTTTTTCAGTTCTAAATAGTCAGCTTCACTTAATTTACAAGCTGCCCAAAATTTCATTACCTTCGATGGTTCTAAGTGGATGAGTAAAACCTCCATTACTTCTTGTAAATTTTCTTGTTCATTAATAACTTTAATTTTCATTTTCTACCTCAAAGATAAAATTATTTGGGTTGATGACTATAAGTGATAAATTATGACATCGGTTGATTAATCTCCTGTCACAAGTGATAAAATAATCACTTTGAGAAGCTTCCGCACACGCTACATGAAGTGCATCAATAGATTTAATACCAAGTTGTTCAAGTTGTTCTGCTCTGTTTCTAATATTTTCATCTACTAATACTCTTAAAGTAGCTATTTGTAAGTATCGCTCCATTGATTACTTATTGACAACAAAAGGGTTACGGCTATTTTCATATTCTAGAACTGAAGAATTAACTAATTCTATTAATCTTGCTTCTACCATTTGTAAAATTAAGATAATAGCTTGTGTTTCCAAAAATATTTTTGGCTGTGTTTGGTCGTCAAATGGACGATTATAAATACTCGTATCTAGATAAACCCTGGTCATATAGCTTTTTGTAAAACTTTCTCTAAAAAAAAGCGAACGCAATTATATTCATCTCTCAACTCTCACAGATGTAGCCGTAGTCGGTCGTACTCCTACGGAGAAGCAAGCTACGCGTAGCGTCTCGCAGAGAAGACATGGCTTGTGATTTTACCATCTACACAAGAGCGATATCTCTGACCGGCGTAGGCATAGCCTATGTAAGTAAAATGATACTGATGTTAACTGTGGGTTAGCGATCGCGCAGCATTCCCCAAGAAATTTTATCAAAGCGATCGCCTTTACAACACCATCATTCCACCTCAGAACACGAAACGTCGAGCTTTCAACAGGAACATTCTCGTTTGGAACACGAAACTGTGAGTTCAGAACAGGAAAGGCCAAGTTAAAGCGATCGCTCTTTCAAGTTTTAGGATGATACGCTTTGCATAAAACTAGCTTATTCTGGATTTGAGGAGAGGCGCTCGCGCAAATCTGCTAAATTTTCATGCACAGTAACAGTTAGGGGATGATCGACCCCTAAGCGTTGCTCACAAATATCCAAAGCTTGGATGAACAAAGGTTCGGCATCGCTGTACCTTCCCTGTAAATGGTAGAGTTTTGCCAAATTCTTCAGGCTAATTGCCACATCTGGGTGTTCATTTCCCAGCAAGCGTTTTCTCATGGATAAAGCTTCGATGAACAAAGGTTCGGCATCGCTGTACCTTTCCTGTGAATAGTAGAGTGCTGCCAAATTGCTCAGGCTTTGTGCCACATCTGGGTGTTCATCTCCCAGCAAGCGTTTTCTCATGGATAAAGCTTCGATGAACAAAGGTTCAGCATCCCTGTAGCTTCCATGTGAGTAGTAGAGTAATGCCAAATTGTTCAGGCTTTGTGCCACATCTGGGTGTTCATTCCCCAGCAGGCGTTTTCTTATGGATAAAGCTTCGATGTACAAAGGTTCGGCTTCGTTGTACCTTCCCTGTAAACGGTAGAGTTCTGCCAAATTGTTCAGGCTTTGTGCCACATCTGGGTGTTCATTCTCCAGGAAGCGTTTTCTCATGGACAAAGCCTCAATGTATAAATGTTCGGCTTCGCTGTAGCTTCCCTGTGAGTAGTAGAGTAATGCCAAACTGTTCAGGCTTTGTGCCACATCTGGGTGTTCATCGCCCAGCAAGCGTTTTCTCATGGAAAAAGCTTCCTTGTACAAAGGTTCGGCTTCGCTGTACCTTCCCTGTAAACGGTAGAGTTCTGCCAAATTGTTTAGGCTAATTGCCATATTTGGGTGTTCATCACCCAGCAGGCGTTTATTCATGGACAAAGCTTGGATGAACAAAGGTTCGGCTTTGCTGTAGCTTCCATGTGAGTAGTAGAGTAATGCCAAATTGTTCAGGCTTTGTGCCACATCTGGGTGTTCATTCCCCAGCAGGCGTTTTCTTATGGATAAAGCTTCGATGTACAAAGGTTCGGCTTCGTTGTACCTTCCCTGTAAACGGTAGAGTTCTGCCAAATTGTTTAGGCTAATTGCCATATTTGGGTGTTCATCACCCAGCAGGCGTTTTCTCATGGACAAAGCTTGGATGTACAAAGATTCGGCTTCGCTGTACCTTCCTTGTGAATCATAGAGTCCTGCCAAATCGTTTAGGCTAGTTGCCCCATCTGGGTGTTCATCCCCAAAACGTTCTCTAGCAGCTGATAAACATTGTTCACGCCACGGTAATGCTTGGGTGTAAGATCCTTGACCTTCGTAAAATTTACCCAAGCCTATAAAAGGACAGATTAAATCATCATCGCTTAACCAAGCTTGGTAAACTGTGGCAACTTCTGCTAAATGAGAAATGGCAGGGGAAACGGTAGTGATTTGCTCAAGGGTAGGGGTTTGAGGAATATTTTGGGCGACTGCTACCATTACCTTGCAAAGCGATCGCTTTAATTCCTCCGCCTGTTCTAAACCTGTACACTTATATTGAAAAAACTCTCTTAGCAGTGGATGCAGTTGGTAAATTCCCTCACCTTTACGCTGTAGCAAATGTAGTTTCACCAAGGTATCATCTCTAATTTCCTCTAACTCTTCCTGGTCCTTCTCTGGTAAACACTGTTCCACCAATTTCCAAGATATAGGTGCGGCGGCAAATAAACTCAGCAGACAACCAAGCTGCTTATGGCTGTCTTCTAATTCCTGCCAACTCAACTCAAAGGCTGCTAATACACCTCCTTTTGCGGTCATATCGGCTTCTAGTTTAATAAGGGCGGGTTGTTCTAGTCGCTTTTTCTCCAACCGCCGTAACATTTCTGTGAAAGAGAGGTCTTGTTTTCGCGCCAAATATCGCCCGACTAATTCCAAACCCAAAGGCAAATATCCCAACCATTTACACAACTGATTTGCAACAGCCAATTCTTGCTCAATTCGCTGTGGTGTTTCTTTAAAAAATGACTCTAATAACTCCAGCGCTTCTTCTGGTTGCAATACATCTAGAGATAATTCCTTTATAGATGCTCCTAAGTGTTGGCGCGTGGTAATCAACACTTTAAACCGAGAAGATGGCGAAGGTAGATAAGGCTTAACTTGCTGATATTCTCCAACATCGTCTAATACTAGCAGCACATCGCCGCCCTCACGCCAATGCTGAAAGCAATATTGCACTTGCGCGAGTAATTTTTGGTTAGGATCTTCTGTTAAATTATCTGGTGGGTTTAAGTCAAGGCAAGTTCTGGCAAACTGCACAACTTGAATGCCCACATCTCCAGCCTTTGCCAGCAACCAGCAAATTCCACCTTTGTAAATTTCACGGTGAGCCATTGCATATTGTAAGGCCAGTTCTGTTTTACCCAGTCCACCCATGCCAGCGATCGCAGCAATGGCTACCTGATTATTTTCCTGCAACATCTGATGCAGGTTTTGCAATTCAACTTCACGTCCAACAAACTCCACCACCCCACTGAGGGGTAAATTTTGCGGTGTTTCAGTAGAGGGATTTAACTTTACCTGTTCCCCAACAGACGGGTACAGTCAGAAGTTATTAGTACCAGTGAAAGTATTTCCCTGAAAGACGTTTTTAACAGAGTCAGCTAACTTTGTAGAATTGATAACGCCTGCTGGTTGCGAGTTTAGGTCATTTGCTAGCGCCTGGACTTTTGGCGCTACTTGGGAATCATCATTTGCGGCTGCTTCCACTTCCCGCACAGATTGAGCAATTTCACTATCTGCGTCTGCTGCTGCTTTCAACTCCAGCACTGCTTTGCCATAATCTAATGGCTGCTGTGGATTTTGCTGTGTCGCATTCGCTAGCAAGGGCAACTTATTTTTATTATCTAGCTGTTCGATTAACTCACGACTTTTGTCTAATGCAGCTTCCCCAAGCTTTTCGCCAGTTTTTTCTAGGGCTTTAGTTAAAACTATAGTAGCGATCGCTGTTGCAACTGCTGTTAATGTTACAGGTTCCATAATTTAGTAATAAAATACGACATCGCACTGGGAGATACAAATGTAGCTCTGTGTATTTCGGAAATATATCACACACCTTTAGCAATTAACCCCCTATCTCGCCTTGCAATCAATCGCAAAGCTAATAGCCCAAGCCCACTCAAGTGGACTCAAACCTTTTAGCTATTAATCGGTTTATAACCTATGGCGCAATACAGTTCAGTTAAGCATTTCTTCCTTCTCTTTGCGTCCTTCTCTACGAGACGCTACGCGAATGCGTCCTTTGCCGTTCGTTAAAAAAATAAACACGGAACTTCGACCTCTGAACACGGAACTTCGACCTTTTAACTTGGAACTCCAACCTTTTAACTTGGAACTCCAACCTTTTAGCTTATAACTTCGACCTTTGAACTCGGAAGTTCGACCTTTTAGCTTGGAAGTTCGACCTTTTAGCTTGGATGTTCGACCTTTTAGCTGGGATGTTTGACCTTTTTGCTCGAAGTTTCGACCTTTGAACACGAAACTCCGAGATTGAAACTTATAAATTTACGCCGTGCCGTGTGCAACTTTCTCTCAAACCTAACCCCCAACCCCTTCCCTACTAGCGTTGGGGAGCAAGAATTAAAGCCTCTCTCCCTGTGAGGGAGAGGAATGGAAGCGGGGTTTTAAGAATAAGTTGCACATCGCGTAAATTTGAGATTAAAGCTTAAACGTTGAGGCTGAGAACTTGAATTTTACTACTTTGAGGTGAAGCGATGCCAGGGTTGAACTATGCCTACGCAAAAAATTGCTGGAACGACAGGAGATAGAAACGGATGATTTGAAGGAATAACCGATAAAAGTTACATTTTCCACTGTAACAAACCCTTACCTCCAGACCCACTCCTTACAATAGAAAGGGATTTTATTCACTTTCCTTCTTGAGGGAATCTCAAAGTTAACACACCAACAGATGCAATTTGATACCCAACTGCTACCACGGATTAATGCCACATCCAAGAGAGAAAATGGTAAACAATATTATGTAGATGCCAAAGGAAATCGCTTTCCCAGCGTGACTACAATACTTAATGCCACCAAATCACAAGCAGATCGAGACAGATTATCAAACTGGAAAGCGCGTGTTGGTACAGAAGAAGCTACCCGCATTACTACATCTGCTAGTCGTCGGGGAACTCAAACACACAAACAAATTGAGCGCTACCTCCTTGGTCAAAACCCTGTTTGTCCCGAAGCGAGTCGCCCTTATTGGGAGAGTATCCAGCCCGTTTTAAAACAAATCGACACAGTTAGACTCGTGGAAGGCTCAGTTTTTCATCATGATTTGAGCTATTCTGGCAAAGTTGATTGTATTGCCAGCTATCAAGGTATTCCCTGTATTTGCGAGTGGAAAACAGCAGACAAACCCAAAGGCTCAATTGAGCATTTATATGAACATCCACTGCAACTTACGGCATACATAGGAGCAGCTAACGCGTATTATCGAGATTATGGTATTCAGCTAAAGCACGCTCTGTTGGTAGTAGCGATTCCAGAAATGCCAGCTGAGGTATTTTGGTTTGAATCAGCAGTCATCAAAGATTACTGGGAGGAGTGGGAAAAAAGAGTCGCCCAGTTTTGGGAACGCAGAAGTGTTTGGAGTTAATCAGTGGGATTGTACAATTACCAAATAGACTGTATTTCACAACGTGAAGTAAATTTTCACGAGTAGTAATAACAAGCAATCTAACCTTGTAATGGCAAGACAGTAATTAACCCAGAAAATCTTGCAAAATCACTTGTGTTGTGAGTGAGTAATTGAGGAATGCCATAAACTAACATTGTGGCGACAATATTTGCATCATGAACTTGCTTACCACCGCTAGGAATTTCCTCCATGAGTGCCAGTAACCTTTCTGTCACTAGCAAATTATCTTCAACCAAGCGAAAATAATTAGCAAAATACCGTACATCTGCCACTAAAGATGTAATAGGAATATTCCCGGTTAAGTCGCCTCGTTTTGTCATTGCTGCCAAATATTCTCTTAAAGTTTGACGACTAATCCATAAATCAATACCTTGTTCTGCAAATGCTTGAAGTCGTTCTGTAGCTTGTACATGAAATGGTGACAAGGCTAAATTTGCATAAACTAAAATATTTGTATCGATGAAAACAGAGTTATTAGTCGTTTGCATAAAGGTCTTCTCTACGGAAAGTTAAACTTTCCGAGACTAATCCTACAGGATAGGCGGAAAATTTAAGAGGCGCTTTCTTTTCTCTCTTCTCTGTTTCCTCAGTCAAAAGCTTTTCATCAATTACTATTACCACCTGATGTTCACCTTCTGGAATATCCAATGGTAACTGCGCTGTAATCTTACCATCTTTGGTAACTGTGGCTATTGTTTCTATACTTTTCATCTCATTTCTCCTTAATCAATCCATTACAGCTAACACAGCCTTCGGCAATAACTTATCTTTAAACCAAACAATTCTTCCGGGGACATCATTTAATTTTACTCCCGCCTTTTCTAAATTAAGTCGCTCGGAAATTGCCAAAATTAAGTCATCACGTCCAGCCCGCCGTACCTGAGAAAACTTCTTTTGTAAATATTCTGGTCGCCAATACCCAACAATTTCTAATAAGAAGGTACGTCCATCAGGATGCACCAAGCGAAAATCAGGAATCATCACACTACCGGGAATTGGGATCAAATCAACTTCTCGCTCTAACGCCCAACCACTTTTTAACGCATCCCACTTATCAGCAAAGGATGCTTCTAGCATACTATCGTAGGGCTTACCTGGTGGATAATGGGATACCAAACCACATTCGGAATTGAGGGTGAAACGTCCAGTTTTCCAAGTATTTGTATAAGCGTCGCGGCTTTGGAGAATCGAAGAAAGACTCCATCTAGTAACGTGAAGTAAAGCCGGAATAAGTTTAGCGATCGCTAACCCATACCGCGTACTAGAATTAAACAAACTCGTCGGCCCATCAATAGTAATTGTAAACCCGTGATCAGCATCACCCTCAATATAAGCCATCAATTGAAACAACTTCAGATAGCGAAATAACAGCTTATATTCACCCGGAACATTCCGGTGAGCATTTAATACAAGTTGACTGGCTTTATAAAATACACCCTGCACCTGAGATAAATTATATCGATTCAAAAAATCTGGTGCTGTTGGTGCATCAAACACAGTCAAAATCTTATTCTCAGATAAATCAGCATATAGTCCATTACGAACCTGTTCTAGTAAAACTTCTCGTTCAAGTTCTTGAGTTAACTCATCAGCAACTTTACCAAGAGTAACTTGTGTTGATTCCCGACTAGAAACAGACTTTGCAGCTAGCGAAAACACCCGTTCTCTTAACATTTGTGGTTCCAAAGGACTAATCACCTCAAAAGTGCAAAAACTGCTTTTGAGAATATAAGCTAATCCCCGCTTCACCCGATAATCTGTAGAATCTCCTTCAAAATCAGTCAGTTGTCGCTCAAGCACACCCTGAGTCTTCCCCACTGCTGATTGAAAATAATTAATTAACTCAATCGCCAACTCCGAAGTTTTCTGATCAATCTTCAGTCTCTTCGGAATAATCTCCTCCCCGCTTTGGCGATGCATCAGTAAGTCTGTCGGTAACATCTGCTGAATTTTGGATTTTAGATACTTCGATTTCGTTCAGTACAAGTTTTGGATTTTGGATTGAATAATTTATTTCTAGCTGTTCCGCCGCCTTCAAACTCCGTTCCTTCCCAGTCCCATACACAACCTCTAGCTTCCCCTTCTCCTCCTCCTCTCTGCGTCCTCCCCGCCTCTGCGGTTCGTTCCTGGTCTCCCCTCTTCGCCTAGCCGAAGTCCCCTCCTCACTCGTATCCTCCGCCACCACCTCATACAAAATAGCTCGCTTATTCTCAATATTCCCCTTCCGTAAAACCCTCCCCAGACGTTGAGTATACTCTCTAGCCGAACCCGTGCCAGATAAAATAATCGCTATAGAAGCCGCAGGCACATCAACACCTTCATTCAACACATGAGAAGCAACCAAAGTATTATATTTACCCTCTCGAAACTTTGTTAATATTTCATGCCGTTCCTTCACAGGAGTTTGATGAGTAATTGCCGGAATTAGCAACTCTTGAGAAATCCGATAAACCGTTGCATTATCAGCAGTAAAAATCAAAATTCTTGCCGGATAATGTTCTGCCAATAAATCAGCCAGAATTCGCAATTTACCATCAGTACCCAAAGCAATATCTTTCGCTTCCCGGTGCGCTAACATAGCTCTACGTCCAGATTGCGATCGCGCACTCATTTGCACGAACATTTGCCAACCTTGCAGACTCCCTAAAGAAATCTTAGATTGCTTCAAAAAATCGTTGCGGGTTTGAATTAGTTGATTGTATCTTTCCCGCTCAAGTTGCGATAACTTTACCTTAATTTGGACAATTTCATGCTCTGCCAAAGCCTTCCCTGCCAAATCTTCAGCGCGTTTGCGATATACTTCTTGCCCAATCAGGATATTTAAGTCAGCGTGTTTACCATCAGTGCGTTCCGGTGTAGCCGAGAGTCCCAGCCGATAAGGTGCGATCGCATATTCAGCAATCACCCGATTAAAATCTGTCGGTAAATGATGACATTCATCAAAAACAATCAACGCATATTGATTCCCTAACGTCTCAGCGTGAATTGCTGCACTATCATAAGTTGCAATTAAAATTGCCGTTCTATCCCGCGAACCACCTCCCAGCAATCCCACCTCAGCATCAGGGAAAGCCGCTACCAAGTGTGCATACCATTGATGCATTAAATCCAAAGTTGGCACTACAATCAGCGTCGTGCGCGGCGTTGACTGCATCGCCATTTGTGCTAAATAAGTCTTTCCCGCCGCCGTGGGAAGCACAACGACCCCCAGTCTACCCGCCAGTTTCCAAGCTGCTAGCGCTTCAGTCTGGTGGGCATAGGGTTCCATTTCCAGACTGGGAACCAAATCTACAGGATAAAATTGCTTCGCCTCATCGATAAAATTAACATCTTCCGCTTGTAGTGCTTCCACTAGCGATCGGTATCTAATTGCGGGAATGCGGAATTTTTCAACTCTATCATCCCATGTGGCATAGTCCATCCAACCTTTGCCGCGTGGTGGTGGATGCAGAATTAATGTGCCACGATCAAAATTTAATGTAGGGGTACGAGCCATTTTGGAAATTGGGCATTGGGCATTGGGCATTGGGCATTGGGCATTGGGCATTGGGCATTGGGCACTTCTACTGAGCGTACCCCTACGGGGAAGCAAGCTACGCGTAGCGTCTCGCAGAGAAGCCGTTGGCGCAGCCTTTCGTAGAGAAGTATTGGGCATTAGTTATTTCTTCCCTGCTCCTTTGCTCCCCCACTGCCTACTCCCTACTCCCTTGATTACTAATAACGCAAAAAGTGCATGATTCATCTAAATAACTCAGAAAAAACCCAACTAGACGCGCTGATTAGTCACGGAATGTCCTATCGGCAAACCAACAATAACTTTGCCGAATCCTACAAGGAACAGCGACAGAGCTTTCAACTGAAACGGCTGCAATTGCAGGCGCAGATTCTCTTAGTGGCTGGTTTGACTTTAATCGCTTTTTTTCTTTGGGCAAACTCGCAATTCCAAGATAAAATATATGCCTTGAAAATCGGTATTGTAGTAGAACTATTCATACTTATTTGTTGGGGTTTATGTAAAACCTCTATAGGTCGTCGTTACCCAAACTTAATTTTGTTGAGTTTATGCTGGTCTGTAACTTGTGCTGTCCAAATTTGTATCGCTTTGCTGTTTAATAATCTAGAACCTAGAAACAATATCTGGAATCTGATGTTTCTCACTCAAGCTACAATCGTTCCAGTGCAATGCTGGATACATTTAATAGCGCAAATTGGGACAATTGTTTGCTATTTTATTTTATATATCTTATATAATCCAATCTTAAAAAATCCCTCAGCTTTTTACATTGAGCAGGGTTTATATTTCTTTTGGACTTGTTTAATTTGTGTCTTTTCTGTCTTTTTATACGAACGCTTGCGAAAAAAAGAATTTTATGCTCGCAAGGCAATGGAACTAGCGCAGCAAAAATCAGAAATGTTGCTACTAAATATTCTACCAGAGATGATTGTAGAACAATTAAAACAACAGTATACAACTATTGCCAATAGCTTTCTAGAAGTTACGGTGCTATTTGCCGATATTGTTGGTTTTACAGAGCTTTCAACTCGGACATCTCCTGCGAAATTAGTCGAGTTATTAAATACAATATTCTGTTTGTTCGACCAATTGGCAGAACGTCATGGGGTAGAGAAAATCAAAACCATTGGCGATGCCTATATGGCTGTTGCCGGGTTGCCAAATCAGTCTAACGACCATGCTCCAGCAATGGCTAACATGGCCTTGGATATGCAAAATGCTATAGCTATGTTTAACCAAGAAAATAACCAATCCTTTCGCATTCGTATTGGCATTAGTACAGGGCCAGTAGTAGCAGGGGTGATTGGGCTGAAAAAGTTTGCCTACGACCTTTGGGGAGATACAGTCAATACAGCTAGTAGAATGGAATCACATGGTATAGCAGGTAGTATTCAGGTTTGTGAAGAAACATATCAGCTTTTAAAGGATAAATACTTATTGGAGAAACGAGGTTTAATTGAGGTTAAAGGTAAAGGTAAAATGATGACTTATATCCTAAAGGAAATTAATTTAAAAAGTTAACAAATATCTACTGTTTGATAGAGAGTCGAAAATCAAATATCTATAATTAGAGCGATAATTATCAGCTATTGAAGCTTTGCATAAACTAAGTATTACTACTTTAGATAGATTCGTGGCAACTAATTGCTTAGATGTGTGTTTTTCCGATGCATAATAAATAGGTGTTGAGCGATGTCTACGACGGGCTACGCCTACGCATTCTCTAGCTGATTTTGGAAATAATCCTTTAGCTAGCTGCATAAAAGGAGAAGCCACATTGAAAGGAATACGTTTCCTGCTAGCGTCTTATGCTGTGGCACTATTGGCTGTTGGTAGCGGATTGGTGCTAACACTATTGCTACAGTCACTATTGGAACCAACTATTTTCCTGCTGTTTTTTGCGGCGGTGGCAGTTAGTGCCTGGTATGGCGGCATGGAAGCAGGATTGCTGGCTACCGCTTTGTCTACTTTAGCCGTCAGCTACTTTTTTTTAGAGCCAGTGTTTTCGCTCTTCGTTGCGAGTCTCGACAGCGTAGTGCGGTTAGGTTTCTTTGTGCTGGTGACAATACTTATTAGCTTGCTCAATTCCGAGTTACGCACTGCTAAACAATATCTTCAGGTGAGCGAGGCCAGGTTTAGAAGGTTGGTAGACTCCAACATTATTGGGGTAATTGTAGCCAAAATGGATGGAGCGATCGCAGAGGCGAATGATACTTTTTTACAAATGGTTGGTTATTCGCAAGAGGATTTGCTAGCAGGGCGAGTTAGATGGCGCGACATGATACCACCAGAATATATTGAAGCTCACGATCGCGCGATCGCAGAACTCACAACCAAAGGTGTGTGTCAGCTCTTTGAGAACGAATATATCCGCAAAGATGACAGCCGCGTTCCCATCCTGTTAGGTTGTGCCTTGTTAGAAAATAATTCAGACGATATTATCAGTTTTGTACTTGATTTAAGCGAACGCAAACAAGTAGAGCTTGCTCTTTCCAAAAGCGAAGAACGCTACCGCACTTTTGTAGAGCAGAGTTCAGAAGGTATTTGCTGCATCGAACTGGAAGTACCAATTTCGCCACATTGTCCAGAAGATGAACAAATTCAACATTTTTACCAATATGCCTACCTAGCAGAATGCAACAATGTTATGGCGCAGTTGTATGGCTATTCTCGTAGCGAAGAAATTATCAGCGCCAGACTAGGAGACTTTCTCGTTTCCTCCGATCTAGATAATATTGCATACCTGCGTAGTTTTATCCGTTCTAACTACCGATTAATTGATGCAGAGTCCCACAAAATAGATCAGCAAGGTAATTCCAAATATTTTTGGAATAATCTGGTAGGAATTGTCGAAAATGGGCTTTTAGTCAGAGTCTGGGGAACTCAACGCGATATTACAGAACGCAAACAAGCAGAGCAAGAACGCGAACAGACAACACGCGCCGATGCAGAAGTTGCAAGGTGCATAAAAGATGAGTTTCTGGCCACACTTTCTCACGAACTCCGCACACCCCTAAATGCCATAATGGGCTGGACGCAACTACTTACGAGGCGTAAGTTTAATGAAACTACTACTGGCCAGGCACTAGAGACAATTGAGCGTAACACCAAATCCCTGGCGCAACTGATTGAAGATATTCTAGATGTCTCCCGAATTATTAGAGGCACACTCCATCTAAATATTCATCAGGTAAAACTTGTAACACTTGTAGAGGCAGCAATCGAGACTGTGCGCCCAGCAGCTCAAGCCAAAGAAATTAGCATCAAGTGTAGATTTAACCCGGAAGTCGGGGTAATTGTGGGTGATGCCAACCGCTTGCAACAGGTTGTGTGGAATTTGCTCTCCAACGCCGTTAAGTTTACACCCAAGAAGGGAAGAGTTGATGTGCAATTACAGCGCATTCAATCCCATGTACAAATTCGGGTTAGCGATACGGGAGGGGGAATTGCTGCCGAATTTCTGTCCCATGTATTTGAACGCTTTTGTCAAGCCGACAGTTCCAGGACGCGATCGCATGGTGGACTAGGATTAGGATTAGCGATCGTCCGCCACTTAGTAGAATTACACGGTGGGACAGTCTCTGCCCAAAGTCCAGGAATTGGACAGGGGGCGACATTCATTGTCAATCTGCCAATGAAAGCCGTTGATGTCGAGGCTAATACAGCAGAAGAGCTTTCATCTTTGGTGGATGCCCAAGAGGTTAATAATTACCTGCCGAAGCTAGATGACTTACGGGTGCTGATCGTCGATGATGAGGCAGACGCGCGTCATTTGCTCACCACAATTCTGAGACAGTATGGCATCCAAGTCATAGCAGCTGCATCTGCTTCTGAGGCACTGCTTGCCCTGCAAGAATTTAAACCCCATGTACTAGTGAGCGACATTAGTATGCCCCAAGAAGATGGCTACACACTAATTCGGAAAGTGAGGGCGCTGCCAACAGATCAAGGAGGACGGATTCCAGCAGTGGCGCTGACAGCCTATGCTAGGGTAGAAGAGCGCACGCAAGCCCTGTTGGCAGGCTTTCAACTCCACGTCCCGAAGCCAGTTAATGCGGGTGAGTTAGCAGCTGTAATTGCCAACCTCACTGGACGTACTTGAGGGGGCATTGGGCATTGGGCATTGGGCATTGGGCATTGGATCTGATAAGTCTAGGTTTTTATATAACAACGCTGGAAAAGCGGCTACACAAACAAAACCCGCATGACAAGGGCTAAGAAACCTGAATTTTCTAGTCCGCGCAGGTGCAATTTCTAATTTAGGGGCGATCGCGCCGATAAAATAAATTGAAAAGCACGATTTTCTTGTAATCATGCCTCTTGAGATAAAGCATATAAAGATGGGAAACATTACTCTCGAATATCCGGCAAAAACCCTGGCTTTTTGGCAAATACTTTTTCCACGTCACAGCTTATCGATGAAGCGCAAAGTGGGTGCGTCACGGTTTCCGTGCGCCCAACTTTGTAAGAAGTTCAAAAAGTAAAACTACTGTCCCACAAAGGTTACAGTGATAGCTTGAGCTTGTGAAAAAAATGGATAAAGTCGACATAAGGTAAACCTAGCCTTTTGTCAATAGACATCTGTGAAAAAGAATGTAGAGAGGCGAAATCTCGCGTCTCTACAAGGGTTCTAGATAACGCATATTTAATTTCACCAGATGTCTAATGCTCTAAATAAAATCTCCAGCCTAAAATTCCGGTTGTTGATAAACAAGATAAACAGCTTCTAAAAATACATCAGGTGTAACAGCTTCTGGCAACTTTTCTAAATTAATAATAGCTACAACTTGCTCGGCTAACTTTAGAGATAGTGAGGCTCTTGCTTTTAGCGACATTGCACCACGTCGCTGCAAATAGTCACGAATCACAGCAAAATCATCCGGCAACAATAATGATAAATCGGCAATTTGGATTAACTGTTCATGGAGTACCTTTGCCTGTTCTGAAATTGTTAATGTCGCTGATGCAGTCGGTGTTTGGGCTTGAATCACAATTGTGCCAGCTGCCAAATCACCTAAGCGCTTTTCGCGGCTACCCAACATAATTAAAAAAGCGCCAATAAATAAAGTTTCATCAAAGGGTCGCAGTAAAGCACGTAGAGTTGCTTGTTGTAACCCGATAAGTCTACCATCATCTCGAACCACGCGGATTTTAGCAACCCGTTTACCAGGAGTTTGTCCAAACCATAAGGTTTCAAAAAATACAAAATAGCTAATGTAAATTGCAAAGGCAATAATGAAGAAAATTGCTATTAACCAAATTCCTAAATTCTGAGCATCAAAAAAATTAAACAGTTGCGTCGAAAAGACAGTCCAGGCAAGGAAAAACACAAACAAGGTTACAACCAAGACTGTATAATCAATCAGCAGTGCTAAAGCTCGATTGCCGATTCCCG
Organism: Nostoc sp. S13; assembly: GCF_029379315.1. Lineage (GTDB taxonomy): Bacteria > Cyanobacteriota > Cyanobacteriia > Cyanobacteriales > Nostocaceae > Nostoc. The sequence goes on from NZ_JAQYWQ010000041.1 coordinate 17,892, forward strand.
CTAAAATAAATTCCAACTCTACACTTTCTGGAGTCTGGAATGTGATGCGATTAAAAAAGCGCATATATTAACTAATTGAAAATTAATAGAGTTGAATTAAGGTGTTGAATTAACGGAAATCTGGCGAGGGAGGTTTTCGTAATTGCAAACCTAGACCCTCACGCCGACTACGCAAGTCTAAGTATAAAACAGCTTTTAGTGCTTGCCAGAATGGCATTACAAAAATTCCACCTATTAAGCTGCCGATCAAAGAAATAACATACACAATCCAGTAGATAGTAGAACCTTGCTCAAGCTTTAAGAGGAATAGGTTGGGTATATAGTTTAATACAAACACCAATGGTAGTGTAACGATAAAAGCAACTAAAACAACGCCCTGAATGCGAAATACTGAGGCTTTAGTTAACTCCCAACTTCTGGCAACACTTTCGCCACTATTGATATTTTCCTCAACTGCTAAGGGCACCTCAGCTACCACCCAACGCGAGTAGAACCAGGTTAGTCCCAACAGCACAAGAATTACCGTTACAATTACTCCGATAATTGTGCCTATAATAGCTGCACTAACACCTAATATCCCTCCTAAGACTCCTCCCAGCAAGACACCTACGACACCACCCACGATCGCTAATCCCAAATAAATTACCAGCAAAGATATTCCGACTTGGAAACCAACGCTTAAAAATGACCAAAGACGTGGATTAACATGGCTGCTGGCAGTTTGGACACTTTCAGGTTGGTAAATCAATTCTCCAAAAGCCAAGCGTGAAATTAGTCCAGAAATGGCTGCATATTTTGCCCAGCCGTAGATCGGAACTATAATCCACAAGTGAGCAATTAAAGCCAGTTTCAAATAAGTCTTCAGATGAGAACGATACAATCGTACCGCAGCACTGACAACGTTACCGATACTCAGTGGTTGTATCTGACCGGAAGATCCAAAATTTTCAGACATAATACCAAATTTTCCTTGAAACTACGGAGATGGATTTGAGGCTATCTTAAGCTAAGTTAAAGTCAGTGTTCCCAAAATTCATGAATATTCAACGTTGGATTGCGCGACGAGAACCGAATTGGCAACGTCTGGATGCTCTATTAAGGCAGATAGAAAAAAAAGGGCTAAAGTCCTTACGGGCAGCAGAAATTAGAGAGTTAGCGAGTTTATATCGTTCAGTGGCGGCAGATTTGGCTCGTGCCCGTACACAACAAATCAGCAATACTTTGAGCCAAAGTTTACAATCTTTAACAACTCGTGCTTATACGCAGATTTACCAAGGTTCGCGACGACAGGAATGGCAGGCAATCCAAGAATTTTATCGATGGGGATTAGCATCTGTAATTCAGAAAACATTTGCATATATTGCTGCGGCTACGACGCTGTTTCTACTGGGGGCGCTAGTGGCTTGGTGGTATTCCTGGCAAAATCCCAGCTTTATGTCGTTGATAGTACCTGAAAGTTTGATTACTAAGGTGCGAGATGAGCATAAGTTGTGGATGGGGTCAATTGTCGGCGTTGAACCTCTGGCATCCAGCAGTATCATGATCAATAACCTATCGGTGTGTTTTGGGGCTGTTGCTGGTGGCATGACGGCTGGAGCATACACAGCTTATTTAATGGTATTTAATGGCTTATTGATTGGTGCTGTTGGTACTTTAGTTGGTCAAAATAATCTGGCTTATCCTTTTTGGGCATTTGTGTTTCCGCATGGTTCCTTGGAATTACCTGCGATCTTTTTTTCTGGGGCTGCGGGATTTTTATTAGCAAGAGCAATTTTATTTCCTGGTAAATATCGCCGTGGAGATGCACTGAAATTGTATGGTTCTCAGGCGGTACAGCTAGTATTTGGGATTGTACCAATGTTGATTATTGCTGGTGCGATCGAAGGCTTTTTTTCCCCTAATCCCAGCGTACCTGAGCCGATTAAATATCTGGCAGGAATAGGATTATTTATACTTTTGGTAATGTATTGTAGCCGCAAGCAACCATCAAATAATTTAGATGGCATCTGATTGGCAAATCCGTTATGCCAATGACGACCCTTGATAAAACTTTTGCAATCCTGCTTTAAAGTATCGATGCTCGGTGATGGAAGCTAAGAAAGCCTCTTTGAGCTAATATCTCTAGGTCTTCAAGCGTTAGAGACAAGTCATCGCCAACCTGCTAACTTTACACAATAACTCTCTGAAACCTTATTCCTTTGCGTCCTTCTCTAACGAGACGCTGCGCGAATGGGTTCGTTTTTTCGTGATTTTGCGTAAGTCCTGGATATATTTTAGATAAATTAATTTAGACAATCTAGTAGAAATTATTAAAATACGTTTCAAAGTAAAAATTAAACGTACTTTAACTTTTTATTTATCCAACGTTAAAGAAAAATTAACCATAAAAAATGTAGCTTAGTTTAAGGCTGAAATTACAGCAGAGAAGTATTCCTTTAATCAGAGGTAATATGATTTTTTCGACCGCCATTTGGAATCGTGTCATTGCTACTTCAGTGGTGACAACTTCTGTTGCACTTAGTCCATTTTTTGGTGCGATCGCACAAGCTGAAACTCTCAATGGTGCAGGAGCAACTTTTCCGGCTCCACTTTATGAACGCTATGCTCGTGAAGTTAAGAAGAAATATCCAGACTTGAAAATTAATTACCAAGCAATTGGTAGTGGCGGTGGTATTCGTCAAACTATTGCTGGAACCGTTGACTTTGGTGGTAGTGATGCTGCAATGAAAGATGATGAAATCGCTAAAGTCAAGAACGGTGTAATCTTAGTACCCACAGCAGGCGGTGCTGTTTCTGTGGTTTATAATCTTCCAGGCGTTAATGATCTTAAATTGTCCCGGAGTACACTACCAGCAATTTTCTCAGGTCAAATTACCAAATGGAATGACGCAAAAATTAAAGCTGATAATCCGGGTGTCAATTTACCAAATCAATCAATTAAATTCGTTGTTCGCGCCGATGGTAGCGGTACAACTTTCATTTTTACTAACCACTTAAGTGCTACCAGTGGTTATTTTAAAGGTAGAGTTGGAGTTAACACTGCTCCCAAGTGGAATCTGCCAAACGTCCTCAAAGGCAAAGGCAATCCAGGCGTAGCTGCCTTAGTATCTCGTACTTCCGGTTCTATTGGTTATGTAGAATATAGCTACGCTGTCCAAAATAACCTGAAATCAGCACAGGTACAAAATAAGAAAGGAGAATTTGTTGCTCCTTCTTTAGAATCTGCAAATGCAGCTTTGTCAACTGTGAATTTTCCAGACAACTACCGCGTTTTTGTCGGAGATCCAGGACAAGGTTATCCAATCGTAGGTCTTACTTGGATAATAGTTTACAAACAGTATGCTAATGCTTCCAAAGCTGATGCTATTAAGAAATGGGTTAATTGGGTATTGAAAGACGGTCAACAATATAACGATGACCTTAACTACACCAAAATTCCATCTGATGTGGCAAATCGGGTACTTCAGACAGTGAACAGCTCTGTGAAGCCTTAACTTGCAATCTTACTATAGCGGTTCTCAATTGTATGGAATACAGACCTAAGCCCCACCCCCTTAAAAGCTAGCGTTGGGGAGTAAGCCTCAAAGCCTCTCTCCTAAAAGGAGAGAGGTCAAAATGTATTAGACATCTCCGAAAAAGAATGTAGAGAGGCGAAATTTCGCGTCTCTACAAGGGTTCTAGATAACGCATATTTAATTTCTGGAGATGTCTATTGTATACAAATAAGAAGCGCTATACTTTCCTCTCCTAATAGAGTGAGTTAACAACTTACTCTGATAGCAAGAAAAAAATCTATTTTATTGATTTGTAATGGCAAATTCATCTGAACCAGCCGACATAAATTCATCACATGATTCAAATCTAGGCGATGAAAATTTCAATTTAACAGCTATCGGTGGCGCAAATTTATGGTTTGACCAATGTTTTACACGGCTAGTATACTTTTTTGCCGTGATTACTGTTGCAGTGCTATTTTTGATGAGTTGGGTAATTTTACACGAAGCTCTACCAGCCATTAAGCAGTTTGGACTGGGGTTTTTGTGGGGTCAAGATTGGGATACAGGTAATCAGATTTTTGGTGCATTACCCTATATTTATGGAACTTTAGTGAGTAGTGCGATCGCTATTTTATTCGCTGTGCCAGTGGGAATAGCAGTAGCCTTAGTCACGAGTGAAAATTTCTTACCTTCATCGCTACGAACAACCTTAGCATTTGTTGTTGAATTAATTGCAGCAATTCCCAGTGTCATTATTGGTTTGTGGGCAATTTTTGTTTTTATTCCAGTTCTAGAACCTCTACAAAAGTTGCTGTCCAGCACTTTTAAATGGATAGCACTTTTTAATACAGAAGACCCTTCTGGAACTAATATGTTAACTGCTGGAATTATTCTAGCCATCATGATTTTGCCCACAATGGCAGCAATTACTCGTGACGTGTTAATGGCTATTCCTAAAGAATTACGTAGCGCATCTATGGCTTTGGGTGGCACTCGTTGGGAAACAATTTTTCGAGTCTTGCTACCAGCTGGATTTTCGGGAATGGTGAGTGCAGCAATGCTCGCTTTAGGACGTGCTTTGGGCGAAACAATGGCTGTCACTATGGTGATTGGCAACTCTGCTCAAATCAGTGCCTCCTTACTCGATCCAGCTTATACAATTCCCTCTGTATTAGCTAATGAATTTGCCGAAGCTGAACCAGGATTGCATATAGGCGCTTTAAGCTATTTGGCATTGATTTTGTTTGTGTTGACTCTGGCTGTAAATATTGGTGCTGTACTTTTGGTGAAATGGGTTAGCAGAAAAAATGCATAATACTATTTCAGTTTAAGATTGCCAAAAATATACAACCAATACAAATAGAAAATACATAGCAGTCTTAAATCATTTGTGAAAATCTCTATTTCTTACCTCTCCGTGTTCTCTGTCTTGAAAAGTTCAGATCGCCGGAAGCTGGCGCTCCGACTTTTCGCTGTGTTTCTGTGGTTAGATTAAAAAACTAGTTTTCACAACTTATTTAGGATTGCTATAGTGGGACTTAAACAAAAATTAAATTTTCTTTTTTTCTATTTGCGCCTTTTGTATTTATTTAATAAAAGCAACTTTCATAACACTGATAAAATTTCTCATCTCAGTGTTACAAGACATTTATAAATCAAAAATTCTAAAAAATATGAGTGGTTACATCCAGCCTGAAACTGATGAATCTCTGGCGACAGAATTATGTAGTCCTCTGCCAACAGAGCGAGTAATATTTACCTATGCAATGAATGCGATCGCTTTTGGTTTGACAGTTCTGGCACTTATTCCTTTATTATCAATTTTGTGGGAAATTATTGTCCGAGGAATATCTGGACTGAAATCAGATATGTTTGTCAAAGCAGTCATTGACAATGGCTTTGGTAATGCCATCCTGGGAACCATAATCATGGTGGTAATTGGTGCTATTTTAAGCATTCCCACAGGGATAATGACAGGAATTTTCTTGGCGGAATTTGGTCAAACGAATCCAATTGCTGGTATTGTTCGTTTTATCAGCAGTATTCTGACAGGTGTGCCTTCAATTGTTGTAGGCGTATTCGCTTACGGTGTGATAGTTTTGGTAACTAAAGGATTTAGTGCGATCGCAGGTGGTTTTGCTTTAGCTGTGATTATGTTACCCGTAATTATACTGACAACAGAAGAATCTTTAAAACTTATTTCCACATCTCAACGCCTCGCCTCCGCTGCTTTAGGTGGAACTCGCTTCCAAACTACTTTTCGCATCGTTGTGACTGCTGCAATTCCCGGAATTACTACAGGCATTTTACTAGCTGTAGCTCGTGCTGCTGGTGAAACAGCACCTTTAATTTTTACTGCTTTATTTAGTCTAGATTGGTCAGAAGGATTGTTAAGTCCAACAGCTTCCTTGCCAGTATTGATTTTTAACCTCTACAACGACCCCGACCCACAAAAAAGCCAATTAGTATGGACTACTTCTATAGTTCTACTCAGCTTAATTTTATGTGTCAGTATTGTCTCTCGTTTAGTTATTAGACAGAGAAGAATCAAGTAAAAATAATTTTTTTCGCATCTTGGGCAAGTTATGAATAAGCTAATTCCAGCCATTAAAGTTAAAAATATCAGCTTTTACTATGGCACAATAAAAGCGATCGAAAAGGTGTCAATGGATATTTATCGGAACCAAGTAACGGCGATTATTGGGCCTAGTGGTTGTGGTAAATCTACCTTCATCAAAATTCTGAATCGGATTAGCGAATTAGAAGGGCCAGTGAAAGTTGAAGGAGATGTAGAATTTTTTGGTCAGAATATTTATGCTCCTCGTGTCAACATCAATCGGTTACGCCGCCAAATTGGTATGGTGTTTCAAAAACCGAATCCTTTTCCGATAAGTATTTACGAAAATGTTGCCTACGGGATGAGAATAGCAGGCAGGTATTCAAAAGTAGAATTAGATGAAATTGTCGAATCTGCACTTCACAGCGCTGCTCTTTGGGATGAAGTGAAAGATAAGCTGAATAAATCAGCTTTAGGGCTTTCTGGTGGTCAACAGCAAAGATTATGTATTGCTCGTGCTTTAGCAGTCAAGCCGAAAGTTATGCTGATGGATGAGCCTTGCTCGGCTCTTGACCCCATTGCTACGATGAAAGTTGAGGAACTGCTCCATAGTTTGCAGTCTCAGTTGACAATTGCGATCGTTACTCACAATATGCAGCAAGCCGCTCGCGTCTCTGATTTTACGGCTTTCTTCAGCACCGATGAAAGTCGGATTGGGCAAATGGTTGAATTTGGCGCTACAGAGCAAATCTTTAACAACCCACTAGACCCCCGCACCCGCGACTACATTTCAGGGCGTTTCGGTTAAGGTATGTCCTAGCGTGGCTTAAGAATTTTTGTGGAACCATCTGGTGCCAGAGGATACTTTATAACTTACGCACTGTACAAAGGAATAATCTTATGTAATAAGTACTTAATAGCAGTTTATCTGCTGTATGACTACCGTATAGCTACGTAATTTCTATGAATATCTCCTTTTAGGAGTAACATAGTGAAACAACAGTGCTGATTTGTAGTGTTTTACTTAGTCAAGTTTTATTTCACACGTTTTGGGAATATGAGTAAACTAATTCCAGCCATCAGAGTCAAAAACTTCAGCTTCTATTACGACACTCAAAAGATAGTTGAAGACGTGTCAATGGATATTTACCAAAACCAAGTCACGGCAATTATTGGTTCTAGTGGTTGTGGCAAGTCTACTTTTCTTAAATCGTTAAATCGCATGAGTGAATTAGAAGAAGAAGTGAGGGTTGAAGGAAAAGTAGAATTTTTTGGGCAGAGTATTTATGAGCGTCGTGTTAACATCAATCGCTTACGTCGCCAAGTTAGTATGGTTTTTCCCAAGCCAAACCTTTTTCCCATGAGCGTTTACGATAATGTTGCTTATGGGGTGAAATTAGTTGGATGGCATCCAAAAGTAGAATTAGATGGAATCGTTGAATCTGCCATCAAAACTGCCGAACTTTGGGATGAAGTGAAAAATAAGCTGCACAAATCTGCTTTAGAGCTTTCTGGTGGTCAACAACAAAGATTATGTATTGCCCGTGCTTTAGCAGTCAAGCCAAACGTTCTGTTGATGGATGAACCTTGTTCAGGTCTTGATCCTGTCGGTAGCATGAAAATTGAGCATCTGATCCATAACTTGCGTTCTAAGTTGACAATTGTGATGGTTACTCACAATATGCAGCAAGTAACTCGCCTATCTGATTTTACGGCTTTCTTTTGTAGGAATGAAAATCGGATTACTCAAATGGTTGAATTTGGTACTACAAATAAAATCTTTACTAACCCCCTGGATTCTCGCACCCGCGACTACGTTTTCGCCCGCGTCAATTGAAGTGTTTCTTAAATTCTAGCTGCTTAGAGGGCTACTACATGGTGCAAGCAGAAACTAGGGGTTGAATTTAACATTTTTGAGGGGTCTAAGTCCCTCGCAACAAGCGACAAGTTTTGCGGTGGGATTAAAATCCCCAGACGCTCGCGGACTAGCTAAAGCTTCACTAATGCAAAACTTAATTACGAATTACGTTAGCGTTCGCGTAGCGTCTCGTAGAGAGCGTCATTACAAATTACGAATTACGAATTACGTAGCTTGCTTCTCGCCGGAGGTGAGAATTATGAATTATTTAATTTCCCTTTGCTTTGAGTTTTTCTTGTGTTGGGCAATACCATCTGACATTGACAGTATTTTTTTATACTATATATTTAAAGACAAGTATCTGCTCTAGACCACCTGAATCACAAAATGAAATGTCCCCGGTGCGAATCTACTTCATATCGTAAAAATGGTCGTCGGAATGACAAGCAGAATTACTTCTGCAAAAATTGTGGTAAACAATTCCTTGAGCCTCTATTCCCTGATTCCTTGGAAACTGACTTGCTTGCTAACGGCAACGGGCATACTAAAGTCTTTATGGCTGAAGCAACGGAAGTTCCTTTAGTAAAAAACCTGCTAGAAGAAAAAGCCACAGAGAAAAGTCTTGACTCTTGTAGTTTGACATTAGCTGAAGAACTGCTGCAAACTATATTATCGCCTGATTGGTTAGAATCTGCTGCGTTCAGTAAATTGCTCCTGAGAATTCAGCAAAAAAATGAAATTAAACATCAATTAGAAATAGGAATATCTCTTCTACTTTTGGATGCAGAAAACTTAAAATTAGATATTAATTCAGAATTATTTTTAGCCAGTGTATGTGAGTATCCTCTCCAAGTTAAAATGGCATTTGCTAACTGGAGAAACCCCAGTATTGGCAAACAAGATATTGAACTATATAATCGTGGTTATCAACTTATCCATGTGCCTGACGGTAAGAATAATGCTGATGCAAAAATGATCCCATTTGGTGCTTGTATTTTACGCTCTTATCCAACAGTCAAAGAAATCTTAGTCTGTTCTAGCGATGGAATTTTAATTCACCTCTGTAACGAACTCCAAAACCAGGGATTGATTGTCTATTGGGTACGTAGACAAGGGCAAACTTTGCATATACAAAACCGAAATACTAACAAATTAACTCATTATTCCTTAGCAATGGCAGCAGAAGTTCCAACTTTTGAAAAAGTGGTTGAGCAAATTCAAGATTTAATTAAAAATGAGCAAGAATCAATCAATGCTCGATTAAGTAGTTTAGCGGCTATTGCGAGTTTATTTCAAGAAAGATGGAATATCAATATTAAACATAATCCCAAACAACCAGAAATTGAGGAAATAATCCCTGTTCTAGATAACTCATTTACACAATCTATTCAAGAGCAAGAAAAAAAATCAGATTCGGCAGAAATTCTTAATGGAAAAACATTAGATAAATTACTAGTAAAAATTATTCAAGATATACAAATAAAGTCTCCCCAAACTCAATTATCTGTATCTAAGCTAGGTTCAGAGTTACAGAAAATAACCGGAGAATCTCCTAGTTCAATTGTCAAAAAATTAAAGTTAGGTTCTAGTTTTACCAAATATTTAGAATCATCTCCGACATTTACATTAAAAGCAAGTGGCAAGGAATATGAGGTAACAGCGCTACTCGGTGAGTAAATATTTTCTCAATGTCTACGTACAGCCTGAGCCTATAATTCAGTATTATGTAAAAAGATATAAATAAATGTAAATAATCCAATGCAGGATAAAGTTGTTGTCGTTGTCGGTGCTACTGGTGGTATTGGTTCAGCTTTAACACACAAACTTGCACCTACCGGAGTACGCTTGGTACTGGCTGCGAGAGATGCGGTTCGTTTAACAATACTGGCAGCTGATTTACCAGGGCAAGTTTTGAGTATTCCCACCGATATTACTGACCCCCAACAAGTAGATACTTTGATCCAAAAGACCGTCGCTAAGTTTGGTCAAATCGATATTTTGGTGAATGCAGCTGGTGCCGGTATACTCAAGCCTTACAACAGCCTGGAACCCGCTGATTTAGACAAGATGCTAGATGTCAACTTAAAAGGCAGCTTTTACACCACTCAAGCGGCTGCTGAAGAGATGCAAAAGCGCAAGTCTGGTCACATCTGTAATGTGGTAGGAATTCTGGGCAAGCATTCGATGGGGATGGCAGCAGCTTATTCTGCTTCTAAGTTTGGTGTTGTCGGTTTCAGCAAGTGCATGGCAGAGGAACTCAAGCGTTTTGGTATCAAGTTCACGCTATTCTACTTTGGTGGGGTAGATTCTCCTTTCTGGGATAATGTCAACCTAAAAGTAGACCGGAAAAAAATGCTCAGTCCTGAAACTGCCGCCAATGCGATTTTCTTTGCCCTTTCTGCCGAACCGCAAGCTGTGCCAATGGAAATTAATATTCAACCTGATAGTCATTTGTTCTTTTAAAGTGAGAGAACGCCTAGATAATTCTTGCTTATGAAAGACCTGAAAATCTAGCAAAAAAGGCAAAATTTACAGATATATAAACTTTTATGCTGGTTTTTCAGTATCTATGAAAATTGATCACGTTCATTTCTATGTAGAAGACGCCAAAGTATGGCGGGATTGGTTTGTACACCATCTTGGTTTTCAAGTAGTAGCCGATCGCATCAGTTCATTTCATACTTGTACAGAAGTGGTGGAAAGTGGTACTGTCTGCTTTTTTCTATCTTCACCACTGTTGCCCACAAGTCCAGTAGCTGAGTTTCTCCGTCAATATCCACCAGGTGTCGCAGATGTCGCTTTTGCTGTCGAAGATGTCGAAGGCGCGATCGCACTAGCTCAAATGCACGGTGCTACAATCTTACAACCGATCCAGGAACGCCAGGTGGGTACGGTATTCCTCAAATGTGGCAAAATTGCCGCCTGGGGTGGACTGACTCATACGTTGATAGAAAGGTCATTAGTCAGTAGTCATCCGTCATTAGTTTTTGAGAAAGGACAAATGACAAATGACAACACTTTTACCGCCATAGATCACGTAGTATTGAACGTGGCAGTTGGTGAATTAGAGTCTGCTGTCGGTTGGTATGAAAAGATCCTAGATTTTCAACCCCAGCAAGCATTTAAAATTAAAACTGATCGTTCTGGTTTACACAGCCAGGTGATGGTTTCGCGCAATGGTAGCGTCCAATTGCCCATTAATGAACCGGCTTCCAGCAATTCCCAAATTCAAGAGTTTCTTGATGTCAACCGGGGGGCAGGAATTCAACATATTGCCTTGCGGACGACTAATCTTGTAAGTGCGATTGCTAAATTTCGTGCCAGTGGTTTATCCTTACTCTCAGTTCCCGAAAGCTACTACTCGCAACTAAAACAGCGCCCAGGACTCACCTTATCACCCCTAGAACTGGAAGCGATCGCTCAACAGGAAATTCTGGTGGATTGGCAAGAATATCCTCTTGTAGGGGCAGAACAAATTGCGCCCCTACTACTGCAAATTTTCACCCAGCCCATTTTTGAACAGCCAACATTTTTCTTTGAGTTTATTGAGCGCCGTTTCCAAGCTAAAGGTTTTGGTGAAGGCAACTTTCGCGCTTTATTTGAAGCTATTGAAAGCGAACAAATCAAACGCGGTACTTTGCAATGATGCCCCAGTACAATTTACCTTTTTTGTAGTATTTATATGGACTTAATGATGATAGCCTGGATTTGTAAGTAACTTGCAGAGTCAAAGATATTGAGATTAATTAGATATAGAAGGCGAAAACTAAACTAAAAAAGATGAAAGTCAAGTCTCGTGATAGACATAATTATATTGCTATTGTAGAAGTTACTAGTCACGCACACCCACGTAAGTATTTTATAGCTTTTCTTAGAAAGCTAAAAGTCAGGTAGTCTTTTACTCTAGCCAAAGCAATGTAAAGGCAAAAAGAACCAATAAAAAATTTCACAAAATTAAAGCCAAATTTTATACAGAAACGTTCTTAGACTTAATTGACAAAGATATTGCTCATAGCCCTAGTTTTATTGAACCTCTCACTAAAGATTTGTATCATTGTGCAGAAGCTCTTACCAAAGGTATGACAGTTGATTTTAATCAGCAGCTACCAGATGGCTTTATTTTTGTATGAATGTTAATGGCTGGACATTAAAAGCTCACCCCGCTTTCAGTGAATATTTTAAAAAACTGATTGTGACTGTTGAGTAGCTTGTTACTCTCGAAAAATAGCCATATATCTGAGATAATTTTAATAAGAATTAACATTTTCCGCCGATGCTAAGACTGATTACTGACTTCGACGGCCCAATTATTGATGTTTCCGAACGGTACTACCGTGTTTATCAATTCTGTTTGGAGAAAACCCATCGCCCAAACCAAGTAGTGAAAGAACTTCCGAAAGCGGAATTTTGGCAGTTAAAGCGATCGCGCATTCCCGAAAAACAAATTGCCTTAAATTCTGGGTTAGACGAAGCCCAAGCCCAAGAATTTGCCCAGTTGCGGCGGCAAACTGTGCATACAGAACCTTACTTTCACTATGACACTCTCGCGCCTGGTGCTGTGGATGCATTGTTAAAAATTCAACAAGCTGGAATTGATTTGGCTGTTATGACCATGCGCCGATTTCGAGAACTAGATTATGCCTTTAAAAAACACGATTTAGGCAGATTTTTCCCGGAAAATCGTTGTTATTGCCTGAATAACGACTACGTTAAAACTCGCGATATTGAAGATAAGCCCTTGTTAATGGCTAGGGCATTAGAAGAACTACCCCCGGCTGCTGATACCTGGATGGTGGGAGATACCGAAGCCGATATCACCGCAGCTAAAAATTATGGTATTAAGGTGATGGCTGTGGAATCTGGCATCCGCGATCGCACCCAATTGGAACTTTACCACCCCGACTTAATCGTTAAGGATTTCAGCGCTGCTGTAGATTTAGTTATGACATACTCCCATCACTGATTGCAAACAATACAGTGGGGGGTTCTTACTTTTAACTTTTGACTTTTGACTTTTGACTTCCCCGTTCGCGTAGCGTCTCCAAGAGTTGGGGCTGACCATTACTCATGAGCAAAGATAGAATCGTCACCGCCTGCTATCCATCTCACACTGACTTTTTAGGTACAGTGTAATGCTTTTGCAAAGTGAATCTAAAAGCTAAACACCTTGTCTAAAAAGGCTTTGTAGCTGTAACAGATTGAATTAATCAACATTCAGGTCGCAAATTAAAATAGGAGCCACAAAAGGTATTCTGGCTCCTGACTCTCAAATTTTAAGAAGAACACATATAAACCACGTCTTCTTTATAGAAACTTGCTTACGGGTAGCAATTTAGCGTAGAAAGCTACTAACCAACCACAACAATATAAACGTTACTACAGTAGAGAACTGATTCGTTCCCAGACTGGTAAATGATATTTGTGGTAAAAGCCAGCTAGCAACTAGTCCACCAGCGATTAAGCCAATTATTAAACTGACCAGGGTGAACAAAACTGCTCGACCAAATTTGCTTTCCTTGCGATTGAGAAAGTAAATACTGGTACCTACCCCAACCACCAATGCTAACTGCAAAACCTGATCCCCTCCCTCTGGATAAAACAGGCTAATAGAACTCAAACCAAGAAACCAAGCTCCTGGTAAGAGAATATCCGCAGGCGTTGGCTGATCCAGCATCCGTTGCAGCCATGCAGGTGACTGCTCGCTAGGGGTTGGACTTTCTTTAGGAGGCGATTGCACTCGCAGCTCTGGAAACCGAATACGCTCAGGGACTTTAATTTTACCTTCCTGGCGCATCCGTAAGCGATCCATTAAAATCGCATCGTAAGCCGCTTCAATTACTTCTAAATGCTTGGAATCGCCACTATGTTGCTCGAATAGGCGATTACGAGCATCCTGAATTTCATCGAAGCTAGCCTCTTCTGATACCCCAAGTTTTTCGTAGGGATTTTGATCGCTCATGGGAGTTTGTTACTTCAGCCTCAGTCAGCGGCAGTCTTTTATCGAAGAAAAAACAGCTTTAGGTTTTGTTTTGATCTCAACTAAAGTCTCGATCTATCTTATGCCCTACCAGGATAGTAGCACGGGTTAGTTTGATCGACTTTATAATTTCAACTGTAGTCACTTTAACATATCGCCATAACTCCGTATATACCCTCATGTCGTTGCCTAGTTCTGGCTCTAATCTAGAATTTGAACGGAGAATACCTAAAACACATAGTTTTGATGAAAAAATCAACTTTACTGTTTCAGATTTGGCGACTCACTGTACCCTAACAGAGTTTTTTTAATTATACTGAATAATCGCTTGTGGTATATATCCACATCTCGATTTAAAATTAAAACGTTTTAAGTTACCACCTAACTGGGATCAAAAAGGTGTTTTAGCCGCAACAGTTGTTGCGGCTAAAACCAGAGCGCCTATATACTGTGGCTAACAGAAGTTTAGTGTTCTCATCGCTGACAATCCTGATTACAGTATTTATCTTTAAAATGATCAGGATTCTTGTACCGTAGCTATGTAGGTTCTTAGTTAGTCCCAAAGTGGCAACTGCGTTTTTAAGCAACCCTCTTGTTAATCTTACGAATTTTTGTGCAAAGTAATGGTCATGGCTCCTGCCAAGATTCTTGTAGTTGACGACGACCCTGCGGTTCGGAATCTAATCCAACGCTTTTTGATTAAGCAGAACTATCAGGTGGAGGCTGCCGAAGATGGAAAGACAGCCTTAGCTCTATTTGAGCAATTTAACCCTGATTTGGTAATTTTAGATGTGAATTTACCAGATGTCACTGGGTTTAACCTCTGCCAAGAGATGCAAAGTCGTAATGGTGTTTTTGTTTTGATGTTGACTAGCCGTGCTGATGAAGCTGACAAAATTCGCGGTTTTTCTAAAGGTGCTGACGACTATCTCACCAAGCCTTTTGGGCTGGGAGAGCTAGAAGTCAGAGTCGGAGCTATTTTGAGGCGTCAGCGAGTGATAACTAGCGCCGAGCAGAAACGCTTGGTATTTGAAAAACTTATGATTGATCCGGTGCGACGGGAGGTGGCACTTAATAACCAACCAGTACTCTTAACTGCTCTGGAATTTGACTTATTGCATTTTTTAGCCAGTCATCCAGGTCGAGTTTGGCGGCGTGCAGAACTAATCCAAGAGGTCTGGGACTATGAATATGTCGGCGACCAGCGAGTTGTAGATGTGCATATAGGCCAAATTCGCAAGAAGATTGAAATTGATGCTAGTCAGCCAGCATTAATTCAAACTGTACGTGGCGTAGGGTATAAGTTTGAATCTCCTAGCTATCCCCAGCAGTTAGAAGCCAAGTCCTGAGTTTATAGTCTAGAGTTTTTTAACTCTTGACTGTTAACTTTTGGGGGAGTTGGTGGTGAATTTCTTTGGCTTTAGTAAAAGACAAATTTAGACAATCAAAATAGGTAGATATTCCTCAAATACAGACTAAGTAGTTATTTGAGATATCGATTTATCCCTTTAAGACAGTGGACAGGGAAGATAGTCCACTGGAAAATATTTCTTTGCTTGTGACTGTTTTGGTAGATATGGCGGTGCTTAAGGTGGAGTTCCTAGGCACGCATAGGTCTGCTACTGTCTGAACGTGTTTGTATCCAAAAGAAAACCGCTAGATAACAACTACTAACGACCAGCGAATATATTCAAGTCTTGCTTCAATTCTAAATCTTGCACTATTACCAATTAGTTTTAGCAACACCAGAAACTGTTGGAACCTCTTTAAGGATCAGAATCTACTGATCTTTTTTGTTGTAATATTGCCTCCAGATGGCCGATCGCTTCGGCTCAAAATCCGATTAACTGTCCGTTCGCTTATTTCGATCTGACTTTTCTTTCTTACTGACGACAGAATTACTGTTTCAGGCTTTGCCAAAATAGTGTAGGCGTAGCCCGTCGTAAACATTACAACTTACTATAGGACTGATATTTGATTTTTGAAATATACGTAGGGTGCGTTACGCCAAAGGCTAACGCACCACCTCTGATTCCAGGTGCGTTACGCTACGCGATAACACACCTTACATATACTTAGATTTTTTCACAAATCAAATCGGATTGCTATAGTTGATTTCAACTAGTAAGTTGTAATAAAAAGGGAAATCAGAAATTGCCTACAAAAGTTAAAACCTATATCAGATATAGGTTTTATTAAATATTGATCTGATGTCAAAAGAATGAGCGAACGGACAGTATTAATGGGGCACGGCAAACCGTGCCCATATTAGGGCATGAGTTAGAATAACGCCCTACATACCAGTACCTATGGGGTGTCTAGTAGATTAGCCGTTGCGGGTGAATCGATGCTGGGCATTTCTACTGAGGAGTGGTGGAACAAAGTTTCCAGATAGACTCGGGCAGCACGGCGATCGCTATCTCCATTTTGGAGTAAAAACAATGATAACGCCGCCGTCAACACTCTGTTTTCATCCCAATCGGGATGCTTTTCTAAGTAGTTTTTTAAAGATTCGTGGAGTGTTTCGGGAATTTCTGTAAAGATGCTAACCGTTGCTTTCATGAGATTTTCCTCCTATGAGGATAATCAAGAGGGACAAGTTGCTTGCGGTGAAGCGGCTTAGGGCTACCTCACACGCTCTTTCGCTAGCCCGACAATCTGCGCCCACATCTGGTGGTAATATATTTTACACATTTGATGCCAACGGTTGAACGGACTACAAAAGCAAGCCGAATCATTGTGCGCCAAGAGGGGGTGGGTTTGTCAATGCTGCGAAATGTTAAAAACGATTGTATAAAAAATAAATACGAACGAAATAATCAGGTTTCAAGCCGATTTTTCGTTACTTTACTTTACAAAAACTCAGTCTTTAAAGTTCCTTGTCACTGTCAATTAACAATCCCCAATCAGACTCTAAGAAGCCCATTAGTTCGTTGAGCACCTGTGGAAAACTGCTAAAATCCCTGTGGAAACCTTGTGGAATGAGTGAGGAAAATTGTAGCCAATGATAAGAATTACCAAAATGTCAGGAAACTATGACATTTAAACTGATGAAATTAGCTTCTCAATCCCAGTTATCATCGTGGCTGCCCTCGATACATCCCCAGGTTTGGATTTTCGCAATTGGTAGATTTCTCTCGGAAGTTGGCACCGGCTTTACCCTGTTTTACGCTCCCATCTTTTTTGTCAATGAAGTTGGTTTATCTGCAACCAGTGTCGGGGTAGCCTTGGGTAGTGGCTCGATTTCCGGCATTCTAGGGCGGATTGTAGGTGGTTCTTTAGCTGATTCTGAACACTGGGGACGCCGCCGGACTTTGTTGCTAGCCACGGCGATTTCAGCAAGTGGTTCTCTAGTTTTAGCTGCAACCAATAATTTTACTATTTTGGTAATTGGTAGCTTGATTAGCGGTTTAGGGATAGGTTTTTATTGGCCGGCGGCTGAAGCTGTTGTTGCTGATGCCAGTGAGATTGATAATCGCCGCGAAACTTTTGCGATCGCCCGATTAGCAGATAATCTGGGGTTAGCGATCGGAATTGTGCTAGCAGGGTTTTTGATCGCGATAATTGGAAGTTATCGATGGCTATTTGTGATTGATGCCATCTCTTTTCTGTTATTTTTTGGTGTTATTTATGCGGGAATTATTGAAACCGAACAACAGCAGATGGGGGAATCTGAAAAGACAGAACATTTTGCTTCTTGGATGGCAGTATTAAGCGATCGCCGCTTCCTGGTCTACATAGCAGTTAATATATTCTTCACAATCTATATTTCTCAAATCCATAGCATCCTGCCGCTTTACTTCAAAAACTTTGTTATTAAAAGTACTACCGAAGGATTAGCCCAAACTACGATTAGCGTTCTATTTGCTTGGCATCTAGTGATAGCCATCATTTGTCAATTGCCTGTTACTAGTGCCTTAAAACGCTGTTCTCATACACTTGCACTTACTGTGTCTGCTATTTTGTGGGCAATTGGTTTTGGCCTGATTTGGGTAAGCGGTACTGCCCCATCTCATAATCTGGTTTGGGTAGCATTGGCATTGGGAGTATTTGCTGTTGCGATTGTTTCTTATACCCCATCTGCTGCCTCTTTAGTCACTGAGTTAGCCCCGGAAAATCAACGCGGCGTTTATTTCTCCATCAACGCTGTGTGCTGGGCTGTTGGCTATTTTATTGGTCATCCCTTGGGTGGATGGGCATTAGATCAACCGCGAATTATTACTGATAGTTTCTGGCTCGGCTTTTCTTTGAGTGTGCTGATTGTCGTGGCAATTTTACAGTATCTGAATCGAATTTTGGCTGATTAATCACTCTTATGTTTAGCAATTTTCTCAGTTTCAGTTTCAGTTAAAAATTTGACTAAATGACTGAAACTCTTTTAGATAGAAGTTTGTAACCCCAAATATGAGCATTCAACTCCACATTCTTTTTAATTCTTTGTGCTAAAGTCTAAACAAATCTTTATACAGTTGAAGATGCTTTCCGCTTGCGTTTCATCCATAATCCCATTGCACCAGCAACAGCTATACCCCCAAGGCTAAGAGGTTCAGGGACAGAAGCAGCAGCTTGATCAAAAACAATTTCCGAAATGCTGTAATACTCTGGGAAATTACCACTTGTCTGAAAATTGGAGAAGGTTACTTTATCACTTACAACGTTTGGAAATATTGAATTAGAAAAGTCAATTAGTTCATTAACTAGCCTATTAATATTATTAGGAGGTATTCCTTCAGGCTGAAACCCTATAGTAGAAAAAGTCTGACTTATTCCATTGATTGTTATATTTACAGCGTCAATGTTGCCAGGAATACCATTATCAGTAGGGCCATATGAAAATAGCTTGATGTTTGCAATTGTTGATTTCTGGTTGAGAAAAGTACTGATTGTCGAGTTATCTGACTTGAAGAAAAGATGAGTGTTACCAAGATCAGTTCCTATAAGACCATCATTTAGTGTTCCAGAGCCATCAGAGTAGTTATAAGTTCCATTGCCGTTACTGTTAATTGTTCCATTATAATTATGATTCCAACCACCAAAGCCTGACAGGTGTGTATTAGTAACATCGTAAGAAGAAATTTTTACAGTAGCTGCATTTGCTAATTCTGGAAAAATACTTCCTATAGCTAAAAGTTAAAGAGCTTCAAAGGTGGCAATTGCTATCTTTTTCATGTTTTTTCGCTATAATTATTTGGGACAGATTATATTATTTAAAATAGTCCATTATTAGATTTTTTTTGCAATAATAATAAAATGTTAATTATATAGATAAAAATAAAATATATACTAATGTTTAGCTATCAGATAAATTTTTTATTTTCTAGAAACGGGAATGAGGAATGGGGTCAAATGAACTGTAGTATGTAGGCTAGCAAGAACCGCAGGCATTGCTCGTACTTTGCATTTTTTCTGAGACAAGAACAAAAAGCGCTCGCCCCCTTCTTTTGGAAATTAATACAGCAGTTTTCTTTTGCATAAAGTACAAAGCTACAGGTTTTGAGGTAGGAGGCAAGAGATAGAAACTCTTTATACAGCAGATTGCAACTTGGTAACTAACGTACAGATGATCTTAAGGGCACAGCAGTGCTCATCCGTGTCAACTTAACGTGAAAGTTAGTCTAGAACCAGCTTTTAGAGATTGTCTCGTTCCTAGTCTCTGACTGGGAAGGCATTCCGAGAGGCTCCGCCTCAAGACTTGCGGCAGAGCCGCGATGAAGTGCATTTCCAGCCAGAGGCTGGAAACGAGGTTTTAAAAGGCTTTCACCTTAAGTTGACACCAATGAGCAGTGCTGTGCCCCTACCTGTGTACTTCATTTACCTGAAAAACGTTGTATCTGATGCGTGAGTCCTGCATTTTGTACCTCACTTATTTGCAAACAGCTATAAGTATAAATTACGTGTGCGTGATTCTATGCTAATATCTCATTGTCGTTGGCACATATTGGTTTAGCCAGAGAGGTTTAATCTCTAGGTACACGGTTAAGTTAACCTGTCATAGGCAATAAAAAAGGGCCTGCTTGTTTAATTCTAGAGACTGGCGAGGTTGGGGAACAAAGATTTTTTATCTACTTTCCCTACTCACTCATTTTACTCTCATTTATCTATATTCTTTATTTGCGACGTTCTTGGAGCTTGCGATACACCGATTTCAAATCAACTTGATGGTGAGCCAAGGCAACCAAAGTATGATATAGCAAATCAGCCACTTCACCTGCGATCGCATCTGCCTCATCATCCTTAAAGGCCATTACCACCTCAGCAGTTTCCTCACCGATCTTTTTCAAAATTTTGTTATCGCCACCTGCCAATAGTTTACAGGTATAAGAACTTTCAATCGGATTGTCGCGGCGATCGCATATTACTTGAAACAATTGCGACAATGTATCCCCTGGTGGTGGGGCAATTTTCCCTTCTATTTGATGAAAGCAACTGCGTTCTCCAGTATGGCAGGCAACATCTCCTAATTGCTCTACCCCTATGAGCAGCGCATCACTATCACAGTCATAACGGATACTCTGCACTTTCTGAATATGTCCAGAAGTCGCCCCCTTGTGCCACAATTCTTGCCGGGAACGGCTCCAAAACCAAGTTTCTTGAGTTTCTAAAGTCTTTTGTAACGACTGCTGATTCATCCACGCCATCATCAGGACAGTACCATCCAAATAATCTTGGACAATTGCAGGTACTAGACCTCGTTCATCGTAGCGAATTTCCTCAACGGGGATGGCGTAATGTAGTAAGCGCGAATCGTTAGAAGACATACCAGCTAGTTTGCTCTAATGAGAATAATTCATGGATTCACGATACCATTCTCAATAGAGCAACTGGCATGTTTTTTTTGAATTGCACTATCGTATCTACCTCTAAACAAGAGCATTCCGTTCCATAGCAGACTGCATCTTTACAGCACTCAACGCTACTTGGTGAGCTTTTGAGGCTTCACCATACCAATGGATCGCCGAGTTAAAAGCTGCTCGGTAAAGATCCTGGTATGCTTCAGATAATCGGGTCTGAATATCTAAAGGCAAGTCTTTATTCGACTTGTATAACATATTGTGATTGTTATTTTTATGGTTCAGCTAATTTTATATGATAGAAATTCTAATCAGTATTTGACCCTATCCTAAGATAGAGCTTTTTATTGCCCACTGTTAGGAGAGAACCTTGGTAAATACCACAATTAAAACAACAAAATCACAAGAAGTCTTCGCCGCTGCTCAAAACCTCATGCCAGGAGGAGTCAGTTCTCCAGTTCGTGCCTTTAAATCTGTGGGCGGACAACCCATAGTTTTTGATCGTGTTAAAGGCGCATATATTTGGGATGTAGATGGCAACCAATACATAGACTATGTAGGCACCTGGGGGCCAGCTATTTGCGGTCATGCCCATCCAGAAGTCATTGCAGCGTTGCATGAAGCTTTAGAAAAAGGCACCAGTTTCGGTGCTCCCTCAGTCTTAGAAAATGTTTTGGCAGAAATGGTCATTGATGCCGTTCCTAGCATCGAAATGGTTAGATTTGTCAACTCTGGAACTGAAGCCTGTATCGGAGTTTTGCGACTGATGCGGGCTTTCACCAACCGAGATAAAATCATCAAGTTTGAAGGCTGCTACCACGGACACGCCGATGCGTTTCTAGTGAAGGCAGGTTCTGGTGTTGCTACACTTGGTTTGCCAGACTCACCGGGAGTACCTAAATCGGCAACTAGCACCACTTTAACTGCGCCTTTCAATGATTTAGAAGCCGTCAAAGCCTTGTTTGAAGAAAACCGCGACGAGATTGCTGGCGTTATTCTTGAGCCAGTCGTCGGCAATGCTGGGTTTATTGCACCTGATGCTGGCTTCTTAGAAGGATTACGGGAACTGACTCACGAACATGGAGCGTTATTGGTATTTGACGAAGTGATGACAGGCTTCCGTATTGCTTACGGTGGCGCTCAGGAAAAATTTGGCCTCACTCCCG
This sequence comes from Nostoc sp. S13, assembly GCF_029379315.1. Taxonomy (GTDB): domain Bacteria; phylum Cyanobacteriota; class Cyanobacteriia; order Cyanobacteriales; family Nostocaceae; genus Nostoc. The sequence goes on from NZ_JAQYWQ010000041.1 coordinate 39,738, forward strand.
ATTTAACAACCTTGGGTAAGGTGATTGGTGGTGGTTTGCCAGTGGGAGCCTATGGTGGTCGTCGAGATATTATGTCAATGGTTGCACCCGCCGGCCCCGTATATCAAGCTGGGACTCTTTCTGGTAATCCTTTGGCCATGACTGCTGGGATTAAGACTTTAGAATTGTTGCAAAAGCCAGGTACTTACGAGTATCTTGACCGGATAACTAAAAAGCTTGCAGATGGTTTGCTGCAAATTGCCAAAGAAAATGGTCATGCGATTTGCGGCGGTCAAATCAGCGCGATGTTCGGCTTATTCTATACCTCTGGCCCAGTTCATAACTACGAAGATGCGAAAAAGTCTGATACAGCTAAATTTGGACGCTTCCATCGCGGGATGTTAGAGCATGGTGTTTACTTAGCACCTTCTCAATTTGAAGCTGGGTTTACGTCTTTTGCTCACACCGAAGAGGATATTGATCAGACTTTAGCAGTAGCACGAGATGTAATATCTAGTCTGTAACCTGTTAAGGGATTTTCAAATAAAAAAGTATCCACTGACCTCTTGTGGGGTGGGTATCTTACCATTGATGTCAACTTAAGCCCAAACTCCTTTAAAACCTCGTTTCCAGCCTCTGGCTGGAAATGGTGTTCCTGGCGGCTCTGCCGCAAGTCAGGGAGGTGGAGCCTCAACTACGGGCATTCGCAGTCGGAGACTGTTAACGAGATAAACGAGATAATCTCTAAAACCTGGTTCTAGGCTTGTTTTCACGTTAAGTTGACACCAATAGCATCTTACCTACCTCACAAAATGGATGATTTATTGGAAGTCCGACTTTGCGCCAAATCGCCATTACAAAACTTAATTACGTTAGCGAGTCCGCGTACTCCTGCGTCCAAGCAAGCTACGCCTTAGTCTCGTAGAGCGTCATTACGAATTACGAATTACGAATTACGAATTATTTTAACGGTTTGCCCTGTGCCCTCATTACTTAAGGAAAGTCACATGCTCGTCATAATTTTGCAATGGCTTCGTCAATAGGATATAAAATATTTAACTTACATTAAGTATATTCATATTAATAAAGCGGGAGCAATTAGCTTTTACAGTTCTCGAAATTTCCCTCATACCACCCGATAGTCTACAAAAATTAACGCGCAAGAAGGCTCTCACCTTTATTGTGAGTGTTTTGCTTATATAGGACTCCTATTTGATTTTTGAAAAAACTCCATACAACTCGAAAGGGCTGATTCCCCATTCCCTACTCCCTACTCCCTACTCCCTGCCTACGCAAATAAGTTCAAGAATCAAATCGGATTGCTTGTAGATATTAGATTATCCATAGAGTCAGGCATTTTTTCCGAATCAGGGTTGGAGCTAACTTGAAAAAATATGCCAATCATGCTGTAGGTTCCATGACAAGTCTTACAAAAGTCTAAAAAACTGCCCGAAGTATTGTGAAAAAAAGATGATTCGACCCTTGAAGGAGCTAGGAAGTGCAGAACTATAAATCATTTTTTGGTCTGCAAAAAATATTAATTACGTTGCTTGTCTTGAGTGCCAGTTTGAGTGTAAGCATGATGATGCTTCTCAAGTCAAGCTCATCTGAGGCTCAAAGTACAGAAAATATAAATGTAAACAATCTAGCAGGCAAGGTTGGAACTCAGCAGCAGATTGAAGAACTAAAAGCGACGATGCTTAAAAGTTGGCAGCAACAAGCACAAATAAAGGGTCTTTCCTATGTTGTGCCACTACGCTTTCAAGGAGCAATAGTTGAGTCAGCAAAACTTACTCCCGCTCAGAAAGTAATTGCTCTCACCTTTGATGATGGGCCATGGCCTGAGAGTACCGCGCAAGTACTGGATATTCTTAAACAAAATCAAATCAAAGGCACATTTTTCCTAATTGGACAAAATGTGAAGAATTATCCAAGCTTAGTAAAGCGGGAGATTGCTGAAGGTCACGTAATTGGCAACCATACTTGGCATCATTGGTATCAATTCTTGAATCCACAAGCAGCTGCCTATGAAATTGACCACACAGCAGACCTGATTTATCAAGTCACAGGGATTAAAACAAATTTGTTTCGACCACCAGGAGGAATCATGCACAATGGGGTGGCTACTTACGCTAGAAATAGCAAATATGCCATCATTCTCTGGTCATCTGACTCTGTAGACTACTCGCGTCCTGCTGTACCAAAATTAATTAATAATGTGTTCAGGGAGGCCAAACCAGGTGGAATTGTGCTGATGCATGATGGTGGTGGTAATCGCTCTAAAACTGTGCAGGCTTTACCAGAAATTATTGCTAACTTTCGGAAACAGGGCTATAGCTTTGTTACTATCCCTGAACTTTTGGAAATGCAAGATAAAGATCAAAAGCTGATTGCAAACAAAAAGTAATTGTTATTTCGATGCAAATCAGCGGCTCTATCAATTGCCGCTTGGTAACTAAAAACAAGTTGAATTTTTCTGGCGATTTCTAGGTTTTTTAGCTAAAGTCAACCAATAATAAGGTCTAACACTCAGGAAAATCATGAATAAAATTGTAATAACTTTACTTTGCTGCTCTAGCTTTTTTGCTTTGACGCTCCTAACTGTCAATCCAGCTTTTGCGAAAGAGTTTTCTCCTCAAAATTTAACCTCTGCCAAGTTGAACTCCGACCAGACGCAGACAATTAATATATCTGTAACTCAAAAATCGCCCGAATTTCCATCAATCGGCTCTACTCAATCACTCGAAGAGCTTGCTATACAGAAGTTTGGCTGTGACTGCCCTGCCTGTCAAGCTCGTGTAAGTCAGATGGTATTACAAGGTAGTTTGCCTCAACTTAAATAAAACTGGTGTCTGAAATGAAATTATGACAGATATTGATATTAAGAATTTTTATGGCGATTTATAGTTTTTTCGTCTAAGCTCAACTTAAAGATCTAGTCTACTACTGGTGTAAATCATGAATAAAATTGTAATGACTTTGCTTTGCGGCTCAAGCTTTTTGGCTCTAATATTACTAACTGTCAATCCAGCTTTTGCTAAGAAGCTTTCTCCCCAAGATTTAGCCAATCCTACCTTAACACCCACTGACACACAGACAGTTGCTGCACCTATTTCACAAGAATATCGCCAAGACCCATCAATACGTGCTAATGAAAGAGTTAAACAGCTTGCTATGCAGATGTTTGGCTGTGCCTGCCCCATCTGTCAAGCTAGGGCAAGTCAGATGATACTACAAGGTAGTCTGCCTATATCTCAGTGATTTAGATTAGAAACTCAGCCAATTGTAGTCACTTGCTCCTTTGAGGTTTTAACTAGCGAAGAATCTAGCTGAACAATGAGCTATTTCTGGTATCGTTAAAATTCCTTTTTAACTCACCGTTCTTACAAAAAACCGTCCAAAATTAACATTTGAACGGTGAAGGGAATTTTTACGTATTAATACTTTATACCAACCTAGCTCTGTTGCAGGTTGTACTTGTACCTAAAAACTACAAGTCAGGAGGTAAAATCACCTGATCAATTGCGTGGATTACACCGTTAGTGCCTGTGATATCTGCCTGTGTCACTTTAGCATCATTGACAGTTACACCGTTAGCAGGATCAACTTTAATGTTGATTGTACCGCCTTCTAGGCTTTTAACTTCGCCAGACTTCAAATCAGTGGACAATACCTTACCAGGTACTACATGGTAAGTTAAGATTTTGATCAATACTTCTTTGTTAGCTGGTTTGAACAATTCTTGCAAAGCATCTGCTGGCAACTTAGCAAAAGCTGCATCAGTGGGGGCAAAAATAGTTAAGTTATCTTTCCCTTGCAAAGCTCCGGTCAATCCTGCTGCTTTCAAAGCCTTGGTTAAGGTTGTAAAGGAAGCATTTGATTCTGCCAACGCTAACAAGTTTTTGCCTTGATTATCGCTTGCTCCTGGCCCTGGTGGAGTTGTAGTAGGTGTATCAGTGGATGGTACTTGTGTTGGTGGTGTGGTAGGTTGAGTTTCCGGGATAGTACGTGGGGTACGGGGTACAGGTTCACTAGGTGTAACACTACCACCACGGTTATAGGGAGGCTCGTTAAAAATACTTGGTTTGGGATTTAGGGTTCCACCACTTTTCTGTACTACTGTTTGGCGTTTGGTATTGCCCTTTTCTATTTCGGAAGCAGCCTCAGCAGGTGTGTATTGAGCGTTTGCTTGAAGGCGTTGGCCCTTGTTATAGGGGGCTTCGTTGAAAATACTGGGGTTAGGATTTAGTGCCTCTTTCGCATCAGATGGTAAAGTAATGAGATGGCTGAAACTAATAAATCCTGCTATGCCTGTCAACGTAGTCAGCAATTTGCTGTAATTTGTCTTCATAAATTTTGTTTGTCTTTTTGTCCACACACTACATAAAGATTTATAACATTTTACTATGTACAAAATCTAACGGAAGAGGGAAATAAGATTTTTCCCAAAATAATTTGTGCTAATGAGATAAAATATCTAACTTCAGATGAGGCTGATAAGTATGAAATATATCTAGCACATATTTTATGTAAATTGAGCAAATTTCCTCTATCACACCAAAAAGATTTAAAAAGCCTCAGATGGGGTAACGCCAACTTTAAGAAAGTGGGAAAATCTCACATCTACAAATCATGAGCTACAATAAGCTGTCAGAAAGATTATACTTAAAAGCCAATTTATATACAAACTTGTACGTAAATTAATAGTTGATTCAAAAATCCTGAATCTCATACAAAAGAAGGCTATATCTCGGAATTAATCATTGATTATTCGGCAAAATTACAGAAATTAAGTACCTAGATATTTTAATCTAGTAGTCTGTCAAGTTGAAATTGATGAGTAAGCAACTTGGTAGTCAGGACTTTAGTCGTGATTTTCTAAACACTAAAGTCCTGACTATAAACCTTCAAAACTAGGTAGACAAAGTAGTAGCATCAGGGTGGTATAAATTAAATTAACGGCTGAAGACTTACAACTAAGCAGTTATGGTTAATCTAGAATATGCCAAATTAAATTATTTAGTTATTTGATATTTTAATGAATCAAAAAATAATATTATTTTTCTAAATCGATAATTTTGTCCAAAATCAGGTATGAGTTCAACCATAATGTCAATTAGATAGACAACAAGCAACTAATGTCAAAAAAATTACTTTAACTAAAGATACAATTGTAAAGTTAAGAAATTGACCAGTTACAAGGGATACAACATGCTGGAATTATACCAATGGGAACTATCTCAATACTCAGAGAAAGTGCGCCTAATTCTAGATTATAAAGGACTAGATTACCGCAAAATAGAGGTTACACCTGGGATTGGACAAGTAGAACTGTTTCGGCTGACTGGTCAGAAACAAGTACCGGTATTAAAGGATCGTAATAGATATATTGCGGATTCTACGGAAATAGCTAAGTATTTAGACTTAGAATATCCCGATCGCCCAATAATACCGCAAGATCCCAAAAAACGGGGTTTAACTTTATTAATAGAAGAATGGGCTGATGAGTCCATAGGCATCAAAGGTCGCAAAGCACTATTTGCTGCAATAAGTCAAGATCAAAATTTCCGCAAGTCTTTATTACCCACCTCAACACCAGATATATTTAAAAGTCTGGTTGGAGGAGTACCTACTGACTTCCTGACACTGTTGGGTTTTGGGGTAGGTTATAGCCCAGATGTGATACAGTCTGCGATCGCATCCTTAAAACAAGACTTGGAAGCGTTGACATTGTTACTGGCAGATAGTCCTTATTTAACAGGAGATGAGCCGACTTTAGCTGACTTGGCAGTGGCTGGCTTATCGATATTGCTCAAGTTTCCCCCTGGCCCCTATCTGGATTTACCAGCTTCTATTAGAGGAAAAGGATTGCCAATCTTTACAGAGAATATAGATTATGAACCATTTTTCACCTGGCGCGATCGCCTTTACGCCCAATTCCGTAAACCATTAATTATTACCACTCCAACAACCCCAAGTGCGCCAACTTCAATTGAGATTGACTAGGTAATGGGGCATTGGGCATTGGGCATGGGGCATGGGGCATGGGGCATTGGGCATGGGGCATTGGGAGAGAATAACTCAAGACAAATGACTAATGACTAATAGACTTATCCACAAATAAACCTCAAAATAGCTGAAACCCTTACATAGCTGGCTTTTTAGCTTATATAAAACAGGAACCTCTAAAACCCTCTCCAGAGCTAGGTTTCAGCCAAATAAAGTTCTCATTTCCGGATAAGTCTAATGACTAATGACTAATGACAAATTCGCAACTTCTGCCCTATCCAATTACAATTCAACATAAGATAGCGCACCAACAATCATGTAATTAATTAGATGAATTCGGGACAGCCATTAGGTTCGGTCATTCAAGGTTCTCTGACTGAAGGTTTAGAAGTACGATTGCATCCTGACATTTCTGTGGAAGATATGCGGGTGGGTAAGTTTCTCGTTGTGCAAGGGATGCGATCGCGTTTTTTTTGTATGCTGACAGATGTAGCATTGGGAGCTGCTAATGCACGAATTACTGCTAATCCCCCCAATTGGGAAGACACTTTTTTACGAGATGTTTTAGCCGGAAGTGGTACTTATGGTACTATCAACCTCGCGCCGATGTTGATGTTCACTCCCGAATCTGAAGAATCTTTCTCTCCCACAAATGGCAAGTCGGCAAATCCCTTCGTCCCATCAATGACGGGTTTGGCTTCATTTGTGCCACAAACGAGCACGACGATGGAATTGTTGCCTGTTAAAACTATTCCTAGCCACTTTAGTCAAGTTTACGATGCAAGTGTTGACGATTTTCGCCGCGTATTTGGCTGGGAAGATGACCCCCAAAGGCGCAATTTTTCCATCGGAAAACCTTTAGATATGGATGTGCCCGTTTGCATCGATTTAAATCGCTTTGTGGAACGGAGTAATGGGATTTTTGGCAAATCTGGTACTGGGAAATCCTTTCTAACACGGCTAATTTTAGCTGGGGTTATCCGTAAAAATGCGGCAGTAAACTTGATTTTTGATATGCACTCTGAGTATGGCTGGGAAGCAGTCGCAGAAGGTAAAAACGTCAGTACTGTTAAGGGCTTAAAACAACTTTTTCCTAGTAAAGTTGAAGTCTATACCCTCGACCCGGAATCGACAAAGCGCCGGGGTGTGCGTGATGCTCAAGAACTTTATTTGAGTTACGAGCAAATTGAAGTTGAAGATATTAAGTTATGTAGCCGAGATTTAGGACTCTCTGACGCAGCCTTAGATAACGCCAATATTCTATATAGTGAGTTTGGCAAATCTTGGATTGTCCAGTTGCTGAATATGACTAATGAAGAAATTGAGATGTTCTGCGACGAGAAGCGCGGACACAAAGGCTCGATTATGGCATTGCAGCGCAAACTCTTGCGGATGGACAGCTTGAAGTATATGCGAGCGGTTTGCCCCCAAAATTACATTAGTAAAATTGTCCAGTGCCTGGAATCTGGGAAGAATGTTGTGATAGAATTTGGTTCCCAGTCTAATATGCTCTCTTATATGTTGGTGACGAATATGATCACCCGACGGATTCACGAGCATTACGTCAAAAAAGCCGATAAATTTTTACAGAGCAAAAATCCCAGCGATCGCCCCACGCCATTGATGATTACCATTGAAGAAGCGCACCGTTTCCTTGACCCAGGAGTGGTACAAAGTACTATTTTTGGGACTATTGCCCGTGAACTGCGGAAATATTTCGTCACACTTTTGGTAGTTGATCAACGTCCATCAGGCATAGATAATGAAGTTATGTCCCAGATTGGGACTCGGATTACCGCTTTGCTGAATGATGAAAAAGACATTGACGCGATTTTCACGGGTGTCTCTGGTGGTAGTGGACTGCGATCGGTGTTGGCAAAGTTAGACTCGAAGCAACAAGCCTTAATTTTGGGTCATGCCGTTCCGATGCCAGTAGTAGTACGTACCCGTCCTTACGACGCAACTTTTTACGAAGAGATTGGTGAGCCAGCCTGGGAAGAAAAACCTGACGCAGAAGTATTCGCGGCTGCTGAACTAGCGAAAGCTGACCTGGGATTCTAGATTCTAGATAGTTATTTCTTATTGGTCGTTAGTCATTTGTCCTTGGTTAAATAATGAGTCTCTAACCAATGCCCAATGCCCAATGCCCAATGCCCAATGCCCAATCCCCAATTCGTAACATCCGTCCATTGTCATAGCAAATTAAGTTCGGTTATCCCGCTAGGTTTTAGCTACAGAAGAGGGGTTTTTGGCGTCACTATAGATGTAGTCAGTAATTTCAAGGAAGTTTAAATTTTTTTCTCTAAATGACCGCTTTTGAATTATAATTTTAAGCTTTATCTGAAGATACTTTACGATCTGCCTTATTTATCGTACTATAAAGCTAAGTAGAACTCATACCGACTTCGGATTTTTCCGATACTGTCAGTAACTACCCAAAAGAAAAATTCTCAAAAACAACCAGCGTGCTTATAAGAGATTGAAAATTTAGGGGAGGTAGGGGAACCTATAATTGGGGGCTTACCGTCTTAAAAGCGGCTGTATCAATTGATAATCACTTTTGCTAGCTCCCGATATTTAGTGATAGATGTACTACCTTTATCCATTGTTTTTAGTAAGAAAATATACATTGTGTTTACGGAGTAGAGGATAACGCACCAATGCCTACTGTCAACACCCAAACGGAAAACCTCAATACCAAATTCACGGTTGATATGGTGCGAACCTATCTACGGGAAATTGGTCGTGTACCATTGCTAACCCGTGAACAAGAAATTGTCTATGGAAAGCAGGTGCAACAAATGATGACGCTCATCGATGCTAAGGAAGCTTTGGCGAAGAAGCTGCAACGTGAGCCGAATATGTCAGAGTGGGCTGACCAGGTTGAACAATCGGAAACCGAGGTACAACAGACGGTGGCGCAAGGTAAGCGGGCAAAGCAAAAAATGATCGAAGCGAATTTGCGCTTGGTAGTTGCTATTGCCAAAAAGTACCAAAAGCGGAATATGGAGTTTCTGGATTTAATCCAGGAAGGAACACTAGGATTAGAGCGGGGTGTGGAGAAATTTGACCCAACTAGGGGTTATAAGTTCTCAACCTATGCTTACTGGTGGATTCGCCAAGCAATTACCCGCGCGATCGCCCAACAAGGTCGCACCATCCGCTTACCGATCCACATTACTGAGAAACTGAATAAAATCAAAAAAGTGCAGCGCGAGTTGGCTCAAACCTTGGGGCGATCGCCGACTCCAGCCGAAATTGCCAAAGAACTGGAACTAGAACCTGCTCAGATCCGCGAGTACCTGAATATGGCGCGTCAACCAGTGTCTTTAGATGTGCGAGTTGGCGATAACCAGGATACTGAGTTGCAAGAAATGCTTGAAGATGACGGCCCATCACCAGAGTATTACACCAATCAGGAATTCTTACGCCAAGACTTGAACAACCTGCTAGCAGAACTAACCCCTCAACAGCGAGAAGTTTTAGCCCTACGCTTTGGTTTAGAGGATGGTAATGAAATGTCATTGGCAAAAGTGGGTGAGAGATTGAGTCTCAGCCGTGAACGCGTCCGTCAGTTAGAGCATCAAGCTTTGGCTCATCTGCGTCGCCGTCGTGCCAATGTGCAAGAATACGTTGCTAGTTAAATGTAGAGACGTAGCAATGCTACGTCTCCATAAGGTGATGCGCCTCCTGAATTCAGGGGGCGATTTTTTTATCCGCTTAAAAAACTGATTTTTGTCTTGCTTCTCCCTTTCCGCTTCAAAGAGGGAGCCTGGGAGGGAGAGGTCTATTGAATTCACGTTAAATTGACACCAATGAGCATTGCTGTGCCCTTACAACACATATGTGGTTAAATTAAATTAAAACTGTTGTAAATGTTAAGTAGCTCAACCTAATTAAATGTAAAACGCTCGACTTGGTACTGACCTTGTAT
>NZ_JAQYWQ010000006.1:0-13800 GCF_029379315.1 Nostoc sp. S13
AAACCTCTCCGTATTCTCTCTTAGTCTTGTTCAGAAATCAAATAGGAGTCCTATAAATTATTGACACTCCTTAAATAACTACATTGAGGCAACAACCAGAAATAACTTGTCTACTTGTTTTACGCTTACCCTTGAGACTCAAGGCTGGCAATCGCAAATATCTGCAATGTATTACTGTATGATATTATTGATTGTCTATGTAAGTATAAACATAGCTTTGGCAGCAAAAAAAAGACTTCCGTATAAATAACTAATTTTTCTAGTAACACAAGTTGCTAGTTATTGATTCACGCGATCGCTTTCTGCAATAAAATCCCCTCCAGATATGAAAAACGGAGGGAAATATGCTAAAGTAAAAAATTATGCTGTATACTGCCACTAAAAACCTGTTAAAGGCGATTAGGCATAGTGAAGGCTATCGATACAGCAGAATATAAACTGGAATGACTCCATCAGCTCTTCACTTAATATAGAAGAGATTAAAGCGGCCACTTTTTCGTTTAAACTACACTTTAACGGATTTACCTTCAATATAATAATAAGATGTCGGCACTTTCCGATCATTATTATTACTAACTCTACTAAAAATAAAGTAAAAAATAATACCTAGTACAAGTGCGATCGCTAAAATAATGCCTCCCATCCGCAAGGTGTTAAAAGATTTTTTTTGAGGTGTTGGTATATCTTTCCTTGGCTGAAAGATTGTTTGTTCTGGTATCTGCTGTTGCCTTTGATTAGAAGCAGGCCGTTGTTGGAATATTGTATTTTCAGGTCTATTTAGTGGTGAATTTACCGGATGTTGACTATTAGCAGCACGAGGCTGCTGTTGCATAATCGTGTTATCGACAACCTGTTGTCCACCAGGATTGCTAGTTGGTCGCGGTTGAAATAACGTTTTATCTGGTGGTTGTCTGTCACCACTACCAGCGCCCGGTTGGAAAATAATATCTTCGGGTGTCTGCTGTGGAGTATTAGAAGGTCGCTTCTGCATAATAGTACCTTCGGATGGCTGTTGTCGAGGTAGATTAGATGCAGGTTGCGGCGATGGTGGTTGCAATGGTTTGATAATTGTTTCGTCATTGGAACCGGGCTGAGGTGTTTGTGATAACGGTCGCAATGGCTTATTAATTGTTACATCGTTAGAATCTGGTTGTAATGGGTTTTGGGGTGACGGTTGTAAAGGTCTAACAACTGTTTCGTCGTTGGAATTTGGTTGAGGTGTGTTTTGCGTTTGTCGTTGCAGTGGTCTTGCTTGAACGATAGTTTGACTTGGCTTAAAACTAGTAGCTTTGGTTGTGGTAATGGCAGCTTGCAACGCTTTACTCAATTGTTCCACCGATGCAAAGCGGTTGCTTGGGTTCTTTTGGAGACATTTTATTACTACAATTTCTAACTCTGGAGACAATTGTTCGCACCCAGGTTGCTCGCGTAACGGTCTAGGTGGTTCATAACTATGAGCAAGTAACCATGAAGGTTCACTAATATTATTACCTTGAATGCTCAAACCAAAAGGGTCTGCGGCACTAAGCATTTCATAAATAATAATTCCCAAACTGTAAATATCAGCAGATACATCTATATTTTTATTATTTTGAATTTGTTCCGGTGACGAGTAGCGAAGCGTGCCAATAAATGTTTTAGTAAGATTTGTTTGCTCGGAAGACTCATTGTAAATTTTGGCAATCCCAAAATCTAAAATCTTTACCCACTCACCAAAGTCTGTAGGAACTAAAAAAATATTATCTGGTTTCAAGTCGCGATGAATAACCTTAATGCGCTCTGTGTTTTTCCCATCGAGTTGCATGACTACTCCTCGGTGGGCAAGCTGCAAACCCTTGCACACCTGTGTCATAATTTTTACCACACGTTCAGGTGGTAATTGTCTTTCGCGCATTAATAATTGACGTAGCGTTTGCCCGCGCAGGTACTCCATGACATAAAATGGATAACCTTCTGTAGTAACACCACAGTCACTAATTTCGATAATGTGGTCGCTTCCCAAAGCAGCGCAAATTGCAATTTCGCGCTCAAAGCGTTTTCTCATTTCACCAGATGCGACCAATTTTTCGTTGAGCAGTTTGAGTGCTACATCTTTGCCAACGCGCATATCTGTGGCTAGGAAAACTTCTCCCATACCACCTCTACCTAGACGTTTCTCTAAGCGATAACGCTGGCTATCACCAATCAAGCGACCTATCCAAAAATTATTTGATGGTAGGGAGTTCATCTGGGGAAACCCATCCTATTTTTTAATAAACTTTTTTGAGAAACCTGATGTACTAAATAGCTAGATAATTAATTGATAACTATACTAATAATAATTGATTTTCCATGTTAATGCGATTTTAATATATTATGTACATGTTTCATCTTATACTTTTGTCTAAATTACAAAATATTTCAACAATGCGTAAGTTGGCTTCGCTAAACGGAACTCAACCTACATAATTATTATTCTCAGGTATTATTATTTATGGAATTGCCATGAGGAAGCAGGATGAGTAATGCCCTCTCTATAGCCACCGTCACGGCAGTAATAAAAAACTTGCTGGAAAATGGTTTAGTAAGTGATGCCATAGTAGCGAGTGTTGGTGATGTAGTTGTAACAGCGTTACCACCAGATAAAATTCAAGTGGGAAGTGACGAACGGGCACAAATCAACCTTTTTTTATATCACGTCACGCAAAATCGTAACGTTGATTGGATATCTCAAGAATACCGCAGTAGTTACACCACCAGTAACACAAACTCGACCAATCCCCCGTTAGCTCTTGACCTACACTATGTATTAACGGCTTACGGCACCAAAGATTTTCAAGCGGAGATTTTACTAGGTTACGCAATGCAAATGTTGCATAAATTACCTAATATTACATATGAGACTATTGAAAATGCTTTAAAAAATGCTGCCGAGACAAATACATCGAGCGTATTTTCACAGGCGATTACAGGTTTATCTATATCTAATTTAGCTCTTAGGGTTGGGCGAATGAAAGTTAGTCCAGCATTTTTAAGCATGGAAGAAACTTCCAGAATCTGGTCTGCGCTGCAAACAAATTATCGACCTTCGGCTACTTATCAAGTGTCAATGGTTTTGATAGAGAGTGATAGTACCGATAAATCAGAGGTTCTTGACTTGATGTTGTCTGAACCAGTTATCGAAAAAGTAACGATGCCCGCACAACCCGAAGCTCATATTACTATAGGCAGTACGCTATTGATTCAGGGTAAACAATTACGCGGTGATATTACCAAAGTGAGACTAAGTAATATAGATAAATTATTCACACCTTTTGATGTTCAAAATACACAAGTAAGTCTACAAGTACCTTCATTACCCGCAGGTGTGCAAACTGTACAAATTATACATGAAACCGTAGTCCGTAAAGAGCAACATAATCTCGTCGAATCAAACGTTATGGCATTTGTGCTACATCCAAAAATTACCGTAGAGACGTTACATGTAACGTCTCTACAGGGTAATGATAGGGATTTACGCTCAATAGACATCAGCGTTAAATTTAGTCCAAAAGTTGGTAAAGACCAAAGAGTGATATTACAACTAAATCAAATATCAAAAAATGAGCCAATCGCTTACTCTTGTTTGGCATCAACACAAACAGAAGATACGGACACTATTATAATACCTCTTCAAAACATCAAAGCCGGAGAATACTTAGTGCGGGTAAAAGTAGATGGAGCAGAGAGTCCATTATATAAAAATCAAAGTGGGGAGTACGACTCGCCACGAATTACAATTAAATAATGTAGGGTTGAATGGCACTTACTTAAACTAAAAAAACTTGATCGTAAGTTGGGTGGAGGAACGAAACCTAACAAATGCTCCTTGTTTCAGTTGGGTTACGCAAAGCCTCCACCCAACCTACAATTCGCGCAGTAAGCGCCATTTTAATGTAATGTGCGTGACGCTACGAAAAAATAATCTACCCGACATTACTCTTTACAGCGTCACGCACCAAAAACAAATTTGTAATTACATCTATTGCTCTTCTTGTTGTCCACCTCCACCACCGCCCATGAAGCTATCAGCAACACCACCTAACATACTTCCTGCCATTCCTCCAAGTGGGCCAAGCATTCCGCCAAGCATTCCACCGAGACCAGACATCATACCTCCACCGCCGTGTTGTTGACCACCGCCACCGCCCATCATTCCTCCCATCATTCCTCCCATTCCTCCCAAGGCTCTTAACCCACCCATTAACAAGGGTAAGAAACACTGAACGGGTTCGGTGCTGTTCTGGATTGGCGGAATAGTCTTGAAGCTACTAGTTGCCCCAGGAACTTGCACCTGCTGACCTTGAGCAGCTTTTGCTCCAATTTGGTCAGCTTCTGTTTCTAAGCTGGGGTCAGCATTAATCGGGGCACCTTTACTTTGGTGTGGTACAGCTACTCTTCCGGCTCTTTGTTGTACAACATGCGTAAGTTCATGTCCTAACAGTGCTTGTCCTGAAGAGCTTTGCGGGTTATATTGTCCAGGGGCAAAGTGAACATTACTGCCCTGAGTGAAAGCTAAAGCACCCATCGATTTAGCTTGATGGCTATCTGTATGAATGCTGACATCGCCAAAATTTGCTCCAAAAGAATTTTCCATTTTTGATCTTACTGGTGCAGGCATGGAACCACGAGAACCAGAGGAGGAATTTTGACTAGCTTGGTTTTGTTTTGAAGGTTGAGCAGATTCTGACTTCATTTGGCTAATACTGTGACCAAAACGTTTTGCCTGTTTTAGTTGAGTATTTAAGTCTGATTGCTCGTTATCTGACTTGCTTTGTACGGCAAACCCACGACCTTCAAATTGATTATCTGAGGTTGCAGTGTCTGTTGAGGTAGACTTTTTCTGGAGAAGTTTTTGAGTACTCATTGTTGCTTCCAGGTATAATATTGAACAAAAAATATATTAATCAGAGCGACTTGCTTACATCAGCGATAAATTCCTTACTACCAAGTATCCAAAACTAGTGAGATAAAATTATAAATTATAATTGAATTGCAATACCCCAAATTATAGATCAATTGATTTGCTGAAAATCCTGGAAAAGATTAGACTTTAGTCTAATCTTTTATGTTGACTTACTTAATAATGGTTTTAATATAGAAGAAATAGAGTATTAATGATTAAAGATTAGTCAAACTATCTGTATATATAGCCGAGTGTATCAGCGCCAGGAAAAAAATAAGAAAAAAACGCTGCATTCCTTAACTAATCAAAATTCGGGAATGCTTCAAGGTCGCCCGTTTATTATGCAATTAAAGACGACTTCCCAGCAACTAGACTTAAAAGCATCTTTAAGTCAGGCAGAACGTTACGGTCATCACCTTGATAAAATTCAATGTGCGATTTCTACTACACCAATACAAATGCTATCGACAGATGAAGAGGAAAAAAAAAAGTTAGCATCGGGTATGGATATAGAGACAAATAAGTTCACTAGCAATAAAAAAGTACTAGAGAAGGTGCTGAGTGTTGGTAATGGGTTAAAAACTTTTAATAATCAAAAAGATAGAAATATTGAACCAAAAAAACACTTTGCTGAAAAAACTGAAAGCGCAACGGAAAGTTCCAAATCAAAAGACAAAGACAAAAAGCAAAATTCGGATGAGCATTTAACATCACCCACAACAAATAAGATTTCTGAGAAGGAAGCAACAGCAGAAAGCTCGCCTCATCATGACCCAGAAGTTACAAAATTGCTAAATAAACCAACTCAGAGTAATTTAGCAGGTTCTGGCGGCATCCAACAGAACAATCAAGAAAAATTTATGCCGCCCCCTTCTACATACAATGAGCATAAAAATACTACATCAACAAATGTAGGGTCACGCGGTCAATATTTAGCTAAAAGAGAAGCGATGGATATGTTGGGCGATCGCAAAGGATTTGCTACTATACAGCGTGCGGTTAATATTCCTTTAACCAATACTCATAAATCTAAAACTAGCAAAGCTGAAGATAGTAAGCAGCAGGTAAAATTAAAAAATGCCGCAGAACTAGTTCGTGACCAAGTAATTAATGAAGATAGACAGGTAAAAGAACACGTTCAAGCAAAGCTAGATTTAGACCCAGCCATCGTCGCAAAACAAGGTGGTGAACAGTTGATTTTGCAGAAGATGCAATGAAAAATTAAGGTTATTGGCTTCACAAGAGTTGTCGAGAATCTGAGAATTTGAAACTATTATATTTAAAATATAATATGCAAAATAAACTTCGCACTAAAATGAAAGATACTCAAAAGCTTTCATCCATTTTATTTAACACTCCAGTTCAAGCAATGTTTAAACTGTGTTCGTCGGTAGTACAGCAGAAACAACAAAAAGATTCACAGTAACCTAACTTAAAAACTTCTCTGATGCGGGCATCTCGCTTAAACCCAGACACAGAACGGGGTATTTGTCCAACTATCGCAACCCGACTTCCAACATCTTACCCGCATTGTTCAAAACTTAACAGAGTTTGCTAATGTAGGCGATCGCCGTCCTTTACTCGCAGGTGCATTACAAGGTGTAGCCCAAGCAGATATTATACTAGCGCGGTTATATTTGAATAGTGTGGCGAAATTAATATAGTATTTCTGCTAAGAGTTTCAGGCAAAGTATCATTAGATAGATAGATAGTATTGTTTACTTATAAATTAGAGTACGGAAATGCCAAAACAACTAAGTACCCAAACCAAAAATACTCAGAAACAAACACCATCTTTTTTAACTAATACAAGGCAGGAAATGTTCGAGTCACGTCCTTTTGTGGTGCAGCAGCAAACTCCAGAAAAATCACAGCACACTGATTTGAAGGCATCTCTAATGCAGAAAGAACGTTATGGCCATCATCTTCATAGCATTCAGTCTGGTAGCGCTTTCACATCTCAAGCAGTACAGCAAAAGAGAAATGCTGGAACTATCAATGCTGGAGTTCTTCAATTGATGAGGGGTTCTCATAACGATCCAGACGACTCAGACTATACAGAAGCGATACCTAACAGACGGCAAGCTTTAAGGCTACAGATTCCAAAAAAACTGAGAAAAGCCCATTTTGAGCAAGGATTAAGCCCAGGGAAAACACACTATACATCCCCTTTCGGTAAAAAACATGACGTAGACCCAAATTCTCCTGGAGGCAGGCTTGCAGATGGGAAAGCCTTAGAAATGGATCATAAGGTAGACTCAGTTGACATTATACCGGAGGTTGACAAACGTGCAAAAGCTGAAAATTTATCGCCTGGAAGTACTGATGCACGCCACCAGCAAGCTCATGCATGGCCTTCTAATTTCGATTTAGTTAGCCATGATGAACATGTAGCTAAAGGTGGAAGACACCATACAGGACAGGGCACAAAAGGTCAGCAACAAGAAGCAACAAAACTTGTTGACGAGGTTTTCAAGACACCTATAGATGATAATGAACGAAGCAAACGCCAAGCTCAACACGCTAGCGAGGGGCATCCTATTTATGCTCTCCATCCTCAGTATGTAGATACTCCCAGCCACCCGGCTCATCGTAGCAGTGGAATAGCACCTCGTCGTTCATCTCGTAAACGTAAACGACTTTGAATTTCCTGTTTCTTCTTCTGATTAAATTCCTTAGCTTTTAATCTCTCCTCTTTATGATACACTAGCTGCATAGGTTTAGAATTTAGGCTATCGTTAGTTGTTTGCCCTTCAAAACTTTGACTTGCCATAGCAGACTGAATATTCATTTTTGTCTGTACCGTTGTTTGAGATGGAACTCCTGTCATTATTTTATGATCGGTGGGATGAACCTTGCTAAGGTTATGACCATAATGCTCTGTCTGAATCAAAGATGTCTTCAAATCAGGCTGCTGTATACTATTTTCTTTTTGCGTTTGCACATACTCCTGATGGAAAAGGAGTACATATTCACGGACACGGACCCGATCGCCTTGCACCTCCAGGCTCTAACAGTCGAAAAGGTCATATCGGAAGAATTCAAATAACAGATCCCAATCAATCAAAAAAGAGTGATGGCGTGAATGATAATGGTTGGCTGCATTCAAAGACATTGAAGCAAACTGTAGTTCCAAACCCCAAAAAACAGGGTAAGACAATTAAGCAAGATGTTGAAGAATCACCCGCCACATGGGGAAAAGGTAATAAAGGTAAAGGTGCCGAATTGTCACACATTCCTTTAAGTAATCATCCTACAAATCCTATAAATTATCCTCAAATAGGAGCAAAACCAGGTAAGGGGAATCCAGTAGATTTAACTCAACTGCCAGAAGTAGACCCATTAATTAAAAGAATTAGTCCAATTAACAGGAGATACAGTATTGCTTAAAAATCCAAAATCAAACCCATCCCTTAACCTCAGTATCGGTGAGCGATCACTCTAATTTGATATACTCGCTTTTAGCTGCCTGTAACATATAATACATTGTTACTGCATCGTTAGCATCTGCTGCTAAAAATGCAGCATTCAATGCAATGCTACGAATATTACCTCCTGCAACATTCAACTGTCCTAACTTTTGATAATCTAAACCTTCTGTTGGTGTAGACTTGGGAAAAATCCGCCGCCAAATTTCTGCCCTTTGAGTTGAATCTGGAAAGGGAAACTGCGTAATAAAGCGAATCCGACGAAGAAATGCTTGGTCTAATGAACTTTTTAAGTTAGTTGTTAATACAGAAAGTCCTCGGTAACTTTCCATACGCTGTAGTAAATAGCTTACCTCGACATTGGCGTGGCGATCGTGGGAATCTTTGACTTCACTGCGTTTACCAAATAAAGCATCGGCTTCATCAAATAGTAATACTACATAAAAGTTGCTTAATCAAGCCAGCTGCTGCCCAAGCTACAGCAATGCATCCAGACGTAATAGTTTTGGATAACGAACAACTTAGGTTTGAACCTTTATGGCAAAAAGAGCCGATTATTTGCAAACTCAAACTTGATGACATTATAACACATTAGTTAATATTTAAGTCGCGCATGTTGTGATTCTTTAAGCAGCTTCTTGCTTCAAATTTATAACAATCATGTCCAATAAATTTTGCAATATCTGCCAATCTCTTGGCTCATCAATCCAGTCAATGAGTGTTTCGTCACAAATCATTTGGATGACAGGATGATTGGGGTCATTGCGTGCATCTTTTAACAGTTGAATCAAGTCTTGAATGTGATTTTCTCCTACTTGATCGCCTAGACGAGAGGCTGAAGCCCATGCCATCTGTGATAAAGAATCCTCCCACCCTTCTAGTAGTTCGTCGGCTATGTAATAACAGCCAAATTCTTGTTTAAGAGCTTCTTCAATATTAGTATTGTTTTTCATAAGATAATATTTTTTCCTTTTTTAATTAGGATAATATGTTAGGGGGCGCCATTGTTTAGCACTTGGAACATATTCATAGATTAGTTTAGCTGTTTTAATCGGCGTAGGGTCTACAGTAGTCAAGGGTTGCTTTGTCTTTGGGTCTTTAATCACTTTTCCTGCTGAATCTCTTTGCTTTACTGCTGCAACACCAAAGCCTGTCTTACGATTAGTGGTGACACTAACACTGTGCCTAACTGGTGCCCCTGTTTTTGGGTCTACAAAACCAGTACCTTGGTGTGGTATTGCACCATTTTTCAGGTCAGTATCTAAAGCTCTGCGTCCCCGACCAAGTGCTTCTGCTTCTGCTTGAGGAGAAGTAAAGCGTGAAGATTGGCTAGGCGGTTTACCAGACTTTTTATCGGGTGTTGTTCCAGTTTTTACACGATGTTCCTGTTGAGCATCTGTTGTTTGATGACCGTGGAAGGTGTGACCGTGACCGTGGGTTGATCTATTGGGAGCGCTCGCTACGGCGGGGTGTAATGGTTGATCTGCATTTGCTACTGTTGTTTTAGCTCTTGCTTCGGAAGTCAGAGAAGATTTTTTAACTTTTTTCTTCCCTCCTTTCTTAAGTTGAGTAATGCTAGCTTGTTGTCCTGCTTTGGTAGTTTGCCCTGTCTCGTTTGTATTGGTGCCTTCTAATTTCTGAGAACTTGTGGACTGGAAGCGTCCGAGGTGATGCCCATATTTTTCTGCTTGTATCAAAGATGCTTTCAAATCAGGCTGCTGTACCTGGTTATCATTTTTTGACTGTACGACAAACGGAGGCGAATCAAAAATTCCGGTTGTAGGGTTTGAGAAAGCCGATGTTCTCAAATCAAAATTTTTATTTTGCGTGTGTTCTCGATTCTGCATAGAAATACCTTAACCGCGCGTTACAAAATTAGTAACTTGTTTTGTTGCCATGTTTAGAGGATGTTTGAAAAGTATCAATATTAATAACCAAAAACCTAACCCCTAACCCTAACCCCTTCCCTACGAGGGAAGGGGAACGACAAAATAGGGTTTTCAAAGCCTCTCCCCGATACGGTAAGAGGTTTGGATCTTTTAAATCAAGGCTTTCAGGTAGTTCTGGTCTATATTTTATCCTGAAGGTGTAAGGATTCAGGTCTAAACAACAGCAACTATAATACAAAATCCCTAAACCCACCCCTTAACCTCAGTATCCGTGAGCGATCGCTCTAATTTGATATACTCGCTTTTAGCTGCCTGCAACATATAATACATTGTTACTGCGTCGTTAGCATGTGCTGCTAAAAATGCAGCATTCAATGCAATGCTACGAATATTACCTCCTGCAACATTCAACTGTCCTAACTTTTGATAATCTAAACCTTCTGTTGGTGTAGACTTGGGAAAAATCCGCCGCCAAATTTCTGCCCTTTGAGTTGAATCTGGAAAGGGAAACTGCGTAATAAAGCGAATCCGACGAAGAAATGCTTGGTCTAATGAACTTTTTAAGTTAGTTGTTAATACAGAAAGTCCTCGGTAACTTTCCATACGCTGTAGTAAATAGCTTACCTCGACATTGGCGTGGCGATCGTGGGAATCTTTGACTTCACTGCGTTTACCAAATAAAGCATCGGCTTCATCAAATAGTAATACTACACCTCCCAACTCTGCCGCATCAAATACCCTACCGAGATTTTTCTCTGTCTCCCCGATATACTTACTAACTACTGCACTTAAATCAATCCGGTATAAATCTAATTGCAATTCCAGCGCGAGGACTTCAGCTGCCATTGTTTTACCTGTACCACTGACACCAGCAAACAAAGCGCTTATTCCCAATCCTCGCTTGCTTTTGCCTCCAAAACCCCAGCGATCGTATACTTTGGCTCGTAGCTTAACCTGCATCGCAACATCTCTAAGAACTTGTATCTGAGATTCTGGCAATACCAAATCCTCCCAGTCTGCTGCACAATCAATTCGCTGTGCTAAATCATCTAATTTCGGACGAGCTTGGGCGCGGCAAGTATTCCAAAGAAGATAGTTAAAATCTGTTGGAATTTCTGTAACTTCTGACTTCTGCTGATGCCACTGAACGCTAGCTTGAGAACAAGCTGCTTGAATCACCGGAACACTGAGATTGAATTGAGATACTAAATTATCTACTTGAACATTAAGAAATTCAGATGTATCATCCAATGCTTGCTCCCAGATAGTGTACTGTTCCTTTGTTGTCGGACGTTCGATGTCGAAAACTAGTAACGGTCTTAATCGCGATCGCTTGCGTTCGGTAGTAGTAATTATTACCGGAGAACGCATCCATTCGCATAAATACGTAATCGTTCCTTCTTTTCCTGTATCTGCACCTTCTAAATCATCACAGTCAATTAACAACGCGCAATTAGCTAGTGCCACCTCCCGCTCCCAAAGTAGCTTAAATTGTTTGAGATCACTGGGAGTTGTTGGCAAAGCATGAGCAGCAATTGCGTATAAGCTTAATTCCAAATAGTGACAAGCTAGAGCCGCAATTGGACGTTTACTAGCTACTTCATTTCCACATAACTGTAATATTGGCAGCTTGAGAAAATCATGAATCTCCATCCACCAAGCAGCTACCATTTTTTCTGAGATTTGTGTATGAGAGGGTACTAAATCTGGATTCACTGTTACAGGTTCGACTATCCCCAACAAACGGTCATCTAAATGCTGTACACCCATTAAATAATGCAGTATCCGCTCATCAATCCGTAAAGGACTACTCATCAACTCACTTCCAGAACCCACTTCGATTAATTTCCACCTGCGTAGCGCACCTGCGGGAGTAAAGGCATCCCAGTGCATACCTTCTAACATAGTCATCGCCAAACCAAAAGTGGGATAAGTACGCTGTGTATTTCCACAAGCCGCAGCGCAAAGTATTGGAAAACTAGCATCAAGTTCTACACCAGCACATAACAGCAGTAAATTCCGTTCAAAATCACTTAAACCAAAAGTGACACAAAGTCTATCTAACGCAGAAGGTTCAGGGGATATAATCGAATCTATTAAATATGAAGCGATCGGACTTTTTTCATGTGTAATATCCTCCTCCAGCAAATTGGGGTCAGCGTGCTTCACCAAAGTCTCCCTAAGCTGGCTTAAGGCTACTGTCATATACGCATGATTATCAACATTCTGATTGGTGGTAGTCGTTGCGCTCATCGTTATCTACCATTTAAGTATAAAAAAATAGTATTAATAAATTAGAAACCGTTGTAGAGAACGTCACATATAATGTCTCTACGTAAGTGCGAAATTAATTGCACAGATCACTAGTACCGCAAGGCGGAATTACTTGTTATCAAAGGTTTCAAACATTTCAAATGGTGGCTTATTTACGCCGTACTGTACTACTAGTCTGTCCCATTAATTTTGATGGGTAGGTGTAATACGAGCATCTTGCTCGCTGACTATATAATGCGAGCAAGATGCTCGCACTACCCCTTAAAACTTATGACATGGACTATTAATGGTTCATGTTATAAGTTCTGATGGGTTAAACAAAGGTTAAAACCATTGTAGAGACGTTACATGTAACGTCTCTACATCCTTCAAAATTAATCACATAGACCACTAGTTTTGATGGATTTTTATCCTACGCTCTAAGATAAGCATAAGAGAAAATACATTCTTGGCTTATTCGACTTTAGTCTATGATTATTATTTTGATGGGATTTACTTACTAAAGATTCCATATATAGTTGAGTACAAAAGCTTTTTTCAACCGCTTCTAAAAGAGTTTAAAAGCTTTCACACAACTATGGCATCATAAATCAAAGCTTGGCATCATTGGCCGACTTACTTAAATCAACTCTAAGTTTTAAAAGTTGTAACCAATTCCTAACAGTAGCCCAATATCAGTTGTATCGAGAAAATCAACATTTAGTCCAGCAGTTGCGGTAAATTCAGGTGATACACGCACATCTACACCACCCGTAAGAAGAAATCCTACAGAAGTATCTTCATTTGTGGAAATTGCTGCTCCCCCTCCTATGTAAGGAACTGCAATTATTTGGGATTCTCCCAAATCCGTGATTGATTCCACTGGAAAGTCGATTGTTACAGGTATAAGAAATACAGTTTTGTCACTAATCGTAGCAGCAGGACGAAAAGAGAAGTTATTTCTTAAACCAATTTTACTAAAGATAGTAAAAGCACTTTCACCTAAAGCAGTATCTCCACTCAATCCAAAATTACCACCGACCCCGATATAGTTACCAGTAGGCATTGTCTCATCCTGTGTTGTATTTCGCGGGATAACTGGTGTTGGTGTTGGTATTGTAGTTGGTGTTGGTGTTAGTGTTGGTGTTGTATTTTGCGGGATAACTGGTGTTAGTGTTGGTGTTGTATCTCGCGGAATAACTGGTGTTAGTGTTGGTGTTGTATCTCGCGGGATAACTGGTGTTAGTGTTGGTGTTGTATCTCGCGGGATAACTTGGGTTGGTGTTGGTTTTGTATCTCGCGGGAT